>JBAZSJ010000003.1:0-174694 GCA_041662485.1 Opitutaceae bacterium | reverse complement strand
TTCACGAACTCACCGCAGGCGGGGAGGGCCGGCCGGCCGGCCGACCCTCCCCAACACCGCTGGCCAAGGGCAGCTTGCTTTACGCCTCTGCCCTTGGCCAGCGGTCCTACAAGGTCCGTCCTCCTTTCAAGCTACAGTTTTAGTTGAACCGCCCTAAGATGCTCCATGGGGCCAATACCCCGAAGGGTGCTTCGACTTGGTTGGCGTGCGGCCGCAAGCGTGAGCGCCTGTCGCGAATGCGGTCACGGTTGTTGGATGGTGAATTTCAGGAAGCGGTCGGACTTGATCCAGGCTTCGTTGGTGCCGGTGCCATAGACCATTTGCAGCGTCCGGCCTCGGCCGGGTTCGGCGAAGTCGATCTGCAGCTCCATGCCGAAGGTGCCGGCGGGGCGGGAGGGAAATCCGAGCGCGCTCCAGGGAAGAAACGCCTCAATCACGTAGCCGTCGGGCGTGTTGGCGCGACCGATCTGAATGGAGGGATCGTTGCTCGAAGCGACGTCGCGGTTGGCCTGCCGGTAGGCGAGGAAAATTTGTTTGTCGGGCCTGCCGCCGGCGTTGGTCGCGTCAACGAAGAGTTCGAGACAGTCGTTGTGATACCAATCGGGGCGTTCCGTGACGACGGTCGGGCGGCCGGTGCGGATGTTGCCGATGAGGGCGAGTCCCTTGTCCGTGGCCAGCAGCCAGAAGCCGGCGCCTTCGCCTTGCAGGTGCTTGCCACTCACGACGTGCGAGCCGAAGGAGTGCCAGGCGGGAACGGCGTTTTCATCCATCGCGAAGGACAGGGCTTTTGCCCAGACGGCTTCATCCGCGACACCGTCGGCGGTGATGACGGCGTCTGCGACGAAGGGAATCGTCAGTGAGGCCGACGGAGCGAGGGCGGGAGCGGCCAAAGCGAATTCGGCCGCGACGACGGGCGGCGAGAGGAGGTGGAACGCGGCGAACAGTCCGGTGGAGGCGCGGTCCATGAGCGGCCCGATGCAGACAAAGTCGATGCGCTTGATGCGCGTCAGGTCGGGTGTGGACGCGAGGGTCTTGGCGAGTTCGGGATTCTTTTTGGCGATCTCCGGCGAGATGCTGAAGTCGGCGGCGGTCAGTTCGATGTCCTGCCAGCCGTCGTTTTCGAAGAGGCTGTTGAGGTTTTTACTGCGATAGCTCGCGCCCTGATCGTCGCGGAGCGTGAGATAGGCTTCGCGCGGTTGGGTGCCGTCGCCCTTGAAGGTAAACCCGAAGCCGGTGCAGGTTTTCGGGGCGATCACGGTGGGCGCGGTCATGAACCAGAAACCGCCGGCCCACTCTTGGTTCACTTTGCCGAAGCGGGCTTTCAGGATGGAGCCGTGGTCGGAATCGGGCGCGATCTCCGCGAGGATGTTGCCGTAGGTCTGGAAGGTTTTGTCGGCGGCGAAGCTGCGGAGCGTGTGTCGGACGGAGCGAGTTGCGGCGGCGGAGGCGGCCGGGGCTTCCTTGGTTTGGGAGCGGTTGGCCAACTCGAAGAAGGTGGTGACGGGAAGCAGGTCCGGCACGGGCACGGGTTGGACGCGGGGCTTTTCGATCAGCGGCCAGCCGGACGTGACGGTTGCTGAAGGTCCAGGAATCTCACTGGTGCTGATTTCAAACCAGATGGTCGCCCACCGCGGGCTGAGCGTGAAGGTGAGCCGGCCGTCTTGCACGGTCGCGGGCACGATGCCGAGGCGCCGGCCTTGGGAGTCGAGGGCGTGGACTTTCAAGCCTGAGGCGAGGGAAGAGCGCAGGCTCACTTCACCGCGCAGGCCTTCCACGAGCGCGGGGGCGCGGCCGGTGTTGGTGTAGTTGAGGAAGCCCTTGGGATCGAGGCCGAGCTGTTGGCCGGTGTTTTGCATGCGGCCGGTGGCGACGAGCAGGATGCGGCGGGAGTCGCGGAGATCTTTGCCGTCGGTGGCGGTGGCGAGCACGTTGCCGTAGGGGACGTCGATGGAGGCCTGGAGATCCTGGGTGCGGTTCTCGGGACGCCAGCCCATGAAGCCCGAAAAGCCCTGTGTGCGGGTGGTGTCGATGACGGTGGTGCCGTGGGCCCAGTCCACCGTGAGTTCGCCGGTGTCGGATTGGTAAAACGTGCCGCCGGGGGTGTTTCCGGCGGTGTCGATGTCCCAGCGTTTGCAGGCGGCAAGGTAGAGGCGATACAGCCATTGGATGTCGCCGATGGCGCTCTCGAAGACGCGTCCGTTGGGGAGCACGAGGAAGCGGTCGTCGAGCCAGCCGAAGGTGTATTTGCCGTCTTCGCTCACGCCGATGGGTTGCGCGCCGGGCGGGATCGAGGCGAGTTCGACGGCGCCTTCAAGCGAGGGGAGGGTGAGTTTTTTCTCCGCGTCCCAGGGGCGGGAAACGGTGAAGGTGACGGGCGTGGTGAGGTTGACGACTTTCACCGCGGGGTGGACGTGGCGGGCGGGCAGGCCGAGGTCGCGGTTTTTGTGATAGGGATCGGTGAAGGGATTGTCGCCGATGAGGACGGCGTGCCGGGCTTTGGTGTAGTCGCCGCTGGCGCTGCGTCCGGTCATGAACACGACATCCGCGTCGCCTTGGTAGGTCTGGTCGAAGAAGACGCATTCGACCTCGTGGAGAAGAGGCAGGAAGAGCGCGCCGCCGCCGATGGTGCCGCTGCCGCCGCTGAGGCCGAGGGCGTGCAGGTTTTGCTCGAGCCGGTCGGCGGTGGAGAACGCGATATCGACGCGGGCTTTTGATTTTTTGAAATCGGAGCGGTCGAACAGCGCGGCGCAGATGCGGTTGACGGCGACCCACGGCACGTCGTGCATGGAGGAGTAGGTGAAGGCGATTTCCTTCCGATATTCCTGCCACAGGTAGGAAATGTCGTGGTCGCGCTGGGTTTCGCCGACCCAGCGGTGCCCGTAGCTGAAGTGCAGGCTTTGCGTGACGTTTTGAAAAGCGGTCATCGCGGCCACGGCGACGTTGGCATCGGCGCGGCGGGTTAGGCTGCCGCCGGTCCACTCGCCGTTGATGCCGGGGGTTCCGCGCACCTTGATGCGGGGGACGTTGGAGAACCAGTTGTTGGTGCTGACGTCCACGCCGTTCAACGTGATGCCCTTGGAGCCGGGGCGGGCCTTCCAGGCGGTCGCGCCGCCGCTCGCGTAGAGATGCGCCGCGATGGCACCGGTGCCCTGGACTTCGGCGTATTGGTTGGCCGGTCCCTGGAGTTCGTGGGAGCCGACGATGATGCCGGGGAAGCCCTGCTGGCGAATGTGCGCGGCGGCCTCGCGGTAGAAGCCGGCTGCCTGGTCGGAGAGGAAGGCATACCAGTCGTTGACGCGGGCAGTGCCGCGGGTCTTGGAGCGGTAGGGGCGGTCCCATTCGAGGAAGATGCCGAGGAGCGGGGCGAAGACGTTGCCCTTGGAGGGGTCTTCATCGGGGAAGAGTCCCTTGTTGCCCAAGAGGTCGGTCCACTGGCGGTCCAGTTTTTCGCGGGTGCCGTATTTGGCGAGGAGCCATTGGTTCCACTGTTCTCCATGCCACGCGCGGATGCGGTCGGTGATCTTGAAATTCCAATCCCAGAACTGTCCGTTTTCGTTGATGATCTCGACGGTGACGACGCCGGGTTCGCGGCCCCATTTGCGGCCGGTGTGGGGGTTGACGTGGTTGAGGAACTCGGTGACCGAGCGTTTCCAGGCGGTGACGATGGCGGGGTGGGGGAAGACGCCTTTCCAGCCCTTGTTGCCGAGTTTTTCGAGCTCCTGCCAATCTTCAAAACCGTCTTCGGGCAGGAAGGAACGGAAGTCCGCGAAATCGAGGTAAACGTAAACGCCGCGCTTGTAGAGTTCGGCCGCGAAGCGGTCGAGTGTGTCCATCGCCTCGGGGTTGAGCGCGTGGTTGCTGGCCGGATCGGCGCGCAAGAATCCCAGCCCGGCGCGCGGGATGTCGTTGTGGTGAAAGCGGACCAGGTTGTAACCGGCGGCGGCGATGGCGGCGGCGAGTTGGGGGATCTCCTCTTTTTTGTCGGGAAAGATGAGGCCGAACACGGTGCTCGTGCCCCAGAAACGCGCGGGCGTGCCGTCTTGGAAGGCGAGTTGTCCGTTCGGGAGCGCGCGGATGGAACCGTGTTTGCCGGCGGGCGCGTCGTGCAGCCAGCTGGAGGCGTTGGCGACGGAACCCTCGGCCATTTCGGGGTAGGGCTTTAACGGCCAGGCGATCAAGTCGGCGGCGTCCGGCAGGCTTTCCGCGGGCAGGCCTTTGGGGATCTGTGTCTCGGCGGCGAACGCGAGGCCGAGACTTCCAAGAAAAGCGATCAACAGGGCCGCGCGAAGACGCGAGGGAGCGAACGGGGTAAGTTTCATTGGCGATGGGTCCGATACTCCGAAGTAGCTTCCTCCGGCTTGTTTGGTGTGGCCGCGAGCGCCAGCGAGTGGTCAATCGTCCACTCGCTGGCGCTCGCGGCTACCAGAATCGGAAAACGTGATGACGATATGATAGGTGGTTTGATTAAATGACTCGGACTTGCCCCGAGAATCTTACTGCTCCTACCACCGGTCCGAACGGAACGGGCCGGCAGGCAGGCCGGTGGGGCCGGCGAGGTTGCAGCCCTCGGGATTGTCGGCCCAGGCGTAGCGCACGGCGCAGGGACGCGGCACGGCGGGATGACTCACCACGACCTCGGTCCCTTCGATGCGGGTCTTGGCGGAGTGGAATACACGGTCGTCGCCGGCGATGAAGAAAAGGCGCGGTGGTTGTCCGTCGGTGGTGGTGAGTCCTTTGCCGGCCTGATGAAAACGGCAGCGGGCGGAACCGTCGGCTCCGATGGTGAGCGTATTGAAGATCGGTCCGTTGGGGATGAGGTCACGGCCATAGGTGCGGGCCAGCGCGCTGGTAGCCAGACGTTCGCCGACCGGGACTTTGTTCTTGGGGTGGATGTCACCGGGGTCGCCGACGTCGATGGTCACGGCCATGCCGACGTGGGGCAGGGCCAGCGCGGCGGTCTGGGACTCGCGAAGACGCGCCCAGTTGCTGTCGGGTTGGTGTTCCTTGGCCGCCTGAAAGTTGGGAAGCTGCACCAAGTGAAAGGCGAAGTCGGGTTGTCCCCAGTGGCGGCGCCAGTCGAGGACAAGGTCGCGCATGAGGCTGGCGTAGAGCGCGGCTTTGCTGGCGTTGCCTTCGCCCTGATACCAGATCGCCCCGCGCACGGCGTAGGGGATGAACGGCAGGAGCATGTTGTCGAAAAGGATGTGCGGGGAGTTGCGCTCGCCGTGGCCCATGACGTGGTCCTCGTTGACGATGCCGAGGTTGTGTTCGAGGTGGTAGCGCCAGTCGCCGGCCAGCGGCAGGGACGATTCGGGGTCGCCGGCAACGGAGAGGCGCAGATCTTTGTCCGCGCCGATGATGCCTCCGTCATACACAAAGGAATAAGCGCGAACGGCGATCACGAGCGTGCGGCCGGTGACGGCCGAGGCGGGAATCGGGTAGTGGCGGGGAATGTTCCAGTATGAATCCTCGCGGTCCTTGCCCATGCGGCCGACCTCGACGCCGTTCACGTAGGAGATGTCCTGTTTGTCCACCGCGCCGAGGTGGAGCGTCAGCTCGCGGCCGACCCAGGCGGCGGGGATTTCCACCGTGCGCCGGAACCAGAACACACCCGTGTGGAGGTGGCCGGCGGATTGCCAGGTGGACGGAAGTTTCATCTTGGCCCAGCCGGAGTCGTCTAGGGACGGGAGATGCCAACCTTGAGGGGCGCCGCTGTTGCCCGGATCGAGCGGCATGTTGCTGACGCGTCCGCCGGGGCCGGCCGACAACATTTCCTCCCAGCGTTTCTCGCTCCAGACCTTGTTTTCGTATTGGGCGAGCCAGTCGCTTGCCTCGGGATTGAGCGCGAGCGCGGAGCGGCTCATCCAGCTTTGGATCAGGCTGCCGCCCCATGAAGTGGAGACGATGCCGACGGGCACGCCGAGCTCGCGATGGAGGCGGCGGGCGAAGATGAAGGCGGCCGCGGAGAAGGGGGGGACCGCTGCGGGGGTGGCGGCCTGCCAGGAACCTTCAATGGTGCGTTGCGGTCCGAGATTGGCGCGGCAGGGCACGTTGAAGAAACGGATCTGCGGAAAATCGGCGGTGGCGATCACTTCGGCGGTGAGCGGCAGGCACGCGTTGAGCCGCATCTCCATGTTGGACTGGCCGGAGGCGATCCAGACCTCGCCGATGAGAATGTTAGTCGCCTCCCAGCGTTCGTTGGTCTCGGCGACGGTCACGGTGAGCGTGTGGGGTCCGCCGGCGGGCATGGCCGGCAGGCGGACGAAGAATTCGCCGAGGGCGTTGCCGAGGGCGCGCGCGGTGTGGCCTCCCAAGGATACGCGGACCGTGCTATTCGGCGTGGTCCAGCCCCAGACGGGCAGCAACTGGTCGCGCTGCAGGATGGCGTTGTTTTGGAAGGGAGAGGCGAGGGTGAGGCTCATGGAAAAATGGAAACGGGGAAAAACGAGACGAGGTTCAGTTGAGATCCTTCAATGGAAACACGTGGCATTCGACATCTTCTTTGCCGACGGAATTGATCACGAAGACACGGTCGCCGAGGACGTGGAGGTAGGGATAACCATAACGACCGTGTTTGTAGGCCCCGGGGAAGTCGAGCGGGCGGTCGGGCTCGTCGCCGACGATGAAGTGGCGGTCGAACACGTCGCCGTCCTCGCTCAGCGCGAGCACGAGCGGCGTGCGGCGCAGGCCGGCGCGCGGGGTGACGTTGTCGGGGCATGAGAGGGAGAAGTGGCGGCCGTCGGGCAGGCGTCCAAATTGGAAACGGCTGCCGCAATCGCTGAACCGGGTGAGCTGCGGCGCGCTCCAGCTGGCGCCGTCGTCGAGGCTCTCGGCGGCGGCGAGGTAGCCCTTGTTGGTGCGCAAGATCAAGCGGAGCGGCTGGCCGGGGACCTCCTGGATCGCGCCCTCGCAGATGCCGAGGTGGCGCCACTCGGCGAGGACGGGGCGGTGTCCGCCGGCGCGCTCGTAGTATCCTTCGGGCAGGCCGGGCAGTGGAGAAATTTTCCAACCGGAGAGGCCGGAAGGATCGTCGGTGTAGGCGTTGAGCCGGTGGCCGGTGGTGAAGAGGCGACCGCTGTCGAGGCGAGTGGGAGCGAGATTGATGATGAGGCCGGGTATGTGCGGGGCCGTTGCGCTCCATGTGCTCCCGCCGTCGGCAGAAGTGACGACGCCCGCATAGACGTCGCGAACCGTCTCGGTGCTTATGCGCCAGTTTTCGTTCACGCCCGCATGGGCGAACTTGAGCAGCGCCTCCATGGTGTGATCATAGCTGCTGTAAAAGGCCGCGATGGCGGAGCCGTTGATGAGCAGGCCGCCATTGGTGACGCAGGTGTCGGCGCATGAGCCGCGGACGGCCGGGACGACGGTGGACGGCGCGGCCCAGGTTTCGCCGAGGTCGTCCGAGGTCGCCATGACCATGCGCTGGCCGGGGCCGTCCTCGTGCATGCAGCCGATCGACCAGGTGGCGAAGAGCCTGTCGCCGAGCGAAGTGAGGTGCGCGTGGTGGCTGTAGCCCTCCTCCCACGAGGAAGGTTTGAACACGGAAACGGTGCGGCCTTGCAGGCGCGACACCCGGGCCTGGCCGTAGCAGTTGGTTATGCGATGGGGCATTGAGGGGATCATTTTAGTTTATTCGACGGCCGAGCGTGTAAACCGGCATTTTGAAGGGGAGGTCCCTATCTTATCGGAATGTTTGAACATCCCTGTTGTCCTCCGGGCAGGTTTCACGAAGTGGAGCGGGGGCGGCTTTGGCGTTTTGATTTTGGACGAGCCTTGGCGGCTGAAACACGCCGTGCGCAGGCGGTGCGACCATCGGTCCACACGCCCTCGATCAAAAGACTGAAGGGGCGCGCGGGCACGCCGCGCTCGTTGCGATGGATCATGCCGACGACGGTCTCGACCGCGTGGGCGCCGATGGACGGCACGTTTTCGTCCACTCCTGAAATCACGGTGTCCCCGTGAGGCAAGGCGGCGACGACAAGGCTGATATCGGCGGGCACCCGAAGGCCCTGTTCGCTCAGCCAGCCGGTGACTTGATCGTGGTGGGAGGTCGCGACGACGATGGCGTCGGGGCGCGTGCGGCGGAACCAGGCGTTGAAGGTTTTTTTGGAGAAATCCTTTGCCAGCAGCGCTTCCAGCCGCGCGGCGTCCGGAGGCGCGTCCTGCTGCGCGATCCAAAAGCCCGCCAGGTAGTTGTGATCCACGCGTTCGTCGTTGGCGGAAGGCATGGCCAGCCCGATGCGCCGGTGGCCGAGCATGTGGAGTTGTTTCACGACCTGCTTCATGTTCCGAAACTGATTGTTCATGACGACATGCAGTTTCGGTTCGACGAGGGAGAAGCCGAGGGAGGCGGCGGAAAACTGGCGCCAGTCGAGGTCGAGCTTCCCGCGAGGAACGGGCAGGGGGGCGATGATCAACCCTCGGACGCCGCGGGAAAGGAGTATCTGGGTGGCGCGTTTTGCGTTGAGTCCGGGTTCGGCGATCCAGAATTCCTCCAGGCGATAGCCAAGTTGATCGGCGCGGGCGGCGGCCCCCTCGAAATATCCCGTGGTCTGGATCATTTTTCGCCAGCCTTCGCGGGAGGGGAAGCCGGTGACCCAGGCGAGCGTGCCATGATAGCAGGCGGAGGCCGTCTGGTTGGCGCGGTAGGCGTTGAGCGCGGCGAGCGCGGGATCGGGCCGGTAATGGTTCTGCTCGGCGAGCTTCACGATGCGCGCCCGCGTGGAGGAGGGAATCGAGGGATGGCCGCGAAGCGCGAGGGAAACCGTCATCGGAGAAACTCCGGCGATGCGTGCGAGATCGCGCTGGGATACTTGGCCCTTCATGGATGAGTTCCATTGCAGTCCCACGGTCCGAACAGGCAAGTTTACTCGTCTCACGTTTTACAGATAAAGTGAAGCGGCCGGTTCTTGGTTTCCCCATTCCCTGCCAAGGTGGAGCGATGATACCCTCACTCATGGTTCCTCCGGTCGTTGGAGAGCCCGCGCGTTTTGACGTGATCGTCTGCGGTGGCGGACCGTCGGGCGTGGCCGCGGCGATCGCCTCGGCGAGGCGGGGCCGCCGCACGCTTCTGATCGAACGCTACGGATTCTGCGGCGGCATGGCGACGGCGGCGCTGGTGAATCCTTTTTCCGGGCATGCGTTTCACGATCAGATCGCGCCCGACGGGCGGCGGGCCTCGTTGATCGGCGGGATTTTCAAGGAGATCGTGATGGAGCTTCAGCGCGGCGGCGGCTTTGGCTCGGTGTTGATGGACGCGGCCTTCGACGAGGAATTGCTCAAGCGCGTTTACGACGCGTCCCTGGTCGGGGCGGGCGTGACGGTGCGGTATCATACCCAGTTGACGGGAGTCCGGAAAAATGGGGCGCGCATCGTCGGCGTCGACACGGTGTCGAAGGGAGGGAAGGCGTCGTTTTCCGCCGATACGTTTGTCGATTGTTCGGGGGACGGAGATCTGGCGGCGGCGGCGGGGTGCGCATTCGGCGTGGGGCGTTATTCGGACGGACTGACGCAGGCGATGACGGTGAGTTTCCGCATGGCCAACGTGGACAAGCGCGAGATGTTCGCGTCCGGCTCGATGCGGGCGGCGCGGGCGCTGGTGGAGCCGTATTTTCAGAAGGCGCTGGCCTCGGGGGAACTCCATTATCCGTATCGAAATTTCATTCATTTCTACGATTATCCGCGTGCCGGAGTGCTGCATTTCAACATGACGCGGATCACCTGCGTGTCGGGGCTTTCGCCGGAGGATTTGACGAAGGCGGAGATCGAGGGACGCAGGCAGGCGTATGTGATGGGGGACTGGCTGGTGAAGACCGTGCCATGGTTTCGCGAGGCTTTTGTGGAGAAGATTGCCTGCCAGGTGGGCGTGCGCGAGACGCGGCACATCCACGGCCTGTATACAATGACGATGGAAGACATCGTGACGGCCCGGAAATTTCCGGACGGGATCACGCGGTCGCGTTACTTCATCGATATCCACAATCCAGCCGGCGCGCAGGATCCGCATCAGAAGGCAGGGGGGAAGGGCGAGGTGCAGGCGGGCTTTGGTCCGCCGCCGGGTGATTATTACGAGGTGCCCTATCGCAGTCTTATCAACGCGAGTTGCCCAAACCTGATCGTAGCTTGCCGTGCGCTCTCGGCGACGCACGAGGCGGCGGCGGCGGTGCGGGTAATGGCGACGATGCACGGCGTGGGAGAGGCGGCGGGCATCGCAGCCGCCGAGGCGGTGAAGCGTGGGGTCAACGTGGCCGCCATCCCCGGAGAGTGGGTGAGAACACAGGTGGATTACATGGATCAGCCGCCCGATTACGGCACTCCGTGGAACGTGGAAGCCTCCGTGCCGGCCCGCTGCGTCTGACGTCTGGCTTTACACATAAAGTGACGCCCGTTTCGCGAGGACTGCCAAGCTGCGGTTTGCTACGGAAAACCCCAGGCCGGCGCGCACCTCTCCGTGGCGCCATTCCTGAATTCGCTCAACGCATAATACCATGAATATCCCCGCACGTCCCCTGTTGATGGCCCTTGGCCTTGTCGCCTTGTCTTCCGTATCCGCGATGGCTGCCGCTTATACTTGGACCCCGACTGCAACCGGAACCTTCAACTGGGACGAAGCGACCAGCAACTGGACCAGCGGATTTCCCAACGCGGTCGGCGACACGGCGAACATCGCCCTGGATATTCTCGGTGCCCAGACGATCAACCTGAATCAGGCGATCACCGTGGGTTCGCTCACGTTTAACGATACGGGAGCATCCGGAGACAGCGCCGTGACCATTGCCGCAGGGACGTCCGGCAGTCTCACCTTTCAGGTCGCCTCGGGGAATGCGACCGTGACGAACAGTTCCGGTACTACGAACATCCTTTCGGGTCCCATGACAATTGCGAGCGCCACCACCTTCGCCCTCGGAACCGTCGGTGCTACAACTGGTGTCAACCTCAGTGGCAACCTCAGCGGATCGGCAGCTATTACCAAAACTGGCGGCACCAGCACTCTGACCATCAGCGGTGCCGATAACAGCGCGTTTACCGGCAACTGGGTCTTGTCTGGGGCCTCCTCGGCCAGCGCCCTGAGCATTTCTTCGGACGGCCAATTGGGCGGCGGTAACGGCACGGGCACCAACGACATCACCCTGACCAACAACAACGCGATCACGTTCACCGCCACAATGACCTTGAACGCGAATCGGAACATCACGGTGTCCAGTGGTGGTATTTATCTCAAGCCGAGCAGCGGCGTGACCGCGACGATTGCGGGTAATATCATCGGTGCTGGAGGAGTTAACGTGCAGGCCGGTGGGACCGGTGTGACCATTCTTTCTGGGACGAACACCTATACTGGGTCCACGGGGATCACGTCAGGTGTCTTGCGGGCGGGTTCAACCACTGCCTTTGGAAATAACTCGGCGGTGGTGATTACGAATGCCTCCACCGCGAAGCTGGACCTAAACGGATTCAGCAACTCGATTGGGTCCCTTTCCGGCGCCGTCACGACGACAAACGGCCAAGTGACCCTTGGTTCGGGAACCCTGACCACCGGCGGGGACGACACCAGCACCTCCTATTCCGGCATCATTTCCGGCTCCGGCGGATTCACCAAGGTTGGCACCGGCACCCAGACGCTCTCCGGGGCCAGCACTTATACCGGCGCCACCACCATCAACGGCGGCACACTGGCGCTCGGCGCCGCCGAACGCATCGCCAACACCAGCAATCTGGCCCTTGGCGGCGGCACGCTGGCGACCGCCGGGTTCAGCGAAACGCTGGGCACGCTCACGCTTAACAGCAGCTCGACCTTCGATTTCGGATCGGGCACGTCCGCCCTGGTATTCTCCGACAGCCATTCCATCGTCTGGACCGGCATGCTCACGTTGCTGAATTTCGACATCGGCACCGATTCCCTCAAGTTCGGCTCATCCTCATCCACCCTCACGTCTGGCCAACTGGCTTCGATTTTGTTGGCCGGCTATACCGCCTCGCTTGATGGCAGCGGTTTTGTGTCGTTCGCCGCCATTCCCGAGCCTTCGACCTATGCCGCCATTCTAGGGGCTTTGGTTCTCATCGGCGTCATTGTTCATCGTCGCCGCGCAGGGTGATTTTTTATCGGTAAAAGCGCAGCCATACGCTGCGACCGAGTTCCGTTTTTCGATATACGGCAGGCAAGTCTGAGCCCGTATCATTTGACTGATTTTAGCCCCCACATACCCCATGAAAATAGCACCCCAAAGTATAGCGTTTCGTTATCTCGTTTCGGGCCTTCACGTCCGTTTGTCTCAAGCAATCTCCAGTATGCTGATGGCTGCGTTTGTCACGGCCTCGGTCCACGCCGCAACCATCTACGGTCTGCTCGACGACCGGCAGGTCACCAGTGCGGGCGGCGTGACCGATGTGAACCCGATGCTGAGCGGTTATTCGGGTTCGACCGTCCTGAATCCGGTGGTCGTGTTCCAGTTGCCCACACTGCCCGCCGGCAAGGAATTTTCGGCGGCCAGTCTCAAACTCTATCTTCAAGGTCGTGACGGCACGCCGACGTTCAACGCCGATCTCTACGGCCTGGGCGCGTCGGCGAGCCCCGCCGTGTTCGCGAGCGATTGCTATGCCGGAGCCTTGGACGCTTTTCCCAAGGTTTTAGTGCAGGATAATTTTCTCACCACGGCCAATGTCAGCGGGCCCTTTACGACCACGGCGGCGGCTCTCACCGACTATCTTAACGCCGCCTACGCGGGCGGCTCCGGCGCCGGGCAGTATGTTTTCTTCCGGGTCAGTCCCGATGTGGCCGGGCTGATCGGAACCGTGCGCTACAAGATATACAGCAAAGAGTATTCGGGAGGCGCGAATTACTGGCCTACGCTGACCTATAGCACCGTTGACGCACCCCAAGCCTGGGGTGAGGTTCCGTTGGGCGGCGGCGGGAAGGTGACCGGTTTCATTTCGTCCCCGGATGGAGATATTTATGCCCGCACGGATATGGGCGGGGCCTACCGCTGGAATGCGGGGGCAGGCAGCTGGGTGCATATCACCGATACGCTGGTTCCTCTGACCCAGGTCGATGCCTATCGCCTGATCGGTGTTGCGGCGATGGCGGTCGATCCCTCCAACTCCAATAAGATATATGCGGCTGTCGGCGATCCCACGGGGAACGGCATCTATTCCTCGGGCGACAAGGGTGGCACCTGGACTCGCATCAACCCATCCAATCCCATCGCGATGGATTCCAACAACAAGCCGGTGAACGTTGCCGGCGAACGCATGGCGGTGGATCCCAACAACCCCAACATTGTGTGGTTTGGTTCCAGTCGCAGCGGACTATATAAGGGAGTCAACACTGCGGGGACGTGGGCTTGGACGCAGATCTCATCGACGCAGGTGCCATTTGGCGCGGTGCCGGCCAACACCGACAATATCGGCGTGACCTTTGTCGTGTGCGACAAGAACGGGACGAGCACCACCGTCTATGCGGGTGTTTACGATTCCGTGGGCACGACCGGTGGCGTTTATAAGAGCCCTGATGGCATCTCGTGGACCAAGGTAGGCGGGACGGCGATGACGGTGCCGGTGCGTGCCAAGATTTCCAGTGGTGGCACTCTTTACATCACCCAAAACGCAATGGTTGGAAAACTTCCGCGTGGCGGCACGATCTCGGCGATCACTCCGCTGGCGGGAATCGAGTATCGCGGCGTTTCCGTTTACACCGATGTCAGCGGGGACATCGTCTGTGTCGCCCAATACAAGGCGGACAACAGTGCGTTTGGCCGGATGTGGCGCTCGACGAACGGCGGTTCGTCATGGTCCGCTGCTCAGCTGGCGAATTTCAACAACCTTAACTACGCTCGCACCGAACCCGATGGCACGCCGAGCCTGATGCCCTACTGGTTTGCCGCAGTGTCCGACATCCTGATCGATCCCCTGAATCCTAACACGCTTTGGTCCTGCGATATCTATGGCGTCTTGCGCACCTTGAATGCGCAGGATCTGGGCACCACCAACGGGGCCTTCTGGAACAGTCTGGAGAAAAACCTGGAGGAGACCGTGGTCATGGCGGTGAAGAACGCCCCCACCGGAGCGAGACTGCTGACCGGTGTGGCGGATGTGAACGGTTATCGTTACGCGACGGACACTACCCAGCGGCCTGTGGTCTTCACCAACCCTCTCACCGGAAACCGCACCAGCCTGGATTTTTGCGAGAGCAATTCCAATATATGGGCGGGAGCATGGGAGAAGACTGATGGCAGCGCGGGCTCCGGTGGAGTCTCTCTCGATGGCGGATTGAGTTGGATGGTCTTCGGTCAGGCCGCCGGCAAGACGGTGACCAACAGCGCCACCGCCGGCGTGGAGACGTGGGACGTTGGCACTTATATCGCCGCGCAGAAAGCCAAACCCGTCAATGCGATCACCTTGGTTCTTTGCGCGCAACGCAACGAGTCCCCGAACGTGCTGTCTTTCCACTCCCGCGAGGCGGCGTCCAGCGCCAACTGGCCGCGTCTGGTGATCAACGGAACGACCACCCTGAATGCGACGGCCGACAGCTACGTCGCTGCGGCGACGGCGACGGCGGCCACCAACTATGGCGTGAACGTCAGCCTGGCCGTTTCCAACAAAAACAATGCAGCGACCGACAAGCGCTGGATCTACCTGAAGTTCGATCTGAGCAGCGTGGGCACGATCACCACGGCCGAGTTGAAGCTGGACCGCCTGGCCGCCGCCAACACGACCGCGTATGAGGTCGGCGTGTATGCCAGCACGATCACCAACTGGGTCGAGGGCGACGGCGGCACCGACAATCTGCCCGCCGGCGAGCTCACTTGGAACAACCGCCCCGAGACCCTGGCGAGCCACGACAGCATCACCAACGCCGACCCGGTCTATAACCCGAAGTATTATGATGGTGCGACCAATATGAAAGGAGGCCGGGTAGCCGTTTCGTCCACCAATTCCAACTACCTTGTCTGGCTGCCGGAGGTCACGAGCAATGTCGCGCGCTACAGCAGGGATCGTGGTGTGACCTGGACCGCCAGCACGGGTTCGCCCACCTCGATGATGAAGAACCGTTTCGATCCCTCGGTGCTCATCCAGCAGCTGGCGGCGGACCGGGTGAACGGGAACTTCTACATCGCCAAATTCAACGCGGGCGGCGGCGGCAACCATTACGTCTATCGCAGCTCGGATGGCGGAGCCACGTTTGCCCAAGTAGGCACGGCCAGCGGCGGTAGCTCCAACGTCTATCGTTGTCAGATCGTCGCGGCTCCGCCGACCACCGCGTATCCGACGGGTGGTGATGTATGGTTGTGCGACGATGGCGTGACGACCATGACGGCTGGAGGTCTCTGGCGCTCGACCGACGGGGCCGCCAATTGGGGAACCAAGCTCGCCAACGTCCGTGCCGTGAAGCAGGTCACGTTCGGCAAGGCACTCTCCGGTTCCGGCTACACCGTATTCATCAACGGCTATGTGGGCGGCGTCTTGGGCATTTATCGCTCCGATGACTACGGCGCCAACTGGACCAAACTCGCCGACGTCCCCAGTATCGCTTCGCTGGAAGTGCTCTCTGGCGACCGTCAAAATTACGGAAAGGTCTTCATCGGCTTCAATGGGCGCGGCGTCTTTGAGTGGCATTGATGATCAACCCGGAAGGCTGCGGGGAAAAGTCCCGCAGCCTTCCTCTTTTTGGAAATAATAACATGAGCTCCCTGAAACGTATTATCCCGGCGACCCTCCTGCTACCCGCTCTGCTCGCCTTCGCGAGCAATCACGCCAAGGCCGCGCCGGCCACGCCCCAGTGGGAGCCATGCGGCTGGGGTGGCGGCGGGTTTTACTTCGGCGCCGCCTTTCACCCGACCAAGGACGGCGTGGTCTATCTCGGTGGCAACGTGACCGGCATGTATAAGAGCGAAGACCACGGTCGCAACTGGCGCATCAGCACCAAGGGGATGACCCACTACATCGTGCATTCCGTCGCCGTGGATCGCATGAACCCCGACACCGTGTATGCATCCACCGTGGGCGGCTTGCTCAAGAGCACCGACGCCGGCGAATCATGGCGCTTCATCGATAAAACGGGAAAGGCCGACCTGCGCATCACCGGTGAACGCGACCTGAGCATCCAGCCGATCGTCGTCGATCCGACCAACGGCAACATCGTCTACGCGGGAAGCCCCGGCGGAAATGTCTACAAGAGCACCGACGGCGCGCAGACCTGGAAAGTGTCATACCATCCCTCGACGGAGGCGGAGCCCGTCGGAGTTTTGCGAGTTCAGTTCGGACGCGCCGGCAACGCGGGCTTCGGCGGCATATGGCTTCCGCTCGCGATTCCCGCCGGCCTGAAGCCGGCGGACTGCGTGGGCATGGGTTTTTCTTTCAACGGCGGCATGCAGGTCCCCCAGCGCGCATTCGTGACGCTCACCACCAGCACGGGCGCCGCGTATGTCAGCAAAAACCTCAGTGACCAGTTTGGGGGCGACGCCTGGAAAAATGTGTTTCTGACCCCGGGCGACTTCTCGATCTCCGACGCCTACGTCAAAAAGAATCCCGATCAGGCCAAATCCGCGCCGCCGACTCCCGACTGGGGCGCGGTCAACCGCATGGATTTTTCCGTCATCGGGGCGCTTTCCACGACGGCTTACGTCACTCGTTTCAAAGAAATCAGCTTCGCGGCCACTCGTGCACCTGACGGACGGACCGGCACGGCTCAGGCCCCGGTGCTGGTAAAGGCCCGTGATTTCACCGCCGACAAGGCCGTGCAAACCTACGGAAACGTGCGTGCCGGCGATGCGTTGGGCGGGAGCGTTTACAGCGTGGACGTGGCCGTCAAAAAACCGGCGATGGTCATGGCCGCGACCGCCGACGCGGGGCTGGTGCTCAGCGAGGACGCCGGCGGCACCTGGCGGTCCCTCGATACGCCTAAACGCGCCTCCAGCGTGTCCATCGATCCGGCCAACCCGGCCATCGTCTACGGCTCGTTCTGGGCCGACGGCGTGTGGAAATCGACGGACTCGGGCAAGACATGGAGCAACATCACCGGACCTTTCGGCCCCAAGTTTTCCGTGAGGCAGGTGCTGGTGAATCCGGTGGATTCGCAGATCGTTTATGTGATCGGCGATTCCGGTTGGAATGCATCGTTTTTTCGTTCCACCGACGCCGGCAAGAGCTGGACGGGCTGCGCTGGCATGACCGTCGCGCCGACCAATCCGACCATCACTTCGGCGAGGGGCCTCATCAAGGAGGTTTTCATGAGCAAGCTCACCAACCTTGCCGTCAACCCGCGCAACCCAAAGCAGCTCTTGATGAGCGCCAACTGGCGCCCCTGCATGAGCGAGGACGGCGGCCTCACCTGGGCCGAGTGCGACAATGGGGCCGACATCAGCGTGATCACGGACATCCGTTTCAGCGGAAACCGCACGTATGTGACCGTGATGGACGAAGGCGCGTTTGTCAGCGAGAACAACGGCAAGGATTGGCGGCAGCTTTGGCCGCTCAAATACGCCGATCAAATGTCCGGTCACGCGTGGCGCATCGCAGTGGACAACGTGAACGGCGCTGACCGCATCATTGGCACGCAGACCCCTTGGAATCCACGCTTCCCCAACAAGGCCATCGTGAGCGAGGACGGCGGGAAGACCCATGAGGTCGTCACGACCGGCCTGCCTGACTACACGCTCAGGAAAAACACCATGTGGGGTCAGGGCTTTGCCCGGGCTCTGGCGGTGGACCCAAACAACCCCAAGGTCGTTTATATGGGCATCGACGGTGACGCCGAGGACGGGAAATCCGGCGGCGGCGTTTTTAAATCCGCCGATGGCGGGCACACGTGGACACCGTCACCCAACCAGCCCGGCAGCCGCCGCATGTTCTACGGCCTGGCGGTCGATCCGACGGATTCCAAGCGAGTGTTCTGGGGGGCTTGCGGCACGAAAGGCGGCGTATACCGGAGCCAGGATGGAGGCGCCACCTGGCAGAACGTTTTCAACCGGGAAGCCTGGGCGTTCAATGTGCTGGTGGCCAAGACGGGCGAGGTTTATTGCGGAGGCAAAAATCTCTGGCGCAGCACGGACCACGGCACGACCTGGACCCAGTTGACCAAGTTTACCGGCAAGCGTTCGGTGGTCGGGATGGAGGTCGATCCGCGCGACACGAAGACGATGTGGATTTCGGCGATCACGTGGGATGACAGTGACGACGGCGGCGTCTTCAAGACGACCGACGGCGGCGTCACCTGGACCGAGATCACGGGAGACCTGCCCTACAAAAAGCCGCTGGTCCTGCGTTTTAATCCCGTCACCAACGAACTCTGGTCCGGCAGCGTGCCGTTGTTTAAGATCAAGCAGTAGAACTCACGGGTGAATTCAGCGCGGCATCGCGGCGTAAAGCCGCTCCTATAATTTCCGGAAATGGCTCGGGGCTCGCCCCGAGGATCTTTACCCCGAAAGCAGCGTGCTTCGGCTTGGATGTGGCCGCGAGCGTGAGCGAGTGGATGTCCGACCACTCGCTCACGCTCGCGGCCACATTGCAGACAGATGGTCTGTCAAAGGCTTTGTGGCTTGCCCCGAGAAGACTTACTTCACTTCCACAATGATGCGAAAGCCGAAGCGGCTGGTCGCGCGGCTTGCGATGATGCCGCCGCGGTTGGCGCTGCGACAGCTTAGCGGGCCGGTTTCCCAGCAGCCGCCGCGCAGAACCTTGATTTCGCCGGTTGGCGGACCTTTCGGATCGGTCACGGTCTTGTCTTTGTAGGGGCCTTTAAAAACGTCCGAGCACCATTCCCAGACGTTGCCGCCCATGTCGTGGAGTCCCCATGCATTGGGTTTCTTTTGGCCGACGGGGTGCGTTTCGCGGGTGCTGTTGGACTCATACCAAGCGTGATCGGCAAGCGTGGTGTGATCGGGATCGTCGCCAAAATAATAACGCGTGATCGTGCCGGCGCGGCAGGCGTATTCCCATTCGGCCTCGGTGGGGAGGCGCACGGTTTTTCCGGTCTTGGCGGAGATGAGTTCACAGAATTTCACCGCGTCGTTCCACGAGATGTTGTCCACGGGCAGGGTGTCGCCCTTGAAGACGCTGGGATTCAGGCCGGTGATCAGGCGGTATTGAGCCTGCGTGACTTCGGTGGCGCCGATGAGGAAGTCGCGGGTGAGGGTGACCTCGTGCTGGTAGTAGTCTTTTTGTTTGAGGCGGTCGGACTCGTTGTAGGCTGCGCCGGCGTCACCCTTGGGACTGCCCATGAGGAATTTTCCGGCGGGGACGGGGGCTAGCTTGAGCTGGACGCCACCGCCCAGGTCGAGGTCGGCGGCGCGGGCGGAGACGAGGAGCGCCAGCGTGAGGGCGAGGAGAAGGGAGCGGGGAGAGGGGAACATGGATGGGTGGCTAGCGGCTAGTTGCTAGTGTCTAGGAGCTAGTAAGGGGCTTTTTTGCCGAGGGTGCGCATGGGCCAGTCGTCGGAGCGGAAGGGGGCGGCGGGGAGGCCGTCTTTGTTGTAGAGGTTGCCGCCGACGGGATTGATCGCCCAGGCGTAGTTGACGGCGACGGGGGCGGGGACGGTGTCGTTCCAGACGACGACGGTATCGCCGTCGATGCGGGCCTCGGCCCAGACGTATTTGCGGTCGGCCCCGGCGACGGCGAAGCGGGCGAGTGCGCCATCGGGAGCATCCTTGGCGACGAGGCCGGCGCCGGTGTGGGTGAATTTAACGCGGATCTTCGAGCCTTCGATTTTCATGCCGGCGTAGAGCGGGCCGGAGTATTCGATCTTTTCTCCGAGGGCGACGGCGCGGGCGGCGAGGGCGAGGCGGGCGCCGACGTCCTGTTTGTTGGCGGGGTGGATGTTGCCGTCGCCGAGGTCGATCGCGGCGACCATGGCGGTGCGGGGCTCGTCGAGTCCGCGCCATTGGGCGTCGCGCAGCTCGTTCCACGATTCGTTGTATTGGGAGTCGTCGGTCGGGTTTTTCGACACGGCGCCGAGGCCGGGAAGCTGGACGTAGAGGAAGGGGATTTCCTCGCCCCAGGCTTCGCGCCAGGATCGGATCATGAGCGGGAACTGCGCGCGGTATTCCCAGGCGTTGGAAGTGTTTTGTTCTCCCTGATACCAGGCGACGCCGCGGATGGCGAAGGGGATAACGGGCGACACCATGGCGTTGAAGAGGCCGGTGGGGAGCTTGTGGGTTAGCGTATCGGCGGTGATGCCTCGCGGTGAGAGTGGATTGCCGAGTTTGTATTTCCAGGGGCCGTTGAGGGAGAGGACTTCCTTGGTCTTCTTGGGTTCGGAGAAGCCGATGGGGCGTTTCTGCCAGTCGGGGAAGCCTCGGATGCCACCTGCGCCGATGTTGTTGAAGGTGCGCACGGCGACGACGGCGCGTCCGGGTTTGAGGAGCCCGGCGGGGACGGGGTATTCGCGGCGGGCGGGGGCCTTGGCGGTGAGCGCGGCCTTGTCCGTGCGGCCGACTTCGACGCCGTTGACGAAGGTGATGTCGTAGTTGCCGATGTCGCCGAGACCCAGGATGAGATCCTTGCCGGTCCATGATTCCGGGACTTCCACCGTGCGGCGGAACCAGATGCCGCCCTGGGTGTATTCGGGTTTACCCCACATGCCGAAGTCGCCGGGCTGGGCCCATTCCTTCCAGGCGGAGTCGTCGTAGCCGGGAGCCTCCCAGCCGCGCTCGGAGGGAAGAGGCCCTTTGTCCAGGTAGGAATCGCGTTCGTCCACGATGCCGGCGGCGAGATCTTTCTCGAAGCGGCGGACGGTCGAATAATAAGGCGCGGTGATGCCGACGAGGTCGGGATTGGTTTCAAGCGAGGCGAGGCTGGTCCAGGATTGGATCGCGGAGCCGCCCCAGGAGGAGTTGATGAGGGCGACGGGCACGTCGTTGTGCTGAAGGAGGCCGCGGCCGAAGTAGTAGGCGATGGCGGAAAAATCCTTCACGGTTTCGGGCGTGCATTCGGACCACTTTACGCCTTTGAGGTCGTTCAGGGGCGTGGAGGCCCCGCGCTGGGGAATCGTGATGAGGCGGAGCTTCGGGTGGTTGGCGAGGGGGATTTCCTTGGAACCGTCCTTGGAGCGGGCGACGGACCACCACATGTTGGACTGGCCGGAGCAGAACCAGACGTCGCCGACGAGGACATTTTTGACGATTTGTTTTTCGGAGGGCGATTCGATGACGAGTTCGTGCGGGCCGCCGGCGGGGAAGGGGCCGACCTTGACGGACCATTTGCCGTCGAGACCGGCGGTGACGGCGGCGGATTTGCCGAGGAAGGTGACGCGGATCTGCGCGCCGGCGGCGGCCTCGCCCCAGACGGGGACCTCGCGGTCGCGCTGGAGGACCATGTTGTCGGCGAACAGGAAGTTGGGCTTCAGCGCGGTGGCGGCGTGGAGCGTTCCCGCGAAAACAAGGGCCGTGAGCGCAAGCACGGCACGCAGGTGGGGAAAACGGGGTGGGAGCATGGAGGGTAACAGAAGAGGGTGTGTGGGGGGCGGCGGCTCGGGGGCCGCGTCGGCCTAGAGAAAACGGACGGCTTCGGCGTTGCGCGTATGCAGTTCGAGGTCGTCGGCGTTGAGCACTTTTTTGTCGTTCAGGTAAAAGTCCTCGATCATGATGTCGCGCACTGGCTGGTCGGCGCTGAAGCCGCTGATCAGCGAGATGGAGCAGCCGGGGTTGAAGAGGGAGTGGGCGACGTGGATGTTTTTCAGGTGGATGTTACGGATCAGGCCGCGGCGCGCGTCCCTGTTGTAGCGCGAGAAGACCACGCGAAAATCCACGAGTTTGTCCCAGTAGTGCTCCACGCGTATGTTTTCCCAGCGCACATTTTCGACGATGGCGCGGTCGCCGTTGTGGATGGAGAAAACGGCGCCGTCGCCGTGGGCGTAGATGACGTCGATGTCCTCGAAAACGATGTCGCGGACATGACCGGCGCGCAGCTCGTAGCCGATTTCCATGACGTTGCCGGGCTGGCCGTTGAAGAACACGCAGCGGCGGACGACCACGTTTTCCACGTTGCCCTCCCAGATTCTGTTGCTCGACGAAGTTACGGATTTGATCGCGATGTTGTCGTCGTCGTTGCGCAGGCAGCAGTTTTCAACGAGCACGTTTTTTGAGCCGCAGATGTCTATGCCGTCCGAAGACATGCAGGAGCCGATCTGTTTGAGTCCGTGGACGTGGATGTCGCTGGAGCAGGCCAGCACCAGCATCCACGAGGTCGGCTCGATCATGACGATGTCGCGCACTTCCACGTTTTTGCAGTTTTGGAAGACGATGGAGTGGATGTGCTGTTGTTGGGAGAAATCGTAGCAGCTGCCGTCGAGGATGCCCTGGCCGCAGATGGTCACGTCGCGGGCGTCGGAGCAGACAACATTGCCGCGCACCACGGCGCCGGCCTCGATATAGAGGGTTTCGCCGGTTTTGAGCTCGAGTTGCCCGACCTGATAGATCCGCCCGGCGGCGTAGTAACGGACCGACGGATCGTCGCGGGAGGGTTTTTCCTCCTCGGGCGCGTTGGCGTAGATGAAAAACGGTTTCAGCCCGGGGAAGTCGACGCAGAGAAACTGAGGGCCGGCGATTTGAAAGCGGACGGACCGGCCGCTGATCACGGGCACGATGCCGCGCGACAGCGGCTTGACGACGGCTCCCTCGGCGTCGTCGGAGGCGGTGACAATGATTTCCACCGGACCGGCGCATTCGAAGAGGGCGAAGTCGGCCTTTTCGGCGAGGAGGGCGTCAACCTTTTCGCCATTGACCCGGAGTTCGAACACGGTGGATCGCGGCTGGGCGGCGGGATGGTTGTAGAGGGAGAGACAGGGAAGGGTGTTCATCGAATGGTGCTGAAAAGGAGGAGGTCGTGGGTGATGCCTGCCATGAGCGTTCGTGCGGTGTAAGTGGTGAAATCCGGTCGGGGATGATCCACTCCGCAAAGAGGCCTGTTTTTGGCGCGCTCAGAAGGTTCGGGGCATCAATCTGTAAAGCCGCCTAAGGGAGCCCCGTGCAAATGTGGAGAGGGCGTCCTGCTCAAAAGCACAGGTGAATGTTCAAACAATGAAGAGGCCGGTCGCCGGCAGCAGACTACAGGGGCAATGTTTGAACAAAATTATGAATAAACACCCCGGTTGATTTGAATCTGTTCGCGTTGGGCAGATGGAGGGGAAGCTTCGGAGGACTCGGTCTCCCCTGACCATGCAGTTGCCGTCCCTGACGGACGTCCGCTCCGGAACACCCCGAAATGATCAAAAACCCACCCGCTGCTTTTCGTTTTGCCGTCCTTGCCTGTCTGCTGGCGATTCCGGACCGGACATGGGCGCAACCGGCTTCGCCGGCTCCCGGCGACACGCGGATCGCCCAGTGGAAGGACGACAAGAAGGCGGCGTTCATGATGATGTTTGACGACTGCTGCCCGAGCCACGTCACCAACGTCTATCCCGAGCTGCAAAAACGGAAGATGACCGGCACGTTTTATGTCGTCCCGAACAAGCCCGAGCGGCTCGCGCGCGCGGCGTTCTGGGAGAAAGAGGCGCCGGCCTCGCCCTACGTGGTGTATGGCAACCACACGCTTAACCACAGGGCCTTCACCGATGCGGCGAATGCTGAGGAGGAAATCGTCGGCTGCAACGAGTTCATCCTGCGACTCATGCCCGGCAAGAATCCGCGTCTGATTTCCTATGCGACTCCCGGAGGCGCGAAACACGCGACCACTTCGGACGAGATCAAGGCGATCGCCGCCAAACACAACCTGGTCATCCGTCCGCCGTTTCAGGGGCACGGAGGCGGCATCCATTTCAAGACTGGGGCCGACATCCTGAAGGCCGTGGACAAGGCGGTCGCGGCCGGATCGAGCGAATACGTGATCTTCCACGGCGTCGGCGGCGACTGGCTGTCGTTCGACGGAGCCCAGTTTGTCGCCCTGCTCGATGGCTTGGAGACACGACGGTCCGAGGTGTGGATCACCGATCCTATTTCGCAATACAAGTATGAGACCGGGCGCGACGCGGCCAGGACACGCGTGCTCAAGACCGGTTCAAAAGAGATCCGCCTCGCCCTTGATTGCTCCGTCGATCCCGCGCTTTACGACCAACCGCTGACGCTGGTCACACGCGTCGACGCCGCGTGGAAACGCTGCCGCGTGACGCAAGGCAAGGAAACCTCCGTCATGCCGGTGCAGGCGGCCGAGGTGCGCTACGAGGCGTTGCCCGGCACCGAAATTGTCCTGACAGCGGCCGACTGAAGCCGAGCTGATTTCTCCCGATCTTCACACTGAAACCATAACCATGAAAACCCACCGCATGTCCTCCCCCGATCCCCAAACCTTCCGAAGCGTATGGCGAGCCGCCCTCACGTTGTGCGTATCCGCATCCCTGCTGGCGCCCGTGATGCGCGCCGCGCCGACCGCCGAAAACGCCACGCCTGCCTGGACGCCCACCGGCTGGAGCGGCGGCGGGTTTTATTATTCCGCGGCCTTTCACCCGACACGCGACGGCGTGTTGTTTCTCGGTATGGACGTGGCCGGCGTGGCCAAATCGACCGACCACGGAAAAACCTTCCGCATGGTGAACAAAGGACTCGTCGACTATGCCATGTATTCGCTGGCGGTGGACCTGAAGAACCCCGACGTCGTCTACGCCGGAACCGAGGGAGGTCTGCACAAGAGCACCGACGGCGGCGAGTCCTGGAAGTTCATTCCGGGAACCGAAAAGAAAGGCCTGCGCATCACCTCGGAGCGCGGCACGAGCGTGCGCTCGGTCGCGTCGGATCCGACGGACAGCAACATCGTCTATGCGGCGAGCCCCGGTGGCAAAGTTTACAAGAGCACCGACGGTGCCATGACCTGGCGTGTCGTGTATCAGAAGGGCGCCGAAATCGACACGTTCAACGGCATGCGCGTGCAGTTCGGAAAGGCCAACGGTCTGTATTTCGGCGGTATCTGGTCGCCGTTGGAGTTCCCCAAGGACGCGACCGGCGCGACCGGCATCGGCTTCACGCTCAAGGGCGACGGTTCGGCCCCCGAGCGCGCGTTCCTCAACCTGAAGACGGCCACGGGAGTTTCTTATCGCAGTCGCAACATCCTCGATATTTTCGCCGATGCGGCGGCGCACGATGTCGTTTATACCTCGGCGGATTTCGTGATCGATCCGGAGTTCGCCAAGAAGTCGCCCGACCTGGCGGCGGCCGCTCCCAAGTCGCCCGACTGGGCCGCGATCACGCGCATGGATCTGTCGCGCGTCTCGGCGCCCGACACGGCTTCGGTTTTGAAAATCGGCCGGATCTTTTTCGTGGCGCGCGGAGCCGATGGCAAGGAGGCCAAGCTCACGGTGCGCGACTTCGCCGCCGACAAAAAAGTGCAATTTTACGGCAATGTGCGTCTCGGCGAAGCGGCGGCCGGCGGGGCGGCGAGCAGCGTGGTGGTCTGCGCTTCCAATCCCTCCAAGGTGCTCGCGGCCACTTCCGACACCGGTCTGCTGTTGAGCGACGACAAGGGGGAGACCTGGCGTCCGCTGTCCACGCCGAAGAAGGCCATGCACGCGGCTTTTGATCCGGCCAACGCGTCGGTCATCTACGGAGCGTTCGCCACGGACGGCATCCACAAGTCGACCGACGGCGGCGCCACCTGGACGAAGGTTTCCACGGGGCTCCCGGCGAAACTCTCGGCCCGCGAAGTCGCGGTCAGCACGACCAACTCCAACGATGTTTACATCATCGGTGCCGACGGCTGGAACGGTGAATTCGCCTACTCGACGGACGCCGGCGCCACCTGGACCATCTCCCGTTCGGTCAAGACCGACCTGGCGATCAATCCCACCCTGCCGGGCGACGGCGCCAAGGCCGGCTTGAGCACTCCGACCAACCTCACGATCAATCCGCGCAATCCGAAGGAGATTTTCATCAGCGCGAACTGGCGTCCGGCCTACAGCGCGGACGGCGGCCGCACGTGGGAAGAGCGCGTGAAGGGCGCCGACATCACGGTGCAGACCGACATCCGCTTCAGCGGCGACAACACCTATGTGAGCGCGATGGACGAAGGCACGCTGATGAGCCCGGACCAAGGCAAGACCTGGAAACAACTCTGGCCGCTCAAATACGACGGCGAGTTTGCCGGTCACAACTGGCGTCTGGCCGTCAACAAGGTGAACGGTGTGGATCGTATCATCGCGACGGTGAGTCCGTGGACCGGCAAAAACTCGGTGATGATCGCCATCAGCGAGGACGGCGGAAAGACCTACAAGACCACGACCGCGGGTCTCCCGACCTACGGCATCACGGCGAACACGATGTGGGGCCGCGGTTATCCGCGCGCGCTGGCGGTCGATCCGAGCAATCCGATGACGGTTTATCTCGGCATCGACGGCGACCCCACCGACGGAAAGTCCGGCGGTGGCGTATTCAAGTCGCTGGATGGCGGCTACACCTGGAAGCAACTGCCCAACCAGCCCGGCAGCCGCCGCATGTATTACGGTCTCGCGATCGATCCGACGAATCCGAAGCGTATCATCTGGGGCGGATTCGGTGCCAACGGCGGCGTCTACATCAGCGAGGACGGCGGCGATTCCTGGAACTACGCCTTCAAGCAGGACCAGTATCTCTTCAACGTCTATGCGGGCGCGGACGGCGCGCTCTACGCCGGCGGCAACAATCTCTGGCGCAGCACGGATCACGGTAAAACGTGGAAACAGCTCACGAAGCTGACCGGCCGTTCGGTCGTGGGAATCGAGGCGGATTCGCGCGATCCCAAGACCATGTGGATCTCCGCGGTCACCTGGGACGGCAGCTCCAACGGCGATGTTCTCAAGACGACCGACGGCGGCGCCACCTGGTCGGATTTCACGGGCAACCTGATGCATCGCAAACCCGGTGTGCTACGCTTCAACCCGAAGACCAACGAGCTGTGGTCCGGTCAGACGATGCTGCACAAGATCAAGCAGTAATCAGCGGATAGTTATCCAACCGACCGGCCGCACACCGCGTGCGGCCGGTTTTTCCATGAATGCACCGATGAGTTCCACGCTTCTCAATCATGGGCTGGCCTTGGACGCCCGCTGGATTTGGGCTCTGGATTGCACGGGCGCGAACACCTATGTCGAGTTTTGGCGCGAGCTTGAGGCGGGCCCCCGCCTTTCCGATGCGTGGATTCAGTTGTCGGCGGAGACGTCACTGCGACTTTGGGTCAACGGTCGTCTTGTGCATTCCGGTCCGCCGCGCGAGGTGCCGCCTTTTTTTTATTTCGATACGATCGATCTTCGTCCACACCTCGTCGAGGGGCGCAACGAACTCCTGATCTTGGCGCACCATCAGGGGCAAAACTCGCAGAGTTATCAGGCGGGAACCCCTGCGATTCTGGTGGCCGGGCGTTGTGTAGAGGACGGCAGGGTGACGGCCAATTTTTCAGAAGTCGGTGGCTGGCAGGCGCGGCGGGTCATGCGCTACCGGCAGGATGCGCACCGGCTTTTCGGCTGCCTGGGATTTTCGGAGCATGTTGATTTGTTGGTGAGGGAAGCGGATTGGGGCAGCGCTCGTGAAGTGTCCGCCCATCCGTGGGCGGAGCGTCCGCGGGCGTTGCCGCGCGACCTGCCCGCATGGCGCGAGGCCGTGCGCGAACCGGTGTCGCAGGTTCCCCATGAAGGCGGCTGGCTCGTGGACATGGGCCAGGAGGTGTGCGGCTACGTCGAGCTGGGCGTGGGCGCGAAGGGGCCCGTTTCGCTGGGCATCGCCTACGCCGAGGCGCTGGTCGACGGGCGGGTCACTCCGGAGAAGGGAGGCATGAACTATTCCGACAGGCTTGAGGTCTTCGTCGGCGAGGTCGTGTGGCGCAGCTATGAAAAGCGAGCCTTTCGGTTTCTGCGTCTGGATGCGCCGGTCGAAATCCGGCGTCTGCGGGTGGTTGAGCACGTCTGGCCGTATGAGCCGCTGTGGCGGAAGGCGGGCGGCCCGGAGCTGGAGCGGCGCATTCGCGAAGTCTCTGCGCGGACGATCGAACTCAACTCCGAGGATCTGCTCACGGATTGCCCGTGGAGGGAGCGGGCCCAGTATCTCGACTGCCAGCACCACATGGGCGCGATGCAGCTGCTCTTCGGCACGCTGGAACCGGTCCGGCGCTTCCTCCACCAGTTTCCGCGCGGAGCCGATGCCACGGGGTTGCTGCGGGGGTGTTATCCGTCGCCAGAGGGAATGACGGTCATACCGGATTTTTCGATGTCCTATGCGGTCCTGCTGTTGCGCTACCTGGAACTCAGCGGCGATCTGGAAACGGTGCGCAAAAACCTGCCGTTCGCCGAGAGGGGCGTGATGGCTTACCGGCAATACGAGGATGAGGCCGGACTGCTCAAGGACGTGCCGGGATGGATCTTTTTGGACAACACCTTCGAGCTGCCGAAGTTCCCGCGCTGCGCGGGACTCAACGCGGTTTACCACGGCGGATATCGCTCGCTGGCCGCGCTGCTACGCGCGTGCGGCGAACCGGGGCGCGCGGCGGAGTTTGACGCCATCGCGGCGCGGTTGCGCGGGGCGTTCAGACAGGTGTTTTTGAGAGATGGACGTTTGCTGGATTCCGATTCTACGCCGGAGCACGAGTCGTATCGCCAGTGGGTTTATCATTATTCTGCGGAAACCGACCGCTGGAAAGGGAAGAGCTTCCGCCTGCGCGTCTCGTTTCGGCGAGTGGACCCGCAACATCCGTTGCGACTCGCCGTTCATGGCGGTGGCCGGGCATGGATAGACGGCGTGCCGGTGGCGGACATCAAGGAAGGCGGCTCATGGACACGCTCGGCGGTTTATCAAGCGATGGAACTCGCCACCCCGGTGGATGACCGCTGGCACCAGCTCGATCTGGAAGTCGAGTGGAGCGGTATTGATTGGGAGTGTTATCTATCGAGCAAGGGCGACGTGACGTGGTCGCAGGCGCAGGTGTGGGAGGAGACGGCTTATGGGGTGTGCGATCCGGCAGCGCCGCTGCCGGCAGAGGCTTTCGCCTCCAGACTGCGCATGCCCGAGTGGCCGTGGATGACCCAGATCACGGTGGGCTACGCGGCGTTTCACGGTCTGCTGGAGGACGCGGAGGCGAAGGCGATGCTCAAGGCCTGCCTGCCCGACGAGTATCCGTTCCCGTTTGGCAAGCGTATGACGCCGATCTTCGCATCGATCACCGACGAGCCGACGAAGACGGGCCGCATCCTGCCCTGCAACGTGCCGGCGAGCATGTTTTATTTCTGCCACGCGCTGAAGCGATACGGCATGGCGAAGGAGGCGCGCGAGCTGTTGCTGCCGATTTACAGTGGCATGCTGGAGCGCGGCGCGACCACGTGGTGGGAGGAGTGGAACACCCGTTCCAGCCTGTGCCACGCATGGGCGAGCTTCGTCGTGGAGTTTTTGGACGAGTAGTCCCAAATGCTTCCATGGCCGCCACCCCTCCTTTTGCGCCGCTGTCCGGACTGAGCCGTCCGCTTGCGATCGCGATGTGGGACTTCTCGTGGTTGGAGCGTCGCTGGCCCGGAGCCGGCTACGAGGATTGGGACCGGGCGTTGGATGAGCTCGCCGAGCGCGGTTATGATGCGGTGCGCATTGACGCCTATCCGCATCTGCTCGCCGCCGATGCGTGCAAGGAGTGGGATCTGGAGGTGCTTTGGACCGTGCAGGATTGGGGGAGTCCCGCGCCCACGCGGGTGCGCATCTGGCCCGCGCTGCCGGAGTTCATCCGCGCCTGCGCCGCGCGCGGCATTCGGGTGGCGCTGTCGTCCTGGTTTCGGCAGGACGCCGCGAACACGCGGATGAACCTCAAGACCGCCGCCGACATGGCGCGGATTTGGATTCGCACGCTGGAGCTGCTGCGGGCCGAGGGATTGGCGGACGGGTTGCTTTACGTGGATCTTTGCAACGAATGGCCCGGTGCGCATTGGGCGCCGGCGTTTGTGAACGATCCGCCCGAGCTCACCTGGGACGGCTGGCACACCGAGCGTTCGCTGGCCTACATGCGTGAAAGCATCGCTTTGGTTCGTGCGGCTTTTCCCAAGGTGCCCTTGACCTACTCGTTTAATCCGGAGCCGCGGCACGCGTCCCGGCACGATCTTGGGTTTCTCGATTTCTTCGAGCCGCATCTCTGGATGGTCAAGGCGCATGGCAACGCGTTCTATGAGCAGGTCGGCTACGGCTTCGAGCTGCTTGATCCGAAGGGCTATTACAACATCCAGAAAAACGCCGAGCGCGTTTACCGGGAGCGGGCCGAGCATTGGAATCAAGGTCTGGTCGGGCTCATCAACGATTACGCCGAGGTGAGTCGCGCGCAGGGACGCGCGCTGATCACGACCGAGTGCTGGGGCATTGTGGATTACAAGGACTGGCCGCTGCTCGACTGGGGGTGGGTGAAGGAGCTTTGCGAACTCGGCACGCTCACGGCGGTCGGCACCGGTCGCTGGGCGGCGATCGCGACCAGCAATTTTTGCGGTCCTCAGTTTCGCGGGATGTGGAGGGACGTCGCCTGGCACCGGAGGCTCACCACGGCCGTCAAGACCGCCCGCCTGCCTTGAGCTGAATCAGTTGGCCATGCGAATGGTTTCGTCGGCGGCGTTGTAGGAGGGGGTGCCGCGGGTGAAGTCGGCCTTCACGACCGCGCTGAACGGCTGCGTGGCCACGTGGCCGTCGAGATAGAGGAAGTTGTTTTTTGTGCCGTGGGGCTTGATCTTGGAGGCGCCGAGATTGACGCAGGTGGAGACAAGCATGCCGGAGGTAACCCAACGCTGGCCTCCCGCGCCGCCGGCGGCCTCGTTGGCCCAGATCAGGCGGGAAGGTTCGGTGATGGAGCTGACCATCAAGCCGCCCGGGGCGTAGTTGAAAGCGTAGGCGGCCCAGACGAGATTGTTGCCGGCGTCGGTGCGCGTCGGGCAGGTAAAATCGGCCAGCATGGTCTGATTGTAGCCATAGGTGTAACAGGGGTTGCCGGCAGGGACGACGTAGCGGTTCAGATAAAGATAGGCGTCGGAGGCAAGGTTGGCTCCGTTGACGTTGACGATCTTGTAATCGGTCACAGGCAGGCGGCCCTTGTTGTCCGCAACATAGAGCGTGGTGCCGGTATACCAGGAGCGCAGGTTTGACACGCACTGCGAGGTGCGGGCGTTTTCCCGGACCTTACCCAGCGCCGGGAACAGGATCGCGGCAAGGACGCCGATGATGGCGATGACGGAGAGCAGTTCGATCAGCGTGAACGCACGGCGTTCGAAAAGGCGGTGGATAATCATGGGGCTGAGGGGTTGCCGACAGGCGGAAGCATGCCCTACGGCCGCCGCCATACGAAGCCCGGCATGCCCGGACTTCGTTTTTCTCATGCGATTGTTCGATCAATCCGCGAGAATCAGGGCAGGTAGGCGCCGGCTTCGCGCAGGCGGGAGCGCAGGAGCGCCGTGTCCACCGCGTGGACATCGGAGGTCGGGGCCTTGGCGGCCATGGCGGCGGCGAGGCCGGCGGCTTCGCCCATGGACAGGCACACGGGCATCACGCGGATGCTGCCATGCACGGCGCGCTCGACAGAGATGTTGCGGCCGGCGACGAGGACGTTGGACAAGCCCTTGGGGGTGAGGCAGCGGTAGGGAATGCCGTGGGATTCGCCGGGCTTGTAATGTTCGAAGCGGTGGACGGTCACCTTCTTTTTGGCGCGCATCTCCTCGGCGGTGGCGTGCAGGTCAATGAAGTAGGCGTTGCGGCAGATCTCGTCGTCGAAGTCGCGGCGAGTGAGCCAGTCGTCAAGCGTGAGGATGTAGTCGCCGATGATGCGGCGCGTTTCTCGGATGCCGACCTGGGTGCCCGTGGAAACGAGGAACGAGTCGCCGAACGCCGCGGGCGCGAACTCGGCGAGCGCGCGTTGGTAGGCGTCGGCCATTTTGCGACCTTCACGGGCGGCGCGCGAGACGCTGGCGGGGTCGGTGTTGTCCACGTAGAACATGTGCCCGGCGTTGAAGCCCTGCGTGCCGGGACCGATTTTGTTGTGACACAGGTGGGTGTCGGGGATTTCCGGATATCGGCCGGAGGCGATGATGGCGTGGATCGGACTGAGCGGATCGCCGCCGTAAAGACGGCCGGGAAGGGCGGCGAGCGCGGCTTCGTTGACGTTGCTCAGCACGAAGCAAAGTGTGCCGGGCTGGAGGGAGCCTTGCTCGTCGCCCTTCTGGAATTCGGCGCCGGCCCAGGCGGCGAGATCGCCGTCGCCGGTGCAGTCGATGTAAACGCGGGCCTTGAGCGCGCGCAGTCCGCTCTTGCTCGCGACGACGATGGCGGTGACCTCTCCGGACGGGGCGCGTTCGACGCCGGCGAGGAAGCTCTGGAACAGCACCTCGACGCCGTGTTCGGCCAGCAGGTCGTCGTAGACGCGCTTGAGCTGCTCGGGATTGATGGGGACCCAGTCGAGCTGGCCGGCGGGCACGTGGGGAGTGCCGCGTTTGGAGGCGTTGAGCACCGTTTCGGCGAAGCCGCGGTAGATGATCTGTTTGCGATCAGAGAACGGACACCATGCGGGCACGAGAGCGGTGGTCCCGCTGCCGCCGAGAGACTGGGTCTGCTCCAGCAGGAGCGTGCGGGCGCCTGCGCGGGCCGCGGCGGCGGCGGCGGTGCAACCGGCGGGACCGCCGCCGACCACGATGACGTCCCAGCTGGCGTCGACTTCAAGAGAACGGGAAAAGGGGAGGGTAGACATGGGACTCACGTTGCCGGATGACTGGTTGGACTGCGAAAGAACTCGATTTCAGACTATCATCACTAATATCAAAATATCATGGTCATGGCACAGCCGAAGCGTCTTTCCCTGCACGAATGGGCCAGCCTTAAAACCGAATTGATTTGGATTTATGATCAGGCGGTTGCGCCCGAGCACCGGCATTTGCGCGCGTCGAGCTGGCGGGCGGGTTACTGGGCGCGGTATGTTCGCGCCGGTCGCGTAAGGCTCGAGGGGACGGCCGGAATGATCGAGGCGCGCCCGGGGCAGTGGCTGATCGGCGAGCAAGAAAAGGGGCTCATAGACATCACCGACGACGCGCACATCCTTTCGATTCACTTTCTCTGCCAGTGGCCGACGGGGGATAATTTTTTCGGGAAGGCAGGAGTCCAGCTGTTTGCGGACGGTTTTTGTCCGACGTTACGGAGGCAGGCCGAGGTTTTGGAGAAGGCGGTGCGACGGCAGCATCCCCATGCAAAGGTCGGTTATGCGCACGAGCAGGCGGCATATCCGGAGTTTTTGAGACAGCAGGCTTTCTTTGTGAACTGGCTGGCGACTTGGTGCCAGGTGCTGGGTGAGCGCGGGTGGCAGCCGGCGTATGGCGGCAGCGACGACGAACGGCTTACGCGGGTCGTGCGCCGGCTCAATGAGGCCCCGCTGGCGGCGGGTTTTCCCAAGGCGTTGCTGCGCGCGGAGGCGAAGCTGAGTCCGGGGCATTTGGACCTGAAATTCGAGCAGGCCTTCGGGCTGAGTCCGTGGCGTTATTGGGAGCGTCGGCGCCTGGAGCATGCGAAGCGCCGGCTGGCGCAGAGGGAGATACCGGTGAAACAGGTGGCTTACGAACTGGGCTTCAAGAGCGACGCCCATTTCGTGGCGTGGTTCCGGCGGCTGACCGGAAACACGCCGGGCCGGTTTCGCGCCGGACCCGTGAATGAGCGGTGAGGTTGATTCGCGCTGGGGTTCGATCCCCCTGAAGCTTGCTTCGGCTTGGAATTGTGGCCGCGAGCGTGAGCGAGTGGACGTCCGACCACTCGCTCATGCTCGCGGCCACGTTGCAGACAGATGGTCTGTAAAATGCCCCGGGGTTGTTTACTTCAGGGACGGATCGCTCTCTCCGACCATGATGCCGTTGCCCATGGTGCCGAAATAAACGCGGCCGAATGCGCGGCGGTCGGCCGCCATGCAGAACGGAGACTTGCCGATGGCGGGGAGCCCGAGATCGGTCCAGGTGGCGCCGTTGTCGATGGAGCCGAAGAGGCTCTTCTCGACCGCGCCCCTTTTGCCGAGGATGTAGACGGCGGGGACTCCGGGATTGGACGGCGAGGCTTTGCCCACGGCCAGGAACTCCGCGCTGTCGATGCCGGCGATCTTGGTGAACGTGGCGCCGGAATCGGTGGAATGGAACAGGCCTTGTTTCGCCATGCCGATCCAGACGTCGCCCTCCTTGCCGGGCGTGGTTTCGATGGTGAGAGGGTCGGTGGGATAGGAGCCGGGAAGGGAGGCGGCGAGGGAGAAGGTCTCCCCGCCGTCGTTGCTCACGTGCACGCGGCCGTAGTGGTAAACGTAGAATTTTTTCCCGTTCACCTTGTCGGCCGCCAGAGGGAAGCGCGGGCCGGTGGAGAAAACGTTGTTGCCGCCGATGAGGATGCCCTTCGGCAACGTGGTGATGGGCGCCCAAGTGGCGCCGCGATCGGTGGAGCGGTAGGAGCCGTTTTGCTGGGTGACCCAGACCATGGTCTCGCTGGTGGCGGAGACGGCGACGCGACCGCCGGCGGCGTCGGCCGGGCTGGTCCACAGGGTGTAGGTGGTTCCGCCGTCGGTGGAGTAGCCGCAGTAGGCGGCGCCGTCCCAGGAGATGCGACCGACGCGGGCGATGAAGTTCGGGTTTGTTTCCTGCACGGCCACGCCGGTCATGTTGCCGCTGCCGCTGATGGTCTTGGTGAAGATGTGGGGGAAGAACTTCATCATGCCCACCGCGGGCGGATCGACGAGGGACTTGTGGTCCCAGCCGCCGATGTCGGCGACCGAGGAATGGAGGACGTTGGAGCCGGAGCCGGGGGAGAGCAGGTTGCCGATGGCGACGGTTTCCTCGTGGCCGGCGGATTGCGATTTCCACCTGACCGAAGGCGAGGCCCACACGTCGTTGGTTTGGTAGGCGAAGAAAAAATCGGTGAACCAGACGGTGGCCGGCTTGAAGGGATCCCAGCAGAAGGTGCTGGTGGCCTGGCCGATATCCGAAGCATACCACGGGGCTTCGGTTTTGTCGTGGCCCTTGTTCATGAGGGTCCAGGTCGCCCCGCCGTCCTTGCTTCGGTAGTGGTCGAACTTATACGGGGAAAATGAACAACTGCTGACGACGACCTGGTCTTTGTTCTGCGGGTTGACGGCGACGGCCGAGTAGGTGCCGGGTGTGGGCGGACTGATGGTGGTCCAGGCGTTGTTGCTCCATTTGAACACGCCGCCGTTGGGCTTGCCGGTCCACGGGTTGCCGGTCGTCACATAGAGGATGCCGCTGGAGTGGAGGCTTACGCGGGTGGCGGTGGGTGGGCTGCCGGGCATGAGGGTGAACGTCGCGCCGCCGTCGGTGCTTAGCTGCACGCCCTGCGAAGTGCCGATGTAGATCGTGCGGGTTACGCCGCCGACCATGCCGCCGCTGGGGTCGAAGAGGACAAAGTTGCCGCAGAGGTCGTTCACTTTTTCCCAAGAGCCGGGCGCGCCGCCGCGGGTGGTCTTGAAGGTGCCGTTGGTCTCGGTGATTTTCGAGTCCTTGGCGCCGCGCGTGGTGACATAGACGACGGCGCTGTTGTTCGGATCCACGGCGATGCGCTGGCCGGCGCCCTGCTCCTTGTTGGGATTCACATCGAGGCGGATCTGGCAATCGCCCCACGTGTTGCCGCGATCGACGGATTTGAGGACGGTGCCGTCCACGGACCACATGCCGCCGGTGGTCACGTAGAGCGTGTTGCCGGTGGCGTCGCTTGGATCGAACGCGAGACGGGCGGCGGCGCTGCGGTTCTCCCAGCCTTTAAAGCCGTTTTTGTAGAGGAGACCTTCCCAGCGCTGTTCGGAGGCGTTCCAACGGTAGGGCGTGCCGACGTCGGTGGTGATGAAGTAGAGATTCTTCACCAGCGGGTGGGCCTGGATGGTGGTGGTGGCGCCGCCGCCGCCGACACGGACCGGTTTCCACGAGTAGGATTGGGCGGTCGCCATGAGGGTCACGGCGAGGGAGAGCGCTCCGGTGAGCAGGGTCTTGGTGAAGGTGGTCATATGCGGTATGCGACTCAGGGCTTCAGAAGGGCGGTCACGGAGGGTTGGATCGCATCGGCCAGAATCGTGTAGCCCTCGGCGGTGAGGTGGACCTGGTCGGGTTTGAAGAGCGCGGGGGCGATGGCGCCTTCCGCGTTCAGGAATTTGGCGGAGGCGTCGATGAACTGGATTTTGTTTTTGGTGGCGTAGGTGGACAGCTCCTTGTTCAGCGCGGCGGTGCGGTTGGTGAAAAACGCGTTTTGACGGGGGAGCACGCCGAGAAGGAGGACTTTGGAGGACGGGGCTTTGGCATGGATGAGGCCGATTATCTTGGCGACGCCCTCGACGATCTCGGCGTCGGTGCCGGAGTTGTGGTCGCCGTAGATGTTGTTGGTGCCGATCATGAGCACCACGAGCTTCGGGTTGAGGTTGTCGAGCTCGCCGTTTTCAAGGCGCCAGATGACCTGGCGCGTGCTGTCGCTGCCGATGCCGTAGTTGGCGGCTTTCAACGGGGCGAAGCGGGCATCCCAGACGGCCTTGCCCTCCTTGTCCCAGAGCATGGTGAGGGAATCGCCGAGAAACATGATGTCCACGCCGCCTTGGGCGGTGCGGGCGAGGAGTTTTTGGTGGTAGTTGGCCCAGCCGGATTCCCAGCCCTTGTAGAAACCCCAGCCGGCTTCGGAGGGGCTGGCCTTGGGAGGGAAGCCGTCGGTGGGCTGGGCCTGCGCGAGGCCGGTCAAGACGGCAAGGAGCAGGCCGGTGAGGGCGAGACGGCCAAGGAGGGCGGAGGGGAGTTTCATGATAGGGGAAAGAGGGTGAGGACGAAGGGACGGAGGGGTGGCTTATTTGGGCAGGCACCAGGTCATGCGTCGGGCAAAGTCCGCCTGGAAGGCGGGGCGCCAGCGGTTGACGGTTTCGCGGGGATCGCCGCCCGGCTGCGTGACGGCGTCGCGATAGATACCGTCGGCATCCCGACGGTATTCGCCGCCCCAGCCGGGTTTGGAGGGATCAAGCGGGTCGTTGCCGCCGAGGGGCAGAAAAAAGAACCACGAGGGGGTATCTCCTTCCTTCAGGCAGTTGTGCGGATTCGGCGCGGTCCACGTCTTCACCGGATATAGCGCGCCCAAGGGGCCGCGGCTCCGGATGTTTTTATCAATCCAGTCTCGTCCGGTGAGTGATTCGTCGCCCCCCAGATACATGCCGCGGTAGGCTGCCCGCCGCTTGTCCTCGCCGGAGGCCGCACTGCTCAATATGTAGTTAATCCCATGATACGCCGAGGCGATCCCGCCGGCGAGGCCGTCCTGGTCGTCCACGTCATACACGCGCAGAAGCCGGGTGAAGTTGCGCAGCCCGGCTTCGCCGCGATCCTGTTTTACCCGCCAGAGAGCCTGGGCCAGATCGGTTTGGCCGCCCCAGACGGCGATGTTGAGCGGATGATCGGGATCGCCGACGTCCGCCCGGGAGACGATCCAGCGGGAGGCCTCCGTGTCGTGGTTTTCACCGATGTAGTCGCGACCACGCAGGGGGTTGCCGGTTTTGACGGTGCCGAGGAGCGCGTTGGCGGAGGGCCAGCCGGGCGCGTGTCGTTCGAGATGGGGGAGGACCTCGCCGTAGGCGGCCACGGTGGTGCGAATGAGGTCGGGACGCGTGGCGGGGGTCTTGAGCTGGCCGGGAACGCCGGCCGAGGTGGCGACGAGTCCCTCAATCTGGAATTCGTTGGCATACACGAGCAGGCGCACGAGTGATTGTTGGTCGTCGGGATCGCCGCCGATATCGGTGAGGATCAGCAGGCGAGGGCGCGAGTCGGCGAGGGCGAGCAGGGGTATGGTCAAAAATGCGAGCAGCAGCCGGATCATTTCGAGGGGAGAGGTTCACTTTCAGAAAAAAATCCGGACCGATCACTTCTTGAATGAAGGATCGCGCATTTCTTTAGCGGATCGTTTGAACAAAACGTATCCCCGGACACGGGAAATGCGGCTTTTTTGGAAACCGGCCTTGCTCGCAGCGCCTATGGCGTGCCCGAGTAATCCTACGGGACGTTGTTGCATGGGAGGGGCGACTTTGAGAAAAAGCGGTGAAGACAGCGCCTGGGCGTTGTGTGATCGGACGTAAATTCAGCAACGTTACGGGACGAGGAAACCCGACGGGATTTTTGGCCACGAAAGGGCATAAAGTGGTTGAATGCGAAGGAGAGTCTCCCGCGCGCCTATAGGCGCGATGTTGGGGAGGGGGAGGGCGCGCATCGGGGTGCGCGGAGAGAAAGCGGCGACGGGTCGCCGCACTCCAAAAGGGATTTTTGGGGGATTGGCTGTGCGTCAGGTTTCGCTTCAGCGGTTCGGGAACCACGATCTGGTAACGGCTCGGCACGCGGTCGGAGAACATGGGCAGGAAGACGGCGGTGGCGGAAACGCAGGCGAGGGCCAGGGCGAGGTGTTGTTTCAGGGCTGCGTGACCAGGAGGCGCAGGAAGCGGCGGGAGACGCCGCTCAGGGCGGTGGCGTCCACGATGGTGACGCGGCGGAGATCTCCGGTGGTGGTTTCGTTGATGCTGAGCGCGCCGCTGTTCACGCTGGTCGTGGCGGTGCCGGCGGTGGAGCGGGCGAGGGTGATCCAGGAGTTGGGCGAGAGATCGGGGCTGGCCTGGACCTCGTAGGTGAGGGTGCTGAGCGCGGAGTCGCGGGTGAAGCTGAAGGCGAGGTGTCCGTCCACGATGGATACGGATGGACGGTGGGTGGCGGAGTCGGCGGAGAGCGGGTCGAAGGCGAGGGCGTATTCGAGGAGGTTGGAGAAACCGTCGCCGTCGGGGTCGCCGGTGGCGGTGGAGTCGGCGCCGACGGGCCAGGTGATCTGCGCGGACCAGGCGGCGTAGTTGAGCGTGGCGGCGGTTATGGCGAGGGTGGTGTCAACAAAGGTTCCGACCGCGCCGTCGTCGGCGGCGAGGCGCAGGGTGATGGAGCCGTCGCCGGTGGCGGTGGCGGCGGTGGAGAGCGCGGCGGGCGTGGAGAACGCCACGACGGGAGTGCCGGCTGGCTTGCTCCATTGCAGGGTCACCGAGTCGGACGAAAGCGGAAGGCCGGCGTCGGTGAGGGTGGCCGTGAGGGCGAAGGGTTCGCCTGACACGGGGGCGTCCACCGGAGCGGCGATGGTGAGGCGCGGTGCTTCGGAGGCCATCAGCTCGGCCACGTCGGAGGCGCCGAGCGCGCGTCCGCGATAGAGGCGAAGTTCGTCCATCAACCCTTGGAACGTGTAGGAGGTGTTGCCGCCCAGCTGACCGATCCAGAGGGACGCGGTGGTGTTGGGAATGGAGGCATCGGTTTCATTGCCGCCGGTCACCGGGACCGCCACGCCGTTGACGTAGATTTTCACGCAGTTCGCGGTGCCCGCCAGGGTGCCGTCATAGACGACGGCGAGGTGGGTCCATTTGCCGGCGGTGAGGACGGCGGTCGTGGTGGAAACGGTGAAGTTGCCCCCGTTGAAACGGGCGCAGACCAGCCCGTTTTGCGTATAAACCGAGTAGGCGTCCTGATCGTTGTAAAAGACGCGCTTGGAAAGCAGGCCGCGGGGGTTGGCATCGAGCGTGGCCGCCGCCGGGTTGAGCCAGAGCGCCACACTGAGGCGGTTGGTGTTGTCTAGGGCGGCCTCGTCGGGGGTTTGAAGGGAGAGGAGGTTGGTGGAGAAATTCAAGGCGCCGGAGCTGCGTCCGCCGGAGGGGGACCAGAGAAGGCCGGTGGTGTTGCCGAGCGCGGCGGGATGGGGGACGCCGTCGGGCGCGGAATCGGAGGCTGTGGCTCCACCGCTTTCGTTGAAGCGATAATAGAGGACGAGGTTGTCGGTCCTAATGGTGGAGGCGGTGGAGACCACCCGGACATCGACGAGCTGTTGCGTGACCAGTTCGCCGTCGTCGGAGGTGAGGAGCAGCGAGTAACGTCCGGGAGCGGAGAAGCCGGCCGTTGTGCTGGCACTGCCGGTGTTTTCAAATGTGACGACTCCGGGGCCGCTGATCGTGCTCCAGGCGTTGGTGACGGCGGAGCTGTCCGTCACGACGGAACTCAGGACGATTCCCTGGCCCGAGGGAATCGTCGCGGAACCCGACAGGGGGCGGGCGAGGGTGATGAGGGGGGCGTGGGTGATTTCCAGTTCAACCACGGGGTGGACGGCGGGAGGGTTTTCCCGGCTGCAGATAGTCAGGCTGGAAATCGTGTTCGAGCCGATGATCCAGCTCGCGATCCTGGCCGGATCGTTCGCCAGGGTGGCGGCGCAGTGGGAGAGGATGTTCATGCTGATTCGCGCATTCGGGGCGAGCGCGCCGAGAAGGGTGACGGCGGGCACCGTCGCGTTCAGGGAGGTCGGGCGGTTGGTATAGGTCAGGGACGAGCCCGTGCTGGACCAACCCGACAGGATGCCCTCGACCCAGTTGTCCATGGAGTCGGCCAGCAAGGAGGCGGTGAGGGTGGTGGTCGTGGTCGTCGCGCTGCCGCTGCCCATCGTGAGGCAAAGCCGGGCGGCATCCAGTCGCTCGCCCTCGGCGAGGGCGGGCAGGGAGAAACGCAAAAAGGCGATGGAGTCGGTGTAGAGCGGCGCGGTGTAGGCCGACTTTACGACGGCGAGGCCGTTGCTCGTGCCGTAGTTGTAGTCCACGAAGCTGACGGAGCTTTTCGCCATGGTGTCGGCAATGACGGGGATGGACAGGGTGCGGCGGGTGGTGACGCCCAGTTCGTAGCCGATTTGCGCGGTGGCGCCGCGGAAATCGCTGACCTGAAAAACCGGCTGGAAGGTTTCGCCTCCCCGCGCGGGCGTGCCGGAGATTGTGCCGTCCGAAGACAGGGTCATCCCGGTGGGGAGGGTGCCGCCGACGAGCGACCACGTGTAAGGCTGGTTGCCGCCGGTGGCTTGGAGCGTGATCGAGCCCTTGGTTTGCCAGGCGGCGGCGGGCAGGGTGGTCGTGGTGATGGCGAGCGGGGTTGATGCGGTTTCCGTCTGCGCGGTGACGGTGGCGCCGAGACTGGGGTTCAGGTAGGTGCCGCAGGGGGTGGTCTCCAGTTTGACGGCGCGAACCGAGTAGGTCCAGTCGCCGGGAGTGGGCGGAGTATCGGTATAAGTGTTTCCTAAAAGCGGAGAGCCGGCAGTGGTGAGCCGGGTCCAAGGACCGGTGGGAGCGGGCGCGCGATAAACATGAACGCCGAGAAGGCCGGTGTCGTCGGAGCCCGTCCAGGACAGGGAGACGTCCGAGGCCCCGGAGGGCGAGGCCGCGAGGTTGACGGGCGGACGGACGGGGAAAAGGCGGAGGGTGGGGTCGCCCATGTGGCTGATCCAGAGCCGGCCGTTTTTGTCGCCGTTGGTGGTGCCGCCCGTGACATAAGGATAGAAGCCGCTGAAGCTGCTGCTGTTGTTGATCGTGGTGCGCAGCATGTCGCCCATGTCGCCGCCGAGGCCCAGCCGGTGATACAGGTGGCGAATGCCCCAAATGCTCCAGGTGAAACTGAGCGTAAAGCTGTCGGCCGCCAGGCGGGCGGGCATTTTGCCGCCGCCGCTGTCGGCCCAGAAGCCCCAGTGGCTTTGCATGCCGCTCCAGAAGACGGCGCGGCTGTCGTCGTCCCGGTCGTCGAGCATGCCAGTGCCTTTGAAATAAAAGAGAAAAGGCCCCTGCTGATTTTCGCGCGTGAACAGGCCGTCCGTATCGTAGCGCCCGGTGGGATTGGCCGGCAGATCGGCGGTGCTGGTGACCGCGACGATGTTCCCGGCGCCGAGCAGGGAAGGCAGGCTCATCCAGCCGGCTTCATCGACGTTGTCGTAGCCTTTGCGGATCACCCCCCGGCGACCGGGTTGAAAGTCATTCGCGGCACGGCGGTAGCGGGCGAGTTTTTGCAGATACATCCGGGTGGTGGCGATCTCGCTCGTCTGACCGTAGGACAGGTCGATCCGGCCGAAGCCCAGATCTATTTTTTGCCCGGTGCCGAGGGCGGAAACCGTTGAAGCATCAAACAACCCGTCACCCGCGATGTTCTGAAAGAAATTGGACGAAGTGCTGTATTGGATGTTGGTGCCGGTGTCGTTCCAGTTGCCATCCATCTCGGCGTAATAGGAATCCGTCGCCTCTGCGAAGGAGCTGTAATGACCGTCTGGGCGGCCGCCGTCGATGAGTCCCGACCGGGGCACGGGCACCCGGCCGAGGAGGATGACATTTTTGAGTTCACCGGGGTAGGCGGTGTTAAGCGTCTGAATATCGGCGCGAATGGATTGGTGGAGATTGCCGGTGCCGCCGTAGTTGCCGGGCGTGACCGTGAGGGTGTGAACGGTCCAGCCGTCCGCGCCGAGGTCGCGTTGGTAGGCGTCGAGTTCAGCGGGGAGCCCGTTGGCGATCGCAGTGGTGACCACGAGGACGACCCGGCCGCGCGGGGCGGTTTGATCCACGCGGATGCCGGCGATCACGTAGCCCGAGGCCGCGCTTTGCGGGGTGCGGGTCAGGACGAGTCGGTATTCGTAGGCGACCCCTGCGGTCACGGCGGTGTCAACGTAGGAAGTGGACCCGGCCGGAAGGGTGACGAGGGCGGTGCCCCAAGACGTCTCGTCGCGCAGTTTGCGGTAGATCGTGTAGGCACCGGCGCGGTGGAGGGTGAGAGTGATCTGTTGCGGGGATTCCTGGACGACGGCGGAGACAGGGACGTTGGCGTCATTGCCGGTGTTGTAGCTGCCGGCGGGAGGCGGCCAGCTACCGTTCCAGGTGCCGATGGCGGCGGACAGGGGCGCAGCAATCGCGAGAAGCGCGGTCAGCAGGAGGCCGAGCGGGCGCAGTTGTGAAAACGGGGAGACGGAAGAAGGGGGGCGGGGAACGAAAAGCATGACGAACGAGGGGCGTGGGCTCACATCGCGGGGTCTGCTACTTTCCGGATAAACGCGGCGAAAATCGCTCAAAGAATCACGGATGCGCGATTTCTTTACGGGATCGTTTGAACAAAACGGCTGCGGATCACGCTTCGCGGATCACGTGGCCGCCGGGGGGGATGCGCATACTGTCGGCGCCGAAGTCGGCGGAGGAGAGGTTGACGGTCAAGGTCAGGCCGTTGGCGTAGGAGACTTCCTCGACGTCGTCGCTGAGAAAACGATGGGAGACCATTTCGCTGGTGCCGATGCGCTCGTGCCAGCGGCCGACCATGAACGATTCCTGAAACGCGGGCTTGGATTGGTCCCATTCGGCCTGCGATGCGAAATACCAGCGGCACTGATAGCCCCAGAGCATCTGGAGCAGCCATTGACGGCGCAGGTCGGGGAGGGAGGTTGTCGTCACGTCGGAGACGGCGTAAGAAATGACGGCATCGTGATACACGAGCGGCCACAAGGGAATGGTTTCGCCCGGGACTCGCTCTTGCCCGAAGGGCAGCAGAAAGTCCGTGAACGGGACCCCGAAATCGGCTCCGCCTTCGCTCCCGAGGACGACGCCCTGTTGCTTGTAGAAATCCAGCAGGGCGATTTTTCCGGTTTCGTCCTGCGTGCGGGTCTGGGTGTTGCCCGGCTCGTAGGACTCGTAGAATTGCACGGCGGTCGTCGTGTCGCAGTAAACGGCGCGCAGGGGCAGCGTGCCCAACTGCTCCCAGTTGCGGCGGAGGTAGGCGAGGCTGGCGCGAGAGTTGAGGATGTAGGCTTGTCCGCCGGTCCAGTAACCGCCCGGCATGGGCGCGCCCGACAGAGTGCGCACCACGCCCTTGGGCCAGCTCGGGGACTGGGCGTAGATGTCCTGATAGTTGTCGTGCACGGCGACGGTGAGCGGATCCGGTTGCGCGAGCAGCGTCTTGAATTCGTCCAATGAGCCGAGTGCCGGTTCGGGCGGCCAGACATCGGGATGCGATTCGTCATAGCCGCCGCGAATCCAGCCGCAGAGGGCGAAGAGGCCGCGCTGCATGCCGGCTTCGCGAGCCTGCCCGATGAGTCGCATGACGTCGGCATGGGAAAGACTCACCTTGAGCGAAGGCGTTTGATCGCCCTCGGCGAGAGGCAGCATGCGGTCTTCGCGGCGTTCGGGGTGAAGCGTGCGGGCCTGCCAGAAGAACACGGCGCGGCTCCCGATCAGGTTTTTTAGCGCGGGCGTGGTCTGCGCTTTTTCGACGAGCGAACGGAAGAAGCCCTTGGCCTGGGCGTAAGCGCGGAAGGTCTTCGCGAGAGCGACGTAGTTGCCGCGCACGAAGCGGAAGCGGACAGATCGCGGGCCCTGCCAGCGGCCGAGCGATTTCAACCAGCCGGTGGTCGCGGTCATGTTGGCGGCCAGCACGCCGGCGTCCTGATAACCTTCGTCCACGATGCCGATCCAGCCGTGTTCTCCGCGAAGACCGCCGAACCAGCGCATGGTGAGGTGGGCGGGAAAAACCCAAAAATGACGGCCCGCGAGCGGTTTTTTTATCCAGCGGCCCGCGCCTTGGGGGACCACCAGACTTTCGGATTGGATCGGGGTTGGAAACACGAGGCTGGGCAGGCCTTCGTCGACCTGGACCACGCGGCATTCGAACCACGGGCCGTCGAGATGGAATTTGCAGCGGAAATCTCCCACCGGCTGACCTTCGCGACCGAGCAGCGTGAAGCGGATGGTGTCGCCTTCGCGCGTTCCCTGAAACCGCCCGGGGAATTGTTCGCACAGTGAGCGGTCGGTGCGCAGCCAGACGTGGCCGACCTCGATGGGGCCCTCTTCCTGAAAGGCGACCGAACCCATGCGCCATGAGGCGTGGTTGGTTTTGTCGTGGATGTCGGCCGAGGCGTCGGCGTGGACGGTGACGGCGAGGAATTCGTTTTCCGAGAACCAGAGCATGCTGAAATCGCCGGTTGTCGGATTACTGTTTGATTTTATAGAGGCCGACCCAGCCGGACCACAGCTCGTTGGTCTCGGGATTGAAGCGGAGGATCTGCGGCTTGCGGTGCGGGAGGTTGCCGGTGATGTTTTTCCAGGTGACGCCGCCATCGGTAGTCTTGTAAACGCCGCCGGCGTCCGACCCATTCCAGGTGGTCTGGGAAATCCAGACGGTCTTTGGATCACGCGGATCCACCTCGATGCCTACGACAGAGCGATCGGTTTCCAAGCGGGTCAGGCAAGTCCAAGTGGCGCCATGATCGGTGCTGCGCCAGAGCTGACGGCCCGAACAATAAATGACCCCCTCCTTCGTCACGAGGACGTTCCAAACGTAGGGCTCTTTGTCCAGGACGCGTTCCCAAGATTTGCCGCCGTCCTGAGTGCGATGAACTCCGCCGTTGTCGGCGCAGGCGCCCCAGAAGATGCGCTTGGAATCGGTGGGATCGATGGCGAGCCCGTAATACATGCGGCGGCTCGCGGGTTGGTTGGGGAGTTGTTTCCACGTGGCGCCGCCGTCCTCGGATTTGAAAATGCCGCCGCCGGTTTTGCCTTCGGTGGCGTCGCCGTCGAGGCCGAGGTAAACGATGCGGGGATCGTTCGGGTCAACGGCGAGGGCGCGCGGGTGGCCCTGGCCCCACATGGTGTTCGCGGTGGGCACGTAGTCGGGGAGGCCGGAGGTGGTGTCGGCGAAGGTCTTGCCGCCGTCCGCGCTGAACACGACGCGGCGCAGAGGCGTATTCCACGGCGAGGCGGCGCTTACGATTTGGTCAACGCCGTCGATGGTGTTGACGGCCATACGCCAGTAATGGCCGCTGGTGTCGGGGAGATATTTGAGCGGCCAGAGCTGGCGCCAAGTCTTGCCGTTGTCCTCGGACACGAGCGTGCCTTCGTCCATGGCGGTCGTGTAAACGCGGCCTTTGCTGAAACGGATGTCGGTGATGCAGGAGATGTCGGCGCCGCGTGCGCGTTCGTGCCAGGTGGTGCCGCCGTCGCCGCTCCACGCGGCGCGCCAGTCGGAGCTGATAAAGAGTTCCTTGGAGTTCGTCGGGTTGAAGGTGATGTTCATCGGGTGGACGATGTTGGTGGTCGGTTCCTCGCCGTTGTAGTGGCGCGTGGGATTGCCGGTCAGATCGGCGTTCAAGGTCATCGACTGCTTCCAGGATTTTCCGCCGTCGTTGGAAACGATCACGGTCGAGCCGATGGCGTAGACGTCGAGTGCGTTGGCCGGACTGACGGCGATTTCGCGGAAAGTGGCGTTGGCGGGAACGCCTTCGGTGAGGCGCGTCCAGGTTTTGCCGGTGTCGGTGGATTTCCAGATGCCGTCTTTGTAGAAGGAGCCGAACATGACGTTCGAGTCGGTCTCGGCGAACATGGCGCTGGAGGCTTTTTTCGGCGTGTCGAGTTCGCGCCAGGTGCGGCCGGCGTCCTCGCTCAGCACGAGGCCGGAGTCGTCGGTGGCGGCGACGACGAGCGCGGGATTTTTGAAGGAGACGGCGACGGCGTGAAACGGGGCGGGCGCGGTGGTGCCGACGGGTTTTTTCTCGAAGACGACGGACCAGGTTTCGCCGGCGTCGGAGGACTTGTAGATTTTTCCGCCGGGCGTGGCGGCGTAGAGGATGTTGCCGTCGGTCGGGTCCACGGCGACGGAGCGGACGCTGTGGTTGCGCTCGCCGGTGATGCGCAGTTCGGCGCGACGGGTGGCGGGAAGGAGTTTCCAAGTGGCGGCGCCGTCGGTGCTCTTGTGCAGGCCGTCCTCGGTGGCGACGTAAACGGTTTCCGGACGGGTGCGATCAACGGCGAGGGAATAGGCGGCGTAGTTGGTCAGGCCTGTGTTGGATATTTTCCACGTGAGACCGTGGTCGGTGGTCTTGGCCACGCCGCCGACATCGAGGCCCATGTAGATGGTGCCGGATTTGGTCGGATGATAGGCGGTGGCCCAGAACCAGCCGCCGCCGCCCCAGCCGGAGTGTTCCCATTGTGCGGGGGCGGTGGCTGCGTGCGAGGCAGGGGAAACGACTGTCAAAAGAAGGGTGGCCGCGCAAAGTTTTGCGAAGTGATGCGAAAGGGATCGGATCATGGTGATGGGATTAATTTCAGCGGGGTCACTCCTGGTCATTGCCGCCATAGATGGTGCCGGGCTTCCTCCGGCCCATGCCCTCGGGGATGACGGTTTCCATTTTGAGGACACGGTAATGCGGCATTTTGATTTCGATGAGATCGTTGCCGTTGAGCAGGCCGTCCCAGCTTCGCTTCCTGGGATCGCCGTAGAGTCCTTCGGCATACACGGGGTGTCCGCCGGCGACATCGACACATACGGCGCCGTATTCCTGGAGGGCACGCGCCACGACCATCGCCTTGGGGGACAGATTAAACGGGGCAAGGTCGAGGTCGGGGTCGAGCTGCAACACCGCGCCTTCCGGAAGGCCCTTGAGCCAGCCGCCGTCGGTCCAGCAGGCCGGCGGATACACGAAGCGCTGCAACGCGGCGGCCTGCGTGGCGAAGGAGAGTTTGTGCTCGATGCGGCCGGCGAGGATTTCGTCGTGCATGATGAGCCCCGCCAATTCCGGCACGCCGGCCGCGCGGCTCGGGCCGTAGGGGTGGATGCTTTCGCCGTTGTGCACCGCGAAGTCTTTCCGGTCGAACACGCCGCCGCCATCCGCGCGGTATTTCATGCCGGTGTTGGCCTCCCATTCGCCATCCGCGCGGCGACGCGCGGCAAACATGTCCCAGATCCAGCCGCTCTCCCAATCCACCAGGGCGATGTGGGCGTCCTCCTCGGGATCTGCCATCGCATAATCCGGAATCGGCACGAGACCGGCCTCCGCATCCGCGGCAAATTCCTTTCCATGTCCCAAGGGATGGTTGGGGCCCACATGGGCCGCGCTTCGTTTCATGAAGCTGCGATCCTCAATCGTGAAACGCCGGTGAACTTTCCGGCGCGGGGTGTTCCGGTCGACTTCGTAAACCGGGATGGTCCATTTGTTCAGACTCAGCCAAAAGCCGCGGTCGTCGGCCTTGGCCATGAATTTCACCAACTGTTCCGACTCCGGATCAATGGCGGGATTAGGCCCGATGGGCTGGTTCCAAAAACTCGTGTCGCTGAAAAAACGTTTCATGCAAGAGGGGATGTTGGTTGGGAAGGGATCAGTCCGAATCGATGGCGTAGATGCCGCGTCCGTCGGTGCCGATATACACGCGTCCGAAGGTCTGCCGGTCCGCGCCGATCACCTTGGGCTGGTCGTTGATGGGGGAGCTCATCTCGATTTTTTTCCAGGTGGCGCCGTCGTCATCGGACCTCAAAAGCCCGGACTTGCCCTGCGCGCCGCCAAAAATAAAGACGGCAAGCTCCGTCTGGCCCGGGGCCGCCTTGCCGAAGGCGATCATGCCGTTGGCTCCCGCGACCGTGGTGAACGTTTCGCCGCCGTCGGAGGATTTGCTGACGTATTCGTGGCCGAGCGAGACCCAGAGTTTTCCTTTGGCGTTGGGCGAGGCGATGATCTTGTATTGCCAGGCGTCGGAGTGGCTCTTGTAGGGCAGGGTTCCGGCGACGGCCCAGTTTTGTCCGCCATCGGCGCTGCGCCAGATTTCGGCGCGTCCCGTGGGTTTTCCGGTCACATTTTTTAAAATGTAAAAGGTGTTGCCATCCACGCGGTCCGAGGCGAGGGCCTGCGCGTCCTGGGAAAACTCCCACGAGGAAACGGCGGGGGCGTTCGTCGCCTGGGTCCACTGGTCGCCCTGATCGGTGGTGTAGAAAACCTTTCCCTTTTCGGTGCTCCAGACGAACAATTTTGGATTTGTCGCCGAAACGGCGATGCGTCCGCCTTCCACGCCGGGCGGCACGCTTTTGAACATGGTCCACGTCACCCCGTTGTCGGTCGAGTAGCCTCCCGGATTGGCTCCGACGAAGCTCTTGTAAGCGCGGGCCCACACGTTGGGGTTTGTCTCGCAAAAATCCAGGCCGGTGGTCGATCCGAAGGACGGATCTTTGAACTGGTCGGGCGGCGGCATGGTGATGTCGGCGTGGCGGTGGCCGTTCACATCGGCCGAGCCGCTGAGCAACGGCGCGCCGCTGGGTGCGCCGACCAAAATCAGAGGAACGATTTCTTCATGGCCCGCGAACAGGAAGTCCCACGGTTTATTGGCGTCGCCGATGTCCGTGATGCGAAGAACCCCGAGCCAGTCGCCCATCCAGACTTCCTTGGGGTTGAAGGGATTGATCGCCAGTTGGGAGATGTTGCCGAACCACTGGGAGCCGTCGCGGGTCGCCGGATTTCCGATACCATGCACAGCGCTGACGACAGTCCACGTGGCGCCGCCATCGTTCGAAGCAAAGGGCTTCAGTTTGTAGGCTCCGCCGGCCTGCGAGGTGTAGAGAATTTTGGGATTGGTCGGATCAAGGGCCAGGGCGCAGTAGCTGATTTTCGGCGCAGGGCTGCAGTTGACGAGGGTGTCGGCGTTGCGGGCGGCCTTGAAAACGCCGCCCTCGATTTCTTTGGTTCCGAGATAGGTGACATACAGCGTGCCATCGGAAGCCACGGCGGCGCGGGCGGGTGATTTGAGTCCGCCCTTCATGAGCTTCCAGTTTTCACCGCGATCGGTGCTTTTCCAAACGCCTCCGTCCGGGCCTGCGCGATCAAACGCGCCGACATAGATGATCGGGGTGGGCGAGCCTTTCTTTCCGCTCGCCTTGTCAAAGGTCACAAAACTCAGGCCCAACTTGTCCTGGCCCTTGGGGAAAGGCTCCTTGTCGGGGGTTCGATTGACTTGCGTCCAGGTGGAGCCGCCGTCCGGGCTTTTCCACAAACCGATGGTGCGCGAGGCGAGAAACAACAGGTCCGACTGGTTGGGGTCCACTTGCAGGCGCTCGCCGACCATGCGGTTGCCGCCGTTGCCGTTGGAGGCGAGTTTGGGCGGGGTGGGCATCGAGGTCCAGGTGTTGCCCGCATCCTTGGATTTCAAAATCTTGGCTTTGTCGCCGAGGTATTTGCCCGTCTGGATATAAACGGTGCGAGCGTTGAGCGGATCGACGGCGATGCATTCGATGCCGAAGTCGCTGGCCTTTTGATCTTCGAGAATCGGAATCCAGCGGGAACTCGCGGGGTTCCACCGATAGGCGCCGCCCATGTCGGTGCGGATATAGAACAGTCCCTTTTCGTTCGGGTCGGCGAAAATGCCGGTGACGTAACCGCCGGCGCCGACGGCGACATTCCGCACCTGTCCCGGAACCGGGGGCGGGTTGTTTACCTGGGCGTGTCCGCTGGAGAGCAGGCCGCCGAGGACGGCGAAAAGACTCGCTAGAAAAATAAGGCGGGGGCGGCGCCCTGTGCATTGGGAATGGAGTTTCATGATGTTGAAGAATCTGAGTTGGTCGGCGTGAGTTTCGTTTGTTCGCCGGTGTTTGGTTTCTTGGCGGAGGCCGGCGACGGCATCACGCCGGGAACGACGGTGATCGGTTCACCGTTGGGGAGTGCATCGTAGGTGATGACGCCTTTGACGGCAGGCACCGTGGAACGGAAGGTTCCCTGGGTGACGGTGGCGGCGGGCCAGGTTGCGGGCACGGAGGTCATCACGGTGAGCGGGAGATCGTAGAGCGCGTGGTCGAGCGTGCCGGTCAGCTTGAGTTGAATTCCGCGGTCGGTGGATTTGAGGACTTGGAAGACGGGCTTATTGTCGCGTTCTTTTTCGTATTTGTGCTGCGAGATGTGGTCGGTGACCCAGAGGTCGCCTTTGGCTTTGCGCTCGGCGACGCCGTCGAGGACGCCGCGGAAGACGTCTTTGTTGAGCGCCCAGTAATCCTGCCAACTCCAGCCCGGGTCGCCTTCGGAGGCGCGGCGTTCGACGCCGTGGACGATGAGGTATTCCATGCCTTTTTCGGCGATGGCTTTGTCGGCGAGGGCGAGCATCTGGGGGATGGTTTTCACGCCGAAGACGGCGCCGTGTTTTGCGTCGAATTTGGGTTTGTCGATGAGGTTGTGTTTTTTGAGGAGGGCGGCGGTTTCCTCGGGCGTGATTTTCCAAGGGACGGCGCCGGGCATGTTCCAGGAGACGAGGCGTGGCTTGTCGTCGCCATACATGAGCTTGCGGATGATGCGGGTGGGCTCGCCTATCTCATACTCGGCTTGCGAGGGATCTTTGATGCCAGTGTGCGTCATGCTGTGGTTGCCGTAAACCATGCCGGTCTTGGGAATCACGTTTTCCCACTGGTTGCGCGGAGTCGGGTCCTTGCTGTTGCTCCACTTGTTGCTGCCGGGGTTGACGTAGAACGTGGCGATCAGGTTTCGCTTCACGAGCTCGGGCACGACGATCTGGTAGTGGCTCGGCACGCTGTCGGAGAACATGAGCAGGAAGACGGCGGTGCGGTTGTCTTTCCAGCGGGCGACTTGGGAATCGCCGGGGGCGGCACGGAGGGCGGGAGAGGTCACGGCCGCGGCGCAGGCCAGGCAGAGAATGAGCGAAAGGATTTTGAATTTCATGGAGGGATCAGTTGGCCCACGTCAGTTCCACGCGGCCGTCGGCCACCGTGATTTCCTTGCCCTGCCAGAGGACTTTCGTGACTCCGGCGGGAACCTTGAGGGTGAGCGGGCATTTCGCGGCGAGCCAGGGGTGGAGCCACGGACGGCTGAGAGTCACGACGGTTTTCGCGGGGCTTTTTTCACCGGCGGTGATCTTCACGTTTTTGCGCGACCAGACCCACAGGGAGAACTCGCCTTGCGACGGATACCACGCATCGGGCTGGTGGGCGAATTGCGCGACGAAGTCCTCGAATTTTTTCCACTGCTCATCGGTTTTTCCGATCTGCCAGCTGTGTCCCCAGAAATAGAACACGCCGCCCTCGACGGCGCGGGTTTTGGGCCACTGGGCTTCGAGATCGCGGGCGTTGCCGAAGAAGCCGTTGGTGTCCATCGCGGCGAGATCGGCGTAGTTGTCCACGTGGCCGTCGCGGGTGTTGGTGGTGCGGGCCGACCAGATGCCGGCGGCCTTCACCGCGCGGAGCACGTAGTCGCCGTCGGCATCACGGGAAGGCGAGTAGCCGAAGGGATAACCCATGGAAATGACGGGATGGCCGAGCGCTTGCTCAAGCACGACGCGCATGGCCACGCATTCTTCGGCCGCGCGTTCGGGCGGGATGGCGTAGAGGGACGGGTGGTTGTAGCAGTGGGAGCCCACCTCGACGTTCAGCGCCTCCAGCTTGTCGAGGAACTTCATGGCGGGGGAATTGTTGTTCATGAAGAACGACGGGCGGTAGCCGTGTTTGTTGAGAATCTCGGCGCAGCGGATGTCTTCCGGTTTGCCGTCGTCCCAGGTGGTGAGGACGGCGGTTTTTAGTCCGCGGGGCAGCAGGGTGAAGGAGGGGAGTTCGCCGGTGAGGCCGGTGCCGAGCATCACCAGCGGGGCGGACTCGGTGCGGGCGGGATCAACCGTCACGAGAGGCTTGCCGGTCACGGCGAGCGGGGGCTGCGAGCGGGCGGCGCTGTGTTTGAGCAGAATGGTTTTCAGGCCGGAGTCGGTCTTGTCGCGTTGCAGGGCGATCTGGCGCAGGGGCGAACCCATGTAGAAAAAGGACGTGAGCGGGCGCTTCCAGCGATCAAAGGGGAAGGTCAGCTCGATGCTGCGTTTGTCCTCGCCTTGGATGAGCGTGGCGCCCGGCTTTTTGGCGGGCAGGGAGAGGGAATAGTTGCCGGTGGGCAGGGGCAGCGGGAGGGCAACGGTGCCGTCGGGCGCGACCGGCAGGTCCAGGGTCACCGCATCCTGGGCGGTCAGGCGGGCGGGCGTGATTTGTTCGAGGGTGATCTGGCGGACGGGCCAGGTGCGGTTGTAGCGCCAGAGGTCGCTGGACGGGAGGATGAGGACGCCGTCAATCGGGGTGGACGAGTAAATCCAGCACTCGAAACGCTGCGGACTGCCGGCGGCGAGGACGATGTTGGCCTCGACGTTGACGGAGGGTTTTTGAAGGGTGTCGAACCCGATGCCGATGCCGCGGTTGGCGTATTGCGTGCCGGTGAGAGGAGACTCGGCGACGATGTGCCACCAGCCGGCGGGGATGGGGGCTGGAAGTTTCCATTCGATGCGGGCGTCGGCGGGTTTGGCGAAATTGGCCACGCAGGATTTTTCGAGGACGACGGTCTTGGTGCCGTCGGCGGCGGTGATGATGTTGCCGCCGGTGGATTGTTCGGCGGTCAGGACGAGCTTTTTTGCGTCGGCGGAAGATGGAGTCTGGCCATGGCACAGAGGTGTTCCGATCAAAAGCAGGGTGACGGCGATGCGAGCCGCAAGGCGGACAGGGGGGAGGGAACGTAGGGTATGCATTTATAGATGGAGAATGCCGGCCGGTCGCCCGAAGCGGCGGGTGCGGTGAAAGGCCGCTGTTTATCGGGTGTGACCGTGTGGCAACGCGGAGGTATTCGAAGGGTATTGCCTCGAAACAATGACCTCACGGGGGGAACCCCGAAGAAGAAAACAGCCTAAAGAGCCAATTGCTTACGCGAATGTTGAAACAAACGGTTTCCGCTCCGCGTGAATGCCCCGGGGGGGGCCGGGATGCTCAAAGTTTCAATACCGTGAGGGCGAGAACGCCGAGGGTCGTGGAGACGTCGCGGTTTGCGGTGATTTCCAAGCGGGAGACGAGGGTGCCGGGCGACGGGTTGATCCATTCCAGCGTGTAGAGATAGACGTGATGGGAGATGCCGGCGGCGTTGGTTTCCTGAATGGGGACCATTCGTGCGGCGGCGAAATCCATGTGCGGAAAATCGGACCACCAATCCTGAATGTTGGGGGATGCGGCTTGTGATTTTGAGGCTTCGAGGGTGTAGCCGGCGGGCGGTTGTCCGAGCGAGACGAGAGGGATGCTTTCGATGAGGCGCTTTGGACCGTGAAAATCGTAACGGGCGAAGGGCTGGAGGAATTTGGCGTAGCCGCAGCCGTGCAACACATAGGCGGCGCGGATCTTGGAGCCGATGGGGATGGTCAGGCGGCCGGGCAGCTTCCGGGCATTTCCGACGGCGTTGACGGCCGAGTGGAAAACGATCGCTCCGCATTCGGAGCGACTGGTTCCGCCGAGGATGTTGAAGGGGACGCCGTGAATTTCACGCAGGCCGGGCGGGAACTGTTTGAGCGGAAGATCACCCAGCCAGCCGCGCCGGAAGTTGAGAGGCCGGTTCACGTGGGCGCCGAGATCAATCTGCTCAAAACGCGGCCGTTCGGACAGGGATGCCCGTGCGGCGAGAGGGTAGGCTTTTCGCAGGCGGGCCTCGAGGGTGAGCGCGGTCTCGGCCGGCGACGCGGCGGGGCGGGACTGCCCGGGCGGCGCGTGAATGTCCTGGACGGGCGCCGATGCCTGCGCGCGAAGCGATGCGGGCGGCTGCGTGGAGCCGCGCAGCAGCAACTGGCACTGAATGCGCAGGCAGCAGGGGGGAGGGAGGAGGCCCGTCGGCTTCTTCTCCCTGATGGCGCGTTGGGCAAGGTAGAAGGCGGTTTCCTGGACGACAGCCATGTCGAAGCCCACGGCACTGACCGTCGACGTGGTGGCGGTCGTGTTTCTGGCATTGACGATCAAGAGGAGCGAGAGATCGCCGGGCACGCGCCGGCCGTGGCGGGCCAGTTGTTCCTGCAGGAGCTCCATGTTGCAATGATCGATCGAGTCGGAAACGATCAGCGCGGTGGCGGTTCTCCAGTCTTTGGCAATCGTCTTGGCCACTTCGGCGGCATCGTCCTTAAAACGCACGGCGGTTTGCAGGCGGATGCGATCCGCCGAGCGGGTGAGCGCGTGTTTCCGGCAAAGATCGCTCCAGGCCTCAAGAATCTCGGCGTCCGCCGGGTTGACGGGCGGAGAGGTGACGAGGCCGATTTCGCGGTGCCCCAGCTCCATGAGATGGGAGACGGCGAGTTGCAGGGCTTGGGCGTTGTCGGCGAGGACGGAGAAATGGCCGGGCACGGGTTGAGACAGGCAAACGATGGGGATGCCGCGTTTGCCCAGACGGCTGACGTTTTTTTTCCAGACGGGATGCGACAGCACATGAGAGGGGGCGAAAACCACGCCTTCGGTTTCGGCGATATCCAGCGTGTTCAGGATGTGCAGGGATTCGTCGACGGTCAGCCAAGGATGCACGGTAAGCTTGACGTCCATTTTCTTCGCTACGCGGAGAAAGCCGGGAATATGAACGGAGTTCCGGGAGACGATCAGGTGGCAGTTGAATGACGGGGCGGCGGGCGGCTTGCCGGTGAATATAAGTTTGTAGCCGTCCCTCGCCACCTGTCCGTCTGCGATCAGGCGTCCCATCGCCCGGTTCATGGCATAATGGTGCAAGCCGAGTTGGGAGGCCAGGCCGCGTTCGGAAGGCAGGCGCGTGCCGGGCGTGAAAGCGGATGACTCCAGCCATTCGCGCAGCTTGGTCTCGGCTTCATCTACGTGGTGGCCTGCAGACATGGGGTGTTTTGGGGAGGGTCTGTTGGGATTCTTGCGAGAAAACAATCGTGCCCGAGGGCGAGTGGCGGATGGACGGGCATGGTCATTTTCAAGCGGAGGGAAAACACGCCGCCAAGCGGGCCGGGATGCGGGGGACGGAGAGCGCGTGGCCGCCGTTGCGCAACGACTCGGTGGCGCGGCAGCCGGCGGCGACGCTTTCTCGGGCGGCCAGCGGCGAGGTGGTGGTCTCTCCGCCGTCGCGGGCGAAGCGGATGAACTCGCCGATGATGCGCGGATCGGCCCCGCCGTGTCCGCCCGCCGCGGCGGGAACCCGGTGCGTGCGACTGCCGACGGCGTCGTAGCCGAGGCTCCGCCGGTTCCATACCCGGATGACGGTGCCCGGCTCGCCGTTGCCGAAGTTTTCCAGGCGGCCTTCCGTTCCGATGACGGTGTAGCTACGCCAGTAGTCGGGCGTATAGTGGCATTGCGAATACGTCGCCTGGACGCCGTTATCCAGGAGCATCTGCATGGAACTGAGATCCTCGACGTCTATGCGATGGTTCAGGCCGCGGGATTTGGCCGGAGGCCAGACATCGAGTTTGCAACCATGCACCACGGGACGATGACCCTTGTCCGCAGGAAGGCGGTCCTTGATGTCTCCGTAGAGGGTGAGCGCGCCCATTCCGCTGACGCGGCGCGTGTGACCGCCGCAGAGCCAGTGGATGACATCGATGTCGTGCGCGGCTTTTTGCAGCAGGAGTCCGGTCGAGTAACGCCGTTCCGCGTGCCAGTCGTGGAAATAAAAGTCGCCGCCGTGGCCCACAAAATGACGCACCCAGCAGGCCTTCACTTCGCCGATGGCGCCGCCGTCTATCAGCGTCTTCATTTTTTGGACAAAGGGCATGTGCCGCATGTTGTGGCCGAGGTAGAGGCGGGCCTTTGACTTGGCCGCGGCCGTCAGGATGCGGTCGCAGCCGGCGATGGTGACGGCCATCGGTTTTTCCAGATAAACGGCTAGGCCGCGACCGAGGGCGGCCACGGCCTGTTCCTCGTGGAGGAAGTCCGGCGTGGCGATGATGACCGCGTCGAGATCGCGGCCGAGCAGTTCGCGATAATCGCGGGTGGTGAAGAGGGCGGGGCCGAAGTCGGAGCGGTTGCGGGCGAGCGTGTCCGGGTTGACGTCGCAGCAGGCGACGACTCGGGCGCGTTTACGGGAACGATGGGCGATGGCGGCGAGGATTCCGCCGCGTCCGCCGGAGCCGATGATGCCAAGGTGAAGAGGAGAAGGCTTCACGAGGAGAAGTGGGGCGGTTTAATCCAGCGGGCGGTAGCGAACGCCAAGAACATCAAGGCGCTTCAGGTGCGGCTTCAGCCGTTGCCTGAAGCTTTCGTAATCGCGTTGTCCCGGGGGCGACCAGGCGACCTCGGACAGCGCGCACAGACGGGGGAACGCCATGTATTCCACATGGGATGAGGTGGGCATGTATTCGCTCCAGAGCTGGCCTTGGATGCCGAGAATATGGACGGCGTTTTTCTCGGAAATCTCGCGGGGAATCGGTTCGTAGGAATACAGTTTTTCAACGGTGAGGCATCCGCAGATGGCCAGAGGCTCGTTTTCCGTGTCAGCGGCTTGATAATGATCGAGGTAGGTATACTGGTTGGGGGCCATCACCACATCGTGGCCGGCATTGGCGGCGGTGATGCCTCCCTCGATGCCCCGCCATGACATGACCGTGGCTCCGGGCGGCAGGCCGCCTTCCAGGATTTCGTCCCAGCCGACGAGGCGGCGACCGCGTTGGGCGAGGTAGGTTTCCATTCGCGTGATGAAGTGGCTCTGCAGGGCATGCGCATCGGCGATCCCGAGCTCCGCCATGCGGGCACGGACGGCGGGGTTGTTTTCCCAATGGGCTTTGGCCGCCTCGTCACCGCCCACATGGATGAACCGGCTTGGGAACAGCGAGAGGACTTCATCGAGCACGTCCTGAAGGAAGGACAGGGTGGATTCGTTCGGGTTGAAGATGGGCAGATGGCAGCCCCAATTGGTCGAGACGGCCAGCGGCCGGCCGTCACTGCCGAGTTCCGGATATGCGGCGATGGCCGCCTGCGCATGGCCGGGCATCTCGATCTCGGGCACCACGGTGACAAACCTGGCGGCGGCGTAGGCCACGATCTCACGGATCTCGTCCTGCGTGTAATAGCCTTCGTGCGCGATACCATCGCCGCCCGTGCGGAAGTCATGGTGACTGCGAGGGGACTCGGTCCGGCGCGAGCCGATCTCGGTGAGGCGCGGGTATTTTTTGATCTCGATGCGCCAGCCCTGGTCGTCGGTGAGGTGCCAGTGAAGGGTGTTGAGCTTGTGCAGCGCCAGCGCGTCGATGAATTTTTTGACGAAGGCGACCGGCTGAAAATACCGGGAGCAGTCGAGCATCGCCCCGCGCCAGGCAAAGCGCGGCGAGTCCTCGATCACCACGCAGGGAATCGTCCAGGCCACGTCGGGTCGGGGGCGGGCGTTGAAGACCGCGGGGGGCAGGAGTTGCAGCAGCGTTTGCACGGCGTAGAAGACGCCCGCCGGGGTCGGGGCCTGGATGCGGATCGCATCCCACGAGGCGCGCAGACGATAGCCTTCCTTCCCGAGTGACGCGGCCCCGGCATCCAGCGAGAAAAAAATCCCCTGGAAGCCGGCCGTTTCCTGTGCGACGGACTCGGGGGAAATCAGGGGAAAGGGCCAGCCGGTGGCCTGTTGCAGCGTGGTCTGAAGGAACCGCGCGACGGGGAGCAGTTCCGAGGGTGCGACGATCTTCGTTCCCTGATTCAGGGAGTGTCTCCCGTTGGAGAACGACAGATGAGAGGGCTGCGGAATAATTGCAGTGACGGAATGGAGTGACATGGAAAGGAAGCGGGGATGAACGCGATCCGCCTAGAGCCGAAAGATCGCCTGCATGGCTCGATGACTGTTTTCGACAAGCACCTCGGGGGCGTATCTGTAGAAGGGGACGGGAGGAATCATTTCCGCGGCGCACCAACCGTCGTAACCGATGGCGCGCAACGCGGCCATCACCGCAGGCCAGTTGACGTCGCCGGAGAGGAGATCAACGAAGCCGTCGATGGTGCCGACGTTGCGGCGGTAATCCTTGAAATGGACGCGCTTGATGCGCGGGCCGAGCAGCGTGATCCAGTGCTCGGGGTAGCCGGTGGCGAGGGCGTTGCCGACGTCGAAGTAGGCGCCCACGCGGGCGCTCCCGAAGCCGTCTATAAAACCGGCCATCTCGCGAGGGCTGAGCAGGAATTTGTTCCAGACGTTTTCGATGCCGATGGTGACGCCGAGACTCTCGGCCCGCGGCAGGGCGGCCGCGATAAAGTCGCGGGCGCGTTCGTAGGCGTCGGCATAGGGGACGACTTCGCCGCCGGGAATGAAATCAACGCCGACCGCGCCGGGAACGACCAGGATGGTGTCGATGCCGAGGCTCGCGGCCGCCTCCAACTGACGGTCGAGGATGTGCGCGGCCCTGGCGCGCACGGCGGGATCGGCGCTCGCGGCGTTGGCCCCCCAGTAAAGGCCGGTGGCGAGTCCGCTGGGTTGCAGGCCGTGCGCGTCGAGTTGCGCGCGGATGGCGCGCAAGTCGGCGGGACTGCTTCCGAGGTTGGCCGGTCCGTCCTCGGTGAGGTCGAGTTCGAAGCCGGCGAACCCGGCGTGCCGAGCCAGTTTGAGTTTTTCCCCGAGGGCCATCGAGGACGGGAACGACCAGGTGCTGATGCTTGTTTTCATGATTGGACGGGGGCGGAGAGGTTGACCGGTGAACCGCTTTCGACGGACGCCAGTTCGGCGAGCACGACGCGGAGGCTTTCCGTGGATTGAGAGAGGGTGGCGAGGGCCGGAGCCCGGCGCGTAGCAACGCAGTCGAGGAAGGCGGCGAGTTCGTTGGCGTAGCCGCCTAGAGAGGACAGATTGCCTGTGGTGCCGGAGGCCTGTCCGCCGGCGGGCACGTAGGGCAGGGGCTCCGGTTTTCCGCCGGTGCGGACGAGCCGCAGCGTGGGCGTGGCGCCGGAGTCGTATTCCACGGCGCCGTGTTCGAACACGGCCTGGAAGGCCATCTGGAAGCCCCATTGGTCGGGATAGTTCCAGCCGCCCTCGGCCTGCACGACGACGTCGGGATAGAGATAGTGGGTGAAAATGTGGCTCCAGCCGCCTTGGTCGCGCGTGCCGCGCGCGAAAACCGCCGGCGGGGTGCCGAGCAGGTGGAGGACAAAATCGGTGTCGTGGATGTGCAGATCGAGCGCGGCGCCCACAAGGAGCGGGCCGGATCATTGAGCCAGTTGGCGGCGCTGTAACCGGGACGAGCGGCGCGGCGTTGCAAGGTGAGGCTGAGGAGGCGGCCGGCCGAACCTTCGCGGACAAATTTTTCGAAGGCCTGATACTCGGGCCAGAAGCGGATGCAGTGGCCGACTTGGAAGAACGTGCCGGCCGCGTCGAGCGCCTTGCGGATTTCGAGCGCCTGGTCGAGCGAGAGGGCGAGCGGCTTCTCGCAGAAAACATGCTTCCCGGCCCGCAACGCTTGCACGGCGAGGGCGGCGTGGCAGTCGGTGGGCAGGCAGATGTCCACGATGTCGGCGGAGACGGCCGCGAGGGCGGCGTCCAAGTCGGCGAAGACGGGCACGGCGCCAAGCTGGAGCCGCGCGGCCTTGGTCCGGGCCGCGTCGGGAAGGGCGTCCACGATGGCGACGACCTTGGCTCGGGGAAGGCCGGCGTAGGTCTGGGCGTGCATCTCGCCCATAAAACCGAGGCCGACGATGACGATGTTCAAATTGGATGTTTCCATGGGTAGGACGGCAGTCTAGGCCAATCGGTAAAGATAGACCATGACCCGGATAATTAAAAAAATACCCAAACCGATTGACGCCCTTTCCGGACTTGTCCCGCTGGCGCGCGGACTTGAACAACCGCGCGACTACTATCACGGAAGGCGGCATGATGGTCGCGGCCTGCCGGACAACATCCTGCTGTTTCACCAGAGGGGGGCGCGGGCGATGTGCAGCGAGAACGGGGCCCGGCATTTTCATCATAGAACCGTGTGCATTTTCCCGTTGCTGGGGCGGGGGCGGATTGTGGTGAACGGCCGCGCGTTTGGGCTGGAACCGGGCCGATGCGCATTGATAGCGCCGTATCAATTCCATCGTTTCACCGGATTTTCAGCGGGGGAGATAGACTGGCTGATCGTCACATTTGAGGGCGTTGGCACCAAGAGGGACGGGACCGTTTTCAGGCCGGCTTCGGGTGTTTTCTGGGAAGATCTGGCGCGCCTGCTTGAGGAGTTCCGTTCCGGTTCGGATGCGAAAAAAAACGGGAGCCGGCTGGCCTGCCGGCTGGCCCTTTTGCTGGATGATTTGTCGGAGGAGAAGCCGGTGCGCGCGGAAAGCCGTGCGCAGAACGATGGCGGCGAAGATCTGCTGCTCAAGGTGCATGCCATGATCGCGGCGGATATGCGCCGGATGCTTCCCATCGAAGAGATCGGGCGTCGCATGGGGATTTCGGCCAGTCACCTGCGCGCCCGGTTTCGGGCGGGCACGGGGAAAAGCCTCGGCGGATTTCAGCGGGAGGTGCGCCTGCAAAAAGCGGCCGAGTTATTGGCGCAGACCAAGGGCTCGGTTTCGGAGGTGGGCGAGGCGTGCGGCTGGGATTCGCCTTTCGCCTTCAGCCGGGCGTTCCGTCGTTTTTGGGGGCGCCCGCCGAAGCGGTTTTCCCTCTTTGCCCAAGGGCGGTGACATCAATCATGCGAGAGGGAGGGTCGCTAGGGGCGTGCGGCCAGTCGGGGGCTTCGACGAGCCGGGCGGCAACTTCAGTTGGCCGAAGGGCCACCTCAAAACGCTCTCGAGCTATGACGAAAATACGCAGGACACAGCGATACTCGGAGGACTTGGGCGCTGAGAGATGATAGAATACACCAAATCGACCAACCTCGTTACTTGTTGAGTCCTGAGGGGAAGTTGATGCGGTATCGTTATCCACTTGCTCCAGTCAAGGTTCCGGCAGGTGCGATGCAAGCAGGTGATTGGTTTGAAGCTGCCTTAATTCTGCAGAGGGGTTCAACCTTTCGACGCAGTCAGGTCGTTCCAGCACCGCCAGTGTCTTGACGCCTGTTGCCTCGCATTCGTTTGCCAACGGCGACCTCTTCTTGAACTGTCGCTATGACTCGGTCTCTAGCCGCAGGGAAAATATCCCGATAGGCTTCCGGCACATTTGCGGTTGCCGCTGCTGTGGCAATTTCCTCGGGCGAGACGGTCCGTGAAAAGACGGCGTATTCCAACCGGATCATGTTCTTCACGTCCTCCAAGTCTTGTTCATCAGCTCTCCCCATTTTTGACAGGATGAGATCTAGCATTTGAGGACGCCGGATGATGAGGTTTTTAAACGGGGTAGCTACAACCTGTAAATGCTGGCTCCAGTCAGAAGAAAGCACGACCTCACGCTCTGGGAATATGTGAGAGACGTAGAGCCCTTCGTGTTCCAGCTCTTTGTTGGTTGCTTCGACCGCTTGCCAAAACTCCATATCGGTATCGAACGCCAGTTCCCGGCTGGCCGGAATGATGATGTCGATGTCATTGGTCAGCCTGCCATGAAGGCGTTCGGCAAAATGGGGATCCAGTAGAAGCGCCGCCGATCCAAAAACGACTATTTCTGTTTTGGCGGTTAAATGCCGATCAAGAGATGCCGCGATGGTCCACGCCGGATTCATCGAGCATAAGCCGTCCGAAGCCAGACCAGTGATCGTCCGCGACCGAGGCCCGTCATTTGGGTTTCGGAGCGAAGCCGCGATATGCCGGGCAGGAAACTTACCTCGGACACATCATCCATGGACGGGAGGCTGGCCAGCACTGCGTTCCAAAAATCGGGCCGATTATCGGCTTTTAATGCTAGTTTAGCGATGTGGGATACACGCCCTTCGACCTGAAAGGCCACAGCGGCGGAACCAATTTCATCGGGAGAGTTTCCTTCGTCACTAAGCACCATTGCAGCTACACGAATGGCGCGGAAGGTTTCAATGTTCCGAGGGCCACGTAGCAGGGCGCATCCCAAGACTTCGTGGGAGATGCTGGGTTCATCCACTTTATTGGGGCTATCGGCAAAGGAGGCGTAGTGCCGACAGCCACGGGCGACAGCGATACCGAGCAATTGGTCACGCGAAAAGCCTTCGATCTCACGCAATTCGTGATGCGAGGGGGCCAGACGTGCAAATATGGTGGCTGCCATCGCTGCAATATGAGGATGTTTGGATGGACTGTCCAGCGCGGCACGCCGCTTTCTCGCGATTGAACAGTAACGGGAGTCAAACGCGATTCACTCACGTGCCCCAGGTATCAGGCGAGGTCGTCGGGGCTGAGCGAATCGTCTTTGTGCTTCCGAGGCTCTGCGTTAAAACGAAAATCCCCAAGCGCGGACGGTATCAAACAGTTCGAACACGACGCCGCCCTCGATCAGCTTGGCCGAGTAATTCGCCGCGAAACCGGTCACGGTGATGTCTCCCGTGATGAGAATCTCGATGCGGGCGGGGGTGATGTTGCCATAGCGGAGTTCCAGAATTGCTTCGTTTGCGGTGCGGCGCAGCGTGCCGTAGGCGCCGGGTAGGAGCACGCACCAGCGGCCGACGGGCAGAGGGCGGGACGGGGCTATGCGCAGCGTCTCGCCGTCGTAGGAGAGACCGATGAAGGCGTTGGGCAGCGCCAGCGCGGAGAGGGGGCGGAAGTAGTGGCCGCCGAATTCCTGGTGATCCCAATACAGGCCCCACTTGCGGTAGCGCGTGTCGATGTTGCGGACGATCTCCTCGGCCTGCTCGTGGCGGCCGACGTGGTAGAGATGCGCGGCGAAGTTGAACTCCACGCCGGTCCAACAGGTGTTGGCCTGGTCCACCCAGCAGTCTTTGTGCACGGGGTGCAGGAACTCGTCGGTGGGCCACTGGCAGTTGCGCAGGCCTTGATCGGGTTTGTAGTTGAGGCGGAGGATCGCGTCGAGCGCGCGGGAGGCCTTGTCGGGCGCGACCAGGGGGGGCAGGCCGAGGTGGTGGGCGAGGCCGTCGCCGATGATCTGGTCGGTCAGGCAGCCGATCCGGCCGACGGGATCCTTGGAATCGGGTTCGGAGGAGAGGTTAAAATAGTCGCCGTTCCACGCGGTGCGTTCGAGCGTAGCGATACCTTGCTCGTAACAGGGCGTGTATTCGGAAATGAAAGATGCGTCACCGAGCTTGCGCGCGGCTACGAGTGCGAGGGAAACGGCGGCGAGCCACTGGGTGACAACGTAGGGAGAGACGCCGAACATTGGGAAGTTGTCGTAGGAGCACATGATGCCCTCCATGTCGGGGAGCTTGTCGCCGTTGCGGTCGCGTTCGCGCAGCACGTAGGCGAGCGCGGACTTCACATGAGGCCAGGTTTTTTCCAGATAGGCTTCGTCGCCGGACCAGAGGGCGCAGCGCAGGACCATGAAGGCGTATTGGCCGGGGAGATCAAGGCGGTGGCCGTTGAGCTCGCCTGGGCAGGGCACCTCGGAGTTGCAGCTGACCGAGTGAATGATCGAGCCGTTGGGGTTCTGAAACTTGGTCCAGATGTCGGCGGTCTGACGGTCGAGCGCAGGAAAGAGCAGGGAAATTGCGATCTGGCCATACATGGCGACGTCCACGGTGGCGATGCCGGCGAAGGACCGGTCGGGCGTGAGTCCCTCCATGACGCCGAACATGCCGGTGCGGGTGAGCCAGGTGCTGGAGCGCAGGGTGTTGAGCTGGGAGTTTACTTGGTCGAGCACGAAGCCGGGAAGGGAGCTGTCGAAGAAGACCCGATGAAACGCTTCGGTGTCAGCGAGCAGGCGGGCGCGCTCGGTCTTGGCGTGTCGGGCGACGGCTTCGGCGGAGTCGAAACGGGCGGCATAGCGGTGGCTTTCGAGCATGCGACCTGCGGCGGATGATTTGGCGCCGGAGGCTTCGACAGGGGCATTGCCGGGGAACGGCTCGTCTTCAAGGTAGCCCGCGAGGACACCATTGGGCTGTTTGGCGTAGTTGTTGGGGAAATGCCACGACAGAGCGAAGGTGCGCCGGAGAGTGGCACCGTGTTTTTCCAAGGTGGCGTGGTCGCCGATGGTGACGAAGCAGCGGGGGTCGGCGCGGAGCGCGCCGGTGGCTTTGTCGTGTCCATTGCGGCCGGCGGTGTCATCGCATTCGGGAAGCGGATATTCGATCAGGGCTCGTTCGTAGTAGGGATGGAGATGTTCCCATCCCATATAGGCGGTCGAGGTCTCGGAGAAACAGGCCAAGCACATCGAGCCGGTGGTGGAGTTGGTGGAATCGGTCTGGCCGGCCTCGCAGACCACGGCGGAGAAATCCGCGTCGCGCACGCGACGGTTGACATAGACACGGGAGGTCTGGTCGTAAGCGACGACGTTGCGAAGCACGCCGAGAATCTGCACGTCCACCGCACGGTCGGAGATGGAGCGGACCTCGATGTCGAACCAAGCGAGCGGCAACGAGGAGGCATCCACGTCTCCAGGGACGAAGGGCGACCAGGCGCGCATCGTCAGGCGCAGCGGAAGGCCGTGCTGCTCGAACTCCAGATCGGAAAAGGGGAAGCTAGCTGTGGTGCGAATCACGTCCATGCCGGTCAGCCAAGGGAAGAGATAATGGAGACTGTCTAGCTCGAAGGACGCGGGGTGGTCGCCGTCTTCGATCTGGAGGAGCACCATGCGGGGATTTTCGCCGGCGACGCGAAGCCATAGCTTGAAGAAGAGGAGTTGCTTGCCGCCATGAGGGAAACGCGGGCCGGCGAAGAGGGGGGCGTTGTTGAAGATGCTCCAGTTGTAGAAGCCGCCGTCCTGGCGGATTTCGAAGCTGCCGGTTCCGATGCCACCGAGGGCCATGCCGGAGCGGGGCAGTTGGGAATGATGCATGGTGGTGGTTAGTGCCATAAACGCTTCCTTCAAACGAAGTCCGTTGGTTTCACCACCACGGGAGGGTGGGACCAGTCCCACGATTTTGGCCGGGCCGCGTTTCGTCTTGCCGGTCGGGGGGGCTTACGTGATTCGGTGGTCGGTGGCTTCGGCTTGGGCCCGTGCGGCGCGGCTAACTGCGTCTGTAGGGAGCAGTCTGTCGAGGTTCTCGCCACTGGAGTGGCGGATTTCGTCATTGGCGCGTTCGTTCCCGACGGCTTCCCCGCTGCTTGCGTCGAGATTATCAGGATCCGTCCCGCGCGCGCACCAAGTCACGATCCGTCCACTCGCTAAAAAACTTACTGCGACCGTCTCGGGCCGCGCCGTTTCCTTCACCCTTGATCGTCCTGAGAAGCCGGCACTAAGCCGGCACTAAGCCGGCACTCGATTTTGTCGGGGGGCGAAGTCGCTCTACCCGATTGAAGGGGGCAGGGCGGATCGTGGAGGGGATCGGTGGCAGCGCGACGAACGATGCGGGCGCGGGGATGGCTTCTGCGTCGGGATGGCGGTTTGGTTCGCATGCAGGTGTGGCGAGGCGGGTGGTGCCGCAGGATTTTCTGTCACTGCGCGAGGTGAAGGTTCCTGACGGGTATGAACGGTTGCCCGAGGTGATTGGCGCGTGTGCCGTGACCAATCCCTTGTTTGGTCCGCGCGAAGCCGATCCAAGCAGGCGGCAAGGTGGACACGGTTGGGTTATTTGGCTTCGTTGATCACGACGACCACCGAGTGGGCGGGCACGTCGAGGGTGAACGATTTTGTCATGCCCTGTTTTTCCTCGGAGACGACCTTGACGACTTCCTCGTCGATGTTGTGGAGGGCGGGGCTCTTGCCGCCGAGGGTGTGGATCGAATATTTGGACTGCGGGTCGTAGGGCAGATTCAGCGTGGTCTTGGTGGGGCCGTCGAGACGCCGCGAGATGAGCATGTAACTGTAGCGTTTGCCGTCGCGGAACGCGTAGCAATCGATCAGCGGCATGTCGGGCACGGCGGGAAACGACTTCACTTTCTTGTCCGCGCTGTTCGTTTGTGAAACCACATCGGCCTTGGTCTCGGGGATATCCATCGTGACCATTTTCTTCGGCGTCGCGGTGATCAGGTCGCCTTGCAGGAGGCTGTTGCGCATGCCGAGGGCTTTCCAGGCGATGTGCTCTCCCCACTGGCGGTTATGGGAGGACCAGTAGTGGCCGTTCCGAAACATGAAGAATGTCTGGTCTCCGTAACCCTCGCGCAGGTTGCCCATGAAAATATCGAGCGAGTTGATGGCTTGGCCGAGGGACTTGCCCTCCTCCTGTTCGGCGCGATTGAACTTGCCGGGGCCGGGCAGGGTGTAGCCGGGACCCGCCTCGTAGACGAGGGACTGAACGGCGCCGGGGCGACCCTGCTGGGCGGCGATGCTATCCGCCGTGGCCTTGAACTCGCGGGCGCGTGGCGCCAGCATGCGACGGGAATAGGTGAGGATGTTCATCCAGCTTTCCTCGGGGCTGTCGGCCAACATGAGCCCGACGGAATCCCAGCCTCCCGTGTAGTAGGCGATGTCAATGGCTTGGGCATTCGGCGCGTTGCGCAATGCCAGGGCGCCGAATGCATATTGATCATCCTTGGTTTGGGCAATCCAGCCATTGAGGATGAACTGGAAGTTGTCCGCCTTGAACCAGGGAGAGACCTTCATTTGTCGGAACATGTAGTCGGCATACGCCCCGTAAACGGCGCCCCGGAAGGCGAAATTCTGGGGTGCGAACGACGGGTTCCACGTTTCGTTGCCCATCTCGATTTTGATATGCTTGAAGGTATCGGTCCAGGGGGCGCTTCGCCCCCAGGCGGCGCGTTTTTTCCCGTAGGGGGAGCTGGCGGGACCGGCGAGGTATTCGATGAGGTCCTTTTGCTCCTGCCCGGAGAACATCGTGGACGTGATAATCCATGGTTCGGTGCCCACCTGGGCGCAGAGTTCGAGTTGCCGGTGCAATCCAATCGCCGCGGTGGTCGCCCCTCCCCCGGTTTCGCGGAAGGTAAGATTCGAGTCGGCGGGGTCGCCGAGGGCGTCATCCAGCCGTTTGCCAAAACCTTTGTTTTCCTGGAGAACCCAGAGGCGAAGCGTGCTCGGATGGAACCGCTTCAGAGTATCGACTACCTGGGGGTAAAATCCATAGGCGGGCGGACCGTCCTTTTCCACGATGGTGATGTTGTCCACCAGCAGAGTGCCAGGTTCGGCGGGACTGATTTCAAAACGGGTGACTCTTGATTTCGGAGGCGGGGCGCCGATGAAGTCGGCCGTGAATTCCCGCCAGTTTCCCGCGACCTTGAACGAGGGGTTTGCAAGTCCGCCGATGTTCACATCCACGGTTCCGGTGGTCATGCCGGTTTGTTTCATCCAAAGGCGCAGGGTGTAGGTCTTGCCCTCGTGGAGACGAGGTGCGTCGGGTGCCTGTCCGGAAAGGAACCAGTGCCCGATGCTCACGCGGTTCCCCGTCCAGCCGGCGGGAATCGTGAGCGCGAAGGAAGCCCCCCCTCCGCCGGGCGGCGCGTCGGCGACAAGGGCGGTGCGAACGCCTGCGTCCCAGAGTTTTTGTTCCTCCCTGTTGTTCAGCGAGAGCCCTGCGAACAGCCACCAGGGCTTTTCTCCCCAGGTGCGGGTGACCGAGGAGGGGAAATCGGTGCGGACGGCGGTGAGAACGTATTCGTCGCCGGCCTGCACTTCGGGGCCCGGTTCGGCGAAGGTGACCCGGTTCGGTCCCTCCTTCGAGGATTGAAACGTGGCGATCCTGGACTCGCGCACGAGGGAAATTTTGCCGTCGGCGAACCGGTAAACCGCCGCCGTGCCACCATCAAAATAGCCGTCGCGGAAAACATCGTAAAAGCCGATCTTCACCCCCTTGCCTTCCTTGCCCTCGTTTTCGAGCGTGGTGGCGGAGCCGCCGGTGGCGGTGCCTTTGATACGGGCGGAAACCGGATTTGGGTTCGGCGCCAACTCCCACTGATTGTGCCAAGATTCGGTGCCCCAATGAGACATCGCAGGCGGTTCTATATTCACCCCGAAGCGGGGCGGATTCGCCACTATTACTGTCGGGGAAATTTCAAACACCGCTCTGTCGCCCTTCACCGGGGGAAGGGCGAAGCATGGCGAGGCGAGCAGGGACAATAGAAGCGATGGGGCGAGCAGGGATTTCATAGGGATGGAATAAAAAATCGGATTGTGCCGGCAGGGAGACTTTTCGCCCTGAAGAACGAGGGGCTCGTTCGTTCTGAGCGCGGTATGCCGGGGCATTGGTTTCATTTGGTAGCAGGCTTATGCCGGGACGCCGGCCGCAACCCGACCAATAGAGATGCCGGCGGGGGCGGAGATCGTCGGGTGGATGACGCCGTTTTCGCGGCGCCAGGAGATTTCGATCCAGCCGAGCGGGTGGGCGATGCGACCGGAAGCGCGGTTGATGCCGTGGACGACCGGGTCGAAGACAAAGTCGTTGGGGTTGCCGAGGGTGATCTGCCGGAGACCGAGCACCTGGCGGGCGGCGTAAATGGCGGGGGCGCCGGACCAGCTGTGGCAGCGACTGCCGGCCATCTGCGCGACCCGGCAAAAGCACTCGGGCAGGGTGTCGTCGCCGATGTTTCGGAGAAAACCGTAATGCTGGTCGATGAGCAATTCCGCGAGGTCCGGTCGTCCGTGGGCGGCAAGGGCCGGCAGCAGGTAATTCAAGAAATAAAGTTCGAGGTGTCCGGCGGCCTGGCCGTCACGAAGACCTTTGGCGAAGTTGTCGCGCAGTTTTGGCTCCAGATAGGCAAGGATGCGCTCGCGTGTGCGGCGAGGGCCCAGCCCAAAGGCGAGGGCCAGCGTATTGGCATGCACGGCGGCGGTGGTTTCCTTGAGCGAGGGGAGCAGGCGGCCTTCGGTATCGTTCCAGAGGAGGCTGAACAGGGCGGATTCCACGGCGGTGGCCTGGGCGTCAAACGTAGCGGCCTCGGTGTCGCGACCCAAGGCAGTCGCGAGGCGGGCGCAGGCGCGGGCGGCGCCAAAACGGAACAGGTTGATGATGGCGTTGGCCTCGCCTTCGCGTTCGGTGGGAAGCGCACCCCAGTCAACAAAGAGGTGGGTTCCCGAGGTGTTCCAGAGGCCGGAGATGTGGCGTTCCCATGACGGGCTGTCCCAGATGCGGCGCACGACGGGCCAAAGCTCCGACGCCAGCGTGGTATCGCCGGTGGCGGCCCAAAAATCGTGGAGAGCCAGCAGCCAGACGAGGGTGAAGTCTTCGTGGGGTCTGCGCAGCCAGGCCGGGGCGCAGCAGGCGAGCTGGCCGTCGGGGAGCTGCGCCTGGGCAAAGATGCGCAGGGTGCGGCGGGCGGTGCGATAGTCGCCGTTGAGGAGGAGGTTGAGGTGGATGTTGACGTAGCTGTCGCCGATGTAGCTGCCGCGCTCGCGCCAGGGGCAATCGGAGTAGGCTTCGTCGGTGGAGGCGATGAGTGTGCGCAGGGCGACCGGCCATGCCCAGTCGAGGACGGGATGGTCGCTGGAGAAGCGGGTTTCGTCGGCGCCGAGGGTCTGGCGCGAGCGGACAAACACGTCGTGCAGCGAGAGCGGAGCCGCGCCGTGCGGGGCGCGCAAGACGACTTGGATGAGCTTGCCGCCGCGCGGGTGGAAGAGTTCCACGCGTTGGCGTCCGCCCCGGAGGATGAAGCGGTCGGCGGCGTCGGTGAAGGGGTTGGATCGGTAGAGGGCGACCCCGCCGTGCGGGGACTGCCAGTCGTCGCAGGCGACGTCGAGGATGGCTCCGGCGGGCGCCTCGACATCAAGAACGATGTGGCCGAGTAATTCGCCCGCGAAGGAAAAGCACCACGTCGCTTCGGCGGACTCGATGGTGGAGGTTTCCGGGAGTCGCCCGAGTGCGATGTTGCGCATCGAGCCGGCCTCCGGGATCTCCCAGGCGATCAAACGCGCCGGGGTGATCGCCCGGATGTTGCCGTCGTGCAGGGACCAGCTTTCGGGCGGTTCGGTATCGGCGGGGATGGGCAGGAGGAGACCGGCGCGCGGGGAGTTGGGCGAAAGCGCGAAGGGTGCCGCGCAGGACGAATCGCGGCGGCCATGCAGGGAGAGGCCGGCCGATACGGGAATGCCGAGGCAGTAGGCCCAAAACTCGGTCAGGACGCAGATTTCGCCGGTGAGCAGGTTCCAGCCTTCGCGTAGCGCCACGGTGCAGTGGCCATGGTTGCCGCAGGGAGTGTTGGTATCCACCGGGACGGGGACGCCGTTGCACAGAAGTTCGCTCCAAAAGCAGCTCAAGATCACGGTCTGGTCGCGCGGAGACCGGATCCAAGTGGCAAAGGCTCGCCAGGGTTTCTCGGTGCCCCGCCCCGAGTTGTCATCGTGGGACATGAAACCGAACCGACGTTCGTCGCTGATCAGGCGACCGGCGAGTTCGATGCGCTTCGGGCGGTGGGCAAGGAACGGGATGGGCGCTCCGGAATACGGGGCAAGATCGCCCCAAGGGGCGGCCTTGCCCGAGAGGGGGACGAGAGGACGGGGATCTCCTGCCTCCGAGAGGCGGGTATCGCAGATTTCAACCGGATTTTGGGCGAAGCTGAAGAGGGGCGCGTCGGACCGCCATGCATTGAGGCGGAAGGCGCGCCAGTTTCCTGGTGTGGCCAAATCAACGGCGGGGCCGCCGCCCCATGCGATGAAGCCCGGGGCGCCGTCCGGCATGCTTTGGTATGACGAGGCGCCAAAAAAATTGACCTCGACGGTGATTTTATTGGTGCCCGGGCGGAGGCGCGGGGCGAGGTCGTGGCGGTCGAATTCGGGGAACTGGGTGACGAAACGGCCCGGTCCGGAGGCCACAAAATCGCCGTTGATCCGCAGGCGGTAGCGGGTGTCGGCGAAGAGATTGAGCGGCAGGGACCGGGGCACCTCGGCCAGCTCGAACGTGCGCTCAAACCGGACGAACTGGTTGCGGGACGGGGCGTCGTCCTTCACCCAGACAAAGCGTGCGTGCGGGCGGGGCCCGGCGTGCGGGGAGTTCAAGGCGGAAGTGTCCCCGCAGTTGGTGTTGGCAGGGTTGGAGGGCGCGGAGACCATGCAAAATAAGGTGATGAGCCGGGGCGTTTGGGCATAGGCGCGTGGCCAATGCCCCGTTGAAAGGCGGTCAGCCTGCCCCGCTTGTGTCGCCTTGGATAGAGCCCAGGTCGGTAAACGCGTTGACCAATCCGGATAATATCCACGGCGCCCCGCCGCACGGGGCCGATTATTTGTCGGCGACGGCTTGGGCGGCGCGGCGGGAGAGGAGCTGTTCCTTGACTTCCGCCATGTATTCACGGGTGAGCGGGTAGCGCCAGAGGACTATGAGCCCCAGGAGCATCAGGCCGGCGGGGATGAGGGAAAACATGAGACGCATGCGCAGGATGGTCTCGGGGGCTTGGTGGGCGCCGAGCGTGCTGTCGAAACCGGCGATGAGCAGCACCACGCCGGCGAGCACGGGTTCAAGCGTGCCGGTGAGTTTCATGAGAAACCCCATCACGGCGCCAAACATGCCTTCGCGGCGGGCTCCGGTGCGCAGTTCGTCGATGTCGGTGACATCGGCCATCATGGTGGGCAGGATGGTGAAAACGCTGCTGATGCCGATGGAGAAAAAGAACGGCAGGACGAGTTGCCAATAGGGGTGGGCGGGGTTGATGAGCACCCAGTTGAGGGCGCTGCCGATGCTCATCCAGATGATGCCGTAGCGCAGGGCGCGGTGTTTTTGCAGTCGACGGCAGGCCCAGTTGATCACGGGGAGGGAAATCAAGGTGAGCAATGCGGCTAGCGTGCCGGTGTAGCCGCCGAGGGTGGCGCCGGCCAGCGCGTCTCCGGAATACACCCAATAGATGCTAAGAAACAGGCCGATCTGGGCAAAGATGCCGTTCGAATACCCGATGATTTTATACAGCAGGAGGATTTTGAGGAAGTGGACGTTTTTGGCGGTGAGCCAGATGGAGCGAAGCAGGCCCGGGGCGTTTTTTTTGCCGGACGGCGGGAGGTAGAGCCGCTCCTTGCTGTAGCGCACCATCAGCACGGTGGCCGGCACGCCCACGGACGCGCAAATGACGCCATACCAAAACAAGCCGTCGACCACGGTGGTGAATATCGTGAGGAAGCAGAAAGGCAGTATCCACGGGCTGACGAAACCGCCGAGCTTGTTAACGATGGAACGGTAGGTGACGACCCGGGTGCGTCCGTCATAGGACGGGCACAGTTCAATTCCCAAAGCGTAGTAGGGAACGTTGAAAAAGGTGCCAAGTGTGGTGAACAGAAGGCAGGCCGCGAGGAGGTAGATGATCACTTCGCGGTGGTAGGCGTTGCCCGCCGCCTTGAATTCGGCGATGCCGAGCTTGATCTTGTCGATCATGCCGGTCTTGGCCTCGGGCGTGGGGATGGGTGCGTTCGCGATTGCGGCGGCGGGCGAGGCTTGGACGGGCGACGGCGTGTGGTCCGTGGCCTTGGCCGTGGCGTGGGCGGCGGTTTGTTCCGATGCGAGCGCGGCGTTGGTCTTGATGGACGGGTCGCGCGGGAAAAAGCCGAAAATGGCGACCAGCAGCAGGACGCGCGTCACGCCGCCAAAAAGAATAAAGGGGCGCCGCCGGCCCCAGCGCGTGCGGGCGTTGTCGGTGACGTGCGCCATGAGGGGGTCGGCTATGCCGTCCCACAGAGTCTTGATCCCGAGGATGAGGCCGAGGAAGACCGGGTTCATGCCCAGGGCCACGATCATGAGCGTGTTGATCAGGTTGAAAAAGGGATTGGACAGGGTGCCTTCGACACTCCCCAAGGCGTAGAAGAGAATTTCTTTGAGGGAGGCGTCCTTTTCTTTGTCGGCGGGAGAGGGGTGGGCGGGGGGAGCGGCTTCGGGGGACATGGGATGGGAGAGGGAGCTGAGGAAAAATTATCGAATGACGACCGCTTATTCATCAAACCGCCCAGGGCTGCGGAAAGGATGCCGGAGATCTATCGCCAAGGTGGAGTTTACCTCCCGGCGTCCGTCCCGGGTTGCCGGCTGCGCTTTAAGCGCGCCTGTGATATCCCGCGCTTTTACGAGCCCGTCCTTTTGGAATAAACGATCACCGGTTTTGGGGGCTTGGGGATCGATGCCACGTCGTCGTAAAAGCGCAGCGCCTCGGGCCGGTAGCCGATGATGCGTTCCGACGCGCCATCGCCCTCCGTGATCGGCACGTAGCCGAAAATCACGGTCAGGCGCAGCCCGGCCCGGCGAAACCGCAGGTTTTTAACGGGGTCCAGATAGACGCCGCCTCCGATGTTATCCAACCCGTATTGAAAGCTGAACACTTCGTCGGGGGTTGATCCCAGTGTCAGGACGGTCTCCGCTCCGGGATTCAGGATTCGTTTTTGGTCGTTGAAGCGGAAGGCCACCGGCTGGGCCAGGAGGTTCATGACCCGGGCTTGCAGGGCGCCGTGGACATCCGCTCCCGGCGCGAAGGCGTGTTCGCGCACTGCGCCGTCCTGGCCGCGGTAAAACAATTTGCGCACGGCGTCGGTGCCCGGCGGGAGCGTCCAGGTTTGAACGGGGAGGTAGGTGATTTTCGCGGGCGTCACGACGACCTGTCGGGTGACGGGGTCCACCTTGCGGGTTTCACGGGTCTCCTCCTTGCGAAAAATCGCCAGCGTGGCGCCCTCGGGGATGGTATTCCACGTTCCAAAACGCACCGTGTCGATTTGCAGCGGCTTGTATTCCCCCTGGGCGTCGAGGAAATACAGCTCTGGCACCGTGGGCGACAGAACGAAGCACACGGACAAATTCCGTAATTTTACTTCCTTGGCGCCGGGCGGCAGGGGCGCGTGGCTCTCCTGGGCGCGGCTTGAGGGTGCGAGCAGACTCAAGCCAAGGGCAAAAATGGAGGCGAGCAGGCGGAAGTGCATGGAGTATAAAAGACGATGCCGTGACTTAGAGATCTGTCGCCGAGAGCCAGCGGAAGGACACGATTTTGAATTTGCGTCCGAATGCGTCGGATGGGCGGAATTGGTCCGGCCCCGTGGTTGCGGCGGGTGTCACCGGTTCCACCGTGCGCTGCACCACGGCTTCCAGCCAGGCGCGGCTCTGGATCTCTCCCGTGGCGGGGTTGAGGCTGTCGCCGTAGGTGCGAACCAGAAAAGTGTCGCCGCGCGGCGTCAGGGCGGGGCCGAGCATGCCGAGCAGGTCGCCCTGGGTCACGAAGCCGGGCGCCCCGTCGAAGAGCTGGCCGGCCTCGCCCACCGGGGCTCCGGCGATGTGCTCGCTGTCGAGGTGGCACCGCAGCGCCGGGTCTTGGGAATGGTGCGCCGAGCTGTTGTTGGCGATCGCGCCGCCCGCGTTGGTGAAGCTGGTGGTGTCGGGTCGGAATCCGTCGTTGGTGCCGGCATTTCGGATGCTGATGCCGTAGACGCGGTCGTTGGCGCTCGGGCTGGCGGACGGGTAATTGACGCCTCCGTTGATGCCCGACACCTGGAGCGCGCGTTCCAACGCACCGCTCAGCCCTTGCAGGCCGATGAAGGGATCGTAGCTCGGGTTCATCCAGTCCGAGTGCAGGTCGTTGGATCCCGTGGGTTGGATGAGGCCGTTGGTGCGTGCCTCATGCCAGTCGGAGCCGGGGATGCCGGAGCCGGCGGGGGCGATGAGGCGGCGGTTGACGAAATCCGACAGCGATAGAAAGGGGCCGCGCAGGCGCACCTCGTCCACGATGCGCTCGGCGAGCGTCTGGATCATGGCGTCGGTGAGGTAGCGGAAGCCGGCGAGGATTTTTCGGTAATCTTTGTTGTTGGCCGTGGCGCCGATGTCGGCCGCGGTCTGGGTGGCGTTGGTAAACTGGATGGAACCTTGCACGGGATCGAGCGTGCGGGCGACGGGGACGTTGGGGGTATCGGGCGTGGCCCCGATGGAAAGACCGCGGAAGGCGGAAAGGAGCGCCTTCCAGGCTTCGACCGAGGTGGAGTTGACGTTGAGCGCGCCGACGTTGGAGAGGTAGGCGGAGGCGGTGTCGAAATCGCGAATCTGCGCCGCCGTCGGCGCGGAGGAGCCGGAAAACTTGAGCCGGCTGTTGGCGAGGTTGGCGGTGGCGTCAAACGCGCCCGATTGCGGGATGGTCGAGAGGAAGGTGCGGTCCCACAGGTTTTCGTTGAGCAGGTAGGACAGGTCGAGGGTGCGGTTCTGGGAGTCTCCAGGGACTTTGCCGATCGCACCACTGGGATGACCGGCGGCCGGGATGGCGATTATCGAGCCGCCGATGCTGCGGGAGTTCAGGCCGGCGATGGCTTCGCGGTCGGTGTAGGGCGCGGCGAAGGAGTTGCCGATCGGAAAGGCCGGGTTCCAGATGAACGGCGAGAGGTTCGCCTGCTGAAACTGGCCGAGCGAGAGAACCTCCGAGTTGGCGCGCCGGGCATTGCGGATGGGCAGCGTGGCCTGCCCGGCGATGGTTGAGCCGCCATAAAGGGTGTCGATGTTCTTGAAGGTGATGAGGGCGTAGCCGTCGGTGCCGTTGGCCTGACCGTTGTCCCACTTCGTGAAGGCCGTGTCCGCACGATTGGTAAGAAGGTGGATCATCCCATCGGTGTTGTTGACGTAGTTTTGATCGCGTTTGGCATCCACAAACGGATGGGAATCGGTGATCTTGGCGAAGGCGTTGAAGCGCGAGAAGACCGAGATGTATTGATTCAGTTGGGTGGGATCCGACAACCCGTCGGAGGTGAGTGGCTGGACCCAGGTCGCCCCGTAAGGCCAGATCGAGGAGAGCCGGTTGTTGGTCGCGGTGGTGAGCATGTTGGCGGGGCTGTCGAACTGGTCGAAATCGTAGAGCTGCCGCCATGTGTTTACGAATTTAGGCGCGGATTCCAGGTTGTTGGTCCTGCCATCTCCATCCGAGTCGAGGGAGCCGCTGTTGAGGGCGCTGAAACTTGTGCCCAGGAAATTATCTATGATGCGGCCGTATGTCAGGCCACGTAAACCGGTGCTCGTCATGATGGGTTGGCCGCCGACCGAGAAATTAATGCCGGGAGAGACGTTCGAGTTGGCCAACTGCTCAAAATAGAATTTGAGATCGGAGTTGGCCGCGGCGGGACCGTTCGCGACATTGAGTATGTCGAACCAGAGAGAGGAGGGACTGGCGGTGTCGAATTGATTGCTTAGGGTGATCGGAGCGGGCGGGTTCCATTGCTGGGTGCTGGCGACCGTGAAAACCTTGACCTGTCCGGGAGAGAAACCGCTGGTGATTTTGAATTTGAAAGGGCGGGTGATGACCACGGGATTGGCGTTGGCTTTCGAGTGAGGGTTTAACAGGACACTGAAAGTTTTCGGGCCGAGCACACTGATGCCGTCGGGATTGCCGGAGCCCCCCGTGCCCTGATAGCCGAAATAGGTCTCGGAGGGTTGGGCCGCGGTAAGGCGATACCAGTAGCGGCCGAAGCAGTCGGAGGTGCCGTCATTCAGGTTGGCGTCTTTCGTCCATGGTCCTGAGTCGATATTGACGGAGTTGGGGTCAGCTAGATTGACGGACCGGGCGGTGTTGGTGCTGTCGGTGTATTGCCAGGTAGATTTAATCCCCGGGTTTCCGGTCCAACCGGCGTCGGCATCCTTCTGCAATTCGGAGAGGGAGGGATTGTCCTTGACCACATAAACTTGCCAGAGCGCCGCTCCGAACGAGATCTCCAAGTCGTAGGTGGCGGAGGCGAGATCGGTGTCATACGGGTTCCAGAGCACGATGCAGGGCAGCCAGTGCCAGCGGATGCGCTGGGAAGCGCCGTCGTAGGACCAGCCGGCATGAAACATCAGGTATGTCAGGACCGGGGCGGTGTCTCCCGAGGGGGTGAGGGCGCCGCCGCTCGATGCCGCGTTGCCATACCAGGCGCGAAGCTGGCCCCAGGTGGGGATGTTGGCGGTCGTGGCCGGGAAGCCGGCGTTGGTCGCGCTCCACGCCTTGAAGCGGGGATCGGAAGAGGCGTAGAGCGCGGGGTTGGCGATGGGGTCGGTGCCGGTGAGGCCCGTGCCGGACTGGAGGTAAACCGTGAGGTCTTTTTTCAGGCCGCCCAGGGCGGTGTCGGTGAGCAGGCTGCGGGAGTAGGCGGTGGTGTTATGGAAATTGCGCGGCACGGGGCCGCGGGTGCCGGGAGAGTCGGCCAGGGTGGCGTCGAGAAAGGCGATCTGGCCGGGGGAGAGCACCTTTTGGAAATCGGCGCTGTTGGGATCGAGGGTCGATGAGGTAAACCCCGTCATGCGTTCCCATCCGAGGCGCTGGGGCACTTGCAGACGGTTGCGGTATTCCACCGAGCCGACGGCGGCGGCGGTGTAGGGATCGTGTATGGCAAAGTTGGCCTTGGTTGATTCATCGCCCACCCAGTAGGCGTAGTGGCCCACGGTCTGCGCGGCGGCGAGGCCCTGCGGGGTGGCGCTGAGCGGCTGCATCTTCACTTTTACCCGGCCGTCGAGCCCGTCCACGCTGTCGGCGGCGAGCGTGGCGCTCTTGGTGTTGACCAGCCACACGCTGTCGTTGCCGGTTGCGGGATCGGGGATATTGCCCGTCGGACCGTAGGTCGTGGTGTATTCGGTCAGCTTGTCCGCGCCGGCCGCGTCCTTGACGGTGCCGGCCGCCTGATCGATCTGGTATTTCTCCACGCCGCTCACGAGCCAGACGGGGACTTGGTCGCGTTTGAACTCGCCGAACGTGGTGGCGGGGTTGGTCTCGTATTGCTGGCGGGCGAGCGCGGCGGGCGCGCCATTGGGGTTCGAGGCCCGGTCCACGCGCAGGCTGGAGTCGAATACCCCGGTGTAGCGGGGACTGCGGTTGTTGGCGTTCCAGTATGTCTTGATCGCGGCGTCCCAACCGGTGCGCTCGGCAGGCGTCAGGTAGGTGGTGGCGTTGGCGAGGTAGGAGCGGGCGTTGGCGGTGACGGCGAGTTTGCGGTAGCCGTTGTTGGCGCCGAGGTCGGGGCCTCCGTCGTAGATCTCGCCGGTGCCTTTGGTGACATCTTTCGAGGGGTAGAGCGTGGTGGCTGGGAAGGTGACGCGCTGGTCGGGGCCGGCGTAGCGCTGGAGCTGCCCCATCGCGATGTTGAGGCCGAGGAGCGCGTTTTGCCGGGCCTGGGACAGGGTCTGGCTGTTGGCGGCTACCTGGGTTTCCACGCGGGTGAGGGTTGCCAGACTCACCAACAGCAGAACCAGAAAAGCCAGTAGTGTGATAGTGATCAACAATGCGAATCCGCGCCGGGGCCGCAGCCGCTCGGAGGGACGATGGGGTAAGGGAGTGGGGGGGCGCACGAAAATGAAAGAGTGGAATCCGGAGTTTCCGCCGGGTTAGGCGATTATTCGCCGAATAATCGCATGGAAAACAAAGGGAGTCTGGGGCGGGCAACATCACGTTGAGGGTGCGGCGCATTGGCTCAAGGATGGCGACTGGTGGACGCGTTAACCTGGCGGGTGCGTGGCACCGGTGCGGTGCGCCTTGTCGGGAGCCCCTGGCGTTCCGATGGTCGAAAAGACCCGTGCGGAAGTCCTTCGTCAGCGCGGAAACCCTTCATTTCAGTTAACGCATTAACAGGGCGCCGGACGTGACACCGCTCATTTAATTAATTCTGCTGCCTCGCGTAAACATTGAATGAAGCGCCATCGGTTGGACTGTTTGGAAATCCCCATGCTTTTGGACCGAATCCATGTGAACCCGCCTGATTGGCAACCCAGTCAAAACCCCGCACCCACCCCACTGTAAAGTAACGCCCATCATGAAAAAACTCCTCCTCATCCTCCTCGGGCTCCTCGCCCTTGCAGCTTCGGCGCACGCCCAGACCCTCTACTGGGGCGGCGGCACCACCACGCCGGTCACTTCGATCGACACCACGGGGGCCACGTTCTCCAACTTCACCGGCGAGTGGGGTGCCTCGACCACGAACTGGAACGCATCGACTTCCGACTCTGGAAACTACACGGCTTGGGCGAACAACTCGATCGTCGGGATTAAATCCTCGCAGAACGCAAACGCTGTTTCCGGCGCCACCATCACCCTCAAATCGGACTTCAGCGTCGGAGGGTTCAATCTTTCCTTCCCCTCATCCGCGTTGAACCAACCCTTGAACCTTGTCGGCGATACCGGTTCGGTGAATCGCACCGTCACCCTCGCCAATGACGGCGTGATTACCGTCGCGGGGGGCTCCTCCAATCCCTTTGTCTTCGGCAACTCCGGTATGGTCGCAGGCAAAGGGGCGGTCATCCTTGCCGGCACGAACCTCACATTCAACGGTCTCAGTGCCGCCGGGGCCTACAACAGCGGCGGCGGCTTTCTGCGAATTCAGTCTGCCAGCACTCTCGGCGGCACGGTCAAGGTCAACAGCGGCACGGTCGTCATGGGCTATGGCATAGGCACTGCCTCCCTTCTCAACGTCACGAATTTCAATATTCTTGGCAATCGCGCGGCATTCCAAATCTTTCAGACCGGCGCGACCGACGCGGTTGCGGATACCGCTGATATCCGCCTCGCCAGCGGCGCGTTTTCGCTTCAGGCCACAGCGAACGCCACCCCTGCCAACGAGACCGTGGGCCGCATCATCCTCGAAGGTTCCGGACTTATCAACGCAGACACACGAGGAGCCCAAACGTCCACCGCGCAGTCCACGCTGAACCTCACCAGCGGTTTCAACCGTGGCGACAACGGCAAAGGTGTGTTTGTCGCCAACCAGGGCACCGGCACCGACGGCGGCCTCGGCACGAGCACCGGACTTCTCATCACCGGCCATGGCTTTGGCAGCAGCACCTCCTTCATCCCCTACGCTGTCGCCCAAGGGAAAAACTACAACGTCGTCACCGGCACCGAGACTGGCACCGCCGCTTCCACGCGATTCATGGGCACCGATTCCTCGGGCAAGCTGGGCGTCATCAACAGCACCGCCGGCGATGCCACTCTCGCCAACTGGAGCGGCACCTATAACGCCACGACCGACATCCACTTCGATACCACCACCACCGGCTACCTGACCGGAAGCCTGACGGGCAACACCGAAATCCGCAGCCTCGCCGTCGGCGGCAACACGGCCACTGTGGTCGGCACGCTCGGACTCGGAGGAAACACCCTCCGAGCCAACGCCATCGCCCTCGACATCGCTGTTGCCGCCGGCAATACGCTGACGCTCGGCAGTGCCGTCAACGACGGCACCCTCACCGCCAACGGGACTTCCGGAGGAGACCTCTACATCATCCACCAGCGATCCAACGAGCTGAATTCGGGAGGCATCACCGTCAACAGCAAGTTCGGCGACAACGGCGGCGCGGTGAACGTCATCTTCGGCGGGCAGACTGCAAGCATTAGCGTCAACGGTGCCAACACTCACACCGGAAAAACCTACATCAACGGCGGGAAGGTCACCCTGGGTGCCAGCGCCAGCTTCCTGACCACCAGCGAAATCAACATCGCCACCGGCGCGCGGCTCAGCGTCACAGGCGTCACCTCGGGGACGAATACGACCTACGGCGGCGGTGCCATCGCCCAGACGATCGCCGGCGGCGGCGGCCCGGACGCCCTCGCGGGAAGCGAAACTGCGAATATCATCGCGGACTCTCGCACGATCACCATCGGCGCGAACGGAACCATCGCGCCCGGCGATACCGGAGCGAACGAAAATCTCAGCTTCTCCTTCACCACCGGCAAGCTGGCCTTCGCCAGCGGGGCCACCGTCAAGCTCGATCTTGGTGCCGTTGCCAGCAGCGACAAGATCAGCTTCACCGGCACTGCCGGCGACTGGCTCTCCGGCAGTGGCAACGCCATCCTGGATGTCACCAGCGGCGACGGTTTTGCCTATGGCGTGGCCTATACCACGCTGTATAACGTCAGCACCAACGGTTTCGCCTTCGGCACCGTCAAGTTAAACGGTCAAACGCTTGGTCTCTCCGACTACACCTGGGCCGATGAGGGCACCTACTATACTATCTCGTTTGCCGCCATCCCCGAACCCTCGGTCTACGCCATGTTCGCCGGTCTCGGCATCCTTGGTTTCGCCGCTCTCCGTCGCCGTCGCCACGTCTGATGGTGCGTCGCACCCTTCTCGCAATCGGAGGGTGCAGGTTTCATCAAAAAGCCGCCTTCCGTAAATGGAGGCGGTTTTTTGGGCACTTTTGCCTTGGGCGTGGCTCGCAACATGAGGAGCGGGTAAACGCGTTCACTCGTTTGATGGCGGTGGTCTTGGACAGGTCGATAGTTGCCAGTTTTTGCAGTGGGTTCCCGGATGGTTCCAAACTGATTTGACCGGAAGAAAACAGGATGCAGGCTGACGTTCTTGTTAACACCCCGCACCAGTCTTAGAGATATCGCCGCGCGTGCCAACGTCAGCAAGGCGACCGTGTCGCTGGCCCTCCGTGATCATCCGCGTATCACGGAGCCGGTGCGCAAGCGCATCCAGGCGCTGGCGTTGCAAATGAGGTATGTGCCCGATCCGGTCATCTCCCGGCTCGCGGCCAACGGTTGGGGGGCCAGACGCGAGCATGGACATACCATGGTCGCCTTTATTTCCAGCATGGGCACGCCGGCCAAACCGGGGGGATTGGATTTTTTCAAGTCACTGCAAGAGCACGGACCCAGGATGGGTTACCAGATCGATTATTTTTCAACTTCCGGTTATCCTTCGCCGCAACGCTTGGCGGAAGTGCTCACCGCGCGGGGCATCCAAGGAGTCATTCTCTATCAAATATCGGATCAATCCTTCGTGGAGCGGTTTCCTTGGGAGCGATATGCGACGGTCTGCTGTTCTGTGAGCATTGCAATGCCGTCGGTCCATCTGGTGACTTCGGATTATACGATGCCGATGCAGAACAGTTGGGAAATATGCCGGAGGGCCGGCTATCGTCGCATCGGGTTTGCCCTGTTGACGGTGATGAGCAGCCGTGATGACATTCCGCGCTCGGGCGTTGCCGACTACCTTGAGCGCAATGCGAGGGGCAAAGGCATGGCGCGCGTGCCGGTGAGGCACTTTGGCCGAACGGATGCCGGCGAGTTTGTGGCCTGGGTCAAAAAAAACCGCCTGGATGCGGTGGCGGGACTCACTCCGACCTTTTTGTTTTGGCTGCGTCAGGCGGGCTATCGCGTGCCCGAAGACATCGGGTTTATCAGCCTCATCCTTGGCGGGAATGATTTGAACGGCAAAATCTCGGGTTGGGACAATCGTGCGGGTCAGGTGGCCAGATGCAGTCTGGAGCAGCTCGACCTGATGATTCGGTCCGCATCGCGAGGGTTGCCCGAGAGCAGCTACACTTTGCTCATTCCGCCTACATGGGTGCCCGGCCACACCCTGCGGTCCGCCCCGCCGTAAAGCGATATGAACCGTCCATCCGCCAAGCGCGCGGCAGTCCCGGTCGCTTCACCTGCCAACAACAGGACATCTCAGGGCTTTTATGCCGCCCCGGAATTTCTTGGCACAGAGCAGTGCATCGAAAGACCGGCGACCCAATTCCTTCTGTGCTTTGGCGCTGAAATGCAGCCCGAAGCCCTTGTGTCCAACGTCTGTTGAGGACACCACGCTCGGCGAGGGGAATGAGATTTGGCGGCAAATTGGGCTGTTCGTTCACGATGCGGGCGTAAGGCGCCGAAAGATACTTCCTCGTGTAACGAACTTACCGATCACCGGCAACAAACGGCATGTCGGCGCAAGAAGAGAGATGAGGCGAGGAGGGGTTTCATGTGGATGGAGTAAAATATGCACGGCGCCCCGCCGCACGGGACCGATTATTTGTCGGCGGCGGCTTTGGCGGCGCGGTTGGCAAGGAGCAGGATCTTGACCTCGGCCATGTATTCACGGGTGAGCGGGTAGCGCCAGAGGGCTGTCAGGGCGAGGAGGAGCAGGCTTGCCGGGATAAGCGAGAACATGAGCCGCATGTTGAAGATGGTTTCGGGCGTCTGGTTGGGGCCCAGGGCGACATCGAAGCCGGAGAGCAGGAGAACGGAACCGGCGAGCACGGGCTGTATGGTGCCGGTCAACTTCATGAGGAACGCCATGACGGCACCGAACATGCCTTCGCGACGGGTGCCGTTGCGCAGTTCGTCGATGTCGGTCACATCGGCCATCATGGTGGGCAGGATCGTGTAAACGCTGCTGATGCCCAGGGAAAAGAAGAAGGGCAGGGCCAGTTGCCAGTAGGGGTGATCGGGATCGAGCAGGAACCACTTGAGCGAGGTGCCGATGGCCATCCAGATGAGCGCGAAACGCAGGGCGCGGTGTTTTTGCAGCCGTTTGCAGGCCCAGTTGATCAGGGGCAGGGCAAAGAAGGCGAGAACGGTGGCGAGGGTGCCGGCGTAGCCGCTGAGGATGGTGCCGGCGAGGGCGTCGCCCTTGAAAATCCAGTAGATGGTAAGAAAGGTGCCGAGCTGGGCGAAGATGCCGTTTGTATATCCTATAAACTGATACAAGAAGAGGATTTTAAGGAAGTGAACGTTTTTGGCGGTGAGCCAGATGGACTTTATGAGGCCGGGGCCCCGGTTTTTCCTGGTCAGGGTGGCGGCAAGTCGTTCCTTGGTGAACCAGACCATGAGCGCGGTTGAGGGAATGCCGACCATCGCCACAAAAAGGGAATACCAGAACAGGCCGTCGATGACGTTGGTGAACATCGGCAGGAAACAGAAGGGGAGTATCCAGGGGGCGACGAGGGACATGGCCTTATCGACCACGGAACGGTAGGTGACGACGCGGGTGCGGCCGTCGTAAGAGGGGCAGAGTTCGATTCCCAGCGCGTAGTAGGGAACGGAATTGATGGAGGCGAAGGTGGTGAAAAGCAGGCAGGCCACGAGGAGGTAAACGGTGACTTTCTGATGGTAGGCGTTGTCGGCGGCGATAAAGGCGTGCCAGCCGTCCTTGATGCTTTCGATCATGCCCGGCTTTTTCTTTTTTGGGGTGAGGTCCGGGAGGGGTTTCGAGGCGGCGGAGCCGGAACTTTGCCCGGCGGGGGTCAATGTGGCCGCCGCCGGGAGGTTCGACGGGGCGGGGTGTGCGGCCAGTTCAGCACGGGCGGCCATTTCCGCGGCATAGTCGGCGTTGGATTTAATGGAGTCGTCCCGAGGGAAAAAAGTGAAGATGGCGATGAGCAGGAGCGCACGTCCGACGCTTCCGACCAAGATGTAGGGGCGACGACGACCCCAGCGGGTGCGGGAGTGATCGGTGATCTGCGCTATGACGGGATCTGTGATCGAGTCGTATAAGGTCTTTGCGCCGAGGATGAGTCCAAGGAGAACCGGGTTCATGCCCAGAGCAACGATCATGAGGACATTGAGCAGGTTGTAGAAATTATTGCTCAAGCTTCCTTCAATGTTACCGAAGGCGTATAGAAGGATCTCCTTCAGAGGGGCGTCTTTTTCTTCCGTTATCGGCTGCCCTGTCGGCGTTGGAGATGGAGAGTTGGGGGGCGGGGACATGGGAGGGGGTAGTTTTTGACGGTGGCCATCGAGGGATGCCGTGCAGATGGCGTTGTAGTCTGGTCCAGCGTTGGCGCAGGGCGCTGGATTTTGCCTGAACACAGGCCGACGGCAGTTATGGTCTGAGTTGTCTGTCGGAGAGGCGTTCAGACAAGGGTGAGCTTGAGCGCGGCGATGCCGTGGCCGGGAACAAGCCGAGTGATGGCCCGGGTGTATTCGCCCAGATATTGGCGGGCCACGAGGTCGCGGACGTGGTGCGCGGCATCGGGGAGTTCGGCGGACTTCCAATCCAGGGTGATTTCACGCGAGGTTTCGGAAAGATTGAGCAGGCCGTAAACGGTGGTCCCGTCGAGGAGCGGCTTGCGGTAGATGGTGATGTCTTCGGTCTGGTGGATGGGATAGGCTTGGAGGCCGCAGGGGTCTTGGTTGATGTCGATGAGTTCGTCGTTGGTCAGGAGGTCGAGGGTGAGGGGATCGAGGCGCTCCAGCGGGCAGCCGATCAGCAGCGGGGCGGACCAGAGACACCAGAGGGTGAAGTGTGTGATCTGTTCTTCGACGGTGAGATTGGTGGGGTGGAGCGTGGAGCCCCATCCGACGTGGCCGAGGACGAGCATGTCGGGATCGTTCCATGCACCGGGGGACTGGAAGGGCTGGAAGGCGTCGTGCCAGCGGATGATATCGCGCACGCCTTGGAAGGAATAGGGGGAGGTGGTGCAACGATTCCAGTCGTCGCGGAGATCGTTGGTGGTGCGCCAGAGTTGGGCGTGACCGACAACTTCGGGCAGGGTGGCGCGGTCAAGCGTGTTGGAAAGCGAAAGGACGATATCGCGTCCGGAATCGCGCAGGGCCGCAGCACAGGCGCGAGCGGAGGGGCCGTCGATGGGAAACCAGTCGTATTTCAGGTAGTCGAAGCCCCAGCGACCGTATTGGCGGGCGTCGGCCGCAGTGAAGGAGTGCAGGCCTTTGCCGTTGAACAGTTGGCCGCGACGGGGCCACCAGCCCGATGGGAGTCTCTCAAATCGGGAACCTTCCGGATCGTCGCTGCTGTCGCCGCGATATCCGGCGTAGGTGGTGGTCCATGGCGACGAGTAGATGCCGGCACGCAGGCCGAGGGAGTGGATCTCGGCCACCAACCCGGGCATGTCGGGAAATTTCTCGTTGGCCTGAAGGGCGTGGTCGCCGTTGCGGGCGCGTTCACCTTGCCAGGCATCGTCGATGTTGACGTAGGTCCATCCATGAGGGCGCAGGATGCTGGACATGGCGCGGGCTGAGCACAGGACGTGATCGGCGGAGACATGGTCGGCCCAGCAGTTCCAAGAGCTCCACCCCATGGGTGGAGTAAGGGCGAGGCGAGTGCCGCAGACGAGGGTGGTGGTCGCGGTGGTTGCGCCGCCGGGGCCGGAGACGTGTGTATTGAACGCATATCGTCCGGGAGAGAGGAGGCGGCCGGATATCTGACCGGTCTTGGCATCAAGGAAAAGGCCGGCGGGAAGTGGTTCGGCGGCGAAGGTCAGCGGACCTGTGCCGGACGCCGCAAGGATAATGTGAACGGGAGAACCCGGGCGGAAACCGAAGATGCGGGCGCCGTTCAGTCTCGGACAGCGTGGCGAGCTTACGGGCATTGTGGGATCTGACAAATGAAGCGAAGCGGTTTGCACGGTATGGTCTAGCGGGTGTTGACGGCGGGGCAGATGGCGCGGGCGGCTTGGGCGGGCAGGATGTCAACGTGGGCCGCCGGGGTGACGATGACGCCTGCGGGGGCGGTGACGCGGGCCGAGATGCGCCCGCCGGGCTGGCGTTTCCAACTCGCGGTGATGAGTCCTCGGGCGTGGGGAATGGAGCCGGAAACCTGCTGGCGTCCGGAATCGACAGGATCGAGGAGGTAGGAGTCGGGGCGGCCGGGGGAGGCCATGCGGAGACCCAGAACGTAATCAGTGGCGTAAATCGCGGGTGCGCCGCTCCAGCTGTGGCAGCAGCTGCCTCGGCCCTCGTTGGCCCTGTGGAAGCACTCGGTGAGGGTGGGGTAGCCCAGGGATTTGATGAAGCCGTAGGTCTCGGCGATCATGGACTCGGCGAGGGCGACACGATCATGGACGACGAGGGCGGGAATCAGATAATAAAAAAAGTAGAGTTCCGCGAAACCTCCCGACTGGCCGTTTTCGACGCCGCGCCGAAAATTATCGCGGAGGAGCGGCTGGAGGTAGGCGAGGATTCGGTCGGCGGGACCGACACCGTAGCGGAAGGCGAGAATGTTGGCATGGAGGGCGGGCGTGTCGGCGCCCGCGCTGGCGTCGAATCTGCCTTGGGTTTTGTTCCAGACGCGGGCGACGAGGGCGTCGGTCACGCGGGTTGCCTCCGTCCGGTAACCCGCCGCTTCGGAGGCATGATCAAGTGCATCGGCCAGATCGGCGGCGGCGCGCAGGGCGGCGATGCGGAGGATGTTGATCGCGGCGTTGGCCGGGCCTTCGCGTTCGGAAACAAGCACGCCCCAGTCGATAAAAACGCGCATGCCCGTGGCATCCCAGAGTCCGTCGGCATCGCTTGCCCATGAGGGTGCGGCGAAGATGCGGCGAATGACCGGTAACTGGGCCGCGGCGAACGCGGCGTCTCCGGTGAGCGCCCAGAAGTCGCGCACGGCTTGCACCCAGATGAGGGTGAAATCCTGGTGGGGCTTCGCCAGCCAGGAGGGGGCGCAGCATTGCAGCTGGCCGTCGGGCAACTGGGCCTGTCCGAAGATGGCGAAGGTGCGGCGGGCGACCGAAAGGTCGGCGGTGACCAGCCGGTGGAGGTGCAGGTTGACGAGCCCGTCGCCGATGTAGCTGCCGCGTTCCCGCCAAGGGCAATCCGCGTAGCTTTCGTCGGTGGACGCCTGCAGAGTGTGGACGGATACGGACCAGGCCCAGTCCATAAGGGGGTCGCCGCAGGCGAAACGGCCGGCGCGTTCGTTGAGGGTGGTGCGACGGAGCACGTGAACATCGTGCACGCGCAGGGGGGCGGCTTTGGAGCCGGCCCGAACCCGGAGGGTGACCTGCAGAAAGATGCCTCCGCGAGGATTGGCGACCGCAATGGTCTGGCGCCCGCCACGCAGAATGAAGCGGTCGGCGGCATCGGTGAAGGGGTTGGATCCGTAGAGGTTCACGCAGCCGTCGTGGCGTCGCCAGTCGTCGTAGGCGACGTCGAGGACGGATCCAGGGGGGGCCTCCACCGTTATGACGGGCTGGCCGTAATATTCGTCGCCAAAATCAAAGCACCATATCGCGTCGCTGGCTACAAACGCATCGGCTTCGGAAAGGTGCGCGCAGGGCAGGTCGCGCACGGCGGCGGTTTCGTCGGGGCGATCCCACGCGACGAGGCGGGAGGGGGTTAGGCGTTCGAGCGCGCCGGAATCAAGATGCCAGCCGTCGGGAATGCGGTGGTGGTCTGGCGACGTCGGGAAGGGGAACAGGCCGGGGCCGACGAGGGGAGACACGGCGAAGGCGTCGTTGCAGGCGCGGTCCGGGCGGGCGTGAAGGGTGACTCCCGAGGCGGGGTGAAAACCAAGGATATAGGTCCAGTATTCGAGGACAACTTCGCATTGGCAGGACAGGAAATTCCATCCTTCGCTTAGGTTAAGCGTGGTCTCGCCGTGGTTGCCGTAGCGTCCAGAATAGGAGAGTTGGAGCGTCTTGCCGTTGAGTGCGAGTTCGCTCCAGAAACAATCCAGGGGAATGGATTGTTGGCGGGGAGAATGGATCCATGTGGTAAAGCGAGCGTGCTTCGCATGGTTTTGGCGGTTCGCCGCGCGGTGGTCGGGGTTGCGCAGGCGGAGTCCCCAGCGAAGCATTCTTTCGACGGGACCGGCGACGCTGACGCGGGCGGGCCGCACCGGGACGTAATCGGGATAGGGCGCGGACCGGGGGGACGGGATGGGCCATGGAGCGGATTCGGCGGGCAGGATGCGGACGGCGAGCGGCGCAACGGATGCGAGTTCGGCCGCGAGCACACGAGTGTCGCAGATTTCGGCCGGATTCTGGGCAAAACTGAAATGAGGCGCCTCCGCATCCCAAGCTTTGTGGTGTCTGGCTCGCCATGAGCCGGGTGTGGCGAAGTCGTTGCCAGGGAGTCCGCCGGCGGCGATGAATCCGGGCAAACCGTCGGGCATGGACTGGTAAGAGGCCGAACCGTAGTAGTTGACCTCCACCCGGACGAGGTTTGTTCCGGAGCGAAGATGGGGGGCGAGGTCGTAGGTGTCGTATTCGGGGTGCGCCGTTACGAAGCGGGCGGGACCATAGGCGATGAAGCGTTCATTGACCCAAAGACGATAGCGCGTGTCGGCAAAGAGATGGATCAGGACCGGACCAGATGGCGGAGCGGATATCGCCAGCCCATGTTCGAAACTTACGAATTGGTTTCGATTGGGTGCGAGGCCTTCGGCCCAGATGTAGCGGGAGTTTGCAAAAGGAGTTTCCTTGCGGGTGGTCGGTGAAGCGGGCATGGCGAAGGCGTCCGGGACGTCTTGCCGTCAATAAAGGAAGGATCGATTGTCAGGTCGATGGATGCGCCGTGGGTGCTGTCCCATGGGACGGGTCGCGGACGGACGACGGCGGGGCGGGCCATAAGTTAGGAGGCCGCAGTTTCTCGGACGGGCTTCACGCCGGACCGGGCGCGGGTCTCAGGCTGGGATTTTCGATCCACTGGGGTTCGATGAGGATTTCTTCCGGGACGGCGGGGAGGCCGCTTTCATTGGTGCGGATGAGCTGATCGAGCCAGTTGACCGCGAGTTCGGCGATGCGGGTGTGCTGGGTGGTGGCGCCGGCAAGTTTTTCGATTACGTTGCCGGAGTGGCTGACGATGCAGTAGCCGACGTCACGGGGGATGGATTTCCCAAGGTCTTTGATTTTCCAATACGCAGCGGCGTTCAGGGCGATGACGACGTCGGGGCGGTTGCGACGAAACCAACGGTTGAATTTGGCGGTGTCATTGAAGGCGCCGTCGAAGATGGGCAGGCGCGGGGCGCGCGCGGGCAATCGCGACTGCTCGTAGAGGATGGCGGCGTGACGCAACGAGTCGTTTTGGTCTGGGCCGGGTTGGCGGTAAAGGGCGGCCCCGATCCGGCGGTAACCGCGCGCGAGGCATTGTTGCCAACAAAGGCGGACGGCGGAGAAGTGGTTGATGTCGATGCCGTGGATGGGAAGACGGAATTCTCCGATGCCGCAGCCGACGACGGAGAAGCGAGACCAGTCGATGTTCCACTCCACTTGCTGGACGATGGGCGGGATGATGAGGCCGCGAATGCCGCGATTAAAAAGGACGGTTCCTAGTTTGGCCGGCGATGCGTAATTAAACAGGGGAAATTCCTCCAACTTGTAACCGAGACGGTCGGCGGCGGAGACCAAGCTGGAGCGATAGGCGTAGGCGGAGTCTTGGCGTTCCCGTTTCAGGGTGACGAGGGCGAGTGTCAGCTTGGTGGCGGAGTGGCGGTTCCAGCGATGTTGGGACAGGATGCGCAAGGCCGGGTCGGGGCGATAGCCAAGTTCGCGCGACTTGGCTTTGACGAGTTCAAGCGCGGCGGGACTTACATGGGGGTTGCCGGAGAGGACGCGGGCCACGGTGGATTTGCCGAGACCACAGGCGGTGGCGATGTCTTGGAGAGTGACTCGGGTCTGCATGCGTGACGTGCAGACATGGTCCAAGGCGCTGGCGTCGGCAATCGTGTTTATGTCGATGAACTTTCTTCGTCGCAATCCGTGTGGAGATGGCGTCATCCCGAACAAACAATCTTTCCGCAGGCCGGGGGGATGGCCGTTGCGATCACGGGGTTGCCGCGCGCCGGATTTTACCAAGGCGGAGAGTCCTTGGATTCTAGTGCTTGATTGCAGAGATAAGCGTTATTCTGACGGGCGCTTTGAGCCGGGGCCGGCGTTGCCGGAAAGGGCATGTGCCGCTGGCACACCTCCCTTTCCGTCGCCTTGGCCCCAGCACAAATCACTCCGCCATTCTATCGCTTATATCCGCAATCAAGCACTAGGCGGATGGGAGCACGGTTAGCCCAAGAAGGCCCAGCATGGTTTTCGCACTCGGATCGGCTTGGACTTCCAACGAGACGATCGTTCGTTCCGGGTGGGGGTTGCGCCAGCGCCAGACATAGAGATGGCACCCGTAAAGTTCCTGGTTTCCTAGAAGGCTCACGGACACGGGCAGCACTTCGGAGGTGTGCAGGAGCGCGGTGTTGGGCCACCAGTCGTGCACCAAGGCGTCGGCGGGCGGAGGGACGGGCAGCATTTTGGTATCGGCATCGGACGGGCAGGCCACCGGTTGTTCGACCACGCTTCCGTCGGAGTAGTGCAGGCGGTATTTTGCAAAGACGCCGGGCGCCGCGTGCGCGCAAGTATGAAGGATGAAAAGCGACTTGATCCGACCGGTTGAGGGCAGCGGGACAAGCACTCGTCCCGGCAGGGGGCCGGCAGCTCCACGGACAAGCAGGGAGGAGCGCAGCAGTATGAAGTTGAACGCGCCTTTGGCCACGTCGAAGGGGATGCCGGCCGCGAGAAGGGCGCCGGGCTGCAGTCCATGCAAACCGTGGGTGCCGAACCATTGATATTTGCCCCGAAAAGGCTGATTGCACCGTTCGTCCAGAGGTATGGGGAGCAGGCGCGCCTGCTCCGTGTTCGCCAGAGAGAAGACGGGGTGGTGGTGGATTGGCTGATTGGTCGGGGTATGATGTTGTGCGGTCAATGTGCTTCCCGGCTCCCAGCGCGGCGGGAGCAGCAGAGTGCCCACGGCGGACATGTCCCAAGCCACTCCATGCTGCAGGAGGGAGATCAGGTGCAACACCGCCGCCTTGCCCAAAACTTCCATGGGAAGAAACGAACCGGAAAGCATGGATTCGTTGGCCTGCTTTCGCAGGCGGATAAAACCAATGTCGTCGGGGGCGCGCAGGCCGAGTGCTTCCAGCGCATCATGGTTGTCGCAGAGAAGGCAATCAGGGCGATATTTGCGCCACCAAGATTGAATCGCGTCACTGTCCGTGGCCTTGGAGTGATATTTCAGGCAGGGAGGGATCTCTTGGATCCCCATGGAGTGTCGCAGGCCTTCGAAAGTGCGCAGCATGGTGTGGCGCATGTCCAGCCACGGATTGTAGGCCAACGCCGGGCGACGGTAGCCGTGCAATTCCACCGCCCTCATCGCGTTGATTATTTCCGTCTCCATGTCGGGGATCACGCGGGCTATGCCCATGTCGGGTTCCATCGCTTCGTCGAGGGTGACCATGCGCAGGCCGGCGAGGTGCTCCGCACTGACGGAGTGGAGCGAAACATGGAGGGGAAGCATGATGCCTCCGCGTATGCCCCTGGCTATCCATTGGCGATGCAGGTTCGGCAGCCCTTTGCCGTCGTTCAAATGATAGGGTTCTATGCGATAGCCCTGCTCGTTGGCGAGTTGCTCCGCCGCCGACCAGAGCCGCTGCATGGGCGGCGTTTGTTGGTGTTTTGCGGTTCCGGACAGCCAGAGGAGGGTATCGCGATCCGTCGGATTTGATCGACGCCTGATCTGGGCCATGGCTTCGCGGTAGATCACCGGAGGCCGATAATTGAGGGTTTGGGCGGCCGCCAGCACACGGGTTCGAGTCGGTTCGGGAATTTTTGGAGAATAACGGAGCGCCAAGGATGCGGTCGTGGTCCCTACGCCCGCCAAGGTGGCGACTTCTCTCAGGGTCGGGGAATGGGGGGCGGGATTGGCCATGGAGAACGCTACACCGTTGAAAATTTTGCGGTTCGGCAAGATTTTGTTTTCGATGCGCCCATGGTGTTAAAACACACCGAACCTCACCCCTTGGCCGCATCATTATTATCCCCTATCTCATTTTTCATGAATGGTTACAAAATCCAGTTTCACTATCCTTTCTCTCGTCGGATGATGTCGTTTTTCACGGCGTGCGCGATGATGTGTCTTTGCGCCACCTCCGGGTCCGCAGCCAATGTTGCCGACAAGGCGAATGCACCACAGGCACGCATGGGGATTAATCTTGCCCCTCTGGTCGATTGGGGAACGGAACAGCCTTTTGTTGATATTTTCCGATTGTCCCGGCTTTGGGCCAGCCAGCAAAAAGGGACGAGCTGGGGAAAAGGCCCGGCGTTGGAATTGGACGAGCACGGTTGGGTGAAAAAGCTGGAGCAGGATTGTTGGGCCGAAACGATTTTGTGCAATATTCCGGGCGACCACTACCCGTCGGGCCGATACACGATTCTTTACGAGGGCAAGGGCACCTTTGACGTGACGCACGCCGCCAAGGTGGTCGATGCGAGCAAACCGGGGCGGATCATCATCGATGTGGATGCCTCAAAGGGCGGCATTCATTTGCGGCTGCTTACAACCGATCCGCAAAATTACATCCGTAATATTCGCGTCATCAAGCCTGGGTTTGAAGCCACGTATCAAACCGAGCCGTTCGATCCGGTCTTTCTTCGGCGATGGAAAGGCGTGGCGTGCATCCGATTCATGCCATGGATGATGTCCAATGATTTGGATACCGTTCGATGGGACGAGCGGACGCGGGTCAATGATGCTTCGTTTGCCGTCAAGGGAGCGCCGCTGGAAGTGATGATAGACTTGTGCAACCGGCAGAAGGCCGACGCGTGGTTCAGTCTCCCCTACGCGGCCGACGACGACTACGTGCGCAACTTCGCCGCAATGGTCAAGGAACGGCTGGATCCCTCGTTGAAGGTCTATGTGGAATATACCAACGAGGCATGGAACAGCGGGTTCAAGTCATCGCGCCACGTCAAACAGAAAGCCAAGGAACTGGGTCTTGGCAATCCGAGCATGCCTTGGGAAGGCGGGTGCCTGTATTATAGGCAGCGTTCGCTGGAAATATTCAAGATTTGGGAGAATGTTTTTGGCCGGAAGGACCGTCTGGTTCGCGTATTGGCATGGCAGGCGGCCTCCTCGAGTTTTTGGCTGGATGGGCTGCTCATGTCCAAGGTTCAGCCGGGCGACGTGGATGCCTTGGCGGTGGGGCCCTACATCAGCGTGCTTGTCCCCGACACCTCCAAAAATCCCGACGAGGTGACCGCCGACAAAGTCGCGACATGGACCGTGGATCAGGTGTTGGACTACACCGAGAAGGTCAAGCTCCCGGAGTGCGTCCAGTGGATGCACAACGCGGCCGACGTCGCCCGCAAACACCATGTGCGGTTGATCGCCTACGAGGCGGGCCAGCATCTGGTGGGTATTAGGAACGGCATGAACAATGAACAGATGACCCAGTTGTTCATACAGGCGAATGCGCACCCTCGCATGGGCCAAATCTACACCCAATACTTCGACGCTTGGCAGAAGGCCGGCGGCGAGCTGATGTGCGTTTTTGAAAGCGTCAGCAGATGGTCCAAATACGGAAGCTGGGGATTGATGCAGTTTCCGAATGAAAACGAATCTGCCAGTCCCAAATTCTTGGCCACTATGCGCTGGGCCAAATCCCTTGGGCAAAATGTAAATGTTTCCGATTCGCGAGGCGCCTCTCCGCGTGTTCCATAAACCGGCAAATAACCTGCGCGTGGCGACCCACCACGCGCTCACATTCCCGCTCCAACATCCAATATATTCAACTGGCAGCATCAACTTGGCTTGCTGAAAACGCCCGCTATACTCGGCTTTGTTCAGCCCGCCCTGTCCGATACGTATCATGCCCCAAGATAAATCGAACGCCTCCATGCATCGTCACGATCCCATCCCCATGAAATCCATCCAATCAACCCCCTCCGTGCGCTCGCTCGTCCTCCTCGGCGCATTTGCACTGGTTTCCTCCGCTTCAGTCCATGCCGCCACGCTCTATTGGGGCGGCGGAACAGTCACGCCAGGCACATCCATCGACACGACCGGTGCGACCAATTCCAACTTCACCGGCACATGGGATACGACCACCTCGAATTGGAACACCGTCACCAACTCCGCCAGCGGTTATACTACATGGACGGATGGCAGTGTGTTTGGCTATAAGTCCTCACAGGGGGCGGCTGGTGCCGGGGCTACCATCACCCTCAACGGCGATTTCAGTGCGGCCGGTTTCAATTTATCCTACCCGACGGGCTCGTCCAGTCAGGCGCTTTCCTTCGTCGGCGGAACAAGCTCGACCAATCACACCATTACCATCGCGGATGATGGAGTCATCTCTGTGTCCACGCCCAATGCCAATAATCGTTTGATTTTCGGACAAGCCGGTTTGGTTTCCGGGAAGGGTGCGGCCATTCTTGCCGGTCATAACTTCAGCTTTAACGGCCTCACTGCGGCCGGAGCCTATTCCACGGCTGGTGGGGCGATGACCATCCAATCGGCCAGCACCATTAGCGGCACGGCCAAGATCAACAGTGGCTACTTGAATGTGGGGGCCATCAGTGGTGCCGCTTCGGTCGGTTCGCTTGCCAACATTACGACTTTCAACGTTCTGTCGAACAACGCGGTTCTTAATATCGTGCAGGGTGGCTCAGTTGTGCCGGTATCCGCCTCGGCCGACATCCGTCTCGCGAGCGGCCAGCTTGGTATCGGCGCCGTGGCTAACGGCACCGCAGCCAGCGTGACGGTGAATAGCGTCATTTTGGAAGGTTCCGGACGCATTCTTACCGATTCTCGCAGCTTTCAGGCCAGCACCGTTTCATCCACGATTAACCTCACGAGCGGTTTCAGTCGCGGTGACAATGGCAAGGGAGTGTTGATCGCCTATAACAGCACGGAAGCGGATGGGGGCCTTGGCACCGCTACAGGCGTCAATATCACCGGCCACGGAATCGCCGCCAATACGGCCTTTATCGCCTACGGACTCAACCAAGGCAAAGGCTATAACGTTGTCACTGGCCTCGATACCGGAACCTCCGCTTCCGCCCGTTTTATGGCCACGGACGGCTCGGGTAAACTAGGCGTGGTCAACAGCAGTGCCGGCGATACCACCTTGGCCAACTGGGATACGTCCTACGGTTCCACCAACGATATCCATTTCGACACCAGCTCCGCCAGCAGCTATCTCACTGGAACACTTGATGCCAATACGGCCATCCGATCTCTTGCGATCGGTGGTTCTACTTCGGGTGCCGCAGGCACACTTGGTCTCGGTGGCTTCACGCTCAAGGCTGATGCCATTGGTTTAGCCGTAACTAATAACGTCACCTTCACGCTCGGCACCAATGATGGGAATCGTGGCATCGTTACCGCAAACGGCACAAGCGGCGGTGATCTCTACTTCATCCATGAACGTTCATCAAATGCCGCTTCTGGATCAAGCTTCACGGTTAACAGCGTGATTGCGGACAATGGCGGGGCGGTGAACGCGATTTTCGGCGGAGCCTCCGCAAATTTCACCGTCAACAGTGCGAGCACTCATACCGGAACGACCTATATCAACGGTGGTATTGTGACGATGAGCGCTACTGGCAGTCTGCTTAGCACCAAGGAAATCAATATTGCCAGTGGCGCACAATTTAGCGTTACGAGCGCCAATACCACCTATGGCGGCGGGTCTGTCGCCCAAAAAATCGCCGGTGGTGGTGGAGTCGATGGCGTGGCCAATATCATCGCCACCACCCGCACGATCACCATCGGAGCGAACGGAACCATCGCACCCGGCGACACCGGCGCGAACGAGAACCTCAGCTTCTCGTTCACCACCGGCAAGCTGTCCTTTGTCAGCGGGGCGACCGTCAAGCTCGACTTTGGCGCCGTCGCCAGCAGCGATAAGATCAGCTTCGCCGGCACTGCCGGCGACTGGCTCTCGGGCAGTGGCAACGCCATCTTGGATGTCACCAGTGGCGATGGTTTTGCCTATGGCGTGGCCTACACGGCGCTGTATAACGTTAGCACCGACAGTTTCGCCTTTGGCACCGTCAAGCTGAACGGCACAACGCTGACCCCCGCCGACTATACCTGGCTCGATGCGGGCAGCTACTATACGATCACGTTCGCCGCCATCCCTGAGCCTTCGGCCTCCGTCGCGCTCGTCGGCCTCGGCATCCTTGGTTTCGCGGCCCTTCGTCGCCGACGCCACGCCTGATCGTGCATCGCGCGCTTTCCCGGCAAGGAGGGAGGGTGCGGATTTTATCAAAAAGCCGTCTCCCCGAATGGAGACGGCTTTTTTGGCCCCTTTGTTTTGGGTAAGGGTTTATTCTCTTGGGTCTAATACCCCAAGCTTGCTTCGGCTTGGATGGGTTTTGTAGGAGCCCATTTATGGGCGATGGTTTGGCGAAAACCAAAGATTCCCGAATCGCCCGTAAACGGGCTCCTACGTCGGAAATGCCTCGGGGCTTGCCTCGAGGATCTTTACCGAAGGTCTGCGTAGCCGATCGGTTGCACGCCGTGCTCGGAAAGCAGAGTGGAGAGGCGGGGATCGGTGAGCGTGGCGAGTTCGTTGGAACGCTCGCGTGCCGGCCCGCCCGGAGGATTGCGATCATGACCGAGCAAGCGCATGTGCGGGCCGTCTTCGGCGGGGTGGGCAATGAGGAGGGTGCGACCGTCGGGGGCGGAGCGCAGACCTTCCGTGATGTTTTCAATGGAATCGGCCCCCTTGGGGAAGCGCGCGAGGTTGAGCGCGCGGTCATAGATCAGGCCGGCTTCCCCGGCGATTTCGCGGATGGGATCGAGCATCCAGGGGGAGGACGCGCTGAAGACCATGTGTTCGTCGGCGTAGCAGGGGGTGAGCCCGGTGGAGAGAACCGCCGCGATTTGGGCGCGCAGTTCGGCGACGACATGGTCCAGCAGAGGCGGACGTTCGTGGTAGAACTGGTGATTACGCGGGAGAAAGCCGTCCGTGTCCACAAGCGAAGAAACCTCGGAGACCGGGAGCAGGGGTTTCCATCGATAGCCGGTCCATTCGGAATTGAGCGTGAGGTGAACGCCGACGGAGACGGAATGGGTGAGCGTTTTGAGGCGCACGGCAGCTTCCTTGAAGCAGGGGGCGCACGCCATTATACCGACCGAGCGGGCCACGCCGACGCGCAACGCGGCTTCGATGCCGCGGTTGGTCTCGTCGTTGAGACCCGCGTCGTCCACGCGGATGAGGAGTTGTTTTGGGATCATATGTTCGGTTTGATGGCGGTCGTTTTGGAGGTTTAGCGACTGAAACGGTTGGGCTGTCGTCTATCGGCCTGATCGGCTGGGCAAAGAGGGCCGGCCATTTCGCGGGAGACAAGGCCGGCCCAGGGCGCGTATTCAAACCTGAGGGACATAATGCAAGAGGAAGGGATCGGAAGCGGTGTCATGAGATTTACCACTCGAATGGAGTTGCCTGAGCCGTTGTGGAGGCGGCTAAAAAATTAAGCTGAGTCGGCGGAAAAAGCGGCTCTGGCGGAATGACACAGCAGGAGGCAAGCCGCGAAAGGATGATCGGGGGAGGGGGGCGCCGGGAGTCCGTCACGGCATTGCGATTTCTCAAGGGAGGCGGTGCGGAGGATGAGTTCCATGGCTTTGGCTGGCCGAGTGCGGCAACGGTGATCGCAGCGAGCCGAAGTCGTAGCTCGGTGCAAGATGCGGCACCCAATAAGACCGGATAAGCGATGACGTCCATGCCCCAAATTTGGGAGCTGTTCCAGTGGCCGTGCCCCGAGTCTTCTACATCCTTCGCCCGGCAATGAAACATTCTGTGCGTAGTCGAAACCGGCGATAATCTCCATCGCATTCACGCAGTCCAAGTTTGTTGCGATTCAAACCAGAAGCATGGTCAACCTCTAGAATCTACCCGTTTCCATTGAATCATCCCCTTGTGAGCTACCTTCTGCTGTTCCAGCACATGTGTCATGGGATGTCTATCAACACCAACCCCCGCCTCTGTTGGCACAGTTCCCATGACGCATCCATTGAACTAAAATCCATCGTGCATTAGCTCATGTCTGTCCACCTACCCTGTTACAGTGCCCCACCATACCTCCAACGGATTTCGTGCGACGCGGCGCGCTTCATCTCGGTCCTGCAAACACGGGTTCGCGCTGCTGATCACCATTACGTTGCTTGCGTTTCTCGTCCTTATTCTTGTGGCGCTCGCCTCGCTCACGCGTGTCGAGACCCAGGTTGCGGCCAACAACCAGCTATTGGGCCAAGCGCGCGCCAACGCCCTCTTCGCGCTTAATGTGGCGATCGGCCAGCTTCAGAAATACGCCGGCTCCGATCAGCGCATCTCCGTTCCGGCAACCACGGTTTACCCATCAAAAGACGTCACGTCCGGCACCGGCGCGCTCTTTGCGTTTTATAAAAATCGCGCCGAATCCAATTTCCCCGCCAGGAAAACCTACCTCACCACCGGCGGACGCACGCTGTGGGAAAACGATCTGCGCGGATGGTGGAATTCAAACAATCGGAATCCCTATTGGACGGGTATCTACGACAGCAGCCTGCGCCGCGACAGCCAGGTGTCCTCCACCCAATACGGCGAACCCAAACGCAACCAACTCCCCGTTTGGTTGGTGAGCGGTAATGAACGTTTCACATTCAATCCGGCCACCACCACCTCCTACCCCTCCGGGTATCTCACCCCCGATGTTGATCTGACCACCGTATCGGGAGTCACCGCCTCCGATGTCATCGAGATTGTCAAAAGCGGTCCGACGGCCTCCGCTCCCGACGCGGCCGGTTCCGTGGACGGTCTTAACGGCGCCGTGCGTGTCGTCCGGCAGCCGCTCAAAAGCACGCCGCCCGGCTTCACCGCCGAACAAACCACCGGCAACTACGCCTACTGGGTCGCCGACGAAAGCACCAAGGCCAATTTCACGGTGCGTGATCCCTATTACTCCGAGACCGATATCACCAGTGTCAACTATCGCAATCGCCTGCAATCCCCCCAGAGAGTGGGGTGGGAACGCATGGCGGGCTTTTCCAGCGTCTTTGACAGCGGCAGCCTGTCCATCAACGACCCTCGATTTGATAGGATATTAACGAGCAAACAGATTCCATTCGTTGATGCCGGTTTCTCCACGCCTGGCAGGAATAATTTCCATAATATCACGGCCCATTCCAGCAGCTTGGCAACCGATACGGCCGTTGGCGGACTCCGAAAAGATCTCACCGTTTATTTGGACGGCAGCGCCAGTGGCATTGCCGACAACGATTCGATTGCCCCTCGCAGCACCGGCTTGTCCACGGATCGTTACTCAAGAACCGATCCCCGGTTTGGTAGCTCGGGGAGCATCGGCTTCCCTGCCAGCGTCACCAATCTGGCCACCTTTGGTGATATCAAGGATTGGTATAATACCGCCGCGGCCAGCGCAAGCAGCGCCGTGAGCGTCGGAACAGGCCGCGCCCCGATCTTATCCAGTTTCCAGATGTTTTTTGCGTTCACCCAGGAAAACGGAAAGCTCCAGCTTCACTTCATCCCCTGCGTTTCACTCTGGAATCCGTTCAACGCCGCCCTCGCCAGCACCACTTACACCCTGCGCTGGCGACAAAACTTCACCCTCTACCGTTTCGGTGTGGCCACCCAAGGTATGGTTGACAGCACGCCGGCCGATCCCTCCGACGGTCAGATCATCCCCTCCAGTTCCTTCCTCATCCATAAGCTCAATCCGCTGGATTGGTATAATCCCGGGGCGTCGAACGCCAAAATTTTCCAAACTGATTTTTCGGGGAACCCATGGGATACCTCGGGCACAGGTCGCCCCCGCTATTTTATTTCCCCTTTTGACCGGGCCGCCTCCGTTGCTGCCGCGATTCCCGATCCGGTGGACGCCAGTGGCAACCCGAACTCCGCCGCCACTTGGGTGACCTACACCTTTACCGCCGATTTCAAGGCGGGGCAAACCAAGGTGTTCACGATCAATGGCGGCACGACCCAAAAGGTGACCCCGACCGATCTCCACAGCGGCTCGGCCACGATTCAACTCCAGAATGGCTTTAGTCCCGATTTCCCAGGCTCCTACTACTTCGATGTCGCCGACATCCAGCCGGTTCCGACTTCGGGTGGCACGACCAAAATCTATGCTGAGATGCTACTGACCGGGACACCTCGTTTCATGTCCATGGATCTGAGTGCCAATGGCGGCCTCCTCTGGCGCAACGTCAATCTCGGTGACTCCAACAATTGGGGCCCCGAGTTGAACTTTGCCTATACCTCGATTGCCATGAGTGCCAACGATCCCGCCACTTGGCGCACGCTTTATGATACGGCTACTTGGAATTCGACCGCCAAAAACGGCACCGTTGGCCGTCGCGACCATCCCCTTATTGCCATGTTTCGCGGTCGTCTGGAACCCTTCACCATATCGGCTTCATCGATCCATGCCAGCAGCGACGGCAACGACGCTTTTCGTGTAAATTGCGTTTCAGCATACCAGCGCGCGTTTGCCGGATTTAATATTGCCGCTCCCAGCCTTGACCTCGCTTCCAACTTGGAGGGTTCCCGTGACGCCAACCCCATAAATAACACCGATCACTTTGCCAACAACCGGTTGTTCAAATCGGAATTTACCAGCGGCGGCAGCAGCGGCTCGGGCTTCATGAAATGGGATGAATCTCTGAGCAACTTCACCGGCGGCGACACCGAAGGATTTTCCTTGGTGCGATGGCTGAGCGACGATGACAGCTACTTGGACAACTCGGGCCTCTCGATCATTCCGTTGCGGCAGATCAGGCGCACCAACGCCAAAATCCTTTCGCTTGGTCGGCTACAACAGGCGAACCTCTCCAAGCTGTCTTGGCAACCGTCGTTCCCCGTCGGCAACAGCGAAGCCACCGCCTACGTGGATCGCGCCAAGATTTCCGGCATTGAATCCTACGGTGTCGGCAGCGCGAACAGCTCGGGTCTGGCACCCCTTGTTTCCAACTACCGTTCTCCCGGAGCCATACCCAACGACGCGCGGAACCGCTGCATCGACAGTTCCTACCTGCTTAACGAAAGCCTCTGGGACAGTTACTTCCTCTCCGGCATTCCTCAGACCGGTTCGCCGCCTCTCGACAATTCCACCCCGCTGCCCAATTCCCGCCTCCGTTTCCTCACCTCCCAATCTCCCGCTCTGGCCGAGGTTCGGAATACCGATACCGCCGCCGCATACCTCGAAAACGTCGGTGCGCTCAACGTTAATTCCTCATCGGTCGAAGCGTGGAAAGCCCTGCTTACCGCATTTCGCAACCTGGCGATCAAAGGCAATGGCATCTCAAACCCCGCCAACACCGTGCCCGTTTCACGGACCCTCGAACCCGAGGACGGCCCCATTGGTTACACCTTCGCCACGCCTGGCGCCCAGACCAAAATCGACATCGGTGCCGCGACCGACAACTCCGGCACGGTGCTGGTCGCACCTGGTCGCAATTACCGTAAGCTGTTCACCTCCTTTCGCTACCTCACCGACGACATGGTGCAGACCCTGGCAGAACGCATCGTGGATGAAGTTCGCCTGCGCGGCCCCTTTTTCTCGCTGGCGGATTTTGTCAACCGCCGCCTTGTTTCGCCGGACCGAGCATCGGGCAGCGACTGGCTCACCGCCCGCACCGCCAATCAAAGCACTGATATCACTCAGCTCACTCACGCCATGGGCGCGGGCTACGATCCCGTCATCGGACTTTCCGGCATTAACGGAGCACTGCAACGCGCCATCAACCTCTCGGGTATCAACGGAGGCATGAACAACCGCCAGCCGATTGATCTCAATGACCGCGCCTTTCGCATCGAGCCAAATCAAATGAATCTCAGCGGCAGCGATTCCCCGATGGTCATGTATCCCGCCGTCGCTCACTATCTCGATACCGAGCACCTCGCCGGCGCTCCGGTCGGCGAGGTCGGCCAGCTTCTCTCTCACTCGCCCGGGTTTATCACCCAGGCGGATGTTTTAGGCATGATAGGATCCGCTCTCACTGCACGCGGCGACACGTTTCTTATTCGCACTTACGGTGATGTCATCAATCCTGTCACGGGAGAAGCCACTGCCAAGGCTTGGCTCGAAGCCGTGGTGCAGCGCACCCCCAATCCCGTCGCTCCCCTCGGTTCCAGCGGAGCGAACAAGTTCACCCCCAATGATGCCTTTGGCCGGCGTTTTGAGATCGTATCCATGCGCTGGCTGGGACCTGCCGACATCTGACCCCATCCTTCTATGCCCCACCTCGCCAACCGCCTTGTCGTCCTGCTGTTTGTAATCGCGGTGTTTCCCGTGCACGTTCCCGCGCAAAATCAGGCTCCCGGAAAAATCCCGCCCACGCGTGAGCTTGTCGCCGTATCCATCACGGATGACCTGGTCCCGGAGCTATTTTATCAAACGGTCAAGAATGACTACGCACCGTTCATAGTGGGACAGAATACCGCCGGCGCCCCGCAAAAAATCGGTGTCGGTCCGGCTCTTCCGCTCTTTCGTCAAATCAAGTCTCCCAAAGGAGATACCACCTACACTCCTGTCGCCCAATTAAATCTTCCGTCGGGGAAACCGGACAGCAAATGGCTGTTGGCTATCTACCTTGATCCGACAGGCAACCCGACATATCGGGCGTTCGAGCAACCCTCTTCAAACACTCCTGCGGGAAGCGTCCGTTTCATCAATTTGTCCTCCCAAGAAGTGGCATATAAACTCAACGAAACCATAACAAAACTCTCCTCGGGGGAGGCTCGGATGGCGCCGGCGCTTTTTACGGCCAATGAAACGTTCACCTTGGCTTATGGGGTGCAGCGGTCCGATGGCCGAATTGACCGCAGCACAACCAAGCAGCTGTTTCTTCCAAGCGAGGACATGCGCTTGCTCGTTTTATTCGCGACAAGACGAGAAAGACTGACTCAGAGTTCGGGTTCAGCCTTCACCTTGGTTGTCCGTGACGCCCGTATTTATGAACATGTGCCGATAGTCACGCCTACGGCATTGCAAGTGACCCAACGCTAATCGCTCTTGTTGGAGCGCAACGTCTTCAATGACGCTATCCGCTCTCGGCGCTCGTTATCGCGCCCTGGTGGCTGCGAAGATGGGATACCCTCTTCGCTAGCATCGCCGCCCACGTCGGTTTCCCTCCGCAGAGTGCGGTTTTCCCTCGATTGAACCAGGGCACTAAGCTTGCTGCGCAGCTGCATGCGAAGCGCTTTTCCGATTTCGACGTACTCCGGTAACCTGCTACGGGTATGAGAGTTAATGTCTTCATCGAGGACCTGTTTAATAAGCTCTTGAACGAGATCTTCTGGCGAGTTCCCGCTTGGCAGCGATTGGCTTTTGGAGCCGAACCAACGATACTTTGCGGCCTCGTAGGTGACGTGGCGTAGCAGTTGGTAATAGTTTTTCGGGTCCGCGAAATACTCGCGCACCCGGGTGATTTGTCTGAATACCTCGTCGTCCATGGTGAGAAATTAGCGTTTGGATCGCTTGTTGGGAGTGAGGCCGGACGTGTTTGTATGATCAGGTGCATATAACACTGATACCGACCGACTGACCGAATTTCCGTCCGTGCCTGATTTTATCGGAAAATTCTTTGGCCAGAATTTTCTGTCAGTCTTACACCGTGTAAGACGGTCGAAGTCATAACGATAAAATAGGGCGTTTTTGTCGATGAGGGGCTTTAGTCGTGCCGACAAAATGCCCCAACCCATGCCCACCAATTTCCATCTGTAAATTTCTGAAGGAAAAATGGAAGAAGTCATGCCGGCCAATGCCTCAACTCATGACCATGGATTTACAAGTGAGTGGAATCCACCGGCCAAACGCCGTATTTTACGGCCAAGATACTACTGGGGTGACGGGGCCAGTGGCTGGTCATGGGTGGTTGCCCAGTTCTGGTGGGCAAAATGGGCGGCGTGTAGTAGGCTGACTTTCATCGAGATATTCGATCCCCTCTACGGCAAATGCTTGTCAAACCGATGAACAGCTACTTGCATGCGTTTAACTTCATCACCCGTAGCAGTTATCGCTGGTCAGAGCCGTAGTGGTGATCTTACCCCAAAACTTTACTCTATGTCAGAGCATGCCGTCCTCGCTTTAGTATTAATCTTAGTTGGCGCAGCGGCCACCGCCCTGACCATCCGCTTTGTGGTCAACGTCCGGAATCGGACGGACGACAGCTCAAACAAGGTCAAGCAGTCAGGCAACAACGTTGGCGGCGATCAAGCCGGCCGAGACGTCAACAAGTAACAATTGGTGTTCTAGGCTGTGAGCGATACCAACGACGGGAACAGAGTCGATCAGACTGGGAATCTCGTTCGTGGCGATCAAGCCGGGCGCGACGTCAACAAGCCGACATTTGTCTATCAGGGCACGGCCAGTCCGATGGCCCGAATGATCGCGAAATTCCGGCTCGAAACCGAAAACGACCGGGAAATGAAAATGACCATCGAGCGCCTGCAGCGATGGTTCAAATCCGAGGGCGATGTGATCGGCCTCGACGAGAAACTGCGCCTCGGCGAACGCACCGACATTATCCTCCTCGCGATCGAGGCAAAGCAGCGGTTCTCCAAATGCCTCTTGCGTCACGAATACTCGCCCGCGGCCCAGGAGATTTATGCGTTTCTCCTCGCGAAAACCTATCAGATTTTCGTCACCATTATTTACCCGCAGATTTGTCGCGGCACCACCGCCGCGGAAATCGACAAGCTGCTGGTCGCAGAGGTCTACGACAAGGTCGAGGCGTTGCTCGAGGACAATCCCCTGGAAATCTCGCCCGAGGAAGTAATGGGTATGCTATATTGGTTAACCGGTAACTGCCACCTGCAGTGGTCCAAAAATGCTAATCTACAATCCCGCGTTTGACCTGCATCACGGCGTGTTCCGTTTGTTGCAGCTGCTTACTGTAGATCCGTCCCGGAAGTTCGAAACGGAAAGGATTCGGATTTTGGACTTCTTTCTCCTTTTCCCCGAGGAAATCGAAAACATCCGCTTCCCCAAAGAACTGACCGGGAAGCGAGCCCTGTTTCGCAAAGCGCCCAATCCTTACCGCAACTTGGGGAACGCTCGCCGGATTTACGCCGAAATCGCCCCGTTTCAGCTGGCCGCGCTCCAGTCCCTAGCCTCACGCGGTTTGCTCGACCCTGAAGCCCTGCAAAACGGGGAAGTAATTAGAACGAGCCACGAACTGCCGGCCAATCTTTTGGCGGCGATTTCAACCCGCAACAAACTTTCCCCGGAACTCCTCGACCTCGTTTCCTCCAACCTCGCCAAGCTGCCGCTTCACGGTGACGGCGGGTTGAAGTCCCGCGCCAACCTCCAAGACACCCGCTATGACGCGAATTGATCCCAGCCTTTTCCTCTCGCGTCTCGTCGTGTCCCGCCACGGCGCCGTGGTTTATGATCAGAAGTTCCACCTCGGCGTGAATGTCATCCGCGGCACGAACAGCCATGGCAAGTCAACCATCGCCGAGTTCATCTTCTTCATCCTCGGCGGCGACGCCCATAAGTGGAAACTGGAAGCTGCCGCGTGCGATTACGTGTGGGCGGAAGTGCGCATAAACGGTGCGACCGCGGTCCTCAAGCGCCCCGTCACCAACAAACGCGGGCAGGAAATGAGCATTTTTTTCGGGACGTATGAAGAGGCCAATGCTTCCGCGGTCGAAGGCTGGCGGGTAGCCAATCCCTAACCCATGCCTACACCTGCGAGACCGAGTATATTCGTTTCCTATTCGCACGGTTATAAATCAGAAACCGAAGACTCGGATCATCTGCAATGGGTAGCGAAACTTGTAACTGCGCTTCGGGCCTATGGTTATCCAGTCGATTTCGACCAAGACCCTCCCCAAAAAAACAGAACGGTAGGCGAATACTCCATGCGCATGTGCCAGACCGCCGAACGCGTTATTGTAGTCTGCACTCCAAGTTACAAACAAAAGGCCGATGATGAAAAAGATAAGAGCACCGTCCGATTTGAGGCGCGCTATCTTATTGAGCGGCTTCGTAAACGTGGTCGCGACAATGGTATCGTGCCGATATACCGTCAATTGCCCATCGGACAGGACGGAAAGGCCAACAAGACTGCGGCTGAACCAATGTTCCTTGCCGACGGAAAACTCTACGTTGATTTTAGTCGTGACGACACATTTCAAGACAAACTCACCGAACTCATCGAGTTGCTTGGCGACTCATCAGTGACGGACAACTCTTTACCTAATCGCGAATACAATCACGGAGTCATCTTGATGGCCGACATTGTGAATTTTTCCGGCCAGTCAAATCATGCGCAACGTCTCATAATGAGGGATTTGCAATCCTATTTCACCGAGGCACGGCAACACGATTTCAAGTATCTCTATGTCGTCGGACTACTCGACAGCATCACCGTCTTGTGGGATTCAGAGCAGGGAGGTCATGACCATGCTCTCCGCCTTGCCGTAGATCTGGCCGCCTGGCTCGCTCGCAAACGGCCCGGTTTAGCTACGAGGATTGGCCTCCATGTGGGAGATTCACTACAACTTCAAAAAGAGTCTAGTGCTTGGCGAACCTCTCTGTTTGGCACCGGCTGCAACGATTGCCGCCGATTGACTCAATTCGGAGCCGAGGGGCATATTATGCTCTCGGAAACCTTTGTGCAGGCATGTCAAGAGACATCCAACCGTGTCGCTAGAAACTTGCTCCAAAATCAGATATACCCCCCATTGAAAAAGCCTGCTTTTGAGATTTTTCCAGCTCGCGGCTACAGTGGGTACCTACGCCTTTACATGCAGGGTAGCCAAACCATCCCTCCAAGGCTCCTTATGCTTGATCACGCCGCCAAACGCATTGCTTCTTATCAACGGCGCATTGGCGAGGTTTTTCAAAAACTCATGGTCAAAAAGTGGCAGCTCGACCCCTCTGCGGCCGACTTGCGCATTACGCTCTGGGCTCCCGATCCCGCTCTGCCCGAAACGCTCCATTGCACTGACTACCGTTGGTTTTTGAATAAGCAGACAGCTGATGATCCAAGCGCCACCACTTATAGCTTGATCGGCCAAGGCGAAGGGGGGCCCGGTCGTGCATTTCGGCAAGCATCAGAAAAACCATTTTTCATTATTCCATGGCTACCAGACCCCAAGAAGAACATTGTAGCTTACAATACGCAGATGGAAAAATACTATGGGCTGAATTCCAAAACTTTAAAAAACGCCAGTCGACATGCCCGAGCCTTTGCTTGCCTACCATTCTGGAGTCCAAGTGGTGATGCTCCCAACAAGCCACTTGGGGTGCTGTGCTTCGACAGTATGAAGCCCTTCATTCTACGCAAGGACCAAGCCGTTGAAGTAGCTATGCTCGAAGCTGATATTCGCACCTTCTGCACTACAAAACGAGGCGATTTTGATGACCTCGCCTTTGCTTGGATGGTTCGGATATAAAAGATTGCAAAGGCAGGTGGCAACTTCTCACATTCCACAACACTTTGAATTAAATGTCCGCGTCGCGATTTCTCGTCAAGACCACCACTGACTATCTGGCATATCTACTTTGCCAAAAATCTCAGTTTTTAACACCGCATCGTTAGTTCGTACCGTAAATTCATAACCATGGCTAAAGCCAAATTTCTAAGGCATGTCTCGCGCGTGTCACACACTGACCATTCACCTGTGACTGAAAGAGAAATCCGAGATTGGTCGAACGACTCAGACCGACGAGAGCCAGAAAAGCCCGTCCACACACTTGCTGACCTTTGCTTAGGTGCAGTCTTTCCGCGTAGGGCGATTAAGCGTTCCCGATCGGCATTCGTAACGACGCACTGAATCGGCTCCGGGCAATAAAGTGATGGCGGCTCATTTGAGGCCTCCACCGACATGTCGGCCTGTCGGGCGATGTGGTCTCGCAATGGGCGAGAGGTAGTGCTGCTGATTATTGATCGGTTAGCTGCTCAGGAATTAACACGCGTTGACGGTTGCGCGTAAGGTCACTTACCCTACCTCGGCGTTTTCGACGAAGGTCTTGAACCCGATGACCTCGGTGAGGATGGCGTGCTCAGCTTCGCGGGCGATGGCGGCGAAGCGCGCGCGGGCCCAAGCTTCGACGTGCGCTCGTTGCTCGGTCAAGGAGCCGGCCCATACTGGCGTATCATCTGGTAATCGAGGTGATTTGCAGGCGGCTAGGTCGGTAAGCACCCTTTCGACTTGGGTGGCCTCTTCGTCGAGCCGAGCAAGTGTACGGGCCAAGGCAGGCGCAACGCGGCGGCGGCGGTGAATGTCCCAGAGGTTGGGCAACACGAGCAGGGAGGCGGAGAGAACGGGGAGGAAAACCGTCAGCCATTTGGCCAGTTTGTAGAGGGCAGGATGGTCGTGCAGCGAGGGGACGAGCAGCAGGGTCAATCCGCAGACAAAGAAAACTGCCGTGCTTACGTGATAGGCGTGCTCGATCTGGTGGTGGCGGTGCTTGGCATACTTGCCAGTGCGTACTTGGTAGTCGTATTGACTGAGCTGTCCCATCGGTTTTGAGTCAGACATAGGATCGTGCTTCAGTCGTTTCTCCCGATAGGCGCGCATAGTCGAAAGCAAATCGCTGCCGGGTGTGGAGCGCAGTTGCAGGCAGTGGAAGAGATGCAGGGGGCGGCGAAGATAGCGGAACAACACCCAAATGGAAGATGGCACGAAGGCGTCGTGCGCCTCGCCTGTCTGGCGAGCGACTTCTGCGCTGGCCCCGAGGGAGCGGTTTACCTCACGAACAAAGCGAGCCTTCACCCACTTGTTGTGCTCGCCTAATTTCTTGGCCGAATGCGCAAGCAGAAATGCGGCGAGCACCGCACCGACTTTCACCCATGTGATCAAATCGGACCAAGGGGCATGCGCGAGGAAATGGTCTTTGCCAAAAAGTTTGGCCGTAATTTGACGCAAAGATTGGCCGCATCGGGCACTATACTTGGCCTCGTTCCCGCCCTTTTGCCATAATGATTGGCCACACGTTACACTGGTGCCAAAAAGAATGGCCAACCGCCACAGCCCAGTTTGAACGCAAATCCCCGATAGCTGAATTCTGACAATGCCAAGACGCTCGCGCCGTCGGATTCAAGCCGCGTTATCGTCTCAACACATCCGTGTGTGACTGTATCGAGCTTTTGACCTTAATGAATTGCGGTTGGCCCTGCTCATCAAGTTTGTCGAAGAACAGGTAACATCCCGGAAAACGCGCCAACACAAATAGCGTAAAATCGGTTTTCTCACTGAAGGGCCGTGTCGCGTCTAGCAACAATTCACCGATTTTGCGTTTATTCGTCGAAAATAGATCCGGAACGGAAACTTCCACCATCCACATATGTTGTGGTTTAATCGCCTTCAACTGGCGAAGCGTTTCACTGTCTTCGCGCTCGAACTCCCAGTCTTCCAATTCGCTCAGATGACGCAAATATCCCTCCTGCGTCACCGGAACCAACCGGAGAATCAACTTACTCTCCAGCGCGTAAGACAGAAGGCGGCTCAGCCACGGGTTGGGCAATCCGGCGATTTCATTCACCAATGAGTAAAAATAGTTCGAGGCTGCAATCTCGGCCCACAATCCATTGTAAACAAATCCTCGAGGTAACAGAGCAACCACATACTGAGCATTTTCCCGTTTCAGATATGACTTAGGAATACACAGATTGCTGCCAAAATTATCATCGTGAACGATGAAGCTGCTCAACCACGAGTCACTCGGGATATATCGGATCTGCTCGCCAACCTTAAAATACTCCCCATCCGCGTTTGGCACCCAGGTATCTTCGTTAAAAGTATGGCCAAAAAATGGAATAATATGCCCCACTGTCCCAGCCTTTGGTCCACTCATCTTGAAGGCAACTAACCCGCCAGTCCCTGCCTCAATTCCGCTATAAAGAACGCGTTGATAGGGCAATGCCTCACGTAGCGCCGCATCGTTGGAACCGTAATCAAATTCGAAATACGGAATATCCAAGCCTTTCAACACACGTGGTATTTGTAAGGCCTTAAGGCCCTGCCATGGCTCACGCAGCTCGGGAGCTACAAACGCCAAATCGTTGATCTGCCGATAGGTCAGGTCAAAATTACCAAGGTAGGTTGCGCAAATACTACGCAGTCCCACCTGCGCGCAGACTTTGTTCAGGCCATTTTGCTGGCAATACAGGACGGCTGGCACCTCAAATTCCTTGGGGCCGGCGCGAAAAGAAACCATTTTGGACGTCGGGTTGTAATTGTGATCGTGGTCATATTTCACCACGGCACTTTCAAAGATATGCCAGCCATCGATCTTCCTCGACTGACAGGAATCCCGTTTGAGCAACGCATAGCCGACACAATACTTTAGTCCATCAATAGCCGCCATGTCCTCAGGCTTGGTAAAAGCGACCTTCCAGAATGAAAGCCGGACCAAGCCCGTCATCTGGTAATCAGGGAAAAGTTCTAAAATTTCCGCATTTTCATCAGCGACTGCTGCCGCAGCAGGAACGTCTTCGATGACGAGCGTTTTGCAATCACGGCACCGCGCCTGTGAAAAAAGACGCCGGATGGGATAGCCGCCACCAAATCTGCCCTCAGCGAACTTGAAGTTCGAAAACGGACGTTCAATTTTTACGACGTCAATTTTTGAAGCATGCGACAATCTCGACATGGTCCGAGATTGCCGCGGCAAGCCACTCGGTCAATCCAAGTTCAATACGACTTTATGGGTGTTCCCGAGTGCAGTCATTATCTGGGAAACGAATCCTTCCACGGACTGGGATCCAACGGATCCGACCATGGAAACAGAAAAGGAAGATGGACGCTCTCCATAAACCGCAGCGATATTCCCCGCAACTTCCTTGGGGCTCGCGTAGATTGGTGCTGTGTCTTGTTTTTCCATGTGAGGGTGCGCAGAGATAGGCAAAATCTTTTTTGTCAAGCAAAACTTTGCACTGTTGATTAAACGCTCATCGGCACACTGAGAGCAAGCCTAAGTTCACTTTCTGTTGAACAAGCAAAAATTTTCATCGGCAGTTAACACTTGATTGATTTCTTTGACATCGGGCCGTCAGCTACCATAAGCTAACAGCATGACCGATACCATTACCCTTGGCCGAAAAATTCGCGATCTTAGAGAAAAAGCGCACATCTCCCTGCGAGAACTCGCACGTGACTTGAGCATATCGGCGCCATTTCTGTCAGATGTTGAACTAGGACGTCGTTTCCCATCCGAGGAAATTTTGGCCAAACTAGCCGTAAAACTAGGGGTTCAGCCTGAAGAGCTCCGAGATTTAGACACCAGGACCGCAATGAGCGATATCAAGCGACTGGTCGATAGCAGCCCCCAGCTTGGCATGATATTCAAGTCCGTCGTTAGCCAAGTGAACGCCGGAAAGCTCTCTTCTCAAGAAATAGCCGCCAAACTCAAAGAGCTTTACGGTCAAAAATAATCACAACCCCCTTTAATTCAGTCTGATAAAAAATGAACGCAGATTTTTGTTGATTGTAAGCATACGGTAGCTTACATTACATACAGTTGATTAAATCTTCTCTCATTATATGAACTCATTCAAACGCTTGGATATTCACCTCGGAGGTCTCGAAGAGACCCACCCGCTCGATCTCACCGAACCCAAAACTGTTGAAGCCATCATTCTTCTCATCGTCTCCACTGGGCGACTGGGTGAAGTGAAGGCTGAAGAAATTTTCCTTTTTGAGGAAGATTCCGACGAAGAACTACCTCGTGATCACATACTGACCCATGCCCACCATGGGAAACGGATCCATGCGCATCGTTGCCGACACATCAAGGTAACGTTCATCCATGTGGATGAAAAACGGGAACATTCTTTCCGTCCAGCCGCGACCATTGGAAAACTTCTCAACTGGGCCAAAGCGAACTTCCCGGTGGATAAGTCGGCCAAGTATACGCTTCGGATGACGGCCGATGGCGAACCCCTGCCTCATGCCGCTCATGTGGGGGCCTACGTTAAGGGCCACGACTGTTCTTTAACCCTCTACTTCGCCCCAGCATGTCGCATCCAGGGATAACCCTCGATCAGGAATGCTTCTTGGAGCACCTAGCATCGCCCGCGTTCCAGCAAGGGCTGGATCGCGGATGGTGGGGTATCGTCCAGAATGATGCCGTTGCATGGCCCGAGGCTATCTTGTGGGTTTCTGCCCCTCCCCGCCCCAATAGTCCGGATCGATTCCATTTGCGCTTCAAGCTTGGCAATTATCCGGAAAAGGCACCCACCGCAATGGTTTGGGACTTAGAGCATAACCAACGTTTGGATCTGGCAAAGTGGCCTAAAGGCAAGGCTGACGTAGCAATGGCGTTTCGCACCAATTGGAATAACGCCGTCGCACTTTATGTCCCATGGGATCGCGTAGCGCTTGAAAGCCATCACGACTGGGTAGCCAAACACCCCGGTGTCGCATGGAAACGCACTCACACGATCGTTCACTATCTCCGCATGACATACGAATTATTGTGGTCAGATGAATACACCGGCGTCTGAGCTGACAATCGACTTGCTGTTTTGGCGCCTCTTGACCGCCGAACTTGATCGCCGCGGTAACGGTGAGCGTGAGAGCGGAGCGTTTCTCCTCGCTTTACCCGATACCAAGCATGTCTGCCGGGCCGTCTATTACGACGATCTATGCCCAGGATGCCTCGATGAAGGTTTCATCCGGTTCGACAGTGCTGGGTATGTCGGGCTATCCCAAATTTGTCAGACAACCGGTCTCCGGGCAATCGCCGATGTCCATACTCATCCCGGGAGGTGGACCGAACAGAGCTTTGCCGATCAGGAGCATCCCATGATGGCTCGCGTAGGCCACATTGGCTTGATCGTTCCGTATTTTGCTCAGCGGACCCGCACCAACTTAAAAGGTGTCGGGGCCTTTGCCTATCGAGGTGAAGGCGAATGGAATGACTGTAAGAAGAAAATTCGTCTCGTTCGATAAATGCATCCAATCACCCCAGAAAGCGCAAATCGACTGGCCATCGGCCTGGCTAAAAGTCGCCGCATAACCTACGATGCTGCGGAAGCTATCTTGCGCAGCATCAGCTTGCGCATCGTGCTACCGGCAACCTTTGCCAACCGTGCGGCTTCCCAAGCTGCGTTTTTAACGGCAATCAACACCGCCCAGCGGGCGTTTCTCGGTGGCGTGCAACTTGAATTCCCTACGATGGCCCCGCTCAGACTAAACCTTTCGGGGGGGGCAACGCTCGGAGACGCGGTCGCTCTTACTGGCTACGAAGAGAAATCGATTCAACGGCCTACTCATTCGATTTTTATCGGAGCACCGGACGCATCGGCGCAAGACGATGACGTTTGTGCGCACGCTGATGGCTGGCGTGCCGGCGTCAGTGACGTGGGGGCTATGGCCGATTTCCTTTGCGGCGATGGCGACGATCTTGCCTTGGGGGGCATTATGGCCGGAGCCTTGGCTGTTCATCGCTGTTTTGTGCGAGCTACCTCGCTTCCTGCGCTCTCACTAGATGCACCTTTGGGACTTTCTCTTTGGAACCCAAAAGAAGACTGGCGCATTCCCATCGAGCAAAAACTGAAAGCCCTGCCTACTCGATTCTGGCTCCTTGGTTTAGGCCATCTCGGACAGGCTTTTATTTGGAGCTTGGCACTGCTGCCATTTCCGGAGCCGCGTGACGTGGAGTTCTTGCTACAAGATTTTGATTCCATCGACGAATCCAATAAGGGCTCTGGATTGCTATGTGATGCGAGATCCATTGGCCGCATGAAAACCCGACACTGTGCCGAATGGCTGGAAAAGCTTAACTTTAAAACCAAACTGACAGAGCGTAAGTTTGGAGCCGAGGTCCGCTGCGAGGAAGACGAGCCACGAATTGCTTTTTGTGGTTTTGACCGTGCGGCACCGCGCCGCTTCCTTGAAAAAGCAAACTTCGATCTAGTGATCGAATGCGGGCTAGGAGGATCGTTGGCAGATTTTGACCAGATCGACATTAATGTATTTCCAAGCACTCGGCACACAGCAGAAAAGCTATGGGGGGCCACAGTGGATACCAGTAGACCTGTTGATGAAAGCCTCGTGAGACTCTTTGGAGGCGAGGATCAGGCCTGTGGCGCACTTCAGATAGACGTCGCCGGGAAATCAGTGTCGACCAGCTTTGTAGGGGCCATGGCATCAGCACTTGTCGTAGCTGAATTGCTACGCACATTTAATAAGGGACCACGATTCGATGCAGTTACTTTTGATGCGCGCAATCCCCAGCAATCGGATTTTATGCCTGCGGCAACTGCGTTTCGCCCCAGCCAACTAGCACGAATGGGATTCGCCACAGTTTGACGGCCAGAGACCGCAGACCCTTACCCGTTGAGACAAGTCAGGACTTCCGATGCTTCGCGGAATCATGCGCCTCCGCCAAGACAAATGCGCGTATTAGCATGTCGGCAGAATTTAGCGGATCGAAGGGTGCTTCCCCCTGCTTGGCGTAGACACCCTCGCATGCGGTCAGCGTGTCTGGATCCTTGATTTCTGCACTCTCTGCCTCAATGGCGGCCTGCAATTTATCAGAAATGACCAGACAGCGCACTGGAACCGGGGCATCTAACTCGGCATTGTTCTCCATTGATCAAAACTTTTACCCAAAAACAGCCTGCTGTCATCGATAAAAGCAAACGATGTTGATTTCGCAATCATCACCGCCGCCCACGGCTACACCTGCTCGGATAGCTCGTATAGCGCCAAGGCTTCGACGGCACCAGCTGCCACACCCGCAACAAATTGATATGCCAAAGAATCTCCCCCTTCGGCGCGTAGGCGGGCCGCCTCATCCTGAGCTTTATTTCTTGCGGCATACATAACCGCAGCACTTGCGTTGATCCCTTCATTAAGACCTTTCGCCTTACCCTGAAAATAAAGCGACGTGTCCCAGTGTTCACTAGTTGCTTTGCCAAGTAAGGAAGCCTGCGCGGCCATCATCTGGATCTGAGTGTTTATGAGTATTGGGTTCATAAACCAAGATGGCGCGCGTCAAATCAATACAGAGAATCACTCCAGTATATCAACTATCACTGAATGAGCGAACCGCTCGATTCTGCCGACCACAAAAATATCACTGTTATCAAAGACGCAGGAAAGTCCGTCAGGCACGACCTGCAAATTCTAGACCTACTCTACCATTGTAGGCTTCAACAATTCCATCGGACTCACACGCAGCGCTTCGGCCAAGGCTACTATTTCAAAATCAAAAACCGATCTTTGTTGATTTTCAATTTTACTCAACGTGGCCCTATTCAACTGAAGGCCGCCCAAAGCAAGACGCGCGGAAAGATCATCCAAAGTAACCTTTGGACGAATCGCCCTCCTAATACGCCGGAGGTTGGGACCAATTAAATTACGTCCCTTCAATGAGTTATTTATTGGGACCAACAAGTTTCTTTATTCGAAACTTGACCCTATCAGAATCCCGCCCATAAATGTTTCTACATTGGAAACTTTATAGCCTGCACCAACACATCGCCTCAAACATATAGATCACAACTAGACAGCCCTTCTCGTCCTACCCCTTATCATTTTATACTCCCGCTCCTCCTGTCGCTTACGCGCTCGCACCTCCCTTGCTTTGGCCAACTGCTCCAACTTTTTTGCACTCACACTGCCCCCCATAATTTTTGCGGCAATCTTACGATCAACCAACCCAACTCGAATACCAGCCCCCCGATTACCAGCCCTCAGCTGCTTAGCCAATTCTCGCAAATATTTAGCAACATGAGCCAAATCCTCCACGCCTGGATTGTCGTTTAGAAGCCTCGTGATCTCCAAAATACCCGTCAGCGCACCATCAACCTTACAAAGCGCCAACTGATAAGGATCTTTTCCACTATCTCCAACTTCAAGGACAGACATAATTAATTATTTATCAATAAGTTAATCTAAATAAAAACCTAGCTTCATATCGCGCCACTCACTCAACTTTCTGAACGTTCAGAGATTGCGGGCGCGCTTTTAGGAAATACCCCTCTCAGGCCCCTCCAACCAAATGTGGTTTGAACTGCCATCTTGCAACGATGAAACATCAATTAGCATCGCACGAGGCAACGCATTTGCAAATAATGCCCGCAGCCGTAACAGGCTCAACGGCACCCAAAAGCCCGAAAATTCGGCGAAACTATACCCCCATAGACTTCGCCATTATTAGAGACTTCGATCTAGAAAAATATATTCTGGACGCCCGCCTTTGCCCAGACGCAGAAAATTATCTCCGGGAGGCGTTTCTTAAGCCGTCCAGACACCCATCTGGTTACCTCTCCCATACGATACACTACCCCTGTGTAAGATGGGGCCGCTCATTAAAATCCGAAAGCAGGGACTATGAATACGCATTTGGGTTAACAAAGATCTACAGGCCTGACGTTCTATGCGTGCTAGAGCAGGCGCCAAAAATCGAATTTCGCGTGGAAGGCGTTTCTATCTTTATAGAATATACTCCCGATTTTCTTGTTATTACTCACCATGGAATTGAAATCTGGGAAGTTCGCCCCAGTTCAAGGCTTTCCGTTCAATTTGCCTCGAAATCCAACCGATATACATACAACGAGGAAACTGGCACCTATGATTCACCCGCAGTCAGGGATTATTTTAAAAAGTGGAACTTCACTTACCGGATAGCAACCGAACGCGATATCCATGCACGCTACTGTAATAATGTAAATTTCATTCATCCATATATCCAAGGATACCCAGAAAACCCGATATCGGAAAACGAGAAAAATGAATTTCTTGCTTATGTGCGCGGAAACTCCGGCTTGAAACTCATTGATATACCGACATCGAATCCCACTCGCCGAACCGAATTGGCACTGTATCTGATTGCCCGTGCTGAAATTTTCATATCATTCAGCGAAGCCGATTTTCAGAAACCAGAACTACTGCGCCTCCACGCGACAGCACAAGATGAAGAGGCATTTTATCAGTATATAAATATTTCACGGCCCAGACCTGCCAATCTTGAGGAATTGGGATACCGCCTCAGACACGGCAGCTTTATAGAAATCAATGGCGAAGATTATAAAGTTACAAGCTTAACTCAAACCCTTGTGCGGCTGAGATCAGAATCGGGAATTGAAAAAGACTTCCCCCATCAGGTGCTCCTTGATCTTAAACCGAGAATTGGTCGTATTTATGAAGCCGAAAAAACATTCGAAAACATCTACAATAGCGCCACGATAGAGCAAAAGCTAACACAGCTTTGTAAGTCGCAAAAAATAGCGCCTTATCAGCCAGGTGGTGCACTCGAAAGAAAATCACCGGAGAGTCGAACCATTCGCCGCTGGCTTAAGGATGATAAACAAGCAAAAGCCAACGAAATCCCAGTTGTAGAAGCCCAATTCCCCAAATTCTATAAATGCGGCAGGAAACCCCTTAATATTAGTAATAATATAAGAAAATATTTGGACAAACTCATATCGGATAACATTCTAGATCCCAAAAAGACATCTGTAGAATGGGTGTGGAACCTATTGATTGCAAAATTTGGTGAATCAAACCTTCCGTCGAGCAGGACAATCTATAGAATTATTGAAAGAATCGATCCGCATACCAAGAATTGGCGGCAAGGAGGGAAACGATTCGCCAACAAGACTGAGCCGTTTTATGGCGACTCCGATATATACGGATCTCCACATGGACAAAAATCGTGGCAACGTGCCCACATAGATTCTACACCTACGGATCTACGCCATCCAAACGATCCGCGATCACATCTGGCAAAAATGGTAGATGCCTACGACGGACGTGCACTCGCTTGGGTTCTAACATCTGAAAATTCAAGCGAACTGACCATCCGCGCCTTGATTCTTGATTGTGTGGCACGTCATGGAGCTTTGCCGGCCACAATTTCCTGTGACTTCGGCTCAGAACATAAAAATAACTGGCTTGAAAAGACCATGATGAGTCTCGGGGTGATTCTAGATTTTAGGCCTAAATCCCAACCACGCAAAGGTGGCCCCGTTGAGTCTTCCTTTTCGGTATTATGTAAAGAGTTAATTCATAACTTATCAGGAAATACAAAACTGATGAAGCAGGCCCGGCTAGTCACAAAAGCCGTCAACCCCAACCAATTTGCCATTTGGTCTTACGAGGACTTCAAGGAATTGCTTACCGAATATTATACCCTCAAAAACGATCTGCCAAAGAACGATTATCCATCACCGAATTCAATTGCTGCGGCCTGTCAGCAAAAATTTGGCCCACCGCCATGCCACATGCCCGATGTAGATTCACTGAAGACAATCTTACTCCCATTTGTTGACCGTATTTATTGCACTGTCAGTGACCGTGGAACCGTTAAATGCAATAATCACGTTTACGGAATTAGGGGCGAACAGAATATTCTACGCCACTATGCAGGCAAAAAAATCGCAGCCCGCTGGCTCCCTGACAATGAAAATATAATCTACGTTTTCCCCAACTCACCTCGACAGGCAATTTGCTGCCAGAAACTGAAATGCGAAGGCCCGGCATTAGATATTATAGAAAAAGCCCAGGAAATCTGTGCAGCGGCAAATAATCCGGCACTCCTCGCATTGCCGCCATCGCCACCACCAGTTGCCCTACCATCACCCCGTGAACGGAAAGCTGCGTTTGTGGCCAAGACAGTAGCAAAAGAGGCTGAACTCAAAAAAAAGGCCAAAGTCGTTCCGTTTGAGAAACCGAACGAAATATCGGATGACGATATTCCGACCTTTAACCTTCGCTAACCATTACCATGAACTCAGAACAACTCTCTCTGTTTCAGGAGCCCAGCGAAGCCATTACCAAAGCCATCGAAACGCTTTCAACGTCAACCTTCAAAGGACGCCCTAGTTATATCAATTTTATTCGCGAACTAGGTTCTCTGATGACCACACAGCCGGCTGGCTCAATCATACTGGCCGCAACCCCCAACAGCTATATAACCAAAATCGCATGTGAATCCCTAAAGATATTTTTAGAGGAATTCAATAGCCGCAATCAACGGCCAGAAAAAGCCGAGTTGGCGGTTCTAGATATTCCGCATGCACAAAACACCAAAGCACAGCACAAACAACTCGCCGATATCTATACGTCCTCACTACCGGTATCCAAACTAAATCATACGCACAAGCCTCAGTTCGAACTGGATTTTGCCATGGCCTACGCCCAGGCAACGCCCATGCAGCAGATTTGCTGCACCATACGAAATCGCCCCATCACGCATTACTTACTTCGCAATGCACACTACATTAGTCCATCGGGGTCATCCGTAAGCGAAAGCACAAATCAACTCCGATATTTTGCCCAGCTTGCGGCGCAATCCAACAAAACTCATGTCTTGTTCGCGAATGGCTTTAAAATCAATGAATGGCTTAATAACAGCGAGATCTCCGGCGAATTCCCTGTATGCTGGATAAAACCCTATAACAAAAATGATCAACAATCTTATCGTGAATTTAAAGGGGTGATTAAGTCTTTTGATGTTATACTGCCACGTGAAGCAGAATTTAGACTACTCGATCAGGCAGATGCTATTTTTGAAATCGTAGCAGGTTGCCCGTATCGACTTAATAAGTGGTTAATATCAGCGCTCTCCTTGGTTAATGCGAATGGAGCCCAACATCTAGACTGGAGGTATCTCTACCAATCAAAGCCAACACCGGCAGAGCAAAAAAATGCCAAAAGTGAATCCTCACAGATTCTCACAAATACACCATTCTTAGCGCCTGGCATCGATACGGTAAAGAATGACGAAGTAAAACCCAAGAAACGAAAAACACGGCCCCAAAGAAATCTAGGCCGTGATGAGGTAGGGCAGGACGCCATCCACCCCCCTGCATCCGCCGCGTGACATGAATATCACGCCATTACCGCCCCTCGCCCCGATTAATTCAGGGACGCCCAAATGCGAAAGCTTGAGTAGCTATGTTCAGCGTTTAGCCGCAGCTCAATGCATCTTGCCAGGTCAGCTTGTATTTCGGGTTCTGACATGGATGGATCGGGGACAGCCCGAAATGATAGGAACTTGGGCCAGGCGATCCGGACGTGTGCGCATCGGAAAAAATATCAACGGCTTTTCCCTGGCCGTTGTCTGGATAACCCTCATCCAGAGACTGACAGGAAGAGCCGATTTAGAACCTACCACCACGATTGCATGGGACAGACTATTTCCTACTCGATTCTTCCAGCGCACCCGACTCGCCTGGTGCCCGCTATGCCTTGCTGAGGATCCTGAGCCTTATCATCGACTGTCGTGGATGCTGCAATGCACTAAAATTTGCCCAGTTCATCGCATCCCGCTTCATCAAAGGTGTCCGACATGCGGCAACAGCATAGCGGTCCTACACAATCGATCCTCTGTTCTAATGTGCCCTAAATGCACAGGAGATTTACGACGTTTTGTTAAACCTCAAACGCCTGCCGAAATCAGTGAATACGATTTGTGGGTCGTTGATGAAATAGGAAAGATCATCACCGCATCAAAAAAATGGTATCGGCCACTGGAATGGACGCCTGCCATCACCCTGAAGCAACTCTGCAAGAAAGCCAACCTCAACGATGCCGCTGAATTCGCGAGGTTTATTGGCACCAGCAAGGTCACGACATGGTATTGGCTGAACGGTAAGGCGCGCCCATCCCTGCCATTTACACTGTATATCTGTTACCGATTTGGCGTCAGTCTGGCCGGTTTATTGGAACAACAAGTAAACGATAAGCTTGAACTAATTACAGATGGCCAAATCGAGTTTCATCTGCCGCCAGCACGCGTGAAACGTAAACGCAATTGGCGTCATATAGCGACATTCCTTCACTCGGAATTGCAAAAGCCGATTGATGAATCGATTCCGCTGGAATCAATCGCCAAGCAAGCAAAAGCACCGGTCAGGACCCTCCGGAATCATTTCCCGAAATTGTGCCATGAACTCGCCAAAAGGAACTCTCGCCGACGGCGCACTGCCGCCCGGCTACGTAATAAGAAATTAGAAAAAGACATTAGGGCAGCTATATCAAAACTCTCCAAAACAAAATCCATCATCACGAAATCAAATATAGCAGCATTACTAAACAAGCCCGGCCTCTTCAGCCGCCATAACGCCAGATATATAATACAAAAAATAAAGAATCACCACAGCCATCGTTTGCATCAACTCACATAAACCAAACACATCAAAATTATGAATCCCGCTCCCTATAAACGCAGCTACTGGGTCGTCCCAGGAAAGTTCCTCGCCGGCTGTTATCCCAGTGGCCAGACGCCGGCTTCGTCCGCCGAAAAAATCCAAGGCCTGATCAAGGCAGGTGTCACCGACATCGTATGCCTCATGGAGCCCACGGAAACCAACCATGATGGGCGGCCTTTCCATGATTACCTGCCGCCAGCCAAGGAAGCCGCCGCTGCTGCCGGTCGGGAGTTGCGCTGGAGTCGGCATCCAATCGTGGATGGTTCGATCACCACGGTTGAGGCGCTGGGCGCGATCCTCGATGATATGGATGCCGCGTTTCAACGAGGCGGCGTGGTCTATGTCCATTGCTGGGGTGGCCGTGGTCGCACCGGCACCGTCGTGTGCTGCTGGCTCATCCGCCATGGGTTGGCCACGCCGGCTCAGGCGGTGGACAAGATGCATGCGCTCATCGGCGACAAGATCGAGGATTTCAGGCCCACCCCGGAAAATGCCAAGCAGCGGCTCTTCATTGAGGCGTGGCGTCCGGGGCAATGAAGCGGATTTCACCGATGAAAAATCAAAGGGACAGAGATTCCATCAGCGGCAAGCAACCTGCGCCTGCCATCACGGGGGAGTTGGAGGATTGGTTTGAAACGGGACTGGAGGGCGTCGTTTGGGCCCTCATCGATGATGCTAACAATGGATACGACAGCCTCCATGTTATCGAAGAAGGTGATGACCTGACCGTTTTGGATAAGGCGGGAACGGTGCTCTGGCAGGGCACGATTGAATGCGACCGCAAGACGGGCGCGACTCCGCGGCCAACGAACCCGCACTTCATCCAACAACAGGCACTGGGGTGCTGGATTCATTGGATCCAGAAGGGATTTGAGCCGGACCACTGGGCCGAATTTTTCATCCGACGTCCGGATGATCGGCTGCGCGGTGTATTGGTCAAAAAATCCACCCAAGTTGCGACGAATGTGAGCCGCGGTGAAATCACCGACCTCAATGCAAAGACCGAATCGCTCAAATGCTCCGCCGGCGAAACATTGAGGGAAGACTACATGGCACCACTGGGGCTCTCGGCCAGGCAGATTGCGGAGGCCATCCCTCCCGACGCAACTCACCCGGCGCGAAACTGGGCTGCCGAAATCGAGTCCTTCGCCATCGGTGATGAGGAGGCTTTTGTTAATTTGGATCTCTCGCTCGCACTGGATCGCTACTTTGGCTTGCCCGACGGGTATTTCTGGAGACTGCAAGCGGTCTGCTCCGTGCGCGACCGTATACCCCAGCTCAAACCTTGGCTGGATCGCGTGAAGCCGCGGCAATGTGAGAATGCCCAAACGGGATCAGGAAAACCCACTGGCAGCGCCTCGGCAGACCCCTTGAACGATAGCATCCCATGATGATTCAAAACGGAAAGCGCGTGAGTCACTATGACGACGGTTGGCCGCGATTACAGGGTGCTCCATTTCATCAAATTTCACCTAACCCAACATCACGCTTTATTTCCCCATGCCCAAGAAACAAAGCCAAAAGGTATCCGCATCCCTGAATCCAACCGCTCCTCAAAAAACGGTCGCAAAGGAGGTTCTGGAAAAGGCATATCGGCTGGTTAAACGGTCCGGTATACCCGCCAAGAAACGGGCGGCGCCTGCCATGAGCCTCGATGACATCGTTGCCTTCTCTCAGACGCCAGAAGCCATGGCGCACACAATCGCTTATATCCAGCGTCACGGCGGACCGCTCTATACGACGGATGCCAAGTATCCAGACCTCATCGTTGAAGTGTCGCCAGATGGCATCAGACGACTCGGGCGGCTCGTAAACCGTAAATTCATAGAGTGCGGAACACCTATAGGACACGCCGCAAATTCGACCGTGTTCAAGGGAAGTTTATATCGAGCTGGACCGTGAAAGTGTCTCCACCACCGGTCTTGGTATTGTTGTAGATGTCGTAACCGAAGATGACCGAAGTGGTCTTGGTGAATGCCCACGCGAAACCGAAGTTCAACGCACCGTTGGCGCTTTCCCCACCGGCGTAGTCAACCGCGAACCAGAGCTTGTCGGAAATCTCGCTCATGGTGCGGTCCCACGTGAGGATGACGCCGTCATTTGCCGGCCGGCCGTTCTCGTCCGTCAGCACTCGTCTGCTACCCAGATAGTAACCAGCCGACAGTCGGCCGATCACGGGCAGGGTCTTCGCAGCCAAAGCATAAGTGATGTTCTGCGTCGTGACGCCGTTGTTCGTGCCGAAATTGTATCCGCCGATGGCGAAGGCGGGCGAACCCTTGCCGATGGAGTTTTCCGGTGTTCCTAACTTGGCGTTGAAATACATCGGGCTGTTGTCGGCCCGTGAGTTGGTGCCGGTTTCCATGTAGTCGATTCCGGTTTCCAGCTGAATTTTTTCGAACGGCAGGACACCTACGGTGAGTCCGGCGTCGTAAACGTTATTTGTAATCGCGCCTTCTTTCTGGGTGCGAACGTAGTTGTCGAGTCCGAGGTGCCAGACCTTGTAGGGCTGAACGTCAGTTGACGGACTCCAAATCTGGGTGGATGGGGTCGCGTTTGCCAGTCTGGCAAACGCGACGAAGACTACGGTGGCGAGAGAAACGGCACGGGTTGTTTTCATGTTGTTTGAGGCTGCGTTGCAGCAGCGAATAAACAGCCTCTCCCGAGCCAAAACCCCACTTCGCCACGATCTCGCCAATATCCGCATTGGATTCCGCAACCGATGCGGAACCGGCTCGCGCTATCGCGAGTGTCGGGCTTACGGCGCCACAAGGGCTGCGTGCAAATTCGCGCAGATGCCCTGAATTTCATTGGCCGACTTTTGTAGCGGCTCTGAGTCGCCCGATTAATGCGATGGAGATGTCGGAGCGTATCCGAGAGCTTTTTCCACGACGGATTTGACCCGTGCGAGGAAGGAGGATGCGACACGCGCGGCGTCCGGCCTTCTGTCATCTGAACTGTTAGGTCACATATCGGCGCAAAAAAGCCCCGTTCATTACGAACGGGGCTTCGCTTCCCGGTGGGCAGGCTTTAACGGTTCGCGCAATGGGCTTTGCAGGCGGCGCTATCGGCGACCGAGCCGGTGCACTCGACCGTTCTGGTGAACCGCCCAATAGTTAGGGGCATCTTTTCGCACTTTGCGGCAGCAGGAGCGGGGGTGTTCGCAACGACGGGAGCCTGTTCTTTAACGGGGTTGCTGCGGCCAATCCAGTAGTCGATACCAGGACCGGCGAGGGCAGAGGAAGCGGCGGCGGCCGCGATGATCAACAGGGTGCTGAGACGTAGGGTTTTCATGGTGGGTTGTATTTTGAGTTTCTTCGGGGAGGGGTTTGTCTCCCTTTGTATGGTTAAACGCTGTCCAGCCCGGTTTCCCTTGAATGTTCTTGGTTTTTTCCTGCGCATATTTTGCTCAGGCGGTCATATTGGATGTTCACGCTCTTTTTGTTGAGGGATTTGCACCCCGACATCCGTATAACGGAAATCATGAACCAAGATCCGCTCGACCGCCTGCTCGCCGCCAGCGCCCAAACCCCGGCCCTGTCGCTTTCGGAGTCTGCATTCACCACGGCCGTGTGGAGAAAAATAGAAGCCCGTCGTAAGCAGTCGTTTTGGCGAGGCATGCTCCCGATGCTTCATTGGCAGGACTTTTTTGAACAGCCGCGTCTCGTGGTCCCGGCGCTGGCGTTGGTGCTTTTGGTGAGTGTTGTGCCTGCCGCGACTCTTTTGCGGAGCGATGATCACGCCCTCGTGATTCGACAGTCACTTGGGCTGGACGTCTTCAGCGAAAATGCTCCCAACATGCCCGCAACCCGCCTGGCCGCTGGTTCATTTGCCCGTCAATAATGCCATGAAATCGATCATCGGCTTTTTTATCATCGTGGTCGTGGTGGCCGCCGCGGCATCCTTTTGCACGGTGCGCTGGGCGGCCTGCAAAGCCAGCCCCCCAACCGATCCACACGCTTGGATTCATGAACAGCTTCAGCTTACCCCGGCCCAACACACGGCGCTGGATTCCATCGAAGCGAAGTTTCAGGCAAAACGCAGCCTGCTGACCGGGCAGTTGCGCGCGGCCAATCACGAATTGGCCCTCGCCCTGGCGGAGGGAAAGGCCGATTCGCCCAAAATCTCGGCGGCGGTGGAGAAGTCGCATCATTACATGGGGGAACTCCAGATGCTTTCCATCGAGCACCTTTTCGCCATGCGTCAGGAGCTGAACCCTCAACAGGGGGACAAGCTTCTCCAATTGGCCCAGCAGGCTCTTCAGGATTCTCCCTAACCGGTCGTGGATCCAGACCTGCCTTTGATCGAAGCCCTTCAGGCGGGCGATGACTCGGCTTTGAACGAGCTGATAAACCGCCACCGTGAACCGCTCCATCATTTTGCCTTCCGTTATTTGCGGGACGAAGCCGCCGCACGCGATGTCGCTCAGGAGACTTTTGTGCGGGTGTATTTCAAGGCAGACAAATTCAAGCCACAGTCACTGGTCAAAACATGGATATACTCCATCGCGCTCAACCTGTGCCGAGATCACTCACGGAAGCATTGGAAACGCCGCAGCGACGTTTCCCTCGACCTGCCATCCACGGAACAACACCCCCGTCTTGAGTTGGCGGACCCCTCGGATCAACCTTCTACACAAGCCGTAAAAACCGACCACGTTGCGTTGCTGCACGCCGCCATCGACCGGTTGCCTCAAAAACTGAAGGAGGCGTTGGTGCTGTTTACGCTGGATGGGAAATCGCAAAAAGAAACCGCCGATATTCTGGGCACCAGTCCCAAAGCCGTCGAATTGCGTGTCCATCAGGCGAAACTCAAACTGCGGGACATTTTAGGCGAAGCGATCTTAACGGGAAATTAGCCTCCAAGTGAGGATTTTTTGAGGGATTGGCCCTCTGTCCGCGTTCAAGTGGAAAACCATGGCGCGTCCACTCATTGCCCGTTCGTTTTCCAAGTTCCTGCGACAGGCCATCCTTTGCCCAACCTTGGTGACGGCAACGATAGCGGTGGGATATTCCGCCGAACCGCTGTCTTTTGATGCCGTTCTCCGGCAAGCCCTCGCCAATAATCGTGATCTGAGCGCGGCGTCCCTTGGCCCAGAAATCGCCCGTGGACAGGTGGAGCAGTCAGCCCTCAAGCCCAATCCTTCACTCGATGTGGGTGCGCAAAGTGACCTGATCACCGGCAACACCGGAGCGCGTAAATTTGGGGTAGGCATATCCCAAGCCATCCCGTTGGGGAATCGCCTTCAGGAAGCCCAATCCGTCGCGCGCACCGGTATCACGCTGGCTGAGGACGATCTGGCCAACCGCCAACGCCTGCTCCTCGGAGAAGTCAGCCGGGCGTATCTGGATTTACTCGTGCTCGTGCAGCAAGTCTCGCTGCGGGACCGGTTGATTGCTTCCAGCAAGCGTCTGGTCGAGCTTTCCGGCGCCCGAGCAAAACGCGGAGAGGTATCTTCCATAGAGGTGAATGCAGCGATGTTGGACCTCGCCAAAGTTGAACAGGAGCGCGCCGCGCTTCACGCCGAACAATCGAGCCAGTTGCAGCGATTAAAGCCGCTGTTGGGGCTTTCTCCTGACGCTCCTCTCGAAATCGGCGACGATCTTGATGCAGTAACCGCCCGGCTGGCGAATACCGCCGATGCTGAGAAGCCCAACTGGAACCGTGCCGATCTCCGCCTCGCCAATGCCGCGGTCGAGAGGGTTGGCGCCGAACAACGTCTGGCCCACGCCGAGGCCCGTGGTGATCTGACCGTGGGGGCCACTTACGACTACGAACGCGATACGGTCGGCGATTCCGCCCACTTCCTTGGGGTCAAGCTGTCCATCCCGCTCCCCTTAAAAAACAAAAATCAGGGCAAGCTGCGTGAACTCAGGGCGGATCGGACCCGTGCGCAGCGGGAAACGGAGGCGCTTGAACTTTCGATTGCTTCCGAAGTGGCGGTCGCCCGTCAACGTGCCTCGCAGTTCAAGGAAATCATCACCGGGTATCAAACGGCCGTTTTGCCCCTTGGCCTTGCGGCAGAAAACAACCTGACCGCTGCCTACCAGCAGGGACAGGTGCCCATGGTGCAAGTGATCCAGAGCCAGCAACAGAGACTGGCCTTGGAAGCGGGTGCGCTGGAGGCCAAGGCCGCCTACGCCCGTGCCTTGGTGGAGCTGCAAACCGCCACGGGAAGCAACGCCCAGCTCGCCAGCGTCGCATCCGTTAATTCTCAGCCCTGATTCATTTTTTACATATTTTACAATGATTCGCCCACTTTTTTACATAACGGTCGCCGCCCTGTTCGTTCAACCTGCCGCTTCCGTGTTTGGCCATGGCGGGCAAATTGAGACCGGTGGCGGTGGTGGCGGCCCTGTCACCCTCACCAAGGTTCAGCAGGCTTCTATCGGCCTGCAAACCGCCCAAGCCGACTTCCGGACGATTGACAGCCTCCTCCGACTGACCGGCACCGTGAAACTTGATCCCGACCGGCGCGCGCACGTGACCACGCGCATTTCCGGCCGAGTGGAAAAACTTTTCGCCTCCGTTGGCGATACTGTCGAAAAAGGCCAGAAACTGGCCCTGATTCAATCGCGCCTGCCCGGTGACCCTCCACCGGAAATACCCGTGGAAGCGCCTTTCAGCGGCACCATCAATGCGCGGGATGTCAGCTTGGGCGATGCGATTGAGCCCAACACTGAACTCTTCGACATCATTGATCTTTCTAAGGTGATCGTGGTCGCCCGTGTTTACGAAGCGGACATCGGACTTGTAAAAAAAGGTCAGACCGCCCGGATCGCCGCCCTCGGTTACCCGGGATTACAGCTAACGGGCAAAGTAACTTTCATCGGTCTGGAACTCGACCCTGACAACCGCACCCTGCCGGTCTGGATCGCCGTTGATAATCCGGAGGGGAAACTGCGAGTGGGTCTGTTTGCACAGGCCAATCTGATCCTCTCAACAGCAGACGGTCTTTTGACTGTGCCCAAGGAAGCCATCCTTGAGGAAGGCGGAGAGAAGTTCGTTTTCGTGCAGACCGGAAATACCTTCAACCGCGTGGATGTGCAGGTCGGCGTGGCGGACGACCGTTTCGTTGAAATCAAAGACGGCCTCGTGCCGGGCGACGCCGTGGTGGTCCTCGGCCAGCGGGAACTTTTTACCCAATGGCTCACTGGCGGAGTCAAGGCTCCCGCCAAGGATAACGACTGACCTCAGCCGATCATGTTTAATAAAATCATCCGCTGGTCGCTGAACAACCGGCTGCTCGTCGTCGTTGGCCTGGTGGTGTTCTTATTCGGTTCCACCTATGTGACCCGCAACATGGCGGTGGACGTATTCCCGGAGTTCGCGCCCCCGCAAGTCGTCATCCAGACGGAAGCCCCCGGCCTGTCACCCGAAGACGTCGAATCGCTCATCACCTTTCCCATCGAAAGCTCGGTCAACGGCACTCCTGATCTGGAAAATATCCGATCTTCCTCGTCCGTCGGCCTGTCCACCGTGACGATTGTCTTCAAGTGGGGCACGGATGTTTATCTGGCGCGCCAACTCGTCAACGAACGCATTCAGGCGGTCCGAGACCGGTTCCCGAGCGGCACCCAGACTCCCGTGATGCTCCCTGTCACTTCGGCGGTCGGCTGGCTGGTCAAATACAGCCTCGAAAGCGACACGCGCTCTCCGATGGAACTGCGCACGCTCTCGGACTGGCAGATACGCCCCCGCATCCTCGCCTTGGGAGGCGTGGCCTCGGTGGTCGCGATTGGCGGTGAGGTGAAGCAGTATCAGGTGCAGCTCGATCCCGTCCGATTGAGCGCCTACCGCGTAAGCATCGCGGAGGTGCGGGACGCCTTGGCCAAATCCAACGTCAACGTCCCGGGCGCCTTCCTCCAGGGGCCCGGCCGCGAATACATCGTCACCGGCGTGGCCCGCATCGAGTCGCTCGAAGACGTCGGCAACACCGTGATCAAGTTCGTCAAGGGCGTGCCCGTCTTCGTCCGCAACGTCGCGGACGTGACCTTCGCGCCTGACGTGAAGCGCGGCGACGGTGCGCTCAATCTCAAGCGGGCGGTTATCGGGACCATTTCCAAGGCCTACGGCGCCGACACCCTGACCACCACCTACAAGGTGGAGACCGCGCTCAAGGACACCCAGCGCCAGCTCCCGCCGGACGTGAAGCTTAACTTCCATGTGTTCCGGCAGGCCGATTTCATCGAGGGCTCTATCCATAATCTGAACACCGCTCTCATCGAGGGCGGCATCATCGTGACGATTGTGCTGATCGTTTTCCTGATGAACGTCCGGGCTTCGTTTATCAGCTTTGTCTCCATGCCAGCTTCCCTGCTGGCCGGCGTCATGGTGCTGAAATGGTTCGGTATCAGTCTGAATTCGATGACCATCGGCGGACTAGCCATCGCCATCGGCGAGGTCGTGGACGACGCAATCATCGGCGTAGAAAATGTCTTTCGACGATTGCGGCTGAATCGCGAGTCGCCAACGCCCTTGCCGGCCATCGAGGTGGTTTTCGAGGCGACCAGTGAAGTGAGAAACTCGGTTGTCTATGCGACCTTGATCGTGGGCATTGTCTTTCTTCCGATATTTTTCCTCTCCGGGCTGGAAGGCCGCGTCTTCACCCCGCTGGGCCTCGCCTATCTCGGTTCATTGTTCTGCTCGCTCTTCATCGCGGTGACGGTGACCCCGGTGCTGTGCTACCTCCTGCTCGGCAACACCAAGAAGGATCTGAAGGAGAGCTTCGTCGCCCATGCCCTGAAGGACGTTTACGCGCACGTCCTGAGGTTCACGCTGCGGCATGTCTGGCCAGTGGTTATCGCTGCGTTGGTTCTGGCTGGCGTAGCCCTCGCCATCTTGCCGTATTTCGGCCGGTCGTTTCTCCCGGAATTCCACGAGGGTAATTTCATCGTGGCGATGACCACCTTGCCAGGGACTTCACTGGAAGAGTCCATGCGGCTTGGTGACATCGTGCGCCAGGATCTGCTGAAATACCCGCAAGTCGTCTCGATCTCCCAGCGCGCCGGTCGCAGCGAACTGGACGATGACGCCCAACCGCCCAACTTCAGCGAATTCGACGTGAAGCTCGACTACGCCCGTGATGCGAAAATGCCGCCCGATGAATTGCTCGGCCGGATTCGCGCTGATCTGGCGCTCGTCCCAGGCACGGTTTTCAACGTCGGTCAGTTCATTGCCCATCGCATGGATGAGGTGCAGTCCGGCATCCGCGCCCAGGTCGCCATCAAAATCTACGGCGACGATCTGAGCGTTATCCGCCAGAAAGGCCGCGACGTGCTCAAGGTCATGCAGGGCATTTCCGGCGTGGCCGACCTCGCCTTGGAGCAGCAGGTGAACGTGCCGCAACTGATCATCAAGGTGGACCGCGAAAAAGCCGCCCGCTACGGCATTAGCGTCGGCGAACTGTCCGCAACAATTGAAACCCTCTTAAATGGCACTGCGGTTTCGCAGGTGCTGGAGGGCCGCAAAACCTTTGATCTTTCGCTGCGCCTGCCGGAATCCGCCCGCAACGATGCGGACGCAATCCGCAACATTCTGGTCGATGCACCGGCACTGGGTGCCGACGGCGGAGCCAAGATCCCCCTGCGGATGGTCGCCGATGTCCGCTTCGAGGACCGGCCTTACGTCATCAACCGTGAAAACGTCCAACGGCGCATCGTGGTGCAGTGCAACGTGGCCGGCCGCGATCTGAACAGCCTCATCACCGAGGCGCAGACCAAGATCGCCGCGCAGATCAAACTGCCGACGGGATATTTCATCGAATATGGCGGCCAGTTCGAGAGCCAGCAGAAGGCCCAGCGGGTGCTGACGGTCTTTGGCATCGGAGCAGTAATCGGAATCTTCCTCATGCTCTACCAAGCGTTTGGAACCACCCGCGAGGCGCTGCTGGTCATGGTCAACCTGCCGCTTTCTCTCATTGGCGGCGTGGTCGCCGTCTATGCCACGGGCGGCGACCTGAGCGTTCCCGCCATTATCGGGTTCATCAGTCTTTTCGGCATCGCCTCCCGCAACGGCGTGATTCTGGTGAGTCGCTACAACCAGCTACGCTTGGAAGGAAAATCACTTCATGAAACCGTCATGGAAGGATCTCTGGATCGGCTGAATCCCGTGCTCATGACGGCAGCCACGGCCGCTCTCGGCCTGATTCCGCTCCTTTGGGGCAGTGCCACCGGCAAGGAACTCGAACGTCCGCTGGCCCATGTGATTCTCGGCGGTTTGTTCACCTCAACGTTCCTCAACATGATCGTGATCCCCACGCTCTATAACAAGATCGAGGAAATCCGCGAACGCCGCCGCGCAAAATCCGCCGGTGACAGCACCACGGCGGTAATGCCCGCCACCCCTTCTTCACTTTAAGCGTAGGCGGTCACGGTTACCGCCTCCGTTTTATCCACCCGTTAAACAACTAACCGATTCAACAACGATAAACTCATGAAAAAGTTCAAAGTCTCCAGCATACTGCTCCTCATGGCACTTGCCATTCGCCTGGTGCCGACAGCCTCGGCCGAAGAAGAAGAGTCCAAGATCAAAATTCCAGACACCGTTCCTGCAATCCTGCAGGCGGTCAAAACCCAGGAAGATGAACTGGACCAGATGGTCACGGCGGGAAAGCTCGATCACGTGCATGAGGCGGCTTTTGCCATTCGTGATTTGGTCAACGCCCTCGCCGATAAATCAACCGATTTGCCCGCGGACAAACTCAGCAAGATCAAGGCGAACGCCAAGTTTGTCGCCTCGCTTGCCGACCGTCTGGACAAGTCCGGAGACGCCAATGACAAGGCCGCGACCGCGTTGAACTTCAGAAGGCTCCAGGTCATTCTGGAGCAGATCGTGGCGCAATACCCGGCTGCGATGCCCAAGCACGATATGAGCGGAATGCAGGGCATGAAGTAAGCCGCCGCCTTTTAGTCTATGCAGATTTTGGGGTGAGGGCGTGAAGCGCTCTCCAGAACGGAGCGGCAAGCGGCCTTCACCCCAAAATACTCCGGTTTGAAATGAACCGTTGTTCAATATCCCGGTCCCGTCGGATGAACGACAAGCTAGTTTGCCTTTGATTTAACCGCAGTCGGTTTCTCCAATATCATGAACTTCAAATTCTCCTCCAAGCCCCGTAATCTGCTGTTTGCCGTTTTAACGGTGGGTTTGCTCACCCCGCTGTCAGCTCAAGAGCACAAAATGCCCGGAGAAAACTCCTCCGCCATGTCCATGCCCGGCGATGAAATGAGCGACGGCAAGGGTGAAGTCTCCGGTGCGCCAACCGTGCAAGTCAGCTTCCTACCGGCGCAACCTCCCGTCGCCGGCGAGAACGTGCCGGTCGTCGTCAAACTTACCACCAGAGAGGGCAAGCCGGTCACATCATCCGATCTTGAAGTGGCGCATACCAAGCTCGTGCATTTGCTCATCGTGGATGCCAGTCTTACCAGCTATACGCATGAGCATCCTGTTGAAACCGCCCCCGGGGAATGGACGTTCACATTCCACCCGAAGCTCGGCGGCAATTACACGGTGTTTGCTGATCTGCATCCCAAGGCCACAGGCAAGCAAGAATATGCCCGAACTACTTTTACCGTGGCTGGTGAGACCCAGAAAATTGATCTATCCACGAATTTTACGGCAATCGTGGATGGTTATCATTTTGATCTCAAAATTCCTGCCGACCAACCTCTCACAGCGGGTGCTGCATCAGAGGTTTCCGTGCATGTAACCAAGCCTGGTGGCGCTCCTGCGAGAAATCTGGAACCCATCATGGGAGCCTTTGCCCATGGCGTCGCCTTCACCCCTGATCTTCAATCCGTTGTTCACGTTCACCCGATGGGAATGGAGCCGAAATCAAAGGATGATATCGGCGGCCCTGATCTGCGTTTTCACTTGGAACCGACCAAGGCCGGGTTCTTCAAATTTTATGTGCAGGTCCATATGTGGGGACAGGACGAATTTGCCAGCTTCGGCCTCATGGCTGCTCCCGCAAAATCCGATGCGCTGGATTCTGATCATGCCCATCACGGGATGAACATGACTTATGCATGCCCCATGCACCCGGAAGTCACCTCCTCCAAATCCGGTCAAGAGTGCCCCAAGTGCGGCATGACTCTTGTGCTTCAAAAAAACTGAGCACTTTTTCCGGACCCGTCAGGCCTCTACACACCGGAAGCTCGGTAGTGTCCTAATTTGGATCTAGGGCTATGAGAAACCTTTGGCTAGCGGAAGCCTTCCTTCCGGGTGGGGCATAAAGCCAGCACCCGGAAGGAAGGCTTCCGCGGTGGAATGGCCTCTGACTTGTGGATGGAAATCGCCTATTTCGGGTATCTACACCATGAATTTGATTCACTGCATTACGTTACTTTACGTAACGGCGATTTACGTAATGGGAAGATTTCACAGTGGGGCCGACTATCCAGAGAATCGAGTTCGCGTTTGACAGGGATTAACCCACCGGACTGCTTTCCGCTCGTGAATCGTTCCTGCCGCTATCTCTGTCTGCTGCTGCTGGCCCTATGGCTGCCGGCGACGCTGCATTGCGGTTTGGAGGCGGCCGATCTGATCTCCGCCCACGGCCCTGACTCCCGATGCTCTGATATCGGGAGCGCCTGCTCCATGGACGGGTGTAAAACCGTGGAAGAAACCACGGCAAGGCCCTCCCATAAATCTATCAAAGCGCCAGCGCCCAATCTGTTGGCCTGCGTGCATCTTCTTTGCCTCCAGCTTGTCGTTCCGGCTTCTATCGTTGAGCCAATAGCGTCAGTCAGAGCATTCGAGCGTCCCCTTGCCTGGGTGCCCATGTGGCACTTTGCGCGCCGTGCGGCTCCTTCGCCGCGCGCACCTTCCGCCTTGGTCTGATCGGTCCTCGCGAGGGCTGACAGACGTTTTCCCATTCCTGCGCCGACGCCTGCGCGCGTCCCGCCGTTTCCATGGCCATGCCATGTTCGTTTTCGTCCATCCACCGTTTTTCAATCACCATGACTGTTTTCAAATCACCCGTTCTTTTTCTTTCCATAGGGGCCGCTCTCTTACTGGCGCGACCGTCCATTTTTGCAGGGGAATCCCTGACGTTGCCCGCCGCGCTGGCTGAGGCCTTGGCCCAAAGCCCCGCGCTCCAAGCCATCGAGGCCGATATCGACTCCGCAAAGGCCGCCGTGCTAACCACCCAGACCCGGCCCGCTCCCGAACTGACTTTGTCCCCCGGCATCCGACGGCTACGCGAAAGCGACGGCGCCCGCCACGAGTTCCTCGGCGGCATCGCGCTCGCTCAGACCTTTCCATTCCCCGGCAAACGCGAGCTGCTCGTGTCGTTGGCCGAGCGCAACGTCGAGTTGCGCGCTCTCGCCATCGAAGGCCTGCGCTTCCAGGTCGCCGCCGCCGTGCGGAAGGCGTTCCATGAATTGCTGGCCGCCCAGAACATCGTCGGTCTGCGACACCAACAGCTCGAATCCGCCGAGACCTTCCGCCAGTCGGCCGCCAAACGCGCCGAAAGCGGCTACGCCTCCGATTTCGAGGCGGTCAAAAGCCAGGGCGACGTCATCAACGCCCGGAAGCTCCTCAATTCCGCCCACGGCCGGATCGCCTCCGCCCGCGTCGAGTTGAACGCCCTCCTCGGCCGCGATCCGTCGGCACCGCTGGACGTCACCGGCGAAACAAACGCCCCCGTGCCGGACCGCCCGCTCTCCGATTGGGTGACGCAAGCGCTGGCCTCGAACCCAAGCCTGCGCGTGCAGACGTTGCAGGCCGAGATCGCGAGGCTGAACGTCCGCAAGGCCCGTCTCGCCCGCAAACCCGACATCACCGCCGGCCCCTCGCTCGAATACAGCAAGTCCGAGCAGATCATCGGCGTAAGCGTGACGATCCCCCTCGCTGGAAAAAACTATGGCCGTGGCGAAATCCTCGCCGCCAGCGCCGAACAGAGAAAGGTGCAGGCCGAGACGGAAAAACTCCGCCGCGAGATCGTCTGGGCCGTGACGCAGGCCGCCACCCGGCTGGAGACGGCGCACGGGCAGCTCGCCCTCTACACGCCCGCCTACCTCGACCAGCTCAAGGCCGTCGTCGAGCAGGCCGAACGCGGCTATGCGCAAAACGCCACGTCGCTCCTCATCTATCTCGACGCCCGCCGCACCTACTTCGACACGCTATCCGACTACCAGGAGGCCGTCGCCGACGTCGCCGTCAGTCGTGCCGAACTCGAATCGGCCGTCGGCGCCCCTCTCGAATCCGCCTCCACCAACTCCAAGTGAATCCTTTTATGAAACCATACCATCTCATCCATCCCCTCGCCATCGCCCTGCTCGTCACCTTGAGCGGCTGCGGCAAAAAAGAAACCGCCTCCGCCCAACCGGAAACGGAAGCCCCCTCCAAACACGAGGAAAACGTCGTCACGCTGACCAAGGAAAGTCTCGCCCATGTCACCCTTCAGACCGAAGTTGTGGCGCTGGGCAGTCTTGATCTGACCCTCAAGGCCGTCGGTCGCATTGGCGACAACCTCAACAAAACCGCCAAGGTCACCACCACGTTCGAAGGTCGGCTCACCAAGCTCAACGTCGATCTGAACGACCGAGTGAAAGCCGGCGATGTGCTGGCGCTCGTGCAGACGCCGGAGTTGCTCGGCAAGTCGCTGGAATTAAAGGCTCCGATTGACGGCATCATCATTGAACGCAACAGCACGCCGGGTGAACTGATCGGCAAGGACACCGCTATTTACACCATCAGCGATCCCACAGACCTGTGGGTGATCGCCGAAATCAAGGAACGCGACATCGGTGCCGTGCATGCCGGTCAGGAAGCCTTTTTCACCGTGCTCGCCTATCCCGGAGAGAAGTTTCCCGGAAAAGTCACGCTTCTGAGCAACCGTGTGGAAGCGGAATCCCGCACCCTTGAGACACGCATCGAGGTCAGCAACGCCGACGGTCGGCTCAAGCCGGGCATGTTCACCGATGTGGAAATCGCCACGACCGCCCTCAAAGACGTTCTGATCGTTTCCGATCAGGCGCTGCAAACCCTGGAAAACGATAAAATCGTCTTTGTCGCGCTCAGCGACACGACGTTTGAAAAGCGCGTCATCACGACCGGCATGGAGCAACACGGGCGCATGCAAGTGCTGACCGGCCTCAAGGCGGGCGAGCGCGTCGTCACCGACGGCAGCTTCATCCTGAAGTCCGAACTGCTCAAAGGCGAACTCGGGGAGGAATAATCATGATCAATTCCATCCTTAATTTCTCCGTCCGCCAGCGCATGCTGGTCATCCTCGCGGTCCTCGGACTTACGGGGTTCGGCCTCATGGCGCTCAAGCAGATCCCCATCGATGCGTTCCCCGACGTGACGAACGTGCAGGTCCAGGTGCTCGCCACCGCCGGCGCCATGTCGCCGCCCGAGGTCGAAAAACTCATCACCCGCCCCATCGAGATGGCCATCGCCGGCCTGCCCCGGCTCACGGAAGTCCGCTCCGTGTCAAAGCTCGGTCTCGCCGCCATTACCATCGTGTTTGAGGACGGGGTGGACGACTACTTCGCCCGCCAGCTCGTCAACGAACGCCTGCAAAGTGCCCGCGAAGACCTGCCTGCCGGCGTCGATGTCCAGCTCGGTCCGATCACCACGGGCCTAGGGGAGATATTCCAATACACGTTGGTCAGCGACGATCCCAAATACGACGCTACCGAGCTGCGCACGATCCAGGACTACATCGTGCGTCCTCTGCTCCGCACCGTGCCGGGAGTCACCGACGTGAATTCCTTCGGCGGCCTCGTGAAACAGTATCAGGTCGTTGTGAACCCGGACCGGCTGACGTCGTTCGGCATCACGCTCGCCCAGGTTTTCGAGGCGCTGGAAAAGAACAACTCCAACGCCAGCGGCAACTTCATCGAACACAAGTCCGAGCAATACGTCGTGCGCGGCCTGGGTTTGGTCAAAGACGAGCACGACATTGGGAACATCATCGTCAGCGCCCAGAATCACACGCCGATCTACATCCGGGACCTGGCGACGGTGAAAATCGGGGCAGAGCTGCGCCAAGGCGCGGTTACCGCCAACGGCAAAGGGGAGGCCGTCGCCGGCATCGTCCTTATGCTCAAGGGCGCCAGCGGAAGCGCCGTGGTTGACGCCGTGAAGGCGAAGCTGCCCACCATCCAGAAAGCGCTGCCGAAAGGCGTGGAACTGGTGCCGTTTTACGACCGCACCGATCTCGTCAAGAAGGCCATCCATACCGTGACTAAGGCGCTTCAGGAAGGCGCGGTGTTCGTGTTCATCGTGCTGATCGTGCTCCTCGCCGACGTGCGGAGCGCCATCGTCGTCACGCTCATCCTGCCGCTGGCCGTGCTCTTCGCCTTCATCATGATGAGATGGCAGGGCATCAGCGCCAACCTCATGTCGCTCGGCGGTCTCGCCATCGGCATAGGCATGATGGTCGATGGCGCGGTCGTGATGGTGGAAAACGTCCACCGTCACCTCACCGAACCGCCGGACAAGCTCAAACACGTCCACGCAGGGAAAATTGAGACGGTGCTCTACGCCGCAAAAGAGGTGGGCCGTCCCATCGTTTTCGGCATCGCGATCATCATCATCGTGTTTCTGCCGCTCTTCACGCTGCAAGGCTTCGAGGGCAAGATGTTCGCCCCCCTCGCGTTCACGATTTCGTTCGCGCTCATCGGCTCGCTCATCCTTTCGCTCACCTTCGTGCCCATGCTCTGCACGTTTCTCCTCAAGCAGGAGCCGCATACGCACGATCCGTTTCACATCCGCTGGCTCAAGGAGTTTTACCTCAAGACGCTCCAACCCTGCGTGCGTCATCCTTGGATGGTGCTGACGGCGGCGGTGGTCGCGTTGGGCGGGGCGTTTTCGCTCGTGCCGCGCATCGGCACGGAATTCCTGCCATCGCTCGACGAAGGTTCGGTTGCCGTGCAGACGTTCCGGATTCCGAGTATTTCGCTCCCACAGTCGCTCGCCCTGCAAACCGAGGCGGAAAAAATCCTCAAGCAGTTCCCCGAGGTGATCGACGTGGTCTCGAAGACCGGACGAGCCGACATCGCCTCCGATCCCATGGGCGTCGAAATCAGCGATGTCATCGTGACACTCAAGCCGCACGAGGAATGGACCGGCACCAAATCCAAGGAGGAGCTGGTGGAAAAGATGCGCGAGGCACTGGCTAACCTGCCCGGCGTCGCCTCCAGCTTCTCGCAGCCCATCGCGTTGCGCGTGGACGAACTCGTGAGCGGCGTAAAATCCGCCATCGGAATCAAGCTGTTCGGCGACGACCTCGACATCCTGAAGCAAAAGGCCGACGACATCGCCCGCGTTCTCGGCAAAGTGCCTGGGGCAACTGACATTAACGTCGAGAAGGTCAGCGGCCTCGCCTACCTTCAGATCGAAATCGACCGAGACAAGATCGCCCGCTACGGCATCAATGTCGCCGACATCCACGACATCATCGAGACAGCCATCGGCGGCCGGGAGGCAAGCAAGGTTTACGAGGGCCTCAAGGTCTTCGGATTGTCCGTGCGCTTTCCCGAAGACGCACGCAACGACGTGGAACCGATCCGAGAAATCCTCGTCCCGTCACCCGGCGGCGCGCTGATCCCGCTTGGCCAGCTTGCCAAAGTGGAGGTTGTAGAAGGTCCGGCTCAGATCAGCCGGGAAACCGGCCAGCGGCGTATCGTGATTGAGTGCAACGTCGCGGGACGCGACCTTGGCGGCTTTGTCGCCGAGGCTCAACGGAAGATCGACGCCGTCGTCAAACTCCCGCCCGGCTACATCGTCACCTGGGGTGGCCAGTTCGAGAACCAGCAGCGGGCCATGAAGCGTTTCGCCATCGTGGTGCCGATCACCATCGCGGCGATTTTCCTGCTACTGTTCGGCTCGTTCAACTCGGTGAAGCAAGCGACGCTAATCCTCCTCAATATCCCGTTCGCACTCATCGGCGGCATCGTCGCTCTGGTTGTGGGGGACTTCAACCTGAGTGTCAGCGCGAGCGTGGGCTTCATCGCGCTCTTCGGCGTGGCGGTGCTCAACGGCGTTGTCATGGTGAGCTACTTCAACGAACTGCGACGGGAGGGCATGGAGGTCGGCCGTGCCGTGCTTGAAGGCGCGGTCTTGCGCCTGCGCCCTGTGCTGATCACAGCGAGTGTCGCTGCGCTGGGGCTCATCCCAATGCTGTTCGCCACCGGCCCCGGCAGCGAGATCCAGAAGCCGCTGGCCGCGGTCGTGATCGGCGGCCTGGTGAGTTCGACCCTGCTCACGCTTTATCTGCTTCCCACGCTCTACAAGGTGTTCGAGCGCGGCGGTAAACTGCCGCCCGTCGTGCGTCTCCCCGAGCCGCCTTCGACGAAGGAACTCACGGCGGAGTAGGCAGGAGTATTGCATCCACCCTAAACAAAGGCCGTTCTTCTATGGGACGGCCTTTTTGTTTACGAATTAATCGAGGGTCCCATCAAACCCATGCGTCGGCGTCAAAACCCGAGGTGGTTAAAGGCGAACACACCGGCGGACGCAGCCAGGCAATAGATGCCAAAGAAATGCCAGCGGCCGTGTTCCAGCCAGCGCGAAAGCCATTTCAACGCCAAAAGCCCAACAAGAAAACTGAGGATCAGTCCGAACAAACTGAAACCAATCCAATGCTCCATGCCGCCGGTGGAGCCGGTGATCTCATGTCCCGATTCAAGCATCCGCCTTACTTCACGCGCGACAACAGGCGGTGTAAGAATCACGGCCAAGGCAAAACTATATGCCTCCACCCGCGACTTTGTCGCTCCGAGGATCAGCCCTGTGGAAATAGTCGCCCCCGACCGGGAAAATCCCCGGAAAGGAAGACATAGTCCCTGGATCGCCCCCATCCATCCAGCTTCGCGCCAGCCAATTTCTTTCTGCTGCTCTACCGCAGGACTCGGGCGCATGCCGGCATAAATGATCAAACAACCGGCGGCGGCCAATGCGATTGCTACCAGCATCAGATTACCGAAGATCATTTCGATTTCCGCGTTTGGAATATGGCGCAGGACGATTTTTTCGATGCCCAACTTGATGGGATAGCCGACCAAGCCCGTGAGCAGTGTCGAAAACAACAATAGCGGCGCGATTCGTCGGAATGACGCGAACGACGAGAAAAATGTCTGCCGCCAGGCAGGCCAAAAATAAACGATGACTGCGAACATGGTTCCGGTGTGCAGCATCACCAGAAGGAGCGTCATTTCGGGACTGGACGGATCAAGCCCCATCAGTTTTGCCGCGACGATCACATGCGCTGAACTGGAAACTGGTAGCAACTCTGCCAGCCCTTGGATCACCGCCAGAACAAAAATGTGAAATAAGTTCATGATGTTGCGACAATTCTTGGTCCTATTCGAGGTGAACTTGCGAGATCACGTTTGAGTCCTCAGCCAAGGCCAGCGATGTTTTCAGAAACTCATTTTCCCTCTTTGAGAAGCCTCAGGGAATTCGCTACCACCAGCAAGGTGGCACCGGTGTCGGCCATGATCGCAAGCCACAGGCTCGCGTGGCCGAGAAGCGTTAGCACGAGGAACACCGCCTTCAAGCTCAGCGCGAAGGTGATGTTGAAACGAATGATCCCCATGGTGCGCCGACCCAGGCGCACCGTCTCGGCGATTTTGCCGAGGTCATCCTGCATGAGCGCGATGTCGGCCGTTTCGATGGCGGCATCGGTGCCGGCTGCGCCCATTGCGATTCCGATGTTGGCCGTCGCCATCGCGGGCGCGTCGTTCACGCCATCGCCCACCATTGCGACCACGCCGTGCTTTTGCCGGAGTTCCTTTACGGCGGCCACCTTGTTGTCGGGCAATAGATCACCGCGTGCTTCATCAATGCCCACCTGCTTGGCGATAAAATCTGCAGCTCTCTGGTTGTCACCGCTCAGCATGACGATCTTGGTGATGCCCGCCGCGTGCAGCTCGGCAATCGCCGCCTTGGCATTCGGACGCAACGTGTCACCAATTGCGATGATGCCGAGCACCTCGCCCTTGCAGCCATCGTGCGGGCGATGACCGACCACAACCACCGACTGCCCTTTGGCTTCGATCACCGCGAGACGGCGTTCGATGTCCTCGGAGCAAACTCCCAGTTCGTGAGTGAACCGGTGATTGCCGACAAAGTAGGCGTGGCCGTCCACAACACCTTCTGATCCGCGCCCGCTGCGGGCCTGGTAATTTTCCGCCCGCGTGAACGAAATCTTCTGCTCTTTCACATAGGCGACAACCGCCTTCGCGAGCGGATGGGCCGAGTGATCGTCGAGCGCGGCGGCAATCCGCAGCACATCCTCATTCGTCTGCGCGTTCACCAACTCAATCCCAAGCACCTTGGGCTTTCCCTCCGTGATGGTGCCGGTCTTATCCACCGCCAACGCCTTCAGTCCGCCGATGGTCTCCAAGTGCGCACCGCCCTTCACGAGCACACCGCGCCGTGCGAGCGCCGTCAGCCCGGCCACGATGCTGACCGGCGTAGAAATGACCAACGCGCACGGACACGCGATGATCAGCAACACGCACGCACGGTAAAGCCATGCGCTCCATTCGCCGCCCATGAATAGAGGCGGAACGATAAAAACCAGCAGTGCCACCACCGTCACCGCAGGCGTGTAGTAGCGGGCAAACACATCCACAAAACGCTGGGTAGGCGCCTTTTGCTCCTGCGCTTCCGCCACCAGCCGGATGATCTTGGCCAGCGTGGTGTCGCCTGCGGGCTTGGTCACCCGGACTTCAAGCGATCCCTCGCCGTTGATCGTGCCTGCAAACACCGTGTCGCCCGGCTTCTTGTCCACCGGCACGGATTCTCCGGTGATAGGCGCCTGGTTCACTGCCGACTCGCCTACGGCGACCACTCCATCAAGGGGAACGCTCATGCCTGATTTTACGGCGACCGTTTCGTCCACCTTCACCTCTTCCACGGGAACCTCTACAAACTGGCCGTCACGTTTAACGGTCGCTGTCTTGGGCGCAATTTGGAGCAACGCTTCGGTCGCCCGCTGCGCACGCCTGTCGGCCCAGCCCTCCAGCCATTCAGCCACGCCAAACAGGAAAACCACCGTCGCAGCTTCGGCCCATTCGCCGATGACGGATGCGCCGACCACGGCGATGACCATGAGCGAGCTGATATTGGGTCGTAGCTGACGCACAGCCGCCCACGCTCCCGGCAGCAACATCCAGCCGCCCACGATGATCGCGGTGACAAAAATCCCGAGTTCTAAAGCAGCCGGGCCAACGTGGAGCCAGCGCAGCAACAAACCGACGCCGACCAGCGCGCCCGATACGGCAATGCTCAACGTGATCCAGCGAGGGTCATTGTTGCCATGGTTGCAGCCGCAGTGATCGTGACCGTGGCCATCTTTTTCGTCATGGTCATGTTCATCCTTACAATCGTGTTCAGACTTATCGGGCGTATCGTAGGAATGATCGTGGTTAGACATGATTTTTAGTTATTTTTCAAAGAAGATGACGAATAAACCGAGGACGCAGAGCAGGCCGCCCAGCACGCCGCTTTCGTAGCGCTCGGCCCATTTCATCTTCAGTTTTTCGAGTCCGATGAGGGTAAGCCAGGTGAACACTAGCATGCCGAGCACCGTGCCAATGGACAGGATGGCCGTCAGCAGTGCGAAGCCGCTCCAGCCATAGCGCACACCGGAGACGTAAACCGGAATAAATCCTTCGCAGGGCGAGAACGTGAGCAGCACGAACAGGCTGACCATCGCCGCCCAGTCCGATTTTGCCGGTGCAGGAGCTTTGACTTCCGGTTCGGCGGCGTGGTCGTGGCCGTGTTCGCCGTGATGGTGATCCTCGGTGAACTGCATCTTATGTTTATGGGCATGGCTGCCGTGCTTCAGCTCAACAAAGACGGTGAACTCGTGCGGTTCGGGAATGTCCTCGTTAGATTCCAAGTAGCCCGGACCTGACTTGAAGGTAAACACCTGGCGGGTGGCATCGGGGCGCAACGTGTTCAGGCCGATACTCGCGGGTGAGGGCGGAGCGATTTCCCGGCCTTTTTCACTGGTGAAATACAACCGGAACCGTGGTGGCACGCCGGTCTCGAACACACTCAGTTCGATGCTGCCGTGACCCGTGTCCACGAGCGGCCCGCCATGCGCGCCGTGGTCATGGTCGTCATCCTTGTCGTGGTCGCAGTGGTCATGCCCGCCGAACATGTGGCTGTGCCCATGCCCATGGCCGGAAAACTGGCGGTAAACGTAGAATAGGCCGAATGCCAGAAGAGCGCCGCCCGCGATGCGGGGAAACCATGCGCCCAGACGTTCGTTGATTGCGAACCCCAGCCACGCCACCAGGAAGCCGAGGACGGCGGTGAACAGCACATGGCCCGATCCGCAGATGGCGGTGACAAGGAGCGTTTTTCCCCGGCTCCACTTTTGAACCCGGCCGGTGAGCACGAAGGGCAGCCAGTGGGTCGGGATCGCGGCGTGCAGAAATGCGATGGTGAAGCCGGTGACGGCGATGGTGGTAAGGACCGTGGAATTCATCGCCATGAGCTATGCCCCCACCCCCCATATACATCAAGGCCGATTTTCATCTCGCGAGACAAGCGATCCCCAGCTTTGAATCCCTCCATGTCAAACGCCCGCGAGTCGCATCCCCCGGAAGAAACCAAGGCCCTGACAACCCGGCTGCGCAAGATCACCGGTCAGCTCAACGCAGTGGAAGGGATGCTCGCCAGGGACTACGACTGCCCCGAGGTGCTCATGCAGCTGGTGTCGGCCCGCCGGGCTATCAAGGCCCTGTCCGAAAAACTCATCCGGTCTCACATGGAACACTGCATCGAGCATGCCTCGTCCCCGGCGGATGCACGCCGCAAATTACACGAGCTTCTGATCGTATTGGAACGCTACGTGGACTGATCGCGCCTGTTCTGCCATCCCCCGTGGCGTCGGATTACTTTTCGTGTGTCGTTTCGCGATTGGTGCGACAAAGCGTGGCGGATACGCACAATGGATCACATGATGCGGCGTGACCGTTGGCGGAGAACTCCTCCTCTGGGTCGGCCACGCATTCCGCTTCACACTTCTTTTGTGAGGCTGGTGCCCTCGCGAGCCAGTAGGAGCCAACAACAATGACGGCGGCAAGCGCTTGAGCTGCCAACGTCTCGACCGTGGGAAAAACCGCGAACCAAAGCCCCGCCCATCCAGGAATGATGTTAGAGAGCGCACCGATTGGCGTGGTCGGAATCCAATGAGCGAGTTGCATCTCCTGCGCTTCCTCGCCCACCATGACAAGCAGCACAACACCGAGGAGCACACCCGTCAGCACCAGCATCCTGCGATACGGCAGTTTTTGATGGGCGATGAAAGTCAGGACCGCCACGATGCAGGTCAAAAGCAGGCCCCACAACACACCCTGCAGGACAATGGCCCCGCCAAGTTTAAGCCGATAGCTCTGAAGAAACAGCACAACCTCGAAACCCTCCCGATACAGCGAGGAGAAACCAAGCAGACCGAGTCCCCATACCAAGCGTGCGCGAGAACTGGCCGTGTCCTCAGATTCGTCGAGCAAGGAACGCTTTCGCCTGTTGTGCATGCCGATCCAGCCACCCCAATACATTTTGTGGAAAAACCAGTTCATCACCACGAGAAGGACGATGACAGCCAAAAGACCAGTCGCGGCCTGCACGTGCAAAGCGGAGAAATTTTCAGTCAAATCCGTGACGATTCCGACAACAGCGAACCAAGTGATAAGGGTCGCAAAAAAACCTACTCCCGCGCCCATCGCCACAAGGCGCCGGTGTGATCGGTTCGATCCAACCATGCTTGCGGTTATGGCCGATAAAACCAGAATGCATTCCAGACCTTCACGAAAGACGAGCACGCCGATATCCAACATGGCCACTGTTGGGCTGGCCTTGACGTCAACGGCCAGGGGGTTGGGGTTGCCGGCAGCTGACATTCCCTGCCAAACCAACATGGCTAGCACAACTAGGCCTGCACCAACTAGAACGGTGCGCAGGATAACCTGTCTGTAGTTGATCGATGCGGTGAGTGACATAATGAGATCGAGCGTTAAAGGAGACGGGGTCTCAACTGAAGTCAATCGGATTAGAGACTGGGTCTCATTTGCTGCTGAATGAGACCTTAGGCACGGGGAAGACTTGGTCAGGTGTTAGCGCCCTGTCCAAAGCCCGCGAGTCGCATCCCCCGGAAGAAACCAAAGCCCTGACCACCCGGCTGCGGAAAATCACAGGGCAGCTCAACGCCGTAGAAGGGATGCTCGCCAAGGACTACGACTGCCCCGACGTGCTCATGCAACTGGTGTCCGCCCGCCGGGCGATCAAAGCACTTTCCGAGAAACTCATCCAGTCTCACATGGAGCACTGCATCGAGCATGCGTCATCGCCCGAGGACGCGCGCAAGAAGCTCCGCGACCTTCTGGTGGTATTGGAGCGCTATGTGGACTGAATAGGAATAGTGATTAACCTAAACCTAGCGCTCGACCTATTTGATAAACGCCAAAACAAACGAGCCACGCCGTCGCGGTGAGGTAGAATTGCTGAAACAGCGTCCAGCCCCAAGAGTTCGTCTCGCGCTTCACAATTGCGGTGGTGCTGAGACACTGCATCGCCAGCACATAATAGATCATCAGGTTGATGCAGACGAGCGGTGTAAACAGCAGCCGTCCGTCCGGCCACTGCGCCTTTTGAAGTGCCGCTCTCAGCGGCAGCGTGTCTCCCTTGGGATCGGTCTCCACTCCAAAGATCACACCGGTCGCGCTGACGAACACCTCGCGAGCGACGAATGAACTGATCAACCCAACTCCGACTCTCCAATCGAAACCGAGCGGTGCAATTATGGGCTCCATCGCATGACCAACCATCCCGGCGTAACTATGTGCACGCTGCTCCACCGGTGGCGTGCCTTCCGGCATTTTGGGGTATGCCGCCAAAAACCAGAGAATGATAGAAACGCCGAGAATCACCGTGCCTGCCTTTTTCACGAATATCCAACCGCGCTCCAGCATGCGAAACCCGAGCGCCTTGAGAGAGGGCAGGCGATAGGGGGGCAATTCCATGATCATGAGCGACACATCGCCCTTCAGGAGCGTTCGTTTGAACAGCCAGGCAAACCCGAAGGCAGTCAGCGTCCCGAGGGCATACATTCCCAGCATGATTCCAACCTTTGCGAGCACCGGAACGTTCTCGGTGGGAAAAAGTGCGGCAATGAGCAAAAGATACACCGGCAAGCGCGCGGAGCAGCTCATCAACGGCGCAATCAAGATGGTGATAATGCGGTCTTTTTTATTTTCAATCGTCCGCGTGGCCATAACGCCAGGAATCGCGCATGCGTAGGAACTGAGGAGCGGGATAAACGATTTCCCGTTGAGTCCGACGCGGCTCATGAGTCGATCCATGATGAATGCCGCGCGCGCCATGTATCCGGAGTCCTCCAAAAGCCCGATGAAAAAATAAAGGACCAGAATCTGAGGCACGAACACGATCACTCGCCCAGAGCCCGCGAGGGCACCGTCCGTGATAAGGTCTCTTAGTTCGCCGGCTGGCATCGTATTTTTAACCCAGTCGGCTAGCGCCGACACCCAGCCATCGAGCAAGTCCATTGGAAATTGAGCAAAAGTGAAAATGCTCAGGAAGAGCGTTCCCATCACTGCGATTAGGATCAGCCAGCCCCAGACCGGATGAGTGACGAAAGTATCAATACGATCACTTGGGGTGGCTCCCTTAGTCCCGGTATGCAGCACGACCTCGGCAGTTAGCCTAGAGATCGCGTCGTAACGCGAATTGACCAGTGTTCCCGCCCAATCGGTGCCATCCGAAGCCCAGCGATTTTGCCAGCTTGTGAGGATCTGCTGCGTGGCCGAACTCAGCGGGGTAGAACCGGCGACCCGAACCGTGTCTTGATCCGTAAGCAGAAGAAGTGCTTCGGCGCGGGCGATGAACGGAGCTTTGAAGTCCGCTTCGATCAACGACGCCTGCAACTCCGCCACCGCCGGGGCAATGGCTGCGGGGATATCCCATGCGTGACGGGACAGAGGCAGCTCGGCACGGCTCATCGCCAGCTTCAATTCAAGCATGCCTTTGCCGTTTACCGCCTCGCAGGGAATAACGGGAATCCCCAACTCGTGCTCAAGCCTCGCCACGCGGATATCGAGGCCCGCACTGGCGGCGAGGTCCATCATGTTGAGGACAAGAATAACGGGCCGCCCTAAGTCTAGGATCTGGTGAACCAGATATAGGTTTCGTTCCAGGTTGGTCGCATCGACTACGCAGAGGATGCGGTCGGGCTGGGGCGTATCGTCACGGCGGCCGAGCAACACGTCGCGCGTCACCGCTTCGTCCGGCGAACGCGCCGCAAGCGAATATGTGCCGGGAAGGTCGATCACCGTCATGGCTCGTCCATGCTGTGAGTAGGCGGTTCCGACCTTTTTTTCCACGGTCACGCCGGGATAGTTTCCGACCTTCTGCTTCATGCCGGTGAGCGCATTGAACAAGGTGCTTTTGCCGCAGTTGGGGTTTCCAACGACACCATAGATCGGCTGTCGATTGGTGGCAGGTGTCGTTGGCATCGTGGACGAACTGGTGAGAGGATTCATGCTGTTATCGGTTTACGCTGTCGGTTCGACGAGGACTTGCTCGCCCTCGCTCTTGCGCAAGGTGAGGTGATAACCACGGACAATGATTTCCATCGGATCACCGAGGGGCGCCGCGCGCACCAACGTGATTTTGGTGCCTGCAAGCAGGCCCATTTCACGCAATCGAAGAGAGACCGCGCCTGTTTTGGAGAACTCCCGGACAATGGCGTTGGAGCCGTTGCCCAGATCGGAAAGTTTGATGAGAGAAGACATATTATCGTAAGACGGTTGGCCCAATGCACGGAAAACACCCAGGCAGCGCGTGACGCAGACACCTGCGGCGAACGGATCGATCCTCTCGGGATCGAAGTCAGGCCAATGAGGGGAGACGCGGCTCCAACGCCGCTCGGCGCTCGAATTGCCACGTTCGCACCAACGCGAACCATGCATCGCTGCGATCCGGCGAAACAGAGCCCTCCGACTCACCAGAAGGAGTGAGCCGTTCCAGTGCCTGCAGCCATATGTGAAAATCCAAGAGAACGTCCTGGGGCGCACCGATCACCAGATCGTTTGAAGTGGGTTCGGCGAGATTTTGCTCAACATCCTGACAATTATCCTTCCTGCAAGGATCACCGGGAGGGCAGGCGCATTTGGAGCCATCCTGAAGGGGCGGAGCTGGAATCAGTCCCGCCGCATTAAGCGCACATAGCTGCGTGGCCGGGAACCACAGGGTCACCAGCAGCACGGCAATAAGCGAGTAGACGCGAGACATGAGATTAAGTCTCAGTTACGGGATGCGGGGTGTCAAGGCGTCCAGCCTACGGACAAACCAGCCATTCGCCTTTGTAGGCGGCTGGCTGGGGTTTTGAAGATCAGTGGTTATGCTCGTCGCTACTATTATCCGCCGCGCCGAACTCGGCGATGAACCCGTCTCGCACGTTGCGAAGTCTATGGGGCTCACGTCCAACGCCGCCAGCGCCACACTTCACCGAGCCCGCGCCACGTTGCGGGCCAGACTGATCTCCTTCTGTGGCGACTGCGCGTCTGGAGCCTGCCTTAGCTGTGACTGCGACGAATGAACGTCGGATAACCGGCGGTTACATGCCCTTCCGTTTTATTTCCATTTCATCTGATCGAGCAGTTCCTCAATGAGGCTCTTGCATCGTTCTCCGGCTGCGAACCGGTCGGGGGCTCGCTGGAAGAGTTGCATGCAAAGCGGACAGCACAGCGAGAATCGCCTCCCCTTGTGATAGATATGGGAGAAATCACGGTCGTTCCGGGCCAACTTGCCGCAGACAACGCATGTTTCCTCGGTATTGACGTCGTCGCTCATGGCGTAGCGGGCTCCTCGGTCACGGTCACGGGCGCTTCGGGCTCGGCGAGTCCACGACGACGCCACAGGTAGAAGATCGCGGGATAAACAAGCAGTTCCATGAGCGTGGAGGTGATGACGCCACCGATCATGGGCGTGGCGATGCGTTTCATCACGTCGGCACCTGCACCATGGCTCCATAGGATGGGGGCCAACCCCGCGATGATGACGGCGGCGGTCATGGCCTTCGGCCGCACGCGTTTCACGGCGCCGTGATAGATCGCGTCGCGCAGGTCGTGCGTCGTGCGCAAGCGGCCGGCTTTCTTTGCGTCGTCATGGGCGAGATCGAGGTAGAGGAGCATGATGACACCGGTTTCGGCATCGAGGCCGGCCAGCGCGATGATGCCGACCCAGACGGCCACGCTCATGTTGTAGCCGAAGAGGTGAAGAGCCCAGAACGCGCCGACGAGCGAGAACGGCACCGCCAGCAGCACGATGGTCGTTTTGATAAGCGACTTCGTGTTCAGATAAATGATGCAGATGATGATGAGCAGCGTGAGAGGAATGACGACCAGCAGGCGCTCCTTGGCTCGCTGCATCGACTCAAACTGACCGCTCCAAAAAACGCTGTAGCCGGACGGGATCTTGATTTCACCGCGCGTCACGGCCTCGGCGACGGCGCGTTGGGCCATGCTCACGTAGGTGCCGATGTCAGCGTCCTGCACGTCCACATAAATCCAGGCGTTAGGCACGGCGCCCTCGCTCTTGATGCCCATCGGAGCGGAGACGACGCGCACGTCGGCCAACTGGCTGAGTGGCACCTGTGCCATCTGCGCCGAGGGTTTTGCGCCCATGCCGCCACCTGCACCCGCCGTGGTTTTCACGGGGATGGCGATTTCGCGCAGCGCTTCGATGCTTTCGCGGTAGTCGCGCTCGTAGCGGAGGATGACGCCGTAACGTTCCAAACCCTCCAGCGTCGTGGTGAGAGGCATGCCCCCGAGCGCAACTTGGAGAGTGTCCTGAACCTCGGCGATGGTAAGCCCGTAGCGGGCGATGGCATCGCGGTTGAGGTCGAACTCGATATAGTTGCCGCCCATGACGCGTTCGGCGAACACGCTGCTGGTGCCGGGCACGCGTTTGACGATGACCTCGATTTCCGAAGCGATGCGTTCGAGTTCTCGCAGATCCGAGCCAGCTACCTTGATGCCGACCGGCGTCTTGATGCCGGTGGCGAGCATGTCGATGCGGTTCTTGATGGGCATCGTCCAGGCGTTGGTGAGGCCGGGAAACTGGATGGCTGCGTTCAGGTCGCGGACGAGTTCCTTGATCGTGCGCGGACGATGGGCGATGAGCTTTCCTGCGTCATCGTGAATATCGACCGCCGGCCATTCTTTCTCCGGTTTGAGCATGACCGTGGTCTCGACCATGTCCATCGGCGCGGGATCGGTGGAGGTCTCGGCGCGACCGATCTTGCCGAAGGCGTGATGAACCTCGGCGAACGATTTGATGATCTGGTCGGTCTGCTGAAGGACTTCGCGGGCTTTGGTCGGTGAAAGACCGGGGAAGGTCGTCGGCATGTAGAGCAAATCGCCTTCGTAGAGCGGCGGCATGAACTCCGAGCCGAGATTCTGGTAGGGGAACGCCGGACTGGCCTTGGCCGCGATGTTCTTCAGAGAGCCCTCGGGGAGGCGGTTCACCACCCAGGCATCCCACGGCAGGAAGACCCAACCGACGAGCACGGCCGCGCCGATGATGACCGCCCAGCGGAAGCGGATGACAAGATCAAGCAACGGGTGGTAGAGCCAGATGAGGAAGCGGTTGATGGGGTTCTTTTCCTCGGCGGGGATTTTCCCCCGGATGAAGTAACCCATAAGAATCGGCGCGAGGGTGATGGAGAGCAGCGCGGCAGCGGCCATCGAATAGGTCTTTGTGAAGGCGAGCGGCTTGAAGAGCCGGCCTTCCTGCGCCTGGAGGGTAAACACCGGCAGGAATGACACCGTGATGACGAGCAGCGAGTAGAACAAGGTGGGTCCGACTTCGATGGAGGCGTCACGGATGATGTCCCAGTGGGGTTTCTTGTCCCCGTTGTGCTCCTTATGTTTGTGCACGTTCTCGATCATGATGATGACCGCGTCCACCATCGCGCCGACCGCGATGGCGATGCCGCCCAGCGACATGATGTTGGAGCTGAGACCCTGACCATACATGACCGTGAAGGACATCAGCACGGCCACCGGCAGAATGATGATGGCGACGAGGGCGCTGCGGAAGTGCAGCAGGAACGCGATACACACGAGCGCGACCACGATGCTCTCCTCAATGAGTTTTTCCTGAAGCGTTTTGACCGCCTCGTCGATGAGCGTGGTGCGGTCGTAAACCATCGTGTATTCCACGCCGGGCGGCAGACCCTTCATCGCCTGGTCGAGCCTGGCTTTGACGGCCTGGATGACTTTGCGGGTGTCCACGCCGTAGCGCACCACGACCACGCCGCCGACCGTCTCGCCCTCGCCGTTCAGCTCGGCGATGCCGCGCCGCATATCCGGGCCGACCTGCACCTGGGCGATTTCGCCGAGCATAATGGGCGTGCCGCCCGCGCCGAGACCGACGGCGATTTTCTTCAAGTCCTCGACACCCTTGGCGTAGCCTTTGATACGCAGGATAAATTCCTTCTCCGCCATTTCTAGGGAGCGCCCGCCGACCTCCGAATTGCTCTTCTGCACCGCCATCGCGACCTCGCTCAGCGAGAGGTTGTAGGCGCGCAGGCGGTTCGGATCGACCGTGATCTGATACTGTTTCACGAAGCCGCCGACCGAGGCGACTTCGGCCACCCCTTCGACGCTCGAAAGCTGGTAACGCAGATACCAGTCCTGCATTGAGCGCAGCTCGGACAAATCGTGGGTTTTTGAGTTGAGCGAATACATGAACGCCCAGCCGACACCGGTGGCGTCGGGACCGAGGCGCGGAGTGGCCCCGGCGGGCATAGCGGCCTGCAAGCCGCTCAAGTATTCCAGCACCCGGCTCCGCGCCCAGTAGGGGTCGGTGCCATCCTCGAAGATGACATAGACGAAGGAAAAACCGTAGAAGGAATAGCCGCGCACCACCTTGGCGCTCGGCACGGACAACATCTTCGTGGTCAGCGGATACGTGATCTGGTCCTGCACGATCTGCGGTGCCTGACCCGCCCATTCGGTGTAAACGATGACCTGCGTGTCCGAGAGGTCAGGGATGGCATCGAGGGGGATTTTCTTGAGCGAGTAGATGCCCGCCACGACCAGCGCGAAAGTGCCCGCGAGGACGAGGAACTTGTTCTTGAGCGAAAACTCGATGATGGCCTTGAGCATGGAGAGGCGGGTCGGAAGACCGGAAAATTAGAGGAGCAGGAAGAGCGTTGGCGTGGCCGTGAGGGGACTCACATTTTGCAGGGTTCGCCGGCGGCCATCGCCGCCTTGGACATGCCGCAGCTTCCGCAGGACTCTTCGGAGGCCTGGGCCGCCGGAGCGCGGAGGGCGTTGAACGCGGCCATCGTGGCCGCATCAATCTGCGGATGACCGGGAGGCAGGGCGGAGGCGGAGGGCGGAGTGGCGGCGGGACCGGTGATTTCCTCGCCGCAGCCGGGCATCTCCGAACCGTAGAACGGATTTTTCTTTTTCGCATCGAGCTGAATCCAGCGGGCCTTCCCGCCCTGCGGAGCCATCGAGCACTCGAAGACGTGCAGCCCTTCGGCAGAGGAAATGCCCTGCTCGATTACAAGATTCGCCACCGCGGTGCTCAGCCCGGTGAACGCATTGCGGGCTGCGGTGAGATCGGTCGGTTCGGGCAAGCCAGCCAGGAATTTCCCAAGTGGGCCGTGGGCCGCGTGGGGGTTGGCCTCTGCGTAGGCTTTGAGCGCGGCAGAGATAGAGGGCAGGCTGCGCTGATAAACCGCTAGGTTGTCGTCCCCAAGTGCGGAAGCGGCTTGGGTCAACGCAACCGCAAGGGCTTTGACCGGAACAGGAGCAGCGGGAACCGTCGCGGCAGTCTGGATGGGGGTGCCTGTCTGGTGGCCGGAGTGGTCGGCTGGGGGCGTGGCCTTTGCGTCCTCGGTGTTCCGGAGCATCTTTTGGATGGCCTCGCGGAGCTGGCTTTCGGAATCGAGGAGGAACTGGCCGGAGGTGACCACGCGCTCGCCAGCGACAACACCGGAGCGGACTTCGTAGCGATTATCGGCGGTGCGAGCGCCAAGTTCCACCGTGCGCGGCTCAAAACTGCCGTCGCCCAGCGCGACAAAGACGGTATTGCGCTCGCCGCTGCGCAGGACGGCGAGATCCGGCACGAGCACGGCGTCCGGCGATAGCTCGGCTTCCAAACGCACATCGGCGAACATGCCCGGGCGGATTTTGCCGTCGGGATTGGGGACCACGAGGCGGGCTTGCACGGTTCGGGTGGAGGCCTGCACCTGCGGCAGGATCAAATCCACCTTGCCGGTCACGCGCGTTTCGCCACCGGGACCGAGGCGCACTTCGGCCGACTGGCCTGTTTGGACGAATGCGAGGTCGTTCTCATACACCTGCGCCTGCACCCAGACGGTGGAGAGATCGGCCAGCCGGTAGATGCGTTCGCCGGGCTTCATCATCTGGCCCTGCACGCCCATTTTTTCGATTACCACGCCATCAGAGGGCGCGCGGTAAACATAGGTGCGGCTCGGCTCGGTCTTGGTCGCGAGATCGTTGATGAAGTCTTCGCTCAGGTCGAAGAGGGAGAGACGGGCGCGCGCTGCGGCGGTGAGCGGACCGGGCTTCGTTTCGGACGAGTGGGCGACGATGTAGTTGAGCTGTGCGTTGTAGAGGTCCGGCGAGTAAATCTCGAACAAGGGGTCCCCGGCCTTCACCACCGTCCATGTGGTGTTGACGAAGAGTTTTTCGATCCAGCCCTCGTATTTGGTCGTGATGTCCACCAGACCGGACTCGTTGAACTCGACCGTGCCCAGGGCGCGAATAGCGCGACGCACCGGGCCGTGTCCGACCTCGGCGGTCTTGAGATTCATCTGTTGAAGGGTGTGGGCGGCGATGCTGATGGCCTGGCTGCCGCTGGAATCTTCGCCTTCGTAAACGGGCACCATGTCCATGCCCATGTTGTCCTTTTTGAAGACAGGGCTGATTTCACCCGGCGTCATGGTGGACTTGTAGTATTTCACCTTGCGCTCGCTGGCCGCGGCGACGGTTTTTCCAAGGGCCGCAGGCGTGTTGGCCCGCACCGGCTGGAGCGTCATGCCGCAGATGGGGCAATCCCCCGGCGCTTTTTTGATGATCTGCGGGTGCATGCCGCAGGTGTAAAGTTGCTCGGCGGCATGGGCCGATGGCGCCATTAGCAATGCGGCGGCGGCCAAAAACGCGGTGGCAAACCACGAAAGAAAGGAGTGAGCGGGCAGCGAAGAGGTTTTCATGGGAAGGCGCGGACGGGGAGGTGGAGATTATAGGTGGTCAGGGAGCCGATGGCGCGGGTAGCAGCGGTGCTCCGGCGCCGGGTGCTGCGGCGACCAGCAATGAGAGATCGGCCAGGGCGCGTTCGCGTTCGCGAAGGGCGCCGGCCTTTTCCAAACGCATATCAAGGGCCATCAATTCAAGCGCAGGGACCGTCGAGATGCTGGTCATGCCCGCCTGATAGCCGGCCCGTGCGGAGTTCAGGGATTGTTCGATGCCGGGCAGTCCGGTTGCGTCTATAAACGCAATCATCCGGTCTGATTCGCGGATCATGTAGGTCATCTGGGCCAATTCGGCGGCGAGGCTTATTTCCTCCGCGTCAAGCCGGGCTGCGGCGGCCTCGCGTCTCTCTTGGGCTGCGGCGATGGTGGCGGCAATTTTGTCGCGCCAGATGGGCAATGTCATCTGTGCTACCGGGCGAACCATGAGTGGCTTGGCTTTGAGATCGACCTCAGTTCCGAGCACAAAGTCCGGCGTGCCTGTTTTCCGGGCGACGCTCACTTGCGCGACGGCCATCTGCACCATCGTGCGCATGGAGCCCAGCCCGGGATTGGCCGCCAACACTTGCGCCCAAAGGGTGTCTTCATCGGCGGGAGCGGGAGACGGAGAAAAATGCGTCGGCCACGCTGGAGCCGGTTCATCGCGCCGAAGGCCCAGCACGGCCTTGAGACGGGCGCGAGTGGCTTCGCGCTGGTCGGTGAGATTGACGACTTCGATGCGGATACGTTCGGTCTCGGTGCGTGCCTGCACTTGGGATTCAAGGGTGCCCATGCCACGGCCGGTGGAATATTCAGCACGGAAGAAGGCGAGCGATCGGTCGAGAGCGGCCAGCGAGTCGGCACGAAGCGCCAGGGCTTCGTCCAAATAAGCGAGGTCCGCCCAGGTTTTTTTCACCTCGGCGGCGACTTGAAACACGGTGATGCGGTAATTTTGGTAGGAAACATCCGCCTTGGCAGCGGCCTCCCGCCCCATCGCGGCGCGTTTGCCGGGTCCCATGATGTCGAACATGAGTCCGGGCATAAGCGTCATGATCGTATCCGCGATGTCTGCCTGGAAGGTGAGTTTCGGATCAGGCAATGAACGCGCCGGGGTGATGGCTTCGACATCCGCACGCCATTCCGCGTGAGCGGCGGCCACGCGCGGATGTTTGAGGAGCGCGAAACGCAGATAGTCTTCCAAGGGGCTCTCGGCACGGAGGACGGGCAGAGATAAACCCGCACGGATACGAGCAAGCTCCGATACCCGGTCCCGCGCCTCGCGCTCTTCACGGATGGGCCGGGTGGCGCAGCCGGCAAGCAGGCCTGTGGCGGCGATAAGGACGAAAAACTGGCGGAACGAGGACGGATTCATTTTGTAGATTGCTCGAAACGGCTTGAGCGAAGGAACGGCGTCTTATGAGCCGGCCAGCCGGAGATCGGTGGACTAGTGGTGGTGACCGCCCGAATAGTCCGGCATACTAGAGTCACTCCGGCTCCCTTCCGGCAGCGATTCGCAGCCCACCAGAAACAGTGCGGAGGCGAGTGATAGAGCGACAATGATGATGAGTTTTTTCATGGATTAATAAGAAGCGGACAATGCGAGTTTCGGCGTATCGGACCGCCCTTTCTGAGCGGACAGTGCGGGAGGGTGTGGTGAGCGGGCAAAAGAAAGGACAGCGACACCCAATGTGCCGCCGTCCGTGTTTCGGTTTTACCAACCGAGATGCTGATCGCAGGACGGCTTACTTGTGGTCTTGCATTCCATCTTTCATGGAATCGCCCGCCATGCCGGCACAGCAGAAGGCGGCACCGTCGCCACACTTGGAACAATTGTGCTGCATGGAATCGGTCGTCTTGCCCTTCACGACCGTGATTTCACCGCCGCAGTTGTCGCAAGAGTGCTTGGTCCCGATTTCCATCCAACGGCCAGGTCCCTTGCCGTTTGGCCACGTGGACTTGAATTCGGTGATCGAAACCGTCTTGCACGCACCGCACACCAGCACCATCGGGTCGCCGGGCTTTACCGCCTGAGCCTCCGCAACGGTCGTGACGGGTTTGAGCCGATTCCAGTATTGGGGGCCGGGGCCGGCAAAGGACGAGGCGGAAGCCGTGACGATGACGGCGAGCAGGCTGATCATACGCAGAGGGCGATATTTCGTGTTCATATTTTCCGGGGGTTTGATGTTTATTTTTCCACACATTCCGGGTGGGCGGTAAAGGGATTGGCTCAGGAGGTGGATGAGATCATCCAGATTTTCAGTTAATTTTCCCTTCACCCATTGATACGGTGGCGGCCCACCATCCCCCTGTGCATGTCTTGTCATTTCCCATGCATATTTTGCCGCAGGGCGGGACTGATTACACAGTGCGCCAGCCTAGGTGTATTTGCCATGGGCTGTATGCCCATCCTGCGAACGCAGTTCTCCGGCACCTGGGATAAAGTTGGAATGGCGTCGGCAAACGAAGACGTGCGTTGGTAATCGACCAACACCAAAGCGACTTTGATGTGTCCACATGCCACCGCATCGAATAGTTTCTTCGTAAGAATTGGCGATCCGCTCCGTCCACTGGTTATGCACTCTCACCACACCGCCTCGCCCACTGCCGACAAACCCGCCATGGACGCTCCCGTTTACATGGGACTTCCCCACGAACGCGTTCTGCGTCCGCGCTTCTGGGTCGCCCTCGCTCTCACGATTCCCGTCCTCGCCCTCGCGATGGGCGGCATGATCGCCCCCGGTTTTTTCCACCGGCTTGACCCTCGGATTTCCTCGTGGACGCAACTCGTGCTCACCACCCCTGTGTTTTTCTGGAGCGGCTGGTTTTTCATCGGCCGCTGGTGGAAATCCCTGCGCGAACTGGACACCAACATGTTCACGCTCACCGTCACCGGCACGGGTGCCGCGTATTTTTACAGCGTGGTCGCCGTGCTGTTTGGGGACCGCTTTCCGGAAAACCTTCAGGGCATCCACGGCGTGCCGCTCTACTTCGAGGCGACCGCGTTCATCACGACTATCGTCCTCCTCGGGCAGATTCTGGAGCAACGCGCCCACGCCCGCACTGACGCAGCTATTCGTGCCCTGATGGATCTCGCGCCCGCCACCGCCCACCGCGTGCGAGACGGTCGCGAAGAAGACGTCTCACTCGCCGACATCGCCGTTAACGACACCCTCCGCGTCCGTCCCGGCGAGAAAATCCCCGTGGATGGCACTCTTACCGAAGGCGGCAGCGACGTTGATGAGTCCATGCTCACCGGCGAACCCGACCCCGTCGCCAAGCAAGCCGGTGCCAAAGTCAGCGCTGGCACGCTCAATACCACCGGTTCCTTCCTCTTCCGCGCCGAACGCATTGGCCACGATACCTTACTCGCACAAATCATCCGCCTCGTGGAGGAGGCTCAGGAAAGTGAAGCCCCCATCCAGCGCCTTGCCGACCGCGTCTCAGCTTGGTTCGTGCCGATGGTCGCAGGGATTGCGGCACTCACCTTCGTCCTCTGGCTGTGGCTCGGTCCAGCCCCTTCGCTCCTGCCGGCTCTCGTTAACGCCGTGGCCGTGCTCATCATCGCCTGCCCATGCGCGCTCGGCCTGGCCACGCCCGTGTCGCTCATCACCGGCATTGGTCGCGGCGCGCAGGCTGGCGTGCTCGTGAAAGACGCTGCCGCCCTCGAACGCCTCGTCGCCGCCACCACCGTTCTCATCGACAAGACCGGCACCCTTACCGAAGGGAAACCCCGAGTCGTCTCTATCCACCCCGAATCGGGCGTCACCGAAACCGACCTTCTGACTCTCGCCGCCTCTGCTGAATCCCCCAGTGAGCACCCACTCGCCCGCGCCCTTGTGGCCGCCGCCCGTGAGCGCTCCCTAACGCTCGCGGCTGCCGAGGCATTTCAGGCAGAGCCCGGACAAGGTGTGCGCGCACGCGTTAACGGCCGTGCCGTGCAAGTCGGGCGAGCTCCCGAAAAAACTGACGCACCATCAACATCCACTCTTGTCGGCGTCACCCTTGACGGTGTTTTTTCCGGAACCATCACACTCGCCGATCCGATCAAGGCCACCACACCAGAGGCCATCCGGGAACTGCACCGGCTTGGACTGAAAATCTTCATGGTCACCGGTGATCGCGAGGTAACCGCCAGTGCCGTCGCCGCAGAACTCGGCCTCGACGGCTTCCACGCAGGTGTCACCCCCGCGCGCAAACAAGAGATAGTGCGCGAACACCAAGCGCGCGGAGAGGTGGTCGCGTTCGCCGGCGACGGGCTGAACGACGCGCCGGCTCTTGCCGCGGCCGACATTGGTATCGCCATGGGCACAGGCACCGATGTCGCCATGCACAGCGCCGGCCTCGTGCTCGTGAAAGGCGATCTGCGCGCTTTGGTGAAAGCGGTGCACCTGAGTCGCGCCACGCTGGGTAACATCAAGCAAAACCTGTTCTTCGCCTTTTTCTACAACGGTCTTGGAATCCCCGTGGCGGCAGGCCTGCTCTATCCATTCACCGGATGGTTGCTCAGCCCGATGCTGGCCGGCGCGGCCATGAGCCTCAGTTCCCTGAGTGTCGTCGCGAACGCATTGCGCCTGAGGAATCTGAAAATGTGAAACGCTCGATGACATTTAACTTAATAGGGCCTGCTGTCGGATAACTTGTGCCTCCATTCACCGCGCTTCTACTTAAGCATTAATTATTAACATTTTAACAATAATGACGGAATGATTGGCCAACCGTAATTGACAGAATGATTGGCCATTTCAGGCCAAACTTTTTGGCAAGAACCAGGAAAAGAAGCGCAAAAAGACCGATGAAGGATGCGCCGGCATGGAGCCCGACGGCCCAGAGGTTTTTGCGTTTGTAGGAACGAGCGAGCGACTCGGACTGATCGGCGAGTAGGCGGCCATATTTTGCGTGTTGCTCGACGACGGGCAGAGCGGCGAAGGATGCGTGCTCAGCGGGCGAGAGGCTGCGGGAGATAGCGATGTCGATATCGTCCAGAATGGTGCCTGGAGCATGGCGTCGTGCATAGCGGCGGGAGAGCAAGGAGGGCTCAGGAATCGGCCAACCGGGGATTGGCTTGCCGGTGCCGGCATCGAGTGTGACGAGCGGCACTTTGAGCTGCGTGGCGAGCAGCAGGCTTTCGTTGGTGCCTCCTTGTTTACCGGGCTGACCGTCCCAGAGGGCCACGAGCACGTCGGCTTCGGCGATCAAGGTGTTGGCACAACAGGTGAATGCCACGTGGCGTTCGGGTGATGGCGCAATGATCTCCTCTTCCAAGGCGGCGGCGCGCAGGCGGCGAAACCTTTCCAGCCCAGAGGCGTCGATCACGGCGTCTCCGGCGGCATCGTGGGAGGTGAAATCTTGTTCGAAGAGGTAGGCCGCGACGGGGAGCACCAGACGGATGGGCCAGCCGAGACTCAGGGCGGTTTCGAGGAAAACCTGATCTGCCCCTGCCGCACCGGAGGCCATCGCCACCGGTTGGGCATCGGGGGCAGTGGCAGCAATGGTTTTGAGGGTTTCGACGAGGGCGGCGCGAAGTTTTGGTTCCGGACCGATTTGCCGGCGACCGAGGCCGGCAATGAAGAGGTAATGAAGCGGGAGTGGCATGGAGGGATGGGGCGCGAAGTTAAAGCGGGTTAGGTGCGAACATGCACATGCCTAGGAATGGATTTTGGGCAACGCCGTCGTTATATGGAATCGTGTAGAGAATATCCGATTGCAGGCGAGTGACTATGTCACGATACAGTCACCGTGAACTGAAACAGGGCGGTGTCGGGGCTTTTGTGCCGGAGACACTACTGCGGTGACGGCGCCAGTGCCTGGTCACGGAAGGTGATTGCAGAATGAAAAAACACGCTTGGCTCGTCATGCTGGGCTGTTGTGACGGTCGGGGGCTTGGCGATGGCGGACGTGGGTGTGTGGCGATTTGTTTCAGCTGATTGGGGCGCGTGTTCGAGAGGCGGTTTCCAAAACCACACGGCGAGCACGCAAAGCAGGAGTGGAGTCCAACTCGTTATGCACACAATCCAAGACCCGACTCTTGCGCGGGAGCATCGTGTCTCCAATCCACCAAATTGAATGGCGAGAACGGGGTTTTTCTCTTCCAGTCCTTTACGACGATAGTCGGCTCGTGTGGCGGATGTGGTGTCACGTAGTACATCCAGCAGGGTGAGCTGGCTGATGTGCACGAAGGTCATCGTGACGGCGAAAAGCAGGGCGGCTGCGGCAATGGCCAGATTCAGCACCGTGAAGCCAGTGCCGGGGGAGACATCTTTCACCGCGAGGATCAACGCAACGGGGATAGTGAGACTCTTGGTTTCGAGCCCGGAGATCACTTTTTCCAGTTTCTCCGAGAGCGTGAGAGCTGAGGCTTTTGCTTCGTCGGCCAGTTTTTGAGGCGAGTGCTCGGACAGGTATATCGCGAGTCCCTCCCTCAAGCGGCGAGCAAAGCGATCGCAACCAAGGAGTAAGTGGGTAAACGATTCTCTCGGAGAGCAATCACGCAAAAAATCGGATAGTTCGGCTTTGAATATCTGAAGTCTGGTCGCGCGTCGGTCTTCGTCGGCCACGAACGCCTCGATCTCTTTGACCGTGTCACGCGGGGGTAGATCGACGAGTTTGAAGCCGGATTGAATTTCCGTGCGGCGAACGCCGAAAAATAACAACGCGCCGGTGCCCTCTTCGATATGATCGGATCGTTGCTCAAGCAGGCACCACAGATCAATCGTCTGGTGGTAACCCGCGATGGCGTCCGTGGCCGAATCCAAGGAGGCGCCTTTGATGTGGGCGGTATAGGTGAAATCTGCGTCCGCTGTTTTGTTTCCGAAAAGCGCGTAGACGGCGGGCTCTCGCGTGCATGCCTCGGGGAGGCGCAGCAGATCTTCGAGGCTCTGGGCGGCGACGAATCCTTCGAGGGTGAGGGAGAACTTGAGCTTTATTTTTTCGTCGATGCCGACTTCTCCCGTGTCCGTCGTATGGCGGTCGAAGGCGACTTGGAGGGCGTCGGGCAACGTAACTGTCACGCCTGCCTCTGATAGTTCACGCAGCGGCGAGAAGCCGATGGGATGGCTGAGCACCATCTCGACCGTATCGTGCTCCTGCCAGTTCGAGGTCTTGGCGGCGGTGAGCAGCTGCCGCAGGGCGGCGATTGTGGAGCTACCTGCCATGCTTTTCGTCTTCGATCATACGAATGAGTTCGAGAGGCGCATGGCGGATAGTAACGCTTTGCTCCCGGGCGGTGATGTTACCAAGCCAATCATTGCGGTCGAATTCGAGTCGCAGACCCGACTTGGCGAAGGTGAACTTCATGAACTTCTTCATCACTTTCGCCGGTGGTGCCGGAAACTCTCCGGCCAAACCGTGGGCTTCATCAGATAGATAGCCCAACACCACGCTCGGATCATGGGGAACGAGGCAGTTGGCGAGGCTTGTGAGCGTCATTGGGCGGTCGTTTGCCCGGCAGTCTTTCCAGTAGGCGTGGGTTCGCTGCATGAACTCTTCTTTTTGGCCGCGGTTGTAGTTTTCACGTTCTGCAAACTTGGACAACGCGGTGTAAAGCTGGTGACCTTGGGATGAGGAATCGGTGAGCGGTTCGCAGCCAAGAAAATCGCGAAAGTAGTCGGAGACCTCTTCGGGCCGGCGGGAAACGAAGTGGATGACGCCGTCTTCATTCGCCTCCACGAAGGCCTGCTTTATCCGTCCGGCGTAGCGCAGGTGGTCGAAATCAAGCATCACGGAGGAAATGAGATTAAGGTCAGCATCGAAGCCGGGCTGGGCCTTGGTGCTTAGCATGGCGATAAGCGTCATCGTGGCTCCTTCGTGTTCATACTCGGCAAAGACAAGGTATCCTCCGGTGGAGAGCGGCTCACTTTGCATTTTAGCCGCAAGAAGTTTAGTTGCCTCATGTGAAAATGCGACGAACGCGGCATCATTTTTCGAGGAAAGATAGTGTCGCAAGCGTTGCTCAAGCGGCGGGATCGTATCCGCGATTCGACCAAAACGGCCTGCGACAGGATTTTTATGAGTCAGTGCCGTTCTCAAGGCTTGCATGAAAGCGTTTGATACCTCGTTCGATGCAGGCAACAGCGAAGGGCGGAGCGTTGTAGTCGCGGTGCGCGAGTGCTGGATTTTGTTTATCTGATGGGCGATCAACCTAAGCGACATAATGAAAAGGGATTAGGGTCTTTATTTAGCAGATGGCGATTTCCGATTTGCGATAAACAGACGGAAAACGGGCCGAGACCAACGTTGCTTCAGTGGGGGGGCTACTCAGTCAGGTCGTTCCAGTAGAAAGATTGACCAATAAATCGTCAGCCAATGCCTCTTCGTCGTAGGCTTTGCCGGTGTCGATCATCAGCTGGTGAAGGGATGTAGACCATGGCGTCGTGACTGGAGATCCTTGTAGCGAACGGCCGATTTTGGTGCCGGCGGCAAGGTAGGCATCGGCATCGAAATACCATGGGGTAGCGCCGAAATCTCTCAGCACGCGGCCGGCGATGGCCATACCGCCCCAGTCGAAATCACCATGATAATGCAGCTTAGTGCCACCCTCACTCAAAGCGCGGAGCAAGAGCCGGGCGGCTGTTTTAGGTTCCCCGTCAACGCAGACCAAGGGCGGACAGGCGGAGCCGAGGCGGGTCGCGGCGAGCGCGATCATCGTTGGGTTTTCGAAGATGAAAACTTGGCTCGGACAGGTTAGGCTTTTCCAAGATGTTGACCACAGGAGTCGCGTTGAGAGGTGCAGGGGTTGGACTGCTGCGGTGGCTTGGGTGACGAGGTGGGCAAGGGCTGCGTCGCCAGTGATGCCGAGATTGAAGGTGAGCACAGGGGCGCTGAGTTCGTCGCATACCACGCCGAATTCGGCCCAGAGAGCGCGGCGTTCTTCGGTCCGTTGAGGCAGCGGGTGATTCGTGCGAAGGGCGAGGCCGCGCAGCACCAGGTTGGCGAGCGGCTGGTCGAGGTCGAGCGCGTGGCTATCGCCGCCGTAGTGGGCGGCGACATGGGCGAGTGGTTGGTCGGTGGAGAGAGGAAGAGCGCGGAGCAGGACGACGGCTTGTTGCAGGAGGTGGTTGGCGGTGTCGGCATCGCCAGCGGCAAGGCGTTTTAGCGCACCATCGCGCCGGAGCGCTTCAAGCCAGTCTATATGGGCAGGGAAAGGTGCAGCGTCGAGTTGAGCGCGCTGTGTGAGCCAGAGTGCGGTCCAGGCGACGGTGGCGGCTTGCGTGGCGAGCGTGCTCAACGGGATTGGACCGCACAGCAGCTCAAGGATGTCAGGCCAGCCTGACGTTGCACCGGCGCGCTGGAGGGCGTCGGCGATGGCGGTGAGTTCGTAGCGCAGGCGAGGCGCCCGGCTGAGAGTCGTGAGGCGGAGGAGTTGGGCGTGGGCACGACGTTCTTCGTCGGTAGGGGCTGTCAGCGAAAGGGATGCAGGCAAGGCGCGGCCGGCGTCGCGGTGGGTGCGGAGGACTTCGATAAAGCGAGACCAAGCGGAGCGGCCAAGGATTACGCGTAGTTTATCCGAGGGCGAGTTCATCGGTGGTGGGATCCGGATTAATGGCTGATGATGCGCGGGTTTCGGGGGTGTCGGGAACAGGGGCGAGGCGGGTTTGGCGTCCGTTCCAAATCCAACGGGTAGCGGCAACCGCATCGGCATCGGCGACGAGTTGGTAAATCGCGATGCCGGAGACGGTGGCGTGGGCACCCCACTCGCGTTCGCTGGTCATGAGGAGATCGAGATCGAATGCTTCGAGCAGGCCCATGCATCGTGCCCGGGTGGGTTTGTCCATCCCTGCAAAGGCTTCGTCGAGGAGGATGAAGCGAGGGGCGTGGGCGGCGGCTGTTTTGTAGTGTGAGGAGGCGGCGGCCATTTGAGGGATGGTCAACATGAGTGCTTTTTCGCCACCCGAGCCGGTGCCATAGCGTTTACGGGTGAGTCGTTCCCAGCGGTTGTTTTGGCGGCGATCGGCGGCAAAGACGTGCCAGCGGCGATAATCGAGAGCGCGGAGAAGTTGCTCGGTTCCGGGGGCGGCGGGATTGCGAATGCGTTCTTCGGCGATAAGTTGGTGGAGAAAGCGGCCGACGGTGGAGCGTTCGTCGTCGCTCCAAGCAGCATGGTCGGCAAGGAGGAGGCGACGGATGTTTGGGAGCCCGGCGGGCAGTCCTTCGCTGACTGGTTCCCAGACCAGACGAAGGGCGATACCAAGGGTCGTGGCGCAGTCAGCCATTTCCTTGTTCATCTCGTCCGTGCGAGTGCGGGCGTTTTCGATGAGAGTCTGGAGTTGGAGGGAAACTTCGGTGACGAGATGGCGGTCGATGATGGTGCGTTCGCCATCACTGAGGAGGCGTTCATGGGTGTCGTGTTCGCGTTGAACGGCGGAGAGGCAGTGCGCAGGTGTTAGGGGGGTGCCTTGGTAGTGACATTCGACATGGGTGAGACCTTCGCCGAGGACGCGGCTGACGACTTGGCAACCGAGTGCACCAGTGAGGTTGCGCAGTTCATGAATCTGGGTATTGAGGGCGTTGACGCGTTCAATCCATGAGGTGTCGGCGAGATTGGCAGGCGGCAGGTCTTTTTCGAGGCGGCGGGCGATGGAGTAAGCGCGCGTGGGAGACCAGTCTTCTGTTTCGATGTCGGCTAGGTCGAGGCGGGCTTCCGCGAAGAGGCCATGGTGGAGGGGTAGGCGGAGGTCGAGGATGGCGGATTGGCGGTGTTGCCCCGCCTCAGTGACTTTTTCCTGGGCGGGTCCGAGGGACGTCTGAAGCGCGATGATTTTTTTACCGATGTCGTTTACCGCTGTGTTGGCGTCGTCGAGGGCATGTTGAGCAGAGTTTCGGGCGTTTCGGGCGGCTTGGAGATCGCGCTGATATTGTTCAATGGTGGAGCCAAAAGTTTGGACAAGGGTCCGGTGGTGTTCAGTCGCTTGCAACGCGGCGGTGCGGGTGCTCTGGGCTTCGCTTGCGGTGCGAGCAGCCTCTTCCCCTGACACGCGTTTTTGGCTGGAAAGCTGTTGCTCACGCTGCGCGGAGGTTATCCATGCTTGGGCATCACCCCAGAGTTGAGTGATAGCTTGCGCATACGGTGCCCAAGCGGTGCGAAGGTCGGCGAGGCGATGAAGGTGGTCGCCGTAACCCAAATCGCGCGCGGTGCGATGGAGCGCATCTTCGGCGGTTTGGGCAGCGAGGCGGGCGCGGTGAGTTTCTCGGACGGAGTCTTCGTGTTCGAGCTTGGTACGGTCGCGTTGGAGGTGCACCTCGGTGCGAAGGGTGAGGAAGCGCGCAATTTCGGTGTCGGTCGGTGCGGTCTTCAGTTCGGCATTGGCCGTGGTTGCACGAGCCGTATGGTCGGCAGCTTCCTGGTCGAGCGATGTCTCTCGCTCGTCTAGTTGGGTGAGGGAGAGGGCGAGTTCCGCGAGACGGCGTTGGCGGGCGACCTCGCGGCCAGTCACGCCGAGATAGATGGCGGCGTTTTTTTGACCGCGACCATGGATGGGGCCGAGTCGCCAGCGACCGTCGAGCGCGACCCAGTGAGAGTTATCCGACGAGCCCGCGCCGATACGCGCAAGAGCGGTCATAAGAGCGGTGGGCGTGATGCCGGTAGCCGAGTCGACGGGGAGATCGGGTTGAAGCCACGTGGTGAGCGTCGGGCCATCGCAAGCTTGGTTATGAGTTGTGGCGGCAGGTGAGGCCGTGGTTGTCAGAAATGTATCGGCGGGTAGTTCACCGCTAGGAATCAAAGTGCCGTCGGGCATAATCCAGGCGTCGAGCAGACCTGCGGCTTCGAGAGCGGCTTCTAAGCCGGCGCGTTCCGAGGCGCTGAGCGTGGGTTGGAATTCGCAGATTTTCCACAGAGGAGCACCGGAGCGACCGGTGCGGGAGAGTGGGGCTCGTGTGGAGGGTGATGGGGGCGGTGGTGGCGGACCGACGGCAAGGGCCTCTCGCTCGTCACGGAGGGTTTTACGTTCGGTTGCGAGTGCAGCGCGGCGGGCAAGAAGATCGGCTTTCGCGGTGGCGAGGGTGCCAGCTTCGCGGCGGGCAGCTTCGCCGATAACGGTGGCGAGTTCGCGGTGTGAGTCATTGGCTGTTTCGAACCAGTCTTCGAAGCTGGGCGCGATTTCTGACCAAGGGGGCGGGGCAAGCCAACGAAGGGATGAATGCCAGATGGCGTAGTTATCGGCGAGGACAAGAACGGCGGTTCGTGCGGACTCGGTATGGGTGCGGATAGTTTCGCTTTGAGTAGAAATCTGGGTGGCGATGCGATCTTCGTTGTTTTGAGCGGATTGAAGCGAGGTGCGAGCAGTGTGGTGGTCTGCGATTCCAGCCTCAATTTGCTTTATCCGATACTGGTGATCTCCGGCGGCCTTAGCGTATGCAGTTTTGAGTTTGGTGAGCTGGCTCTGATCGACGGCCCAAGCGGCCCCATCCGGTAACAGTCGGGTGTGCTCTGTAATAAAGCCTGCGGGAGACGCATAGCGGTGGGCATCGCGGGCGGCGTGATCAAGGGCGGCGGCGTGTTCGTTGAGAATAATGGCGTGTTGCTCGATCTCGGCTTCGAGGCTTTCGAGAGCGTGGGCGGCTTTTTGCGCGGAGATTTCGGCGGAGTCGGCGGTTATTTGCGCGGAATCAGCGGCTTGCTTGGCGTAATCGAGCTGAGATGCGTCGTTGGCGAGTTTGCTTTGTTGAAGGGTTTCCAGATGGGTGGTCGTGGTGGTGAAGTGAGCTTTGGCCAAAGTTTGGGTGGCGGTGAATGTAGTGGTGTTGGTCTCGGCGGCGGTGATGTCGCGTTCGATGACAGTGACGTGGCGCTGGGCACTATCGAATTCGTTGTGACGTGATCGAACAACGGCTGCGCGACGTAGGAGGGCGGTTTGCAGATAAGCTTGATAGCCGGTTTGGAACTCGGTGAGCGCGGCGACGAGTTTGCGGAGCTGCTCGTGTTGCTCGCGCAAGGTGTCTAGGTCTTTAAAAGCGGCGGCGACGTTCTCGACCACGTCGGATGGAAGGGGCGGCAGGGCGTCGGAAAGGGCGGTAAAGATTAGCCCCTCCTTGAGTTTTTTTGCGAGTTGGGGCGCTCGGAGGCGAATGAGCAGTTCGATGAGCGCTTTGTAGCGTTCCGGGCCGAGCCCGAAAAGGCGTTTGTCTATGGCGGCGCGGTAATCGCGGGCGGCGGTGTAGATGCAGTCTTTGCCGATGACTTCGGCGAGGCGTTCTGCGCTGAGCGGGTGAGTGCCATGGAGAAGTGAGAAATCTCCTCCGACACGGCGCTCGGTGATGAAGAACCAACGGGTGGGCTGATTGTCGCCACCGCGAATAGCCTTCATGCCGCAGCCAAGGGTGAGGAAGTGTTCAACGCCGACGTCGTCGCGGCGGCCAAACTCGATCCAAGTATAGCCGGTGCGTTGCTCGTGTTCGTCCATCAGGAGATGCCAGGCGATTTGACGGGCGGAGTCTCCGTCGGGCTCTACACGCTGGGGGCTGATCTCACCATCGAGAAGAAAGGGCAATTGAAGGGCGAGGACGCGGGACTTGCCGCTGCCGTTGTTTCCGCGGATCAGGAGGCGACCTCGCTCATACCAAAATTCTTGATCCTGATATTTGAAGAGGTTGATGAGCCCGCTACGCAGGGGCTGAAAACGATGAGATGAGGGCTGGGGAAGCATGGCGTGTTTTAAGAGTAGGGCAGTGGCTCCGGTGCCGGCTCCGCCGTAGCGCGGAGTTCGTGACGGTAGCGGTGAATGGCGGGCATTACGACGACTCCCTCGGGTAACACGCGCACCAGGTCTAGGCCGGCCAAGCGGAACACCACGGAGCGGGCGAGCGCGTGTTCGGAGCCGGTGGCGGTGGCGTCTTTGCGCCAGAAAGAGCGGTGGGCTTGGGCTTTTTCGGCGAGGAAGCGTTCGATCAGCGAAAAGGGCACGATGTCTCCGGACGTGGCGAGACGGAGTTGCCCGAGGTGTTCGGCGACGAGGAGCGTGGCGTGCCCGTCGGTGCCTTCTTCAGGCAAGCCAATATCGGTACAGTCGCCAAATTTATCGGACAGCGCGAGGCCGTCTAGACGATCTTCAGGTTCTAGGTCGGTGGCCTCGGCAAGGGCTTGGAGAATATGGGGGCGTTGCTTCAGAAAATAATCCTGAGCATCCCGACTGAGATCGAAGGTCGGGTAGAGCACGGGATCATCGAGCAGACGGCGGGTAATGAAGTGGCGGATGCGTTGATTGCGTTGTTCCTCCTCGTCAATAGCAGGTTCGGCGACAAGGGAGGCGAGCCGCACGTGCCAATCGGTATCCGTGATCGAGCTGGGTGGTCGGCGGGATGCAAGCAGGCGGAAAAGAACGTGATGGTTTACGTCGTAGAGCACTTCCTGGGTGCGGTCATGCATGAAACGTTGGTCGTCGCCATCAACCTGCACCAAGGCTCGTAGCTCCAGCAGGAGGCGTATGGCGGCGATGAGGTCGCGTCGCGAGTCAGGAGCATCGAGGTCGAAGGTCAGACTGGAGAAGGCGGGGTCTTCGCGCCAGAGGCCTACGATTGTGTGTGCGAGCTGGCCGAGGGTAATCTGGCGTTCGCCGCGCACGAGCACGGCGAGGGCCAGGCAGAAAAGTGTGTAGCGGGTGCGGGTGAACGGGGTTTCGTCGCGGGGATGGAGCGCGGGGCGACTGGCGTCGTCCAGCCGGGCGGGGACTTTGTAGAGCCGGGCACATTCGGTAGTGAGGTCGAAAGTCCAGCCAGCATGACGGAGAAACCAGGTGCGGATCGAGTCGGCATGGCGGCGTACTTTGGCGAAGTCGGCACGATGCTCGGGGTGATCAGCAAGCAGAAGTGGACGGCGAAGGAGTGCGCGCAAAGCTGACCGCCGTTCATCGGCGGAGAGCCGTTCGATCTCGGAGGCTTCGTGTGGAGGAGGGTTCATGCGACGGGATGGTCGTCGGTCAGGCGTAGGGTGAGACGGACATTGGGTCCTTGCAGGACGCCCTCGGGAGTTTGGATGCCAACTAGGCTATCACGGGGGGTGGGCAACTGGAGGCGGACGAAAAGCCCGCCATCGGCGGTGGTTGCTTCGCCATGGTCATCGCTTGGTCCAATCTGGGCGAACGCCTCGCCAATGGCATCCAACAGAACTTCGAAGCCGGGGGCATCTAGTTCAGGAAGTGCGGACAGGGAGCAGGGAGTTCGGGCCGCGAGAGCGGCACGGGCGGCGCGCAATTCGCGAGCCTCGGCGGCGGCGCGGGCGAGCAACGCGGCGCGCGCGGCTGTGCGATCGATGATGCCGGGAGGCGCACCGCGAGGGGCGGAGCGGCCACGACGCCACTGGGCGATGGTGATGATGTAGGGTGGGCAATCTTCCCAAGCGGGGCGGGCACCATCGTCCAGCGCAGCCCAAGCCTGGAGGGTCGTGTCGTTGACGCGGAGGTGTCGGCTTGATGAAAGGGCGAAGGCCACGCGCCAGAGACGATGGAGGTCTTCGTTGGTCGGGGCGCAAGCGAACCAACGGGCAAGGGTGATGAAATCGGTCGCGCGGTCGGCCCGATTGGCCCGTTGGTCGTGCATGCGCCGCACACGCTCCAGCAAGGCGGGGATGGCTGCGAGCGCCCGGGCGCGAAGGCTTTCCGCCTGAGCCGGATGTCCGGGGGAGCCGATGAACCAGCCGCGCAGGCCAGTCCAGCGTGATTGCCATTTGGACGTGGTGCGTTCGCGCAGTGCGGGCGTGGGGGCGAGCACATCAACCAAGTCGGCGCGGACGGCGGATTCCAGCAATGGCGAGACGCCAGCCTCATCGAGGATACGGAGGGAATCGCGGATGCGGTAACTCGACTGTGCGAGTTCGCGAACGAAGCGTTGTAAGTAATTGAGCAATTCTTCCTTGAGGGCAAGAAAGGCGGACTCCTCCGTTGAGGGGCGATCCAGTTCGCGTTGCAATCCTCCGACAAACATCTGAGCGCGAGCCACGAGAGTATCAAAGCGATCCGCGAGATCTGAGAGGGCACGGGCGGCCTTGGTCTCGTCTAACTCTGGTGCACCCAGAAGACTAAGGAGTTCGTCGAGCGTGTCGGCTATATCGCGAAGCGCGGAGGTGGAGAGTTCGCCGGGGCGGTGCAGACCTTCCTCGTAAAAATTCAGAGCGCGCTCGGCGATTTCGCCGGCGGAGGTGAGTTGGTAGATGAATTTTGGGTGGAGATATTCGTCGATGGTGCGGGCGGAGACGATATCACGAGTGGCGGTAAGGTTGCCCCAATCGCGAAGGGCATTGAGGCAGGCGAGAACTTCGGCTTCTGTATCGTTCGGGGCATGCGGCCAGTCGGGGTCTGCGGCGAGCCGTGCGGTCACTTCAGATGGGCGCAGGGCTACTTCGAAACGCTCTCGAGCTATGACGAAAATACGCAGGACGCAGCGATACTCGGAGGACTTGGGTGCAGCGAGATGATAGAATACACCGAATCGACTAGCCCCGTGACTTGTTGAGTTCGAAGGGGAAGTTGATGCAATATCGTTATCCACTTGCTTCAGTTAGGGTTCCGACAAGTGGAATGCAAGCAGCTGATTCGTCTAAACATGTATCAATTCTGCAGGGGTGTCAGGCGAGATCGTCCGGAGCTGACTTCCATCTGATGGCGCTGCTTGTAAAACGGTGCCTTGGGTCCGGCTAGACGGTTGATCGTTTCGTAATCAGAGATGATCAGAATATAATTCAGGTTACGGTGTTCCTGCATCAAACCGCGCAAGCGCCAATCGATGCGAGGCCCACCCAAGGTGTAGAGCGCCTCAAAGCCATCCAGGCAGACAGTCCAAGGCTGATCATCCCTGGCAGCACGTTTGTTGAAATAGTTTAATACGGCGTCCAGAGTTGTATGACTATGATCCGGATGTGGCTCACCGGTGATGATGATTTTCCCGTCCGATATGCGGACATTCGCCAGATAGTTTCTGGCGATGGAAAGTGATCGTTTCAGCCTCGCTCCAACCTCCTTTGGCGTTGCCGCCATCAGCCTGAGGGCCACCCCGTGCAGGTCGGTCGCCGTCGTAATATCGCAGTAAATCAAGGTTCCCTTAGCCCGGTCCGCCGCATTTTTTACAAGGGATGTCCTTTCCGAGGGCTGCCGACCAAAAAGCAGTAGTCGCCGCCCACGTTCGGTCATGAGTTGCACGAGATCAGTCAGGTGATCGGCTGATATGGCGGGTTTATCGGTGGACGCATGTCCTTTCACGGATGGCATCACGCATTCTACAAATTTACGATTCACGAGCCGACCAAGCCGTCTGGTGCCATCTGGAGACACTTCAACGATGAGGCCTGGATAGTTTGGGTCGGCCGCATAGAGCGGTTTGCCACTGTAGCGGATGAACGCGCGGGTTTCCGTGCGGCTCGCAGGAGTCTGGGAAAAGGCGACGATGTCATCGAGGCTCACGGCAGAAGCCGTCCGCTTACCTGCCGGGCTGTCGGACCGTTTAACCAGCCGATATGCCTTTTCCAGAGTCTCCGCTGATACCGTCTTTTTGGGAGAGGTCTGATTCAAGGATGCCTTTGGGGTTTGTTTCCTGGGCATAAAGAACGGGTGTTTGGTTTATGGCGGCGGTTTTAATTCCGGCGCTACATCACGTTTCCGTGGATGATTCCGAGCAGCAGTGCCTCCACTTGGCGTGCCCCCGTTGCGGTGTCCATCCAGGCAATGGGAGGAACCCCATGGAGTGCGGGTGCCTTTGTGGTCGTCAGCCAATCTATGATGGCGTCGTCGCTGGTGAAAAGAGTGCCGGCCAAATCACGCACGCGCGCAACACGGATTATTTTTTCTGAGATTTCAGGACTCAGCAGACCACCATGAGTGCGTTTTCTCTGAATGGTCCGATAGCTGATATGCAGGTGCCTCGCCAATGTGCTTTCGGGCATTTTCAGGGCGCGGGCAAGATTGGTGAACACACGAACCGGCAGACCTCGCCGAATCGTTGCGATTAGTTCCAGCTCTGGCTTACAAGCCAATGCGAAGAGGTCCGTCGGAGAGGTGATCATTGTCCGTGGCGCCACGCCTCAATGAAGAGGCGCTGTTTGGCGTTTTCCGGCGTTGGCCTGAAATCCTCGATCTTGTCGCCGATGAGCGCGTGCATCTTGTCCACCGCCAGAGCCGGCGCGGCCAACCCATGCCGGATGAGCCAGCAGCAAACGACGGTGCCGGTGCGACCACGACCACCCCAGCAGTGGGCGTAAACCACGCCACCCCGTTGGAGTGCGGTATCAATGTCATCGAGGATCGATCCCAGCGCCTCCACCGTGGTGATCGAACCATCCACGATTGGGTGCCGGCTCCAGCGCAGCTCCCGGCCGACAGCTGCAGCGGCTTCCTTGGCCGGCGGCAGGTAATCATGAAACGGCCGGCCATCATGGTTGGTTTCCGTGGGCTCCATGAGGCACACGATGTCGGTGATGCCTGCCTTGATCAGGCCCTGAATTTTTTCGGCGGACGAAGCCGGCGTCTGGCCACTGGGATAACAGCCGGCGAGAAACTTGCCGGGGACGACCCAGTAGCTGCGTCTGTAGGGAGCGGTATGCATATTTGAATCAGGTTAAGTTTGGATTTGTGGTGAGCGTGATCTGATCTGCGTGACTGGCGTAACGCGTCATTTTTGGTGCAGCGCCATGCTTCGAGGGAGGTGCATCAGCAAGCCGGCCTCGCTTGAATCGCTCCGCCTAAAAGGGTCTACGGTATCGGCTTTGCGCCTTGTTTTCACGTTCAGCAATACCGAACCGAATTCGCGATTCATTCCCCCTACGGTTTGTATCTGAACTAATAGCCCGGAGGGATTTTTACTGGTTTGGCGTGATGCGAAGAACCACCGCGCGGTAGGGGGTTCCAACAACCAAGAGATCAGCGCGTTCATCTTTTGCCTTTGATTAAAATGCCCCGGAGTGGAGTCGCGTCTCCTCGGATGAAAAATTCGGCCCACCGATCCGGTTCAAATCCGGACTGAATCCAATGAACCCAACATCCGAGTGTGGCTTGCTGAATGTAGTTCGGGTTGGTGGGGCGGGGGATCGCCCCGATCTTACGGTCGCATTGGATTGTTCCCTGCCATGCGATCTGACCGGTTTCGGTCAAAATAGTCAGGTGGTCCCCTTCGTGGATGACATGGAGCCCATCATAATCACCGTCTGGATGGTCGTCATCTAGCAGGGCCCAAATCACCCCCTCGGTCCCGGTTTCAAACCAGTCGTGGAGGATGCCGTTTATGGGCTGAGGTGCCGCAGCATCGGGCACGTGGTTTCCACCGGGTGATTTCTCCTTCATGAGATGATGAATTCTTACTTTGTCGCACTGTCCCAGTTCGTGGGAACAGGAGATGATGAGTCTTGGTAACTCATCATACCGAGCCGGTCCTCAGTTTTTCCGATAAGACCGTAATTTTTTTGAAATTTCCTCTTGGTGGCAGGGGCCGCTGTTTGATGAAGATGGACAGGACGTCCGAGGGACGACCTGACGGACGACCTGACGGACGATCATCCAAGCTTGGGTGTGCGTGGAGTCCGGCACTCAACTGGAAAGTAGCGTGGGCGTTGTTTCCCCCGCGTCACGGAGTAGTCTGCAGTCAATCCCCATCCTAATATCAACATCCAGGAGGCACGGTTCAGGTCACCAATGGAGCGGTGGATCCGTTCGGCATCGCAGGCAGTAGCAACACTGCAAAAATCACCGTTGGCACCTCGGCCAATGCTACGCTTTCCGTCGATTCTGTGAACTATGGGGCCCGTATTGCCGTTCCCGCTTCGAGCGACTGGGCCGAACTCCGCGAAGCCCAAAACAAGACGCTGGCGGTGCCTAACACGGGGCAAGCCGTGCTGATCGATAGAGGCCGCTACCGTGGTGCGTGGGCGCTTTCACAGGTAGTATTTCGTCGAAGTGTCCCTTGCAGATGGCCAGGCGCTAGACGGGCCAGGTGTCGCTGCGGAAAGGGGTGGCGGGGAGACCTTCGGTGTTGAAGAGGTTGCAAGCGGCGGGGCTGTCGGCCCAGGCGTAGCGCACGGCTGCGGGGCGGGGCACGGCGTCGCTGCGCACGACGACGGTGTCGCCTTCGATAACGGCTTCGGCCCATTT
>JBAZSJ010000002.1:0-182615 GCA_041662485.1 Opitutaceae bacterium | reverse complement strand
ACGGAAAACGTATCCCTCATCAAGTCACCAGCCCCACCTGCGGTATCTGTATAAAACAAACGAACTCTTTATAAAATGTAATATCAAAGGCACAACTCACTTCTTGACTCTCCAGTCTTCATAGCAGATGACTGGTTGGGCGGTTTCATTCTTTCGTAACGTCGAACCAAGCAACGATCGGCTTATCTCGAGGATGAGGCGACTGCCGCATGCCTTCTTCTTCGTAAAACACCCGAGCGATTTCTGTGGGATAATCAATACGCGGTAGTGGCTTTCCGTCGAGGTCGAAAGACCAATGAGTTCCGACTAGAGATTCAAACTGTGCCTTCACTCTGAGCTCTTCTGCGAGCTCTGCGTCGCTCAGTCGATGGAGGGCATATATGTGCTGGTGTGGTATTTCCTCCGGAAGGCAGCAGAACTGCAGAATTTCGTCTTTGAATACTGCTAAACCGGCAATCGGGCCGTCATAGAAATCAGCAATAAAATGCCACAAGACTTCCTTGGAAGATACCCTCAACGCCGGATCGAACATGGCGGGAGAATCAGTCATATTTCTTTTGCCCAACGCTTAAGGTCAGACGCGATCTGGACTGGCGCGGAATGTGCGGCTCGGAGCACATTCCGTGACAGGGCAGATCGTTGTCTGTGGCGACTGGTTCGGCTCCGTTTTCATTTCGGGTTTCTTCCGTTAGATCCGCTTTTGCTATCCGAAAATCTAAAATATAGAGCATCCCGAGCGAGAAAAGATCTAATAAATGGGATCTTTTCTTTTGGTGTCCAAAAAAATCCTGTGGGCTTCCCGAGTTTCACCCAGTGCTCGTGGTCGAACTCATATAAATATCGGACCTTTGCATCAAATCTCTTAAAGCTACGCAATGTAACGAAGCCGAAGAAGACAAAGGCGAGCAGCACGGAAATGAATATCAGAATATGCATTTTTTTGCCGAACGTCCTAGATCAGACACGACCTGCGCTGGCGCGGAATGTGCGGCTCGGAGCACATTCCGTGACAGCGTAGGTCGTTGTCTGTAACGCCTGGTTAGGCGTCTGTGGTTTGAGTTTCTGAGTGATTGGTTGGGCTCCGTGTTTTCTTCTGCTTGGTTGATCTTGGATATCCACATAAATGCTCTTCCGGTTCCGATACCATGTGCAGCCATAAATAATACCCCCAAAATACTATTGTATATTTGGAAAATGAACATCGCGGGGATGCTCAATATTACTGAAAGGATAATCTCAGAATAAATATTCAGGATTTTTGCCTTTTTGAGAACAAGGCAAAGCGGAAACCATAAAGTAACTAATGTAATGATGGCCGTGGGTATTCCGTAGATCGAAAATAGAAATACGAATTCCCATGGTCTCTCAGGATTCGGGAATCTCAATGTGTTTTCCGGAGCTGGCCCATCGATCAGGCTCTGAACCCAAAAAATGCCAGCAAATAGGCTATTGATGCTGATGGCGCATACCAATGGGGCTCCAAATATTCCAAGAATGATGCGTCGTTTTTTCATATTTTTGCCTAACGCTTTAGGTCAGACGCGATCTGCGCTGGCGCGGAATGTGCGGCTCGGAGCACATTCCGTGACAGTGCAGATCGTTGTCTGTGGCGCCTGGTTCGGCTCCGTGGTTTTTAGTTTTTCCGAAATACTTTTAGTCCGTTCGTATCCGCGAAATTCCAGACTAATCCACAATCGAGACATGCCGAAAATGATTTAGCCTTCAGGCTTACGCCCCATTTCGAGATAAACTTCCACCAAGGGAATCCGTCGGGCCTGAATAAATCATACGACCAACGGCCTGCGCCTTCATTCATCCGGCCAGTAATGACTCGTCCGCTGTTGCACTTGATACAGTTCATATTTTTTGCCGAACGCTTTAGATCAGACATGACCGCAGCTGGCGCGGGGCGTGCGCAGCACGACACGTGACAGCTGTGGTCATTGTCTGTAACGCCTGGTTCGGCTCCGTTTTCATTCTTTGTGTGCTAGGACTTTTATTCCGATGAAGGTCATGGCTACGCCAATGAGAATCAGTGCGAGTGACGCATTGCTTAGCGATGCAAGAAGCTCTGTATGGATCGAATCATATGCTTCGACTAATTTGGTGTTTCCTTGGTCTGTGAATTGTCGGTCGAGCTTTAGTAGGTTCTGGCGAAACTCCATGCCCTGATATATGCCTCTTATAGCGAGCCATAAGATTCCTATACCCATAGCGAGCGGGATGAGTCGTGCAGATCTAGGATTCATACTTTTGCCGAACGCTTTAGATCAGACATTTCGTGCGGTGGCACACAAAGCGGCTCCGCCGCGACTGTGACACTGCACGAAATTGTCTGTAACGACTGGTTCGGCTCCGTGGTTTTTATTTCTGGCTCCAGAGATAATCATGCGCGTGGGTTCGGTTTGTTCGTGCTGATGGTTTTTCTTTCTAGCGATGGCTTCGCCCCGTCGCTTCCTCATGCCAGCGACTTTTTTCTTTTTGGGCTTTCATACGCATACTGATAATCCGCTCACCAAAACTCTCTATTCTGGGAATCCGATTTTGCTGAACGCTTCAGATCAGACACGACTCGCGCTGGCGCGGGGCGTGCGCAGCACGACACGTGACAGCTGTGGTCATTGTCTGTAACGACTGGTTGGGCTCCGTTTTCATGCTCTCCAAGGGGCTTTAGGTTCCTGCTTAAACCAAGGGATCAAGACTGTGGAAATCCATATCTGAATTTCCTCTGCACAGCGCGGATATGTGTCGTCGACGTGTGTAAAACGGAAATAGAACCTTCGCTTTCCGGGATGATTCGGACACTCAAACGGCTGTGTAATCGGGCCTTGGAATCTTCCTTCTTCACCTTCGAACGATGTGAACATCCGAAAAACTGAATCGAAAGTCGGGATATTCATCACAAGGCGTCCATATCCAGTCTCGGTCTTAAATTCATATTCGTATGTGGATTTCTTGGTAAAGCCATGCGCACTCAGAAATGGTGCGATTATTTTCATAATCTCACGCTTTCCTTTGGCTTTTTCGGTTGTGGTTATGGCGGTCATTTTTTTGCCCAACAGTGTTATTGAGCGTAACTCGGAGTTACGGTTTTTGAGGGAGTGATCAAAGTGTTCGGATGAGGTTTAACAATAATGGAACTCATTGATTGAAAATTTTTAATATCAGCTCGGTGAGCTTGATTGAGTGAGTGTGTGACGCTTTATGAGGGTGTGAATTCCGATAAAAGCGTAACTGCAAAAGCGTCACTGGGTTCGTGGGGCGGCTATGATGAGGCGGTATCTTTTCCGACATGGAGTGCGGTTTTGGCGGCTCGGGAGGATTTAGATCCGGACAGAAAATTGCGGTGGAAATTTGCGATCACGGGCTTGCTCAGGTTTTGCAAGGTGGAGCGTAGGCCGGTGAGCATCACGTTGATCAAGGGCTATCTCGATGAGTTGAGCATGCAAGGCAAACTTGTTGCGGAGGCTCGCGAGGTTTTTTTATGGTTTGTGGCGGAGGCGCGGAAAAGGGGCCGCGTAAACGGCTCCGCCGACGCGGTGGGATATTCGGAACCCGACCGGCGGTCGGGCCTACACGAAGCACGTGAGCGGGCTTCGGACAGGTCGATGCCTTCGGTGGGCGCGAACGATATGGGCGGGCCGGAGTGGCCGCGTAAAAGGCTGCGCCCACGCGGTTCAGGACGTCTCAGAGGATCGGTTGTTTACCGCAGTTTGATTTCTGCTGCTTGGATCTGATGTTCTACGTCTATGTGCTCTATTCGGAGTCGGACCACGGCCTTTATATCGGATATTCCGTGAATCTGCGAAGACGGTTGAGCGAGCATAAGGCGGGCATGGCGTTTGCGACGTCTTATCGTGGTCCGTGGAGTCTGATCTATTATGAGGCCTATGCATATGAGGCCGATGCTCGCGGACGGGAGGAGTTTTTAAAAAGCGGTGCCGGTCGGATGTATTTAAAGAAGCAGAGCCGGCATTTTTTTACCGATCATGCGCTGAGGTGCGCGTCCGCGTAAAGGCCGCGTATAGGCTTCGCCACGCGGTCGCTTGGAACCGCATGATACCGCCGCATGCGCAGTGATTTGAAAACCGCGTGGACGAAGCCTTTTACGCGGGAGACGACGCAGATCTATACGCATGTGATGCAGAAGCCGGGGCTGGGGGTGAGGAGTCCGCTGGATGCTGGATGAGGACGGACGGCGGAGGGTCGGAGGACGGAGGGTCGGAGGACGGACGGCGGAAGGACGGACGGCGGAGGGACGGAGGACGGAGACCTGAAACGTGAAACCTGAGACCTGAGACCTGAGACCGGAAGGCGGAGGGGCGGAAACCTGAGGGCGGAAGCCGGAGGACGGTGATCGGAGGGGGAGACTGGAGGGCGGAGGAGAAAGAGAACGATTACGATTACGAGAACGAGAAAGATTTTGGGGGGATTCCCTGAACGCGTCCGACACGGGCGTGGCTACACCGGATGGGAATCGGGCTGCGGGGCGCGCCATCGCGGCGTAAAGCCTCCTTCATTCAGAGAGCCGGCGGCGTAGAGGCGAGCGGGCCGACGAACCTCCACTCGCTGGCGCTTGCGGCTACAATTTCAGGAGGCGGGGTGAGGGCGGAGACCTGAAGGCTGAAACTTGAGACCTGAGGGCGGAAGGGCGGAGGGCGGAGTTTCCTGACGAAAGAGAACGATTAAGAGAACGAGAAAGATTCGGAGGGGGATCGGGGCGCTGGCGCTTCCCGCTACGGGTGCCAGGAACTAGTGATGGCTTCGCCCCGTCACTTCCCGGGCGGGCACCGCAATGGGGCGGACATCAGGGGGATGCTGGGGTGATGGGGGAGTTGCTGGCGGTTGGCAAGTGGGGATGGGGCTAGTATCATGTGACATCAAAATATGCGCATACTTTAGAGGGATTTCAGGTAGGGACGGACCGCTGGGCCGTCCGCTTCGGCGAGCGTAAGCCGGATGACTTCGCGGCGCGCCCGGCGGTCACGCCCTACCTCGGAGGACGGGCGCGAAAAAGCCCGGCTTTTTCAGGGCCGGGCGGTTTTTGAGAACGAGAAAGAGAACGAGGAACGAGAACGATTTTTTAGGAGGGGAGTTCGACGTGGGGGTCGATGTCGGCCTCGTAGTCGATGCCGGGGAAACCGAAGCCGAAGAGTTTCAGGAACTCGCTGCGGTAGCCGGCGATGTCGGTGAGCTGGCTCAGGTTCTCGGTGGTGACCTGGGGCCAGAGTTTGTTGACCTCGGCCTGGATCTCGGGGCGCATCTCCCAGTCGTCGATGCGGACGCGGCCGGCGTTGTCGAATTCGAGGCCGGTGCCGCCAAACATCTGGGTGCGATAGAGGCGGTCGATCTGCTCGATGCAGCCTTCGTGCGTGCCTTTGGCCTTCATGATCTTGTAGAGGATCGAGATGTAGAGGGGGACGACGGGGATGGCGGAGCTGGCCTGGGTGACGAGGGCCTTGTTGACGGAGATGAAGGCGCGTCCGTAGCCGTGGGCCTTGAGGGTGGCGTCGATGGCTTTGCCGGCGCGTTCGAGGTCGTTTTTGGCGAGGCCGATGGTGCCGTTCTTGTAGACGGGCCAGGTGACTTCCGGTCCGATGTAGGAGTAGGCGACGGAGGTGGCGCCGGGGGCGAGGAGCTTGGCTTCGTCGAGGGCGTTGATCCACATTTCCCAGTCTTCGCCGCCCATGACGGCGGAGGTGTCGAGGATTTCGGAGGGGACGGCGGGCTCGATGGTGATGCTGGAGACGACGCCTTTGTCGGTGTCGACGGTCTTGTTGGTGTAGGGCTGGCCGACGGGCTTGAGGCAGGACTTGTGGGTGACGCCGGTCTTGGGGTGGGTGCGGCGGGGGGAGGCGAGGGAGTAAACGACGAGGTCGACCTGGCCGAGGTCTTTTTTGATGGCGGCGAGGACTTCGGTCTTGAGGGCGTCGGAGAAGGCGTCGCCGTTGAAGTTTTTGGCGTAGAGGCCGGCTTTGCGGGCGGCGGTGGTGAAGGCGGCGGTGTTATACCAGCCGGGGGTGGCGGTCTTGTCGGGCTCGGAGGGGCGTTCGAAGAAGACGCCGATGGTGGCGGCGCCGGAACCGAAGGCGGCGCCGATGCGGGAGGCGAGGCCGTAGCCGGTGGAGGAGCCGATCACGAGGACCTTCTTGGGGCCGTTTTTGAGGGGACCCTTGGCCTTCACGTAGTCGATCCACTCCTGAACGTGCGCGGCGCAGCCGGCGGGGTGGGCGGTGACACAGACAAATCCACGGACTTTGGGTTTGATGACCATAAAGTGTTGGAGCTTCGCGGAGGCGCGGGCGGTGACAAGCTTCTAGTAGCTAGTCTCTAGCCTCTAGTCACTAGCTTCTAGCAACTAGCCGCTAGTAGCTGAGGAGCATCATCGTGCCTTCGGCCTTGGGGACGCCGCCTTTGCGTTCGAGGGAGACGGCGAACTTGGCGGCGGTGGCGACGGGCTTGTTGGGCTTGAAGGTGACGCGGGCTTCGCCGGTGGCGGGATCAACCTGGAAGACGCCGCCGTCCACGGGGATCGGGTATTGGGGGTCCACGACCCAGAGTTGGTAATCTTTGCCTTCGGGGAGGGCGGGGAGCTTGGCGACGGTGAGCACGCCTTCCTGGGTGCGGGGGTTCCAGACGGCGATGGCGCGGGCGTCGGGGGTGCCAACGACGAGGGAGGCGAGGGCGTCGATCTTGAGATCGGAGAGGGCGTTTTGCTGCTTGAGATCGGCGATCTGCGCGGCGGCGGAGGCGAGCGAGGTGCGGAGGGCGGAGGCATCGGCCTGGGCGAGGCGGAGGTCGGAGATCTGCTGGCGGGAGATGAGGCGCTCGGCTTCGAGGAGGTTCGAGAGGTTGCCGGCTTCGATACGGGTGAGGCGTTCGCTTTCGCGGAGGAAGTTGGCCTGGCTGCGGGCGTTGAAATTGGCGACGGAGAAGTAGCCGGTGGCGACGATGAAGCAGACGGCGGCGGCCCAGCCGGTCCAAAGGGGAAGGCGGAAGGGGACGACGTGGTCGGGGGTGGTGGGCTCGCGGTCGGCGACGTCGGCGAGGATGCGTTCGCGGAGGAAGGCGGAGGGTTCGGCGAGGGGCGCGAGGAGGGCGATGTTGGCGGAGGCGGCGCGGAGCTGGTCGACGAGGCGGCGGAGCTCGCGGTCGGACTGGAGCTGGGTCTCGAACGCGGAGCGTTCCGCGCCTTCGAGCAGGTCGAGGGCGTAGAGCGCGGCGGCTTCTTCTTTGCGTTCGTCGATCATAGCTGCGGGGAAACGACGTCGCGGAGCTTGAGGAGGGCGCGGCGGATGCGGGCCTTGATGGTGCCGAGGGGCTCGGCGAGTTTCTCGGCGATCTGCAGCTGGGTGAGTCCGCCGAAGTAGGCGAGCTCAAGGGCCTGGCGCTGGTCGGCGGGGAGGGTGGCGACGGCGGAGCGGACGGCGGCGGCCTTTTCCTTGATCCAGAGGGTGTCGGCGGAATCGAGCTTGGCGTCGTCGGCCTCGTCGTAGCCGAGGTCGGAGGGGACGGCCTGGGTGAGGATCTCGGAGCGGCGTTTGCGGGAGCGGACGCGGTCGATGGCGCGGTTGCGGGTGAGGGTGAGAGCCCAGGAGAAGGCGTGGCCGCGGGAGGCCTCGAAGTCGGCGGCCTTGTCCCAGACGGTCACGAAGACGTCGTGAAGGACGTCCTCGGCCTCGGTGGCGTCGTTGAGGACGCGGAGGGCGACGGAATAGAGCGGGCGGGAAAAGCGGTCGTAGAGTTCGCCGAGGGCGGCCTGGTCGCCGGCGGCGACGCGCTGGAGGATTTGCGCGTCGACCGCGTGTTTTTCCTCGTCGGGAGGAATGATGACGGCAGGCGAACTCATGAAGCGCGGGCGGGGGCGGCGGACATCGTCCGTCCGGCGCGAGGGGACGACGGCATCGAAAGGGAGAAACGGACAGGTTGGGGCGTAGGCCACTTCATAACTAGAACGGGCGGGCGCATCGACAGGATGCACGGAGCTTCAGAATTTCGGCGGGCAAATCAACCGGATACTGAGCCGCTAGTCGCTAGGAACTAGTAGCTAGCAGCTAGAAGATGGCGAGGCCGAGGACGCCGAGGGCGAGGAGGAGGGCGATGATGCCGAGGGCGTAGCGTTCGCGGGTGGTGAGGCGGAAGAGCATGGCGGACGATCAATAGAGGCCCAGAGGTTCGAGGCGGGAGAGGATGTCAACGACGAGGGGATCGTCGCGAAGTTCCTCCCACGAGCGGTTGCTGGAGATGCGGATGAAGAGCTGGTCGCCGCCCTTGCGGAAGCCGTAGCGGAGGGCGAGCTTGAGCAGGGTGAGAGGGGAATTGGGGGCGACCTGCACGAGCGGGCGGCCTTCGTAGAGATGCCAATACCAAACGTGGGAGAGGAGGGGGCCGTTTTTGAACATGCGGTATTCAGGGGCGGGCAGCGGCTTGCCGCCGGCCAGAAACGCGGAGGGGGGAATGGCGTCGGATTGATTTTCCCAGCCGCTGCCGGGCCAGCAAGCCGCCGGGGTGTGCGTGGAGACGAGGCTTACGGGGGCCTGTCCGGGGGCCCAGTAGGCGACGTAAAAAGTCACCTGCTCGACGGAGCCGTTGGCGGCGGGCCGAACATAGCTTCGCTGGATGAGATTGCGGGTCTGAAGGATCTCCGAGAACTGGTAGAGGTCGCGAGTGGTGATCACATTCCAGCCATCGGCCTTGGCGGGGAGAACGGTCGCGAGATTGGGCGCGGGCTTGTCGGTTCGCGTTGAACCGTGGGTGTTGAAGACGAAGAAGGCGGCGAGCAGCAGGGCGGCGACCAGACCGGCGGGCACGCTCCAGCGGGCGAATGAAGCGGTGAAGGGCGGCGAGGCGGGCGACGCGGGGGCGGCCGGCACATCGCGGTCCTCGAGCCACAGGGCGAGGCCGCCCAGAACGATCGAGGTCACGCCCAGCACCGCGAAGCCGGTGAAGTCGTGCCATGAGCCGCCGATATCAATGCCTGCGTTGGCGAAGAGGGTGAGGGCGAGCGAGCGCAGGATATTCATCCCGATGGCCAGCGGGATGGCGAGGGTAACGATCAGCACGCGTTTCCAAGGCGCGCGCACGAGCGTGGCCGAGAAAAACAGGCCGGCCACGATGCAGGAGACCAGGCTGCGGACGCCGCTGCACGCCTCCTCGACGCCCACGGTGGTGCGGGCCAGTTCGATGACGGTTCCGGTCGTGCTGGCGGGAATGCCCAGCAGATGCAGGGCATGAAGCACGATCCTGGTGACACCCAGTTGGAGCGTAAGCGTGATGTGCTGATAGGTGCCGGGAGGGATCGCCGCGCTGAGCGGCCACAAGCCTATAGCGACGAGCGATGTCCAGTTGAAGGGAACATGCCGCACCCCGTCCCCCGACAAGACAAGCAGCGCGGCGAAGAGGAACGAGGTCGTCGCGCAGGCGAACATCTGGGAGACTAGGGGATGCGTCCAGTCAACGGCGGCGGCGAAGAGTCCGCCGAGCACGACCAGCACGAGGCCGGCGATGACGGCGGCGATGCGGAGGAGTTTGACGCCCGTGGTCTCGGGCAGCCAGCGCCACGGCCCGCGACGACGGTTTTCATGCAGGAGGAGGAGGAAAATAACCGGGACGAAATAACCGTGGGAAAGGTCGGGGTTTTCGCGCCAGCGGGGCCAGAGCAACAGGACCAGCGCGGCGACAACCAGCGCGGCCGGAGCCAGCACCCACTCGGTGATGATGCGGTCGGGGCTGCGCGCGGATGCTGTGGCGGAGGTGGTCATTCAAGGCGCTTGGAGCGGACCCAAGCGGAGCTTTTCGGAAGAGAACGAGAAAGAGAACGAGAAAGAGAACGGGGGCGACCAGGAGCTAAAACGGAGGATTGAAGAGGCGGGCGCGTTATCCCTAACGCGCCGTTGCGATGGACTCACGTTTTTCAAACCCGGCGGATTAGGGATAATCCGCCCTACCGGTCAGACTTTGACGTCGAAGAGCTGCGGGTGCATCTCGCCCACGGCGACCTTGTTGACGGTGCCGGTCATGCGGATGGAAAAATTTTGGCCGATCTCGATGCCGATCTGGCCGCCGGGCATGTGGACGGTGACGTTGGCATCAACGAGGCCGAGCTTGTGCGCGACGGCAGCGGCGGCGCTGGAGCTGCTGCCGGAGGCGAGGGTGTAGCCGGCACCGCGCTCCCAGATCTCGATGCGGATGTTGGCGCGGTCGAGGACCTGGAGGAACTGGACGTTGGTCTTGCGGGGGAAGTTGGCGTGCGTCTCCAAGTGCGGGCCGTATTTGTGCGCGAGCTCGGCGGAGACCTCGGGCAGGGGGAGTACGCAGTGCGGGTTGCCGATGGTGGCGGAGCAGTAGGTGAACGTGCGGTCGAGGACGGTGATGGTTTCGTTGATGACCTCGCGCTCGGGGCCGGCGTGGGGGATCTTGGTGCTGGTGAAACTGACGTTGCCCATGTCGACGGTGATGAGGCGGCCGTCTTCCTTGATGACGGACTGGACGTGGCCGCCGGGGGTCTCGACGGTGAAGACGGGATTCTTGGCGAGCTTCTGGTCCCAGAGGTAGCGGGAAAAGATGCGCAGGCCGTTGCCGGATTTCTCGGCCTCGGAGCCGTCGGGGTTGAAGATGCGCAGGCCGAAGTCGCTCTTGGCGGAGGGGAGGGGGCCCCAGAGGATGCCGTCGGAGCCGACGCCGAAATTGCGATGGCAGACGACGCGGATCTGCTCGACGGTGGGGGCTGCGCCCCACTGGGGAAAGTCGGCGGGATCGCAGACGATGTAGTCGTTGCCGAGGGCGTGATACTTGTAGAAGCGCATGGAAAGGAGCCGGCCAGCCAAAGGGAAAACAGGGCGGTGCGGAAGGCTGAAAACGGGGGGGCGGATGAGAGCTTCGGAGACGGAATTTTTAACGCGAAGATCGGGGAGACCTCGCAAAGAGCGCGAAGGGGAAACCGGGCGACAAAAACTTTGCGGACCTTTGCGGTCTTTGCGTTGAAAATCTGAAGCTACTTCGACGTGACCGTCTCGGAGCTTGTTTCGCCGTAGCCGAAGAGGTGGCGGGCCTTGATGGCTTCGGCGATGGCCTTGGGGACCATGGTTTCCCAGGTCGGGTCGTTGGCGCGGATGCGCAGGAGGACGTCGCGGGAGAAGATGTTGAGGATGTTCGGATCGAAGCCGGCGATGCACTCGAGGTAGTGGTTCTCCATGAGATGCGCGTAGAGGTTGGCCAGATGCGGGTCCACCTGGAGGTTCTTCGCGCTGATGAGGACGTTGGAGGCGAAGGTGGAGGTGCCCGCGGGGGCGGCGGCGGGATGTCCGTCGGTGAGGTAGCGGTCGTAGGCCTTCTGCTGCATCGGGTAGATGTAGAGTTTCACGGCGTTGCGGAAGAGGCGTCCGAAGCTTTCGAGAATGCCGCCTTCGAGATGTTCGTAGTATTTCTCGTTGAAGACCTCGAGGAGGTTGTTGATGCCCATGGCGACGCCGATCATTTCCTTCGTGTATCGGCGGAAGTAGGACGTGAGGCGGTAATACTCGGAGTAGTTGGAGATGAGGACGGTGAAGCCGATGTCGGCGAGCAGGTCCACGCGGGAGAGGAAGTCCTGGGCGTCGAGGCCGCCGGCGGCGAGGAGGTTGTTCATGGTGATCTCCATGAGGACGACGATCTCCTTTCCCTTGACCTCGGGCTCCTGCATGAACTGGGCGCAGGCGCAGTTGAGCATGTCGACATTGACGAGGGTGACGGGGCGGAAGCTGCCGCGCTCGACGAGGATGGCCTTTTTATAGAGGACCTCGGAGGGCTGGAGCACCTCGTGGTTGGCGCCGAACATGACGGCGTTGGTGAGGCCGTGCTGGACGAGGTAGAGTGAGACGAGCCGGTTGTCGGCGTTTTTGAAGGCCGGGCCGGAGAGGCGCATCATGTCCACCTCGATGCGGTCGGTGCCGACGTTGTCCACGAGGGACTGGATCAGGCGGCCGAGGTCGTTGTTGTAGTAATAGGCGGCGTAAATGAGGTTGGTGCCGACGATGCCGATGGCCTGCTGCTGGAGGACGTTGTCCTTGTCCCACATGCGGACGTGGATAATGATGTCGTTGGGCGGGCCGTGGGGTTCGGACTGGAAGCGGATGCCCATCCAGCCGTGGCACTCGTTGTTGCCGCGAAAGCTCTTGGCGGCGACGGTGTCGGCGAAAGCGAAGAACTTGGTGGTGTCGCCGCGTTTGGCGGCGAGGCGCTCGATGAGCAGGCCATACTCGTGGTCGAGCATGGTGTTGAGGCGCTCGCGGGAGACGTAGCGCGGGGCCTTGCCGTAGATCGCGTCGCTGAATGTCATGTCGTAGGCCGACATCGACTTCGCAATGGTGCCGGCCGCGCCGCCCGCCTGGAAGAAGATGCGGGCGACCTCCTGGCCGGCGCCGATCTCGGCGAGCGTGCCGTATTTGGCGTCGTCCAGATTGATCGTGAGGGCCTTGCGGTTGGTGGTCAGCAGCTCGATTTGGTCGCTCATGGTGTAAGGGTGGTCAGGTATTCGCGTAACAGCAAATCCCGGTCCTTGGAAGGGGGGAGATGATACATTATGAGGACGGATTTCCGGCGGCCTGCGAATACCCGACTGAAAGCGCTGGCCGGACGCGTGCGGTTGGCTACGGTGGGGAACCTTATGAAACATTTCTTCGCGTCGCTGCTGGGAACGCTGGCCGGGTTGGTGCTGGCCGCGGTGGGTCTGGTCGTCCTGGGTTTCGTTTTTATCGCGGCGGTTTCGACGCTGGGGAAAAAGACGACGCTCGTCGTGGAGCAGGGCGCCTACCTGGTGTTTGACCTGAAGGCCAACCTCACGGACACGCCGGCGGCATTGGACGAGTCGGGATTGGGCGCGCTCCTGTCGGGCGGCGACGGATCGCAGACGCTGCAACTGAGGCAGGTCACGCGGGCGCTGCGCGAGGCAGCCCAAGACAAGCGGGTGGCCGGAGTGTTTCTCACGGGGAGCCTGGAGCCGTCGGGCTACGGCACGGGCTTCGCGGCGCTCAAGGAAGTGCGGGCGGCGCTCGCGGACTTCAAGGCCTCGGGCAAGCCGGTGATCGCCTATCTCGACTACGCGACGACGCGCGACCTCTACCTCGCCGCCGGGGCGACCGATCTTTCGCTCGATCCCTACGGCACGCTTTTGCTGCCGGGCCTGGCGAGCGAGCCGATGTTTTACGCGGGGGCCTTCGAACGCTTCGGGGTGGGCGTGCAGGTCACGAAATCGGGCTCCTACAAATCCTATGCCGAGCCCTTCGTTCGCAAGGACCTGAGCCCGGAAAACCGCGAGCAACTGACCAAACTCCTCGGCGATATCTGGAGCGACCTCGTGGCCGACGTGGCGGCCGACCGAAAGATGCCTGCCGCCGATGTGCAACGGCTGGCGGACGACGAGGGCATCATCCGTCCGGAAGTCGCGGTGAAGGCGGGCCTGGTGGACCGTCTCGCCTACAAGGACGAGATCATCGCGAAGCTCAAGACGGCGACCGGCAAGTCCGACCCGGACGATCCGTTCACGCAAATTTCATTGGCCGACTACATCGGCACGCTGCCGAACGACACGTCGGGCGAAGTGGCCTCGTCGGGTGCGCGAACGATCACGGTGGTTTACGCCGAGGGCGCCATCGTGGACGGCGACGGACAGCCGGGCGAGGTGGGCGGGGACGATTTTTCCCGCGAACTCCGCCGCCTGCGGCAGGACGACGACGTGAAGGCTATCGTGATTCGCGTGAACAGCCCGGGTGGCTCGGCCTCCGCATCCGAGCACATCCAGCGCGAGATACGCCTGGCGCAGGACGTGAAGCCGGTTGTCGTTTCCATGGGCAGTTATGCCGCTTCCGGCGGCTACTGGATCTCGGCCTACAGCAAACGCATCTTTGCGGAGCCGACCACGATCACCGGTTCGATCGGCGTGGTGGGCATCCATTTCGACATCCAGAAACTGGCGAACGATCTCGGTTTCACCTGGGACTCGGTGAAGACCGGCAAGCATGCGGACCTGATGACGATTTCCAGGCCGAAGTCGCCCGAGGAGCTGCTGATTTTTCAGCGCATGGTGGACTGGATCTACGGCGAGTTCGTTCGCAAGGTCGCGGAGGGCAGGCATCTCGACCAGGCCGTGGTGCGCAAGATCGCGGAAGGCCGTGTGTGGTCGGGGGTGGAGGCGGTGAAGCTGGGCCTTGTCGATGAGCTTGGCGGGCTGGATGCGGCCATCGCGTTTGCGGCGAAGGAGGCGAAGCTGGGGAGCGATTTCGAGTTGGAGGAATTTCCGCGCGCCCAGTCTTGGAGCGAGAAGCTGGAGGCGTTTCTTGACCGCGTGCATCCGGTGGCGAGCAACAGCCGCGGCGTGCTGTCGCAGGTGATGGCGCGCTTCAAGGACGAGGCGAGGACTCTGGAGCAGTTCAACGATCCGCGCGGCATTTACGCTCGCCTGCCGGTGGATATCATCGTGCGCTAAGGGACCCGGAAGAACCTGAAATACCAATTCTACTTGGCCTTGAAGCACGATCCGGCGTCGTCGCCAGCGGTCATTTACCTCTGGTAAACTCCCTTGTCGGCTCCTTGGCTGGCGCTCCAATTCCGACGCAGCTTTGGCATTTCAGTTTCATCCGAATCCCTAACCTCCTTACAACCCCATGTCATCCGAACACATTCTTTCCCGCGACATTCCCGCCACCGTGATCCCGGCGGGCGACACGGTCTCGCTGCCGGCCGGCACCTCGGCCTACGTCATGCAGACGCTCGGCGGCACCGTCACGGTGCGGACCGATCACGGCTTGTTCCGCATTCAACCCGAGCACGCGGACGCATTGGCGGGCTTCGATGTTTCCAAGCTGGCCGTGGCGGCGGCGCCGGCGACTGGAGAGTTTAGCGAGGACGCGGTGTGGGCCGCGCTGAAGACCTGTTTCGATCCGGAAATCCCGGTCAATATCGTGGACCTCGGGCTGGTCTATGATCTCAGCGCCGAGAAAACGCCGACGGGCGGCCATGTGGTCGAGGTCAAGATGACCCTCACGGCGCAAGGCTGCGGGATGGGCCCGACGATCGCCGAGGACGCCCGTCAGAAGATCGCCGCGCTGCCCACCGTCGAGTCGGCCAAGGTTCACATCGTGTGGGACCCGATCTGGACTCCGCAGATGATTTCGGCGGACGGCCGCAAGACGCTGGGGTTGGAGTAGATGGACGGAGCCGGTAGGAGGGTGCGCTAGTGTAAGAGAACAACGAGGTGATTTCTTGGCAGCCTTATGTTGACACCATGGGCCGGACAGATGCTTTGCTTGATAACGATGGTATTCCCGCCCCGCAGCCTCCGGATTGCCCTGATTCTCTGGCTCTGCCTGCTGGTTTCGCCGCGCATGGCGCACGCCGTCTTGGTGGGGGTATACGATTTGGAGACCAATTCATTTTCGACCTTGCTCACGCTCAATGATTTGGTCGGCGCCACCGGACTCTATAATCAAGGTGTTCTTGGAGCCAATGCGGTGGTGGCCAACATCGAGGCGGGCTTTGTCGGAACGACCAATTTGCCCCTTGGCAAGCGGCTCATTCTGCATCTGCCGACTTCTACCGATGCAACCACGCAGGTCGATCAGCATGCCACCATGACAGGGCATGTGCTTGTCGGATGCGGTTCGTTTGATCCTCCGAATGTAAACACGTATTATACATGGGAGCTGGGCATCGCGCCGCTGGCGACTTTCTACACTGGCGCGATTGCCACGACGATTGACGGGGACGGGAGCTTCAGCATGAGCAACACCTCATTTTTTACGCCCTATTATCACGCCATGAAAGGGTGGACTTCGGGAGGGGAATCATATCCCGCCGCGGATGTGATCAACAGCAGCTGGGGCGATTCCTCCCTGCATGATGGCAGCGACTTGATGGCGCTTTCTCTGGATGCGCTGGTTTATGAAACGAAAAAGCTGGTTGTGGTTTCGGCGGGCAATGACGGTCCGACGGGCCAGGTCGGTTCACCGGCTTCCGGCATGAACACGATTGCAGTGGGGGCTCTTGGAGGCCCTTCCGGAGCCAATCCCTACACTACTATCGCCGAGTTTTCCTCCGTGGGCCCAAACGATTATTTTCTGCCGGACAATGCCTCGGGCACCTCGGGAACCGTGATATCCGGCGTGCGCGCATCGGTCGACATCGTGGCCCCGGGCGAAGGCTTCGTGCTGGCCTACGAGGGAGACACCAATCAGGTCTACGTGAACGCCGGCGGCACCAGCTTCGCGGCCCCCACGGTTGCCGGCGGTCTCGCGCTGATGGTCGATGCCGGCCGGCAGCTCATGGCCAACTCATATACGGTAGGCGTGGGCGATACGACCTACATAGGGGTGGACATGTCCGATCGGTTGATCGACGCGCGCACGATGAAGGCGATCATGCTCGTTTCGGCGAATCGCAATCTTCCCGGTTGGAACAACGGCCAGACCGCCGTGGACGACGGCAATGGGCACACGATCATCCGCACCACGCAGGCGCTTGACTGGCAGCTGGGCGCCGGGGCGGCCAACTTTACCCAGGCGCTCAACGTGATGACTTCCGTGGGGGCGTATAATTTCACTTCGGGCGGTTCTCGACTGGTCAATCCTGTCAACAACACCTTCGCCGTCGGCTCCACGGGATGGGATTTCAATACGCTTTCCACGACCACGGGAGGCGGTGTGTTTGGTTACGAGACGACGCTGCTCAACTCGACCGATCTGTTTGCGGTGTCCATCGCGTGGTTTACGGAGGCGACGTATCAGGCGACCTTCGGCAGTGAAAACATGGATGTGAACCTTGAGGACGCCTTTTACGGAAGCTTCATGAATTTGAACCTGCGGGTTTACCTGAAGGCCGATGGCTCTGACATCTTCCAGCTCTATGCAGAGTCGGTCAGCGCCTATAACACCGTGGAGCTGCTTCAATTCCAGTTGCCTTACGATGCTTTTGTCCGGTTTGAAGTCACGCTCGATGGAGCAGTCTATAATTTTACCGGCGCGACTTCGGTTGATTACGGCATCGCATGGCAAACGTCTGCCATTCCGGAGCCTGCCGTGTATGTGCAGGTGTTCGGTTTCGCCATCCTTATGATCACGCTGCTCCGTCGCCGGCGTCGGTGAGGAAGAAGAGGCGTTCGTTGATGGACGGACGGGGTTTCGCAATTGGGACGGGCGATGACGCAGGGGGCATGATGGCCGTTTTCACGCGGTTTCGAGGAGCCTCCGAAACGGGCAATACCAGGACGGATCGGAGCGCCGCTTGCCGCGTGAAACGACGGATGCCCGTCTGATGGGCCGCTTCGCGCGCCGACGACTTCCCCAAAAGCCGGCGCGCAGCGGCAAATATCCTAGGGGGTTATTTCCAGCACGGGCCGGTTGATCGCGGTGGTGTTTTCCTTCGAGCCGAAAGTCACCCACGTCGCCGAGCCGCTGGTCGTGGAACGGATGCGGATGGACAGCATGCCGTCGCCTGCGGCATGGGCGTGGGCTTCGCCGGTCACATCCAGTTCCACCGGCGTGCCCGCAGTGTATCCAGTGGCGGTGCCCAGCACCGTGCTGCCGGTCGGACGGTTGTTCCAAGTAATCCCCGTCTCCGTCCAACTGTCATCCGTCAACAGCTCGTAGGACAGCGTGGCGGGACTGGTCCCCACGGATGTAGGCATCAACAGGAGCTTGACGCTTGAGGCCGAGGTCAGATCGCCCACATCGAAACGCAGGTAGGATTCGCGGGTGTAGCTGGTGGCATCAAGCTTGGCCATCAGGGTGGTGTCGGTCCCATAGTTGGTGCTCGCGTAGGTGCCGTCGCGCACGCAGGCGTCGGCGACCGGCAGGCGGTTTTCCGCGAATTCCAACACGGGCCGATAGGCCGTGTTGGAGTTTTCTTTCGTGGCGAAATCCACCGCCGTCGCGGAGCCGCTGGTCGTGGAACGGATGCGGATGGACAACAGGCCATTGCCCGCGGCCTTGGCATGGGCCTCTCCGGTCACATCCAACTCCACCGGCGCGCCCACCGTGTAGCCGGTGGCGGTCGCCAGCACCGTGCCGCTGGTCGGACGGTTGGTCCAAGTGATCCCGGTCTCCGTCCACGTGTCGTCCGACAACAGCTCGTAGGAAAGCGTGCTGGCGGTGGTGCCCACGCTCACGGGAGTCAGCACGATCTTCACGCTCGGGGCGTTGGCCAAGCCGCTCACGTCGAAGCGCAGGTAGGATTCGCGGGTGTAGCTGCTGGCGTCGAGCTTGACCATCATGCTGGTGGCGGTCCCGTAGTTGACGCCAGCATAGGTGCCGTCGCGGACGTAAGAGTCGGCCAACGGATTGCGGATGCCGAAAATGCTTCCGCCGCCGCCTCCAGTCCCGCTCTCATTGGCCGCCATGGCCACGACGTATTTGCGCCAGGCCGCCAACTGCAAAGGCCGCGTTCCGTCGGTGAATTTAAAGACCGCGGGCGAATTGACGTTCCAGGGGCAGACATACTCGATCGTTGCGCCCTTGGCCTGCGCTTCCAGAATGCGGTTGGCTAGGTAATAGGGATAGACGCCATCATCCGTCGGTCCTTGGCTTCCGCCGTTCGCCTTGCACCCCGTTTCCGAGAGCCCGAAGGGTTTGTTATGGGCGATGGCAAAGTTGATCATTTGCTGCACGCCGCACGAGCCCGATGAAGTGTAGAAATAGCGCTTGGACCCCGGATAATCCCACCAGTAGGCACGGTTGAGAGGTTCCGACACCCAGGTGAGCAAGCTGGTCTCATAACTGCCGCCGTTGCCGGTCCATTTCCAATAGCCCAGACCACTTTCATAGATCGGCCAAATCTCGGTGTAAAAATCCGGCGCCACGACATCCACATACGTGTCGCCAGGCCATGTTCCGGTGCAGCCAACCGCGGAGTATTGAAGAACGGCGGGACTCCAGACCGTTTTGACCGCAAGTCCCGGATGGGCCGTCTCATAGTTGCGAGCCAGGGTCGCCACATGCTGCCACGCGGCAATGTAGGCCGCGGCCACGGTCGCGTTCTGGCAGCTGGACCAGGGATACCAACTGCCGTTCTGCTCCCAGCCGATGCGCAGGTAGATGATGGGCCACCTGCCGGAATTGCAAAAGGCAGAGAGGACATTGTTGTAGGTGGTGTCGTAAGCTCCCGCCGCGATCGCGTTCATCATGTTGATGGCCCCCGTGGAACCGGCGGCAACCGTCCGATCGACCAAAGCCACGCCCACGATCGGTATCATGGAATGAGTGCCGGGATTGTTATTCCAAGTCGCGGAGGCGGCGTAACCGGCAATATTTGACATCTGTGTCAGGACAAAACTCGGGTCACCTTCGTTCGCCGCGAACGTGGGAAAGAAAAAGGCGTTTTGTCCAAGTCCCGTGGCGGGGGAGGTGAACTGGGCATAGCCGGCAGTCCAGTCAGTGCGGTCGGAGCCGCCGACGAAAACCCCCAGGGTTGAGGATACCGCCGACACGGCCGCCGGGCCGGTCACCTGGACGTTGTCGATCACAATCCCCGACGCCACCGAACCGCCGGCCAGGGCAAACGCGACCTCGTCAAAGACATAATTGAGCGGAGCGGTGTCCGTGGCGGAAGCGGTCGTCTGGCCGTCCACCGAGGAGGTGACGATCAGGGAGTTTCCGCTGCGCGTGATGGTCAGCGACCCCGTATGGGCCGTGGTGCCGGCGTTGACGGACGTCCCCGCCGTTCCCATGGCGGCTCCGCCGGTCAGCGTGTTGCTGCCGGAATACAGAAGGCCGCTGTTGTTTGGATTATACGCTCTGGGCGTCTGGCGAAACACGCTGGTTCCGGTGGAGCTTGCCGAACCCGGATTGGTCGCACCCAGGTAGCCCGCATCGTCGATGCGCATATTGTCGTGGTTGTCCAAAATCGTCAGGGTTCCTCCGGAGCTCGTCAGGCCGAACCGGAAGAGGCCGGCCTGGTTCAGATTGGTGGCGCCCGCAAACCGCCACTGGAAGGACAGGGCGAGGGCTTGGCCGTCCTTCAGCGCCCGGGGAACCGGGAAAGCCGCCACCAGACCTTGGTTGACGGCCGACGGCGTCAGCTTGAGCGCGTTGCCCGAGTTGATGCCGCCCGCCACGTTGTCGTTGACCACCGCCGCGATCGTGCCGGGGCCGCCCATGGTATACCAAGAAACCGACAACGGATCCGTCCCCGCAACGCGGGTCCCGTCGGTGAAGTTGGAGGTCACCAAAACGTCCGCGTAGGACGATCCTGAACATGCCATTGAAACAGCCAACAAGAGGCTGTTGATCCAAACGTTTCTTCGAACTTTCACTGGTTTCATAGGTTTATTTTTCACTCGAGTCGGAGCCAAACTGCGGACGGACGCCGCTATTTCTCCGGTTCGGTCGGGGGGGTTCTTTCTGGGGATTCCAACGCTTATGCCACGTTCGCCGGTTGTAACCGGACGTTGTCATGGAACAGGCACAGATGACGGTATTCATCTGGGGCTGGAGCGGGAGGGGGTGGTGGGTGGGGGTAAAACGGGGGGATTCGTTTCGGGGCGGAAGCTGGGGAATCGTGCGTTAACGGACAATAGTTATGGCGGTAAACAGTTTATCTTTCCGGTGACCGGCGAGGCGCGCGGGGGTGCGGGGGGCTCGTCGGCCGGTGCTGGGCGCACGCGCACGGCCGAAGTTTTTTAGGTCCAGCCGGAAACCCTGAAGGCCGCACGCGTGGCGTTTGCGCCAAGCTTAACCGCTTTCAGGCGGTGACGGTTTCAAGCGAGCAGCCATCGGTATCGGCGGACGGCGTTTCGCAGTTCGGACGGGCGATGACGCCGGGGTAGGGTTCGTCGGCGAAGACTTTTTTCGGATCGGCGAGCAGGTGGCGGTCGCAGACCTCGAAGAGCGCGGCCTCGGTCTCGGTGCGGCGCATGTCGTGCAGGAACGCGCCGGTGGCGTCCACGCTCTGGCCGACGAAGTTGAGGTATTTCTTCATCTTGTTCACATGCATCCGCTCGGGCAGGCCGGGCTGGCGGGTGGCGTCGTAGAGGCGGGCGATGTAGTCGCGGACGTTGGCCAGAGTGACGACGGTGACAGGGTTTCCGGCGAAGGCTTCGCGGCACTGGCGGAAGATCCACGGGTTGCGGATGGCGTGGCGGCCGATCATCACGCCGGCGGCCTTGGTTTCGCCGAGGACGCGCGCGGCGGTCGCGGCGGAGGTGATGTTGCCGTTGGCGAGCACGGGGCATTTCACGCGGGCGGCGGCACGGGCGATGTAATCGTAGTGGACCTCGCTGCGATACATCTCCTTCACGGTGCGGCCGTGCAGGCTGAGGAGATCGACGTCGTGCTTGTTGATGAGTTTGAGGATGCGCTCGAAGTGTTCGGTGCCGTCGAAGCCGATGCGCATCTTGACCGTAAAGAGACCGGGGCAGGCGTGGCGGAGGGCGCCGAGAATCTCGTCGATCTTGGCGGGTTCGCGGAGGAGGCCGCCGCCGACGTTTTTCTTGTAAACCTTGGGGGCGGGGCAGCCCATGTTGAGGTCGATGCCGGCAGTGGGGTGGCGGAGCAGCTCGGTCGCGGTGCGGGCGAGGTGGTGGATTTCTTCGCCGATGAGCTGGGCGAAGACGGGGCGTCCGGTCTGGTTTTCGTCGATGGAACGGAGGATGTGTTTCTCGGGACGCGACTGCGCGTGGACGCGGAAGAACTCCGTGAAGAAATAATCGGGCGCGCCGTAGTGCGCGATCACGCCCATGAAGGCGAGGTCGGTGACGTCCTGCATCGGGGCGAGCGCGGTGAGCGGCTGGCCGGGCAGGATCGGCGGGGGGAGGGAGGCCGGAGACCGGATGACGGATGACGGATGAGAGGGCACGGATGGCGTGAGTGCAGGGAGCGCGAGCAAGCTCGCGGCCTACTTGTCGGAGTCGTCCTCGTCGGAGTCGTCTTCGGCGGGTTCCTCGGCTTGCTGGCGGAGGACGCGCTCGAGGATTTCGGTCATGTCCTCGACGGCGTCAAAGACCTTGCGGGCGACGAAAATCGGGCGCTTGTGCTGGAGGGCTAGGACGGTGGAATCGCTGGGGCGGGCGTCGATCTCGAGGATTTTTTTGCCGAGCTCGTTCTCCATGCGCAGGAGGATGCGGGCGAAGAAGGTGCCCTCGTTGACGTCGTTGATGACGATGTGGTCGAGCTCCACGCCGAGGCCGGTGAAGAGGTGGGCGATGAGGTCGTGGGTGAGCGGGCGGTCTTTTTTGACGCCGTCGAGGGTCATCTGGATGGCGTTGCCCACGGAGTGGTCGACGTAGATGACGAACGTCTTGTCCTCGTTGCCGAGGAACACGGCGCAGCCGTTGGAGGTGGGCATCACCCCTTTGACGAGGACGAGGACGACGTCGTTTTTCATGGCGGGAAAGGTGGATGCGGCAGGTGCAGGGCGCAAGCGCGTGAAGAGAACGCGACCGGGAGGTCGCGTCCCCATAAGGATGAATCAGGCGAAGCCGCGCAGGGAGATGCCCCAGGACTTGGCCTGGGCGATGACGGCGGGCTTATCGAGCATGAGGACGCGGCCGGTTTCCAGCACGGCGGCCTTCACGCCGGATTCGCGCAAGGTTTCGAGGGTTTTGAGGCCGAAGCAGGGAACGTCGAAGCGGTAGTCCTGGCGGGCCTTCACGGTTTTCACGAAGAGGGCCTCGTCGGTCTTGAATGTGCCGGCGCGGCGGATCATCTCGTCTGTGCCCTCGAAGGCCTCGACGGCGAGGACGGTGCCCTTGCGGACGACGCAGCCCTGGCCGATGTCGAGGCGGGCGCATTCGCGGGCGATCTGGACGCCATGGGCCACGTAGTCGTCATCAATGGGGAAACTGCGACCGGTCATGCAACCATCGCCGGCGAGCTGGTCGTCGAGGAAGCTGCGGGCGTCGAGGAGGGTGACGTCGACCTTGGCAATCTCGTTGGCGATGGCGCCGAAAATGGTCTCGGCGTTGCGGCGCTTGAGGGAGGCAAGGATGGCGACGGCCTTGAGGTCGGGGTGAAGGCCGTGGAAAAGACGGCGGGGGGAAACCTGGCCGGCCATGTAGGCATAGCCGGCGTCGAAGCGCTTGAGGGCCTTGAGCATGGCGCCGACCTGGCCGACTTTCAGGAGGACGCGGTCGGACTCGGGTATTTCGGCGATCAGATCGGGAGGAGTTTCCTCTTCCATCGCGACGAGGCGCAGGGGCACGCCGGCGGCACGGATGGCGTTGGCCACAAGCCGCGGGTAGAGTCCCTGGCCGGCGATGAGGGCGACGGGTCTTTTCGGATCAAAACCGGCTGGTAGAAAGGCGGACAACACGGGGACAACGTTGCAGGGTTGGACGAGGGGCGGAAACAAAAAAGCCGCGTTTGGCCCGCCTTCAACGTGGGAGCGAGCTTGCTCGCGAGGTTCGGAATCGCGAGCAAGCTCGCTCCCACGACAAACAATCGCCTTTAATCAGGCTCCTTCACCGCGGTGCGCCTACTCCTGGGTGCCGTAGTATTTTTTGTAGCTACGGTAGTAGCGGTAGTTGGAGTAATACTCGATGCGGCGGGGGGAGAGGCCGTTGAGCACGACGCCGAGCAGCTCGTTTTTGCCGGAGCGGAGGGCCTTGATGTAAAGCCGGATGTGCTTGCGGAAGGCGCGGTTGAAACGGCAGACGTAGATGACCTCGTCAACGCGTTCGGCGATGAGGAGGGAATCGGTGACGGCGCCGAGAGGAGGGGAGTCCACGACGATGAGGTCGAAGTGTTTTTTCAGGCGTTCCAGCAGCTGGCCGAAGACGGCGCTTTCGAGGAGCTGGGTGGGGCTCTTGGAGCGACCGCCGGAGCTGATGAGCGAAATGTTTTCGCCGATGGACACGATGCCGAGATGGGAATTCTTGGTCAGATCGCCGTCCAGTTTGGCGCCGTTGTCGAACCAGTTGATGAGGCCGGCCTCGTTGGGCTTGTTGAAGTGGCGGTGGAGCATCGGACGGCGAAGGTCGCAGTCGATGAGCAGGACGGACTTGCCGTGACGGGCGAAGCTGCCGGCGAGATTGCTGGAGATGAGCGTCTTTCCTTCGCCGGGGATGGTGCTGGTGACGAGGATGGACTTGGGGAAATCGAGCTTGGAATGGATTTTGACGGAGCTGTAGACGCTCAGGAACGGTTCGACTCCCGTCTGGTTTTTGTTGTCGAGCACGAGGCGGTATTTCTCGTCGTCCTTGACGGTGTTGAGGTCGGGGATGATGCCGAGCAGGTTGACGCCGATGAAGGATTCGATGTCCCAGGCGCTCTTGATGCGGTCGTCGATGAAGCTGAGGCCGACGGCGACGCCGAAGAAAACCACGAGACCGAGGCCGATCGAAGTGCGGATGATGCGGCTGAAGTCGGGCGTGTAGGGGCTGCCGGCGGGAGAGGCGAGATCGAGGGGGCGGACGGGAATCTTTTCCAGATACTTGCTGGTGGTCGTCTGGCTGAGGCGGTCGAGGATCTGCGTGTAGTTGTTGCGGGCGACGGCGGCCTGATTTTCGAGGCTCTTGTATTCGATGGAAAGGTCGCGGAGGCGGAGCTGCTCCTTTTCCTGGGCGGCGTATTCCTGCTGAAGGGACTGCTGGTTGAGGTTGGCTTTTTCCAGGTTGGTCTTGAGATCGGCGATGGCGAGGTTGAGGGCGGTGTCGAGCTGCTCCTGGGCCACGGCGATGGCGTTGGCCACGTTGATCATCTTGGGATGGCGCTCAAGGTAGCGCTCCGCGAGCAGGGCCTGGTCGCGCTGAAGCGATTCGAGCTGCTTGCTCAGGTCGGGAATCGAGCCGTAGTTGGCGATCGAGGTGATCTCAAGGAGGTTGCGGCCGTCCTTGCGGTATTTTTGGACGAGATTGTATTGTTCCTCGACCGCAAGCCGTCCGAGCCGGACATCCTGCAAGGCCGAGTTAACGGCGGTGAGGCGAGTCTGCACGATGTTGGTGCTGTTGTCCAGGGACACGAGGTTCTGGGAACGCATGTAGTCCTGCAGGCGCTGGTCGGCGGCATCGGCGGCGTCGCGGAGCTGGTTCGCGCGTTTTTGCAGGTATTCGACGGCGTAGTCGTTGCTGCCTCCGACTTTGTCGAGGAGGCTCTGAATGAACTGCTGGACGTAGCGGTTGGCCAGCAGGGCGGCCGCTTCGGGATCGCGGTGGGATACGCTGACGTCGATCAAAAAGGTGCGGGAGCGAGATATGGCGGTGATGGAGCCAAGGTCGACGCCGGCGGGAGGAGCGGAACCGGCGGGGAGGTCTTTCAGGTAGGGGCGCTGGAGGATTTGTCTCTCCTGCGGGGTGAGCGACTCGAGGACTCGGGAGCGGATCTTGCCGCTCCGGATGACTTGCAGGTAGGTGTTGAGCTCGGCGTCGCTGTCCACGCCGGTTTGCATCACCTGTTCGGTGGTGACGATTTTTTCGGGCTTGTCGATCTGCATCGTCGCCGTGCTGCTGTAGAGGGGCGTGGCGCGCGACTGGTAGTAGGCGATGCTGATCGCCACCACGAGGGCGAGGGGCAGGGCGACCCAGAGGCGTTCGCGCAGGATGATGTAATAATCACGGAGCGTGCGGCGCTCGATGATGTCATCCTCTTTCTCTGCCTGCTTGGATGGTGACGGTGATTTGAGGGCCTCGGACATGGTTGTAAAATCAGAAGATGCGTTCGGGGACGTAGACGATATCACCCGGTTGAATGACGAGAGAATTGTCGCTGATGCTGGCCTTGTCTTTCCCCTTGAGGAGGCTGTCGACGTCCACGGTGAAAACCTGTTTTTTGCCGTCGGAGGTGATGCGCGTGATGTTGACGGCGGTGCCCTTGGCGGTGTCGGTGAAGCCGCCCGCCTTGGTGACGAGTTCGAGAACGCTCATGTTGGTCTCGATGGGGAGGGGATAGCGTCCGGGGGCGCGGACCATGCCTTGGATCGAAACTTCGCGGGAGGCGTAGGACTCGATGTTGATGGTGACCTGGGGATTTCTCAGGTAGCGCCCGTCGCGGTAGGCGTTTTCGACCGCTTTTTGGGCGTCGCTTACGGTAAGGCCGACGACCCGGACTTCACCGACCAAGGGGAGGTTGATGTTTCCCTTGGCGTCGACGCGGGACATCGTCTTCAAATCATCCTCCTGATAGATATCGACACGCAGGAGATCGGTGAGCGTCACGTTGTAGGCGAGCACCGTCTGGTTGGGTGGAGGGACTTTGCTGTCGGCCGCCCTGAGTGAGAGGCAGGAGAGGCCGGACAGAAGGACCGCAACCAACGGAAGGCCAAGGCGAATGAAAGTGCGCGGATTCATGGGAGGATTACCAGCGGGTGGAGAGATTGAGGGTGTAAGAATCCCGGTCGTAATTACCCGCAGCCCGATTGGACCAGCTCTGGTAGTAGCTGTAAGCAAGGGAAGCCTTGAAGTGGTCGTTGAGGCTGTAGTTAACGCCGGCGTTCCACGTAAAATAGTAGTCGCGCCGTCCGGTGACGGGGCCGTTGAGGAAATCGTTTTCGCCGCCGCCGATGCTGGTGAAGAGGGACCATTTGCCCGTCAGCGAGTATTGAATGTCGAGGGTGGCGTTGAGGCTGTCGATGCTGGCGTTGGTGGCGGTCGTGCTGAAGGCCTTGTTGAGGGTGCCGGTGAACGTGACGCGCCGGTTCATGTTCCAGCTGACCGACGAGGTGGCGGTCCAGCTGTCGAAAGACTGGCCGGTGGTTCCGTCCTGCCGGATTTCATAGCCTGCGCGCACCGAGCCGTTTACCTTGGGGAGGATTCTGCCGGATACGCCGACCGTGAACGAGTGGTCGGTGGTCTGCGTGTTGGCCCCCGAGTCGCTGAATCCGATGGCATAGCCGGTGAACAGATCGCGCTCCGAGGTGTAGACGTAAAAAAGGTCAACGCTGGCGCCATAAGTGGTCAGGTTGTAGATGCCTGGCGCGGCATTTTGGTAGGAGACAAGGCCGTAGTTGAAGTTGCCCGCAAGACTGTAGCGATCGATGACCGGATATTTCCAATTCAAGCCGGCCGCATATTTCCACGAGTCCGTGCGCATGTTCACGGCGGTATCCGCGCTGCTTTCGCGGGCCGCGCTCAGCGTCAACGAACCGGTGGTGCGGCCGCTGCTTTTCACGAGTTCGAGGTTCATCGAGGGGTTGGAAAAGTTCTGAGAGGTGTCGCTTCCGAACTGACCGAGGTTCCAGGCGACGCCGGCGTTGACGCCGATGTAACCGGCGCGGCGGGCGTATTCGATGCCGAAGCTGGTTGTCGTCGTGACACTGCCTGCGCCGCCGTTGCTGGCGGAAATGTTCGAGTCATACCCGATCGCGGTCGAGGCGGTGACGAAGATTTGATCGCGTCCCTCGTTGAATTTGACCAGCGCCCACCCCTGGGTTGCCAAAAGAGTCGCGGCGGCGATCGCCGCCGCCGCCCATTTCCAGAATAGCCTTTGACCCATGGTGAATTAGTGGGGGAGAAGGACGCGTTTAGGGCGTGTTGCGGGGGATGGCAGAAGGACTGACGCTGATCGAGGGCGGAATACCGGGGGGGACCACCACGACCGGAACGAGTTCGTTCGATTCACGATCCGCCGTTTCGAAATACACGGTTTTACGAGCCATGCAGGCCATGCTGACCCTGTCGGAGAGGGCGTCTTTTTGGTCTGCGGGGATGTCTTGGATTTTGATGACCGGCGGCTCCGTCGGGGAATTGCGGGTGATGATGGCCTGTTGGCCGGGCTTCAGGGATTCGCCGCCGCCGGTCAAATCGCCGCGCACGGTGACGTCGCCTTCGATGAGGGAAATCGTGGTGGTGTTACCCGAGGATTGAATGACGACCTTGCGGCCGCGGATGGACACGCTGGCCTGGGGGGTCGTGTAAACCATCGTGCTGCCGGCAACCATTTTTCCGGTGCAAAGCGCAACCGTTCCCCTGGAGATAAACGCAGATGTCTGGGAGACGGAGGGTTCGACCTCCAAATCGTTGCGGTTGGGGGTGAAAGGCTCCTGGAGAAAGCGTTTTATTTCCAGTTTGGTATCGGGATCGAAGAAGACTCCCGTGCCGTTCGAGAGGACCAAGGCGTTGCTCGAGTCCGGCTTGGTCTCAATGGTTGTTCCCTCGGCGGAATAGACGGATTTCTTGGTGAGATCGTCGATTTTATCGCCCGTATTGATGGATGACTCGCCCTCGACATCGGCAACGTAAAGTTTGCTGGTGGGGTTTTTCTTTTTACCTTCTCCATCGGCCTTCAAGGGGGCTGTGAACACCACGAGCCCCAGCGCTGCGACCAGCCATGGTCCCAGTGTGCAAAAATAAAGCAGTTTCGCCTTCATGATTGTTTATGGCCTATTTTTACCCGGAATATGAGGAAGTTCACCGTTGATATGCAGTCTTCGGTAAACTTACTCACATTTGAGATGAACTAGGGTCTATACCCTAATTCAGGGGTGTTCCGGCTATTACTCAACCACAATATTCAAAATCTTGCCGGGAACGAAAATTACGCGTTTGACGGCTTTCCCGGCCAGATGGGGGGAAGCCTCGGCATGGGTTTGGGCGGCGGACAAGGCTTCTTCTTGTTTCGTGCCAACTGGAAGCAGGAGTTCGGCGCGTTTCTTTCCGTTTACCTGAACGATGATTTTTTGCTCGGTTGAAACGAGTTTGGCCGGATCAAATGAGGGCCACGGGGCGTTTTGGACCGACGGGGTTGTCCCGCCCAATCGGGCCCATAGCTCTTCGCTAATATGAGGGGCGAAGGGGGCCAGCAACTGAAGGAAGCCGAGGACGGTGCTGCGGTTGACGCGTTCGGTTTTTTGGAGCGCGTTGGTGAAGATCATCATCTGGGAGATCGCGGTGTTGAAGCGCAGGGCTTCGATGTCGTCGCCGACCTTCTTGATGGTTTCGTGATAGAGCTTCACGAAGTCGGCCGGTTCGGCGACGTCGTCGGCGAGGGCGATCTTGGGGTTGATCTCCTCGCTGTCGCGGCCGATGCACTCGCGCCAGACTTTTTGGAGGAAGCGGAAAACGCCCTCGATCTGGGACATGCTCCAGGGCTTCATGGCCTCAAGCGGTCCGAGGAACATGAGGTAAAGGCGCACGGTGTCGGTCCCGTGGGACGCGATGAGGGTGTCGGGGTTGACGACGTTGCCGCGGCTCTTGGACATTTTTTCGCCGTCTTCGCCAAGGATGATGCCTTGGTGGAAAAGCTTGGTGAACGGCTCGGCCTGCGGCACGACGCCGAGGTCGAAGAGGACTTTGTGCCAGAAGCGGGCGTAGAGGAGGTGAAGCACGGCGTGCTCGGCGCCGCCGACGTAGAGGTCGGGCACGCCCCAATACTTCAGAGCCTCGGGCGAGGCGAAGGCGTCGGGGTTCTGCGGATCGAGGAAGCGCAGGTAATACCAGCAGGAGCCGGCCCACTGGGGCATGGTGTTGGTCTCGCGGCGGGCGCGAATCCACGTGTCGCCGTCGGGCTTGGCCTGCGAGGCGGGGACGGTGGCACCGGTGGCGAAGTTGAACCAGAGTTCGAGCCACTCGGGGACGTTCGCGAGCGGGCTTTCGCCGTTGCCGCTGGGGAGGTAGGACTGGACGTCGGGGAGGGTGAGCGGGAGCGACTGCTCGGGGAGCGGCAGAGCGAAGTGGGCCACGCCGTCGTCGCCGACGTAGCTGACGGGCGCGGGCAGATCGGTACGGCCGGCGGAGGCGCGGGCGTAGTCGGCCTGGTTGACCCAGACGATGGGGAAGGGTTCGCCCCAGTAGCGTTGGCGGGAGAAGAGCCAGTCGCGAAGTTTGTAGGTGACGGTGGCCTTCCCGCGGCCCTTGGCGGCGAGGTCGGCGGTGATTTTTTGCTTCGCCTCGGCCCAGGGGAGGCCGGTGTAGCCGTCGGAGTGGACGAGTTTGCCGTCGCCGGTGTAGGGGAGTTGGGGTGAGCCGTGGCCGTTGGAGGAGTTGGCGTCGTGGTCGGGCTCGATGACCTGGATGACGGGCAGGTGATACTGGAGCGCGAAGTCGTAGTCGCGCTGGTCGTGCGCGGGCACGGCCATGATGGCGCCGGTGCCGTAGCCCATGAGGACGTAGTCGGCGACCCAGACGGGGATGCGGGCGCCGTTGGCGGGATTGATCGCGAATCCACCGGTGAAGACGCCGGACTTGTCCTTGGCGAGGTCGGTGCGCTCGAGGTCGCTCTTGCCGGCGATTTTTTTGCGGTAGGCTTCGACGGCGGGTTTCTGGGCGGACGTGGTGAGGGCGTCCACGAGCGGGTGCTCGGGGGCGATCACCATGTAGGTGACGCCGAAGACGGTGTCGGGGCGCGTGGTGAAGACCTTGAGGAAGGTGTCGTTTGAGGCACCTTTCATGAGCTGTTTCACGCGTTTAAGAGGAAGATTCATCTCCTCCGCGAGTTCTTCGGGCGTTGGCTCGCGACCGAATTCTTGAGAGAGTTGACTCTGCACTTGGGCAACTTTGTCGAGCGTTTCGGTCTTGGGGGCTGAGTTGCCGGGGACTCCGCGCTCCAGTTCAAAGAGCAGTTCGGCACCTTCGCTGCGGCCGATCCAGGCTTCCTGCATGCGTTTGGTGGAGTCGGGCCAGTCGACGTCCTTCAGGTCGGCGAGCAGGCGCTCGGCGTAGGCGGTGATGCGGAGGACCCACTGGCGGAGATTGCGGCGTTCGACGGGGAAGCCGCCGACCTCGGACTTGCCGTCAACGACCTCTTCGTTGGCGAGCACGGTGCGGAGCTCGGGGCACCACCACACGGGGCGTTCGTCCACGTAGGCCAGGCCTTTTTTGAAGAGCTGGAGGAAGATCCACTGCGTCCAGCGGAAATACTTCGGGTCGGTGGTGTCCACTTCGCGTTCCCAGTCGTAGCTGAAGCCGAGGGCTTTGATCTGGCGGCGGAAGTTGACGATGTTGTTCTGCGTGTTGGACGCGGGGTGGGTGCCGGTTTTCACCGCGTGCTGCTCGGCGGGGAGGCCGAACGCGTCCCAGCCGATGGGGTGGAGGACGTTGAAGCCCTTGGCACGCTTGTAGCGGGCGATGATGTCGGTGGCGGTGTAGCCCTCGGGGTGGCCGATGTGCAGGCCGGCGCCGGACGGGTAGGGGAACATGTCGAGCACGTAGTATTTCGGCTTCGACGAGATGTTCTCGGCGCGGAAGGAATGGTTGTTCTCCCAGAATGTTTGCCAATGCGGCTCGATCTGGAGAAACTCGTAGTCTTTGCAATGCGTTGCCATCGGATAGAACCCGCCACGTTGAACAATTCACCCAGTGCGTCAATGACGCGTAAAACCCTTCGCCTGACCGCGCTCGTGCTCGGCCTTTGGGCGACGTCCACCCCTGTTCACGCCGCCATGTCTCGCGGCTTCAACCGCCTGCTCGACGCCGTCGTGCGCATCGACGTGCGCGAGGAAACCTTTGATTCGGGGGCGATTCGTTTCACGGGCAGCATCGGCTCGGGGGTTATCCTGTCCGACGACGGGCTCATCCTGACCAACGCCCACGTCGCTAGTCCGCGCGCGGTCGAGCTGTCGGTGACGCTCGCGAGCCTCGAACGCGTCAACGCCACGTTGGTCGGCTGGGATCATTGGACGGATCTTGCGCTGCTCCGCCTCGATCTCGCCGAGGTGAAACGACGCGGCCTGAAGTTCACGCACGCCGAATTCACCGATTCCGACAAACTCTATCCCGGCGAAACCGCCTACGCGGTCGGCACGCCGTTCGGACTCACGCGCACGGTCACACGCGGCGTGATTTCAAACGTCCGTCGTTACTTCGCCGACAACCGCGGCGTCGAGGGCTACGAAACCGGCCTCTTCAACACCTGGCTGCAAACCGACGCCTCAATCAATCCGGGCAACTCCGGCGGTCCGCTCGTGGACGAGGATGGTCGCGTCATGGGCATCAACTCGCGCGGCTACCTTGGCGCCGAGAACCTCGGCTTCGCCATTCCCGCCAAGATCGCGCAACGCATCGTCGCCGGCCTCGCCAAGGACGGACGCATCACGCGCAGCTACATCGGGCTCGTGCCAGGTTCGCTGCTTGATCTGGAAAGCTTTTATGCGCTCAAGCAAAACACCGGCCTGCTCGTGAACAGCGTGGACCCCGGCTCTCCGGCGGCGGTCGCCGGCCTGCGCGGCGGCGACATCGTGCTCTCGATCAACGGCGCGCCGGTGGACGGACGTTTTCCCGAGCAGTTGCCGCCCATCCAGAATCTCATCGCCAGCCTGCCCGTCGGTTCGACCGTGAAACTCGTGGTGAAACGCGGCGAGCAGACGCTCAACTACGCCGTCGTGACCGAGGAATTGAAGAGCCGCCAAGGCGAGGAGTGGGCCTTCGAGAAATGGGGCCTCACCGTGCGCAAGGTATCCCGCGCCTACGCCCGCGAGAATCAGCTCACCGACGACACCGGTCTGCTCGTGATCGGTGTGCAGCCCGGCTTTCCGGCCGCCGTCGCGGGTCTGAATCGCGGCGACGTCGTCACCAAGATCAACCAGCAGTCCATCACCTCTCTCGACACGGCTAAAAAAGCCTACGTTGCATTCACGGAAAAGCCCGCGCCCACGCTCGTCGAGGCGCAGAGCGACCGGCAGGTTTCACTCTATATTTTAAAGCCATGAAGTTTCGCATCCATTCACGTCTGCCCGCCCTCCTTCTGTTCGCGTTTCTCGTGCCGCTCGCCGCCGTGCGCGCCGCGGATTTGCCCGCGCTTTTTCAGGAGCGCGTGAAGTCCGTGGTCGCGGTGGAGTTTTTTATCGAGACCGAGCTCGACCGCCGCCCCACGGTGACGTCCGCCTTCGTCGCCGACGCGAACGGCACCCTGGTGATGGTGCCCGGCGTGATCGACGGACGCGTGCAATCGTCGCAACTCAAAGATTTCCGCGTCTATCTGCCGGGCAAGCCCGCGAGCGAATTTTTCCACGCGGTTTATCTCGGGCAGGACCCGTTGAGCGGCTGGCATTTTGTGCGCGTCGAGGAAAAGCTGCGCGCCCAGTTGACGCCCGTGACCGCGTTTGCCGCGACGTCCGCGTTGGCCGAGCCGGCGATGGCCGACGATTACTGGGGCATCGGCCTGCGTCGGAAGGACGAGGATTTTCTCCCGTATTTCCTGTCTGGAAGAATCTCCAACGTGCAATCGCTGCCCGAGCGCACGGCGATCGCGCTGGCGGAACTGGCCGCGCCGGGCCTGCCGGTGTTCACGCGTGACGGCTCGCTCGCGGGCGTCGCTCTGGGCGGATTCGGATCCACCTATCTCCAGTTTTCGCGCAGCGAGCGCGGCACTCCCGTCATGCTGATGAACGTCGAGGAAAGCCGCGTGTTCCAACTGGTCGGCGCGGTGCTGCCGTGGATGAGCCGCGTGCCGACCAGCATCAACGGGCGTCCCATCGCCTGGCTGGGCGCCTATGGCTTGCAGCCGATGGACCCCGAGGTGGCCGCCTTTTTGAAGTTGGGCAACCAGTCCGGCTGCGTCGTGAGCGAGGTGCTCGCGGACAGTCCGGCGCAGGCCGCCGGCATGAAGGACCGGGACATCATCGTGGCGGTTGACGGACGTCCCGTGCCGAGGTTCACGCCCGATCAGGTCGCGGTGAGCTACCTCGAGCGCGAGATTTTGAAGCGCAAGCCCGGCGACAAGTTTCCGCTCACCGTGCTGCGCGGTTCGGAGCGCGTGGAGCTGGTGGCGACGCTTGCGGACCAGCCGAAGCTCCAGCGCGAGGCGGACCGGAAGTATTTCGAAAAACTGGGAGTCACCGTGCGGGACTTCGTCTACGGAGACGGAGTGATGCGTCGCGTCAAGCCGGCCGACCAGCGCGGCGTGATCGCCAACTTCGTCAAAAACAACAGCCCCGTGGGCACCGCCGGTCTGCGTCCCGACGACTGGATACTGGAGGTGGACGGCACGGAGGTGAAAACCTACGCGGAGGCCGTCGCGAAGCTCGCGGCCATCGAGGCCGACGCCACGCGCACCGACTTCGTGCTGCTCACCAGCCGCAACAACGCCACGGCCGTCTTGCGGGTTAAGCTCAAATAGGAAATCACTTCATCATGTTCACCGGAATCATCGAGGAAACAGGTTCGGTCGTCGCGTTCACGCGGGGGGCGGACGCCTGGAAATTGCAGATCGCCGCGAAAGCCGCGCTCGAAGACGTGTCGCTCGGCGACAGCATCGCGGTCAACGGCTGCTGCCTCACGGTCACGCAGTTTGACGCGGGGCACGTCTGGTTTGACGTGCTGGAGGAGACAAGGCGGCTGACGAATTTCACCACGCTTACGCCGGGCGCGGCCGTGAACCTTGAGCGCAGCCTGCGCTTTGGCGGCAAGATCGGCGGGCATTTTGTCAGCGGACACGTTGACGGACTCGGCGTGATCGAGGTGCTGGAATCGCGGGGTGCAGACCACTATTTGCGAGTGCGCGCGCCGGCGGGGCAGGGACGGTATCTCATCCATAAAGGAAGCATCACCATCGACGGGATTTCGCTCACCGTGGCGGAGGTTGAGGGCGATGCGTTTGCCGTGTGGATCATCCCCACGACCATTGCAGTCACCAACTTGCGGGAGAAACGGGTCGGGTCTCCGGTCAATTTGGAATTCGACTTGCTCGGCAAGTATGTCGAGAAGCTGACCGCCTTTCACCAGAAGTAATCCGCTTTTCATGCGCACCGCGCTCACCGCAATCACCGACGAACTCAAACGCCTGAAAGCCACGGGCGTGAAGTCGGTCGCCGTGTCGGATGAGAGCGTCGCGATCCTCCGGCGGGCGGTTGCCGCCCGCGCAGCGAAAACGGGAGATCGGAAACCGGAAACAGGAAAGATCGATCCGCCGGCCACGCTCCGTTCGTCTGCTCCCGCCGCGCCGGCTCCCGTGTTAACCCGGCCGGTGGTCAAGGCCCCCGCGCCCTCCGAGCCTAAGCTGCCTGCGCCGCCGGTCGTCATTTTGCCCGACGGCGACAAGGCCGCGCGCTTGGCGTGGTTGCGCGATCTCGTGCTCAACCATCCCGTGTGCACGGCGAATATCCGTCCGGGAAAAAAGGTCGTGCTGGGGGTGGGCTCGCCCGACGCGAAGATCATGTTCGTGGGCGAGGCTCCCGGCGCGGAAGAGGAGGTGCAGGGCGAACCGTTCGTGGGGCCGGCGGGCCAGTTGCTCACGAAGATGATCAACGGAATGGGGCTGAAACGTTCCGACATTTATATAGGCAACATCATGAACTGGCGTCCGCAGACGCCGACGACGGCGGGCGCGGAGCAGATTGGCAACCGTGCGCCCACGGCGGAGGAAATGGCGTTTTGCCTGCCGTTTTTGCGGGCGCAGATCGAGATCGTGAATCCCGACGTGATCGTGGCGCTCGGCTCGACCGCCGCGCAGGGGTTGCTGGGCGCGGACAGCTTCAAGACGCTGGGCGAAATCCGCGGACGGTGGAAACAGTTTGCATCCAAGCCCGTCATGGTGACCTACCATCCGTCCTACATCCTTAGAAACGCCTCCAACCGGTCGAAACGGATGGTCTGGGAGGATTTGTTGCAGGTGATGGAACGCACTGGTATGCCCATTTCGGACAAACAACGCGGTTACTTTTTGGACAAATGAAAAAACTCATTCTTTTGATGACCGCCCTTGCGGGTCTTTCCACCATGCGTGCGGAAGACGTGCCCTTCGATTTCGAGGTGCTGCAATATCGCGCCAAGGCGCTGGCGGCCAAGCCGTATGCCCCGCCGGCCAACCGCGTGCCGGAGTCGTTGCGCAAACTCACCTACGACCAGTATCGCGACATCCGCTTCAACCCCGACGCCGCCTGGTGGCGTCGCGAGCAGCTGCCGTTTCAGCTTCAGTTTTTTCATCCGGGATTTCTCTTCAACCAGACGGTCCAGATCTCCGAGGTCCAAAACGGCGAGGTGGAACAGATTCCCTACGACAAGAACCTCTTCAATTTCGGGGCGAACCGCGATCTCGGGTCCATTCCGCGGGACATGGGTTTCACCGGATTCCGCATTCACTGCCCGCTCAACAGCCCCGACTACCTTGACGAACTCGCGGTGTTCCAAGGGGCGAGCTACTTCCGTGCGTTGGGCAAAGGCATGCGCTACGGGCTTTCCGCACGCGGACTCGCGCTCAACACGGCCGAGCCGGGCGGCGAAGAGTTCCCCGTTTTCATCGAGTTCTGGATCAAAAAGCCGGTGCCCAACTCCACGCTGGTAACGGCCTACGCGCTGCTCGACAGCCCGAGCGTGGCCGGGGCTTATCGCTTCATCATCACGCCCGGCCCTTCGACCGTGATGGAAATCAAGACCGCGCTCTACCGGCGCAAAGATGTCGCGGTGTTCGGCATCGCCCCGCTTACAAGCATGTTCTGGTTTGGTGAAAACAACGGAGACCGGCATGGCGATCTTCGTCCCGAAGTGCACGACTCCGACGGTCTCATGATGGAGCGCGGCGGCGGCGAGTGGATTTGGCGTCCGTTGACGAATCCCAAGACCGTTCAGGTGGCGTCCTTTGTTGACGAAAATCCGCGCGGGTTCGGGCTCGTGCAGCGCGACCGGCGGTTTGAGTCCTACGAGGATTTGGAGGCGTGCTACCACCAGCGTCCGAGTTCCTGGGTGGAACCCATCGGAAAATGGGGCGCGGGCGACGTGCGTCTCGTCGAACTGCCCACGCCGGATGAAACCAACGACAACATCGTGGCGTTTTGGGTGCCTGCGAAAATGCCCGCCATCGGGCAGCCTCTGCTGCTCGAATACAAATTGCACTGGTTCATCGAGGGGCAGGGTGGACGCAAGCCGCCGGCAGGTTACACCCTGGCGACGCGTATCGGGCATTCGAAGACCAACGAGTCCGATCTCACCCGCTTTTGGGTGGATTTTTCAGGACCCTATCTGAACGCCCAGAAATCCGACCGCGGGATGTCTCCGAACATATGGGTGGGCAAGGGCGCCACTTTGGTCCACCAAAGTTTGGAGAAGAATCCGTTCAACGGCTCTTGGCGGGTGGCCTTCGCCCTTAAGCCCGATGGCAGCGGGAAGCCGGTGGAACTCCGTTGCTTCCTGCAAAAGCCGCCTCATATTTTGACGGAAACATGGAGCTATCTGTGGAATCCGTAGAAGCGCAGCTCGCGACTTTTCGTCCCAAGACCGGCACGATGGAGGCATGGAACGCCGCCTATGTTCGTGCGGAGGATTACCTGCGCGCCCATCGCATTCACAACCGCCTGCACCAAAGCCGGCTGATCCAGACGTTGCTTGAGCGCGCGGCCCGCCGGCATGCGGAAAATCCCGCGCTTGATCCCACCACGCTCGTGGCCGAGGAGACGGAGCTTTTGATGGACGAGTGGTTCGGTGAAATTCTCGGTTCCAGGAACATGTCGCATGATCGCATCGCCACCGCCGGACGGGTCGCGCTGCTCCTGAGCGACGGAGCGGAAAAATGGCCCTACGGATTTCTCGATTCGCGATCCGCTCCGCCCGAGTTTACCCAGGCGATGCGCGCCGGTTCCATGCAGGCCGGACCCGACATGGCGGTTTCAAGCATGGTGCCCCGCGACATCGATCTTGGTCCGATCACCGAGGCCGCCGGCGAGACCCTCGAGCGCATCGAAAAGTGGCCGCTGCTGCGGACGCTGGTGCTCTGGTTTGTTTTTCTGGCGGCATTGCTGGGCATTTTTTACGCCACCCGCTGACGTATGACCACACTTCAAAGCACGCAGATCTCGCAGATCATAACGTCCCAAAGATTGCGTCGCCGCCGGGCGGTTTTTTATTCCGGCATCCTGCTGGTCACCAGCCTTGCGACCTGGTTCATGGCCGATCTGCTCTGGCGAAACGACGGCATCAAGGGCGTCGAGTGGGCTTTGCTGGTGCTGTTTGTGATTCTCTTCGCCCAGATTGCGGTCGGCTTCGTCACCGCATTGCTTGGCTTTTATGTGATCAACCGCGGCGGTGATCGTCACAATATCATGCGCACCGTGGACTGGGATACTGACGCCCCGCTGGCCAGCACCGCCATCGTCATGCCGGTGTTCAACGAGGATGTGAGCCGGGTCTTCGAGGGTCTGCGCGTCATTTACCGGTCGCTGCAGGAGACCAAGAAATCCGAGAACTTCGACTTCTTCATCCTGAGCGATTCGAACCAGCCCAACCAGTGGATTCAGGAGGAGATCGCCTGGGCCGAGCTGTGCAAGCAGGTCGGCGGCTTCGGGCGTATTTTTTACCGGAAACGCCGCCATCAGATTAACAAGAAGTCCGGCAACGTGGCCGATTTTCTGCGCCGCTGGGGCAAACGCTACCGTTACATGGTCGTGCTGGACGCGGACTCGATCATGAGCGGCGAGGCCATCGTGAAGCTGGTGGCCATGATGGAAAAAAATCCGCAGGCCGGACTGATCCAGACCGCGCCGCGGCTGATCTACGGCGAGTCGCTTTACGCCCGCCTCCAGCAGTTCGCCAACCGGCTTTACAGCCCCATTTTTCTCGCGGGGCTCAACTACTGGCAGCAGCACGAGGGCAACTACTGGGGTCACAACGCCATCATCCGCGTGCAGCCCTTCATGGATCATTGCGCGCTGCCCGACCTCCCCGGACGCGAGCCGTTTGGCGGACGCATTCTTTCGCACGACTTCGTGGAGGCGGCGTTGATTCGCAAGGCCGGCTGGCAGGTGTGGCTCGCGCACGACATCGAGGGCACCTACGAGGAGGGGCCGCCGACGCTCATCGACAGCGCCAAGCGCGACCGCCGCTGGTGTCAGGGCAACATGCAGCATGCCTGGCTGGTCGCGGTGCGCGGTTTCCGTCCGGCGAACCGCATCCATCTTTTGATGGGCGTGATGGCCTACGTGTCGTCCCCCCTCTGGCTGCTGTTCCTGATCCTGAGCACCATCCATGTGTTCAACCAGGTGCTCTCGCCCGTCCACCGCTTCACTCCGGAAATCTACACCTCGGTCTTCGGGAAGATCATCGAGGTTCCCGAATCGTTGAGCCTGTTTCTCTTCACCCTGCTGCTGTTGTTTCTTCCCAAGGTGGTGAGCGTCATTGCGGCATTGCAGGACGATGGCGCGGCAAAGCGTTTTGGCGGTCGCGTCCAAGTCGTGTCGGGGGCGGTCGTGGAGACGGCGTTGTCGGTTTTGCTGGCTCCCATCCACATGCTGTTTAACAGCAAATTCGTGTTTTTCACGCTGTTTGGACAAGGGGTGTCCTGGGTGGCCCAGCGTCGCGGGGCCGAGGATGGCACCGACTGGCGCGAGGCCATCATCACGCATGGCGGACAAACGGCGTTCGGGGTCATCTGGGGCGTCTCGTCCTATATCATCAGCCCGGCGTTTTTCTGGTGGTTGAGTCCGGTGTTGTTGGGACTGATCGTGTCGATCCCGCTTTCGATCGTGCTGAGCAAGGAAAGCCTTGGCCGGCAGACGCGCAAAATGGGGCTGCTTCTCACGCCCGAGGAAACCCAGCCGCCCTACGAGCTGCGCCGGCTTACGCAAAATCTGTCGGAGTGTTACAAGCACATGCGTCCGATCGAATCGCTGCGGGCCGACTACGGCCTGCTGCAGGCGGTGCTCGATCCCTACATCAACGCGGTGCATGTCTCCATGCTCCGCCAGCGCCGGCCCAGCGAGGAATCCCGCGACTGGTTTTCGCTGCTGCGGCACCGCCTGTTGAGCGAGGGGCCGGAACAGCTCACGCCCAAGGAAAAGCTGGCGCTGCTGCTTGATGCGGAATCCATGATCTGCCTGCACGAGGAACTCTGGCGTCAGCCGGGGGCTTCGCTCGCCGAGTGGTGGAGACTGGCGATGCGCCAATACAACGTGCTTACGGCCGCACCGATCACCGCGCTCTATCGCTGACGCCCAGAGGGTGGAGCGCGTTGTCCCCAACGCGCTGGTTGAGAGGCGGCTTCGCCGCAACGCGTTGGGGACAACGCGTTCCACCCAGTTCATACCGGATAGGGCATTTCAAAAATACCCTATCCGGTGATTTTTCGGAGCTCAGCCTGTGCGCGGATGAAGGCGGCTTCGAGTTCGGCGATGAGTTCCCCGACATTTTCCAAACCGTGCTGGCGGGACTTGTGCTCAAGGGTCTCGGCGACGGCGCGGAGTTCCGTGGCGCCGACGTTGCTCGAACTGCCTTTGATGCTGTGCGCGGCCCTGGTGAAGGTGGGCACGTCCCCGGAGGCGAGGCTGGTATGAAGCTCCGTGATGCGCTTGGGCGTGTCGTCCATGAAAATCACGAGGATTTCCTTGAGGAAGACATCGCCGTCATCCGGGCTTAAGGCGCGAAGATTGGCGATGGAGTCGGGGTCGATGACCGGGGTGCTCGGCATTTTCAAAAACCTGCCGCCGATGGATTAAGAGGCAATGCGACTCGCACTTTCAAACAGACGCCTGATTTTTTTTACATTTAATTAGCGAACTCGCGCAAATGAGAGGAATCATGCGGGATCATGTGGCCCATTCGAAGGAGGTGTTGGCCTCGATTTCATCGATGGTGGTGAGTCCGAGGAGAACTTTTTTCAGGCCGTCGTAGCGCAGTGGCTTGAAGCCCACCTTGGCGGCGGCGGCGGTGATCTGCTGCACGCTGGCGTTTTTGGTGATCAGCGTGCGGATTTCCTCGGTGATGAGCACGAGCTCGTGGAAGGCGACGCGGCCCTTGTAGCCCGTGCCGCGGCAGGCCGTGCAGCCGCGTCCGCGGAAGAAGGGGACGTCGATGAGACCCTCGTCCTTGAAGTATTTTTTCAGGACCTCACGTGAGGGGTAATAGGGTTCCTTGCAGTTTTCGCAGATGCGGGCGGCGAGGCGCTGGGCGAGCACGCCGATGATCGAGGGGGCGACCATGTAGGGTTCCACGCCGATCTCGACGAGGCGCACGATGGCCTGGGCGGCGCTGTTGGTGTGGAGCGTGGCGAAAACAATGTGCCCGGTCAGCGCGGCTTCGGAGGCGATCTTGGCGGTTTCCAAGTCGCGGATTTCGCCGACGAGGATGACGTCGGGGTCCTGGCGCAGCAGGGAGCGCAGCACGGTGGCGAACTTGAGGTCGATGTGGTTGTTGACCTGGGTCTGCGTCACGCCCGGGAGCTGGATCTCGATGGGGTCCTCGATGGTAGAGATATTGGTGTCGGGTGTATTGATTTCGTGGAGCGCGGCGTAGAGCGTGGTCGTCTTGCCGGAGCCTGTGGGGCCGGTGACGAAGATGATGCCGCTGGGATTCTGGATGATCCGGCGGAAGGGCGTCAGGATCGTCTGCGACATCATCATCTTCTCGAGGGTGACCATCGATTTTTTGCCGGTCAGCGCGAGGACGCGGATGACGACTTTTTCGCCAAATTGGGAAGGGATCGTGGAGACGCGGAAGTTGGCGTTGGAGGTGCCGACGGGCATGGAAAAGCGTCCGTCCTGGGGAAAGCGCGATTCGGCGATGTTGAGGTTGCAGACGATTTTGATGCGCGAGACGAGGGCGCGATGAAGCTTGCGGGAGTAGGTGAGGACTTCGCGGAGCTGGCCGTCGATGCGGAAGCGGACGCGGGACTGGCCCTCCTGCGCCTCGATGTGGATGTCGGTCGCGCGTTCGCGAATGGCGTAGTAGATGATGTCGTCGAGGATCTGGACGAGCGACTCGGAATCGGCGATGGCGGCGAGCCGGTCGGCCGCGAGGTCGGGACTGTCGAAGAGGCTGGAGCGTCCGAGTTCGTTGAGGCTTTCCCCGAGGTTTTTCTCGTTGGAATACTGGATGAGGATGGCGTCCTCGATGTCGCGGGGAAGTGCGAAGACGGGACTGATGGGGATCTGGGCGATCTGGCTGACGCGTTTCACCAACGCGGCGTCCTCCGGCTTCGACAGGGCGGCGGTGAGGACGCCGTCGAGCACGTAGAGCCCGATCATGCCGACCTTCTTGGCGACCTCGACGGGGACGGCGGCCACGGCTTCGTCGGTGATGAGCGAGGCGAACGGATCGACGTAGGCAAATCCCAGGCTGTCCGCGTAAATCCGGCAGGCGTCGTCCTTGAGGATGATCTTGGCTTCGATGATCGCCTTGAGCAGGGGCAGGCCGCCGCCGTGCTGGCGTTCGAGCGCGGTCAGCTCGCCTTCCGAATCAAAGTGACTGGTCTTCCGGAGGAGATCGCCGAAGGAGGTGTTAAGCGGATTTTTTGACACGGCGTTTTTTCCGGTTTTGGAAGAGTTTTCCTATTTCGACCTGATGGAGTTTTTCCTGCGAGAAGGACCCGGCGCTGCGTTCGAGCTGCAACTCGGCAAGCATCTCCGGCAGTGAATAATGGATCTCGGTGATCCCGGAGGCCGGGTCGGGAGGATTTGAGTTTGTTTCAGGCGATGGGCGTGTGCTCATGGGAACGAGATTAGTTGGACTCTTCCGTATCTGGATTTTCCGAGAGGAGTTGCTTGAGCAGAGCGATCAGTTCGTCACGGGGCGTGTCTTTGCGGATGTAATGCAGCGCACCCTGGTCGACGGCCGTTTCCACGGTCTGGCGGGTGGTGAGCGACGTGAGCATGACGACGGAGGCCTCGGGATCGAAGGCGCGGATCTGCCTGAGGGTTTCGAGGCCGTCCTGGACGGGCATGTTCACGTCGAGCAGGACGAGGTCGGGCTTTTCGCGCTGGTAGGCGGCGAAACCTTCGACGCCGTTGGCGGCCTCGACCAGGGTGGTGACGCCGATGGATCGCAGGACGAGGCCGATGTATTTCCGGACGTGGGGCTCGTCGTCGACGATGAGGGCTTTGCCGATGGAGATCATGAAGTGGGGACGGGAAGGGTGACGCGGAACTCGCAACCGCGCGAAGGAAGGTTTTCCGCAACGATCGTGCCGCGGTGAGCCTCGACGATCTTGCGGCAGATGGCGAGGCCGAGGCCGGTGGATTTCTCGCCGCCGGTGGGCTGCACGGAGAGGCGGCCGAAGTCCTTGAAAAGCTTGTCGCGTTCGCCCTCGGGAATGCCCGGGCCCTCGTCGCGCACCGTGATGGTGCTGGCCCCGTCGGCGAGGGAGCACAGGGCCACGCGCACGGTCGAGCCGGGCGGCGAATACTTGGTGGCGTTGCTCAGGAGGTTGTCGACGACCTGCTTGATCTTGGCGGCGTCAATGGAAAGCGCCGGGGTGGACGCAGGGCGGGTGAACAGAATCCGGGTGTTTTTTCGGGCGGCCTCCATGCCGTTGAGCGCGACGGATTTTTCGATCAGCTCGTCCAGAGCGACGGGGGAGATTTCCAGCTTCAATTCCCCGGATTCGATGGTGGCGACGTCGAGGAGATCGTTGACCAGCGTGACCATGCCCTGGCTGGCCTGATAGATGAGATCGAGAAGCTCCAGCTGGTCGGGCGTGAGCGGCCCGACCGTGCCGTCGCGCAAAAACTCGGCGAGACCGCGGATGGAGGCGAGGGGGTTTCGAAGATCGTGCGCCGCCATCCCTAGAAACTTGTTTTTGGCGGCGTTGGCGCGGCCGAGCTGCTCGGCGAGCGCGCGTTGCTGCGACATCAGCCGACGGATTTGGAGATGTGTCCGGATGCGCGCGACCACCTCCTTCTGGCGGAAGGGCTTCATGATGTAGTCAACGCCGCCGGCGGTGAAGCCCTCGACGACGGATTCCGCCTCTTGTTTCGCGGTGATGAAGATCACCGGGGCGGTCTGGGTGCCGTGGCGTTTTCTCAATTCGCGGCAGGCGTCGAAACCGCTCATGCCGGGCAGAAGCACGTCCAGCAGCACGAGGTCGGGCTGGAATTCCTCGTAAAGGTCTAGGGCGGCTTCGGACGAGTCCGCTTCGGTCAGCTCGTAGCCTTCGCCTTTCAGCATGCCGCGCAAGATTCGCAGATTCAGGCGGTCGTCGTCCACGAGCAGAATCTTGCGCCCTTTAAGATCAACCAGATCAGGTTCTTCAGTAATGGGGGGCATGTTTCTTGTGATTGAATGGCCACCGCGGGGCAGCGGCAAGCCTCGACCGGTGGGGAGTTGCCCTCGGGATCAGTGCGGAGAGAGGAGCGATACCATAACATATCATGGCATGCGCATATGTTGATATAGAACTTGCGCGAAGGCGGCGGCGGTGCTTCGTTTGCCGCCTACTCTTATGGCCAATACATTTGTTTTCTCCTCCGAATCCGTGGGCGAGGGGCATCCTGACAAGGTTGCCGACCTCATTTCCGACAGCATCCTCGATGCCTGTCTCGCGATCGACAAAACCTCCCGCGTCGCCTGCGAGACGTTCGTGAAGTCCAACGTCGTCGTCGTCGGCGGCGAGATCACCATCCCGAAGCTCCAGGACAAGAAGACCGGCAAGACCAAGCCCATCGGCGAGGCCATCAACATCGACAAGGTCATCCGCGACGCCATCCGCCACATCGGCTACGTCAACGACGACGACGTGTTTCACGCCGACACTGTTTTCATCAACAACTACCTCACCGCCCAGTCCGCCGACATTGCGCAGGGCGTGGACGCCAAGAAAGCCGCCGGCAAGAAGACCGCCGAGCAGGGTGCCGGCGACCAGGGCCTCATGTTCGGTTTCGCCGCAGACGAGACCAAGGAGCTGATGCCCGCCCCGATCATCTTCGCCCACCGTCTCGGCCGCGAACTCACCAAGATCCGCAAGAGCGGCAAGGTGGCGTGGCTCCGCCCCGACGCGAAGTCGCAGGTCTCCGTCCGCTACGTGGACGGCGTCGCCACCGAGATCGTCAACGTCGTCATCTCCACGCAGCACACCGCCGACGTCGAGCACGCCGTGATCGAGAAATTCCTCATCGAGAACGTCATCAAGAAGGTTCTCCCCGCCAAGCTTCTCACGAAGAACACCGAGTTCCTCATCAACCCCACCGGCAAGTTCGTCATCGGCGGACCCCAGGGCGATTCCGGTCTCACCGGCCGCAAGATCATCGTGGACTCCTACGGTGGTTGGGGCCGTCACGGTGGCGGAGCCTTCTCGGGCAAAGACCCGTCCAAGGTCGACCGTTCCGCCGCCTACATGGGCCGCTGGGTCGCCAAGAACATCGTCGCCGCCAAGCTCGCCAAGCAGGTCGAGGTGCAGTTCGCCTACGCGATCGGCCATCCGAATCCCGTGAGCGTTTATGTGAACACCTTCGGCACCGGCGTCATCTCCGACGAGAAGATCACCAAGGCCATCCAGCAGGTTTTCAGCTTCAAGCCCGCCGACATCGTCAAGCAGCTCGACCTCCTCCGGCCGATCTACCGCCAGACGACCAACTACGGCCACTTTGGCAAGGCCAACCTCCCTTGGGAGCAGACCAACAAGGTCGCCGCCATCCTCGCCGCCATCAAATAAGGCGCGCTCTCATTTCGTAACGACAGTCACCACCACATCATGTCATCCGTTTCCCTTCTTAAAAACGTTCCCAAAGGCCAGGACTTCATCGTCCGCGACATCAAGCTCGCCGACTGGGGCCGCAAGGAACTCAACGTCGCCGAGCACGAGATGCCCGGCCTCGTTTCCCTCCGCAAAAAGTTCGGCGCCAAGAAGCCCCTCAAGGGCGTGCGCGTCACCGGCTCGTTGCACATGACGATCCAGACCGCCGTCCTCATCGAGACCCTCGTCTCGTTGGGCGCCGACGTCCGCTGGGCCTCGTGCAACATTTTCTCGACCCAGGACCACGCCGCCGCCGCCATCGCGAAGTCCGGCGTTCCCGTCTTCGCCTGGAAGGGCGAGACGCTCGAGGAATACTGGGATCTCACCTGGAAGGCCGTCAGCTTCCCCGGCGGCAAAGGCCCGCAGCTCGTCGTTGACGACGGCGGCGACGTCACGCTCCTCCTCCACAAGGGCTACGAGATGGAGCAGGGCAGCGACTGGCACACCACCGCCTCCGGCTCGCACGAAGAGCAGGTCATCAAGGATCTCCTCAAGAAGATCGGCAAAACTCAGAAGGGCATCTTCACCTCGATGGTGAAGGCTTGGCGCGGCGTCTCCGAGGAGACCACCACCGGCGTGCACCGCCTCTACCAGCTCCACGAGAAGGGCAAGCTGCTCGTTCCCGCGATCAACGTGAACGACTCCGTCACGAAGTCGAAGTTCGACAATCTCTACGGCTGCCGCGAGTCCCTCGCCGACGGCCTCAAGCGTGCCACCGACGTCATGATCGCCGGCAAGGTCGCCTGCGTGTGCGGCTACGGCGACGTGGGCAAGGGCTCCGCGTTTTCACTCAAGGGCTTTGGCGCCCGCGTCATCGTCACCGAAGTTGACCCCATCAACGCCCTCCAGGCCGCCATGGAAGGCTTCGAGGTCAACACCGTCGAAAGCATCCTGGGCGTCGCCGACATCTACGTCACCACCACCGGTAACAAGGATGTCATCACGCTCGAGCACATGCAGAAGATGAAGGACCAGGCCATCGTCTGTAACATTGGCCACTTCGACAACGAGATCCAGGTGGACCGCCTCTACAAGTCGAAGGGCGTGAAGCGCGTGACCATCAAGCCGCAGTATGACCAGTTCACCTTCCCCAAGGGCAACACGATCTACCTCCTCGCCGAAGGCCGCCTCGTGAACCTCGGCTGCGCCACCGGCCACCCGTCGTTTGTCATGTCCAACAGCTTCACCAACCAGACGCTCGCCCAGCTCGACCTGTGGGCCAACAAGGACACCTACGGCATCGGCGTCTACCGTCTGCCCAAGCACCTCGACGAAGAAGTCGCCCGCCTGCACCTTGAGAAGATCGGCGCCAAGCTCACGACACTGTCGAAGGCCCAGGCCGAATACTTGGGCGTCCCCGTCAGTGGTCCCTACAAGCCTGAGCACTACCGCTACTGAGCGCCGCGCGAATTTGCCGCACCGCCAAAGACAAAGCCGCTGGATCACTCCGGCGGCTTTTTTGCGGACAAATCCTTGAACGCCCAAGGACTGAATTGAGGTAGGGCGAACCGTCCCGGTGAGCCGCGGTTCAGTGTAGACCAGACCGGTGGTCTGGTGATCCGAAGCCCGATCAGTGATCGGGCCTACAGCCGCGGCTCGGTGGGGCGCGCTCGCCCTACCTTGTGATCCTGTCAGGCGGCGATGGCGGCGGGTTTCTTGCCTCGGCTCAGGCCGCTCCTGCGTTCGCTTTTGCGGACGTAGCCCATGGCTTCGTAGAGCTCGCCGTCCTCGCCCTCGGCGGGGTCGCCTTTCACGGCGTTGACCACCAGGAGAATGGCCTCGACCGAGGCCTTGTCGGCGTCGTCCCGCAGGGTCTGGGCGGCGGCGAGCTGATCCTTGAGGGTTTCGATGTTGGTGCGCGTGTTCAGACTGGGCTGAACGGCGGCTTTGAACTGCGTCAAGGTAAGTCCCGAGAAGGTTTTCTCCGGACGGAGGGTTTCCCAAGCGGTGACGACTTGGCTGATTTTGGCTTCGGCCTTAATCGGACTGATGTTCATGGTAGTGTATGTTGCGACCGGCATGATGCGCGGTCGGCGAGATGGGACGGGCGTGCCTTGGATTTGTTTCCTGGAACCTCCTTGGAAACCGGCATATCGTTTGTAATATCGTTTCGATACACGGGTGCGGGGATGGTTCTTTCCACCAAACCTGTCCGGTTACCCATGATACGTGCGCGCATCCCCACTGCACCTGCGCGCATACCCATTACACCTGTGCTCATGCCCACGATACTTGTGCGCAGGAGTCTTTCACCTGAGCGCATACCCAGTCCACCTGCGTCCATACCCGCTTCACCTGCGCACAGGTGCAGCGGGTAATCGCGCAGGTGAAGCGATCCTGCGCGCAGGATCAGGCTGCCTCATCGCCCGCACGGTCAGGGACGACGCAATCACGGGAATCCTGGGCGGACGACCAAGCAAGTGTCCGTCAAGAGCACTGGAAGACCATCCACACCTTGCTGAAATCGCCTTTCGCGGCGTCTTGTTCACGGATCCAGAAATAGAGGGTGCCTGCATCGCCCCACATCCAGCCGGTGTCGTCGTCGGTGTCCAGTTGGAGCAGAAGCTTCCAGTCGGCGGCGCCCTCCTTCAGGGCGTCGACACGCGGGTCTTTGTAGCCCGCCGACGTGCCGACATAAATGCCCTTGGACGCGAGCTGGCACTCCAGCTCCATGTCGTCGTTTTGGACGGGCGCAGGATAGCCCAGCATCTGATGGTGGTGCATGCCTTCAAAAGGCGCGCCACGAAGCTCCGCGTAGTTGTCCCACGTTTCTTCCGAACTGCGGGTGAGGCCGTGGTCATGCGGAAGCAGCTCGATGCAGCGGGCGGCGACGGGTTTTTCTTTGTAGATGAACTCCGGGGCCAATCCCTCGGGGGCGGGTCGTTCCTTGAAGGTGGAGCGATCGCCGGTCGCATAAAGGACGCGCCAGCTGCCGCTGTCGTCGGGATCGAAACCCCAGGCGCCCTGGTCCTGATCGTAGAAAAAATACAGGCAGCCGGTCGCGGGGAGGAACGAGGGCAGCGCGGCGTGGATCTCGGCCAGATCCAGTTGGGCGAGGAAGGACTGGGGTTTGTCGTTCCAGACCGGCCATTGCGCATCGGCGGGGAGCAGAGGAAGTCCGCCTAGTTTGGAAAAGCGGGAGTGCCGGGCCGGACGCAGATGCACGGCGGGGCGGGAGAGGTGTCCGAATTTGGCGCGAAGTTCGGGGATCGAAAAGACCGACTCCGGTTCGGACGGAGGCGCGGGTTGAGCGGGGGCGGAACCGTGGTCGAAGATTTTTTTGAGCCAGTTCATGGTGGGTTGGAAGGGAGAGATGCGGGTTGTTTCCGAGAGGAAAGGACTACCGGGTCAGGATGTCGGGCTCATCTGCGATGGCTCCGAGACGACGCCCATGAAGTAGATGTCGAGGGTCGTCGTGTTGAAAATCAGGTAGACGAACGGGTGGTTGGCGATGAACTGGACGGGGGCTTCGGGCGGTGAAGAGGCGCCAAAAGGATCGGAGGAAACAAAGGTGACGGCACGGGCTTCGGCCCCGTTTTCATCCCACTGTATGCGGACCTCCTGCATGACTTGAGCCAGACGTAGCGGGAGCGGCGTGTTTGCGTTGATGCGGCTGAAATCAGCTTTGTTGGTGAAGGCGATATCCAACCCGAGTTTCGCGAGGGGTTCGCGCCACTCGATTTTGTGACTGTAACGAATCCTCGGGAGCCGGAGGTTCACGTAAGTGGATTTAAGCCCGGCAACCGATTTGGAGAATACATCGGGCGTGCAGGCCGCCAGCGCCTGATCGAGGGCGGCTGCTTTTTTAGGAAGGAGAAGCAGCAGCGCGAGCCCTCCGCTGTCGAAGTCGAGCCGAACCGTCTGGAACATTTCATTCTCGCCGTAGGGGACCGAGTTCACGCTCTTCATCGTGGGAACAAGCGCCTTGGAGTCGGGCGTGGAATAAAAATATTCAGGCCGCGTTTCATGCTCCATGAAGTAGCGCTCTTTCCAGGCGGAGGCAAAAGCGGCCACGGTCACGACGACCAGGTCGGGGCCTGTGCCAAGGCCGGTCGGCGTAATTACATTGGGAACGTGTCCGTTGGTTTTTTTGAAAAACCATCCATTGATGATCTTCGCCGAGCTCGTCGTGTCGGTTTGCAGGGGGGCCCGGGCGATGGGGATGGACCAGCTTTGGCTGGCCGCCGCCTGAAACTCGTCGGTGAGGATCAATCGCGTGTCCGCCCAGAGGCTGCCGATACTTCGATATCCCGGAAATGTGCGCGTGACCTTCGCGGCCTGGGTTCGGGCCTCGGCGCGGGAGAGTTTGGGGAAAAGCCGTGACTGGAATGCCGCCTCGGTTTCCCCGGCGGAGCCGAAGTAGAGAAGGGACAGCACGTCATCCAGCGCGGCCGGTGCGAAGACGACGCCGGGCCGGTCCCGGACCGCTTCAAACAACGTGAACGCGGTTTTTGAATCCGCGGAGCACACGGAGGCGAGCATGCCGGAAAGCAGCGACAACCATAGCAGGGGAAAGGAGCGGGGCATGGGGGAGGGCTGGTTAGGGGTTGCCGCAAGAAGGCGCAAAAAATCAAAAATCGGAGGTCGGAAATGTTTCGGAATTTTCAACCACTGATGGGCACTTATTATCACTGATACCGGATCGGATGAGTGCCGATTAGTGGAAATAAAGGGTTAAACTCGTGGGGATGGTCACATGCGCAGCGTGTGGCCCCGAAGCGTTAGCGGAGTGGGTGATTGAATCGGGTGCCCTTTGGGCAGATGAAGGAACAATCGTGAGTAGCGAGTAGGCCGGAGGCGGAGCCAGACGGGAACGGACGCCGTTGATTGTGGAGTGCGCAAACGATTAGCGCAACGATGGTTTCAGGAATTGTGACTCAGGTCGCGTATAGGCGTTGCCACGCGGCTGGGGCGAAAGGCAAAGGGCGATGGGCGAAGGGGGGGGAGGGAATTCATAGTAACTTACCAAACTAACTTGTTTTCCCACTTGAAGGACGGCGGGAAGGGCTGCACGTTTAACTTTCTACTATGTCAAACGACTCTGCTGCTCCGAAGCCGCTCGTTGCCAACGAAGGCATCAAAACCGCGTCGCGCCACCTGCGCGGTAACCTCGCTGCGGAGTTCGCAGACGCTTCCACCGCGACGGTCTCGGCCGACAGCGAGCAGCTGACCAAGTTTCACGGTCTTTATCAGCAGGACGACCGCGATCAGCGCGTCGCCCTCAAGAAGGCCGGCAAGGACAAGGCCTACTCGTTCATGCTCCGCGTGCGTCTCCCCGGCGGCAAGGCCACCGCGCAGCAGTGGCTCGTGCTCGACGATCTCGCCACCCAGCTGGCTTCGCCTTCGCTCCGTCTCACCACGCGCCAGACCTTCCAGTTTCACGGCGTGCTGAAGGGCAACATGAAGCCCCTCATCCAAGGCATGCACAAGGTGCTCCTCGATTCCATCGCCGCGTGCGGTGACGTGAACCGCAACGTCATGGGTCCGGTCAACCCCGAGCAGTCGCCCGTGCAGGAACAGGTTTATCAGGACGCCAAGCACTGGTCCGACTACGCCCTGCCCAAGACCCGCGCCTACCACGAGATCTGGCTCGACGAGGAGCTCGTCGCCGGCGGCGAACCCGAGATCGAGACGATGTATGGCAGCACCTACCTGCCGCGCAAATTCAAGACCGGCTTCGCCGTTCCCCCGTCCAACGACATCGACGTCTATTCGCAGGATCTCGGCTTCATCGCGATCATCGAGGACGGCAAGCTCGCCGGCTACAACGTGACCGTCGGCGGCGGCCTCGGCATGAACCATGGCAACGAGGAAACCTTCCCCCGCATCGCCGACAGCCTCGGCTTCATCACCCGCGACAACGTCAACAAGATCGGCGAAGCCGTGCTTACCACGCAGCGCGACAACGGCGACCGCACCAACCGCCGCCACGCCCGTCTCAAATACACGATCGAGGACAAGGGCATCGCCTGGTTCAAGGCCGAGGTCGAGAAGCGCTCCGGTATCACCTTCGCGCCCGCCAAGCCTTTCGTCTTTACGACCATTCAGGATCAGCACGGCTGGCACAAAAACACCGACGGCTCGTGGTTCTACGGCCTGCACATTCTTTCCGGACGCATTGTCGACCGCGAAGGCTGGGCCATGAAGACTGCGCTGCGCGAGATCGCCCAGATGCACCGCGGCGACTTCCGCCTCACGCCCTCGCAGAACCTCACCATCTCCGGCATCAGCGAGAAAGAGAAGCCCGTCATCGAGGCGATCCTCGCCCGCTACGGCCTCGACAAGGAAAACGACCGCTCCGGCGTGCGCCTCAACGCGCTCTCCTGCGTTGCGCTCCCGACGTGCGGCCTGGCCCTCGCCGAGAGCGAGCGCGCGCTGCCTGATATCCTCGCCCGCTTTGAAACCGTCCTCGACGAGGCCGGCCTGCACGACGACGCCATCAGCCTTCGCGTGACGGGTTGCCCCAACGGTTGCGCTCGTCCGTATCTCGCCGAGATCGCGTTCGTCGGCAAGGCGCCGAACAAATACGCGCTCTACCTCGGGGCTTCCTACACGGGCAACCGCCTCAACCGTCTCGTCTCCCCGAGCATCACGATCGAAGACGCCGTGAAGCTCCTTGAACCCGTGATCAAGCGCTACGCCAAGGAGCGCAACGCGGGTGAAAAGTTCGGCGACTTCTGCGAACGCACGATCATGCCGGCCGATGCCACGACCCACAAGGTCGGCACCGGCGGCCTCGTGCCGGCTGCAGCTCCAAAGCCCTCTGCGCCTGCGGTCTAGGGCGGTTCAAGTAAAACTGTAGCCGTTGCTCGGACAGTGCCGAGGTGGACCGTGACCTCCGGGCGCGGTCTGCGGGCTGATGGTTCAGACGGCGCTCGGAGATCGCCGTCCACCTAAAACACTACGGCTTGAATTGAAACGCTCTAGAGCATTTTAAGTAAAGTTGTAGCCGGGGTCGCTGACCCCGGTCTGAGTAATACACCCAAGGCACCGGGGTCAGCGACCCCGGCTACATCAATCAAGAGAGTCTATAGTTTTATTTAAAACGCTCTAATCATCCTTTTTGTTTTCGCGGAATTGATGGGGTGTGACATCGAGCGCTTGCACGTTCTAGGGTCGGCGCATGGATACTCGTCCTCTGCCCCCTGTCGTTACCCCGGCCGACATGCATGCGATCATAGCGGGTGCCGAGTCGCACGTGGACGTGATGGAACTCAAGGCCCGTATCTCCCGACTGTCGATGATCTGCGAGGCGATGTGGGAAATCCTGAAGGAGAAAAACGCACTGCCGCCCGATCTTCTCAACCTCAAGGTGGCAGAACTCGACCTGACCGACGGGAAACTCAACAGCCGCAAGGCCAACACGGTGGTGAACTGCAAGGCGTGCAATCGCGTGCTGCAACCCGGCCGGCAGATATGTCTCTACTGCGGCGCGTTTTCCGATCAGGTCTCGGTGTTCAACGGCTTCGCGTGACGCGGCATGATCGCGTAGGTGTAGGAGCGGTTTTACACCGCGATGACGCGCGCAGCGCGCCTCCGGAATCGCGGCGTAAAGCCGCTCCTACATCACCGAGCCGTGGCAAGCTTCAGAGGGCGTCTAAAAAGTCGGGTTGAAGGTAGGGCGGGACCGCTGGGCCCGCCACGAATACGGGTGTCTGCTTGCATGCGCATATCCAACCGGACGGCCCAGCGGTTCGTCCCTACCTTTTTAGACGACCTCTTAGACATCCGCCGACTCGGGGTTGTCGCTGAGCATGGACTCCTCGTGGTCGAGCAGTTGCAGGAGCGGGCGGTGGGTGTGGTCGGTGATGACGTTGGTCCGCCAGAGATCGTCGAGCGCGGCGCGTTCGGCGCGGAGGGCCTTGAGGCGGTGGGCGCGGCTCGCGCTGCGGTGGACGCGGGCGTTCTCGCGGGTTTCGCCGTCGGCGACCAGCTCGGCGAGGCGCGTCTCATACTCGGAGACGACTTTGCCGAGAGCGGCGGATTCCTCTGGCGTGGCCGCGGCGTTTTGGTCGTCGGTCAGGACCTTGAGGCCGGCCTCGACGGCGGCGATGCGGGCGAGGCGGTCTTCCTTTTGCTGCGTGCCGTCTGCGCGCAGCCCCAGCCGGCAGATGAGCCACTCCAGCGTCGTGCCTTGGAGGAGCAGGGTGACAACGATCACGCCGAAGGAGAGGAAGATCACCAGCTCGCGCGCGGGAAACGGATTTCCATTGTCCTGCCAAAGAGGGATGGAGAGAGCGGCCGCCAGCGTGATGGTGCCGCGCATGCCGGCCCAGCCGCCGACCAGCACGCCCTGCCACGCGGGGCGCGGTTCCTTGTGGCGGATCTTCGCCGACATAAAATAGGGCAGGTAGGCGCCGGGGAAAACCCAGGCGAGGCGGCCGACGATGACGATGAAGGAAATAACCGCGGTAAACAGCACGAGTTTACCCGGGGAATACAGGTGGTTGACGGAGTGGTAGATGTCCGGGAATTGCAGGCCCAGCAGCACGAAGGCGAGTCCGTTGAGCCAGAAGAGCACGGTGGCCCACACGGTCCAGGATGTCTGCCGGCTCTGGACATCCATGTGCACGGGATCGCGCCATCCCGAGTAGAGCCCGGCGGCGACGACCGCGAGAATACTGGAGCCTCCGAACGCTCCTGCGATGAGGTAGGCGGCGTAAGGGGTCATCAGAGAAACCGTCGTTTCGATGAACGGATCGGACCCGCGCAGGTGGCGCAACAGGTCGCGGATGCGGCCAACCAAATAGGCCACGGCGAGGCCCGTGCCGAAGCCGATGCCGGCGAGAAGGGTGAAGTCGAGGGTGGCCGCGCGCAGCGAAAACGTGCCGGCGACAAGCGCGGCGAGGGCGAGTTTGAAAGCCACCAGGCCGGTGGCGTCGTTCATGAGGCTCTCTCCTTTGAGGACGATGGACAGCCTGGAGGGAATCTTAAGCCGGTCGGTGATCGCGCCGACGGCGACCGCGTCGGTCGGAGAAACGATGGCGCCGAGGGCGAAGGCCATGGCGAGCGGCAGGCCGGGGATGAGCCAGTGGGCGGCATAGCCGACCGTCACGGTCGTAAAGAGCACCAGCCCGATGGAGAGGATGAGGATGGGGCGGCGGGCCTTGGTGAATTCGCGGAGCGGCATGAGCCAGCCGTCGGAGAACAGAAGCGGAGGCACGAAGCAGAGAAAGAAAAACTCCGGCTCGAGCTCGATGCGTGGAAACACCGGCGACAGACCCACCAGGAGCGCGCCGACCACGTAGGTGATGGGCTGGGGCCAGGGCAGCCATCGTCCGATCACGCTCAAGGCGGTCGTAAGGAGGAGGAGCCAAAGGGCGTGTTCAAATCCGGTCATGGGAGGCGGGGACGATGATAACGAGCACGCCAACGCACATGGCGTGCCGTGGCAACTGATAGATGAGGACTTTGCAGAGTGTAGACCCGACCGCTGGTCGGGTTCCGAGGGGGGATCGTTCCCCGGATACCCGACCAGCGGTCGGGTCTACATCTGTCTGAACGCAAAAAAGCCGCCGGGGTGAACCGGCGGCTTGGAGTGGCTGGCTAGCGACTAGTTGCTAGAGGCTGGTCCGCTTACTTGCCGGCCTTCTTGGCCTTGAGGCGTTCGCCGGTGTTCAGGATGCGCTTGCGGAGACGGAGGTTCTTCGGGGTGACCTCGAGGAGCTCGTCCGACGCGATGTATTCGAGCGCGCGCTCGAGGGACATCTTGGCGGCGGGGATGAGGCCGGTGGCCACACCCGAGCCCTGCGAACGGAAGTTCGTGAGGGCCTTTTCGCGCACGGCGTTGCAGGAGATGTCCTCGTTGCGGGGATTCTCGCCGACGATCATGCCCTCGTAGACGAGCTCGTTGGGTCCGATGAACAGCTTGCCGCGTTCCTGGACCATCAGCAGGGCGTAGGTGGTGGTCTCGCCGGCCTCGGTCGCGGTGATCACGCCGGTTATGCGGGTGAGCACTTCGCCCGCGTAGGGGCCGTATTCCTTGAAGAGATGGCTCGTGATGCCGCGGCCGCTGGTGGCGTTGATCACGTCGATCTCGAGGCCGATGAGGCCGCGGGTCGTGATGGTGGCCTCGATCATGGTGGTGGCGGTGAGCTTCTCCATGTTGGTGAGCTGGCCCTTGCGGTTGGCCAGGTTCTGCATGATGGAGCCGACGCACTCGTCGGGAACCTCGATCCACACGGTCTCGAAGGGCTCGTGGCGGGCGCCATCGACAACTTTTTCGATCACCGTGGGGCGGGAGACGAGGAGTTCGAAGCCTTCGCGGCGCATCGTCTCGACGAGCACGGCGACCTGCATGGTGCCGCGGGCCTTGACGTTGAACACGCCGGCGCGGTCCGCGTCGTCAATGTAGATGGAGACGTTGGTCTTCAGCTCGCGCATGAGGCGCTCGCGAATCTGGCGCGAGGTGACGAGCTTGCCTTCGGTGCCGACGAGCGGGCCGTCGTTGACGGAGAACTGCATCTCCAGCGTGGGCGGGTCGATCTGGGTGAAGGGCAGGGCGTGGGCGTCTTCGCGCACGTCGAGGGTGTCGCCGATGTCCACGTCTTCAAAGCCGGCGAGGCCGATGATGTTGCCGGCGGTGGCCGACTCAACCTCGCGCTGGCCGAGGCCGGTGAACTCGAAAATCTTGGTGACCTTGGAGCGGACCTTCTTGCCACCTTCGTTGTGGCGGATGACGAAGAGCGGGTCGCCGACCTTGATGGTGCCGCCGAGGATTTTGCCGACGGCGATACGGCCGACGTAGTCGGACCAATCGATGTTGGACACGAGCATGTGGAAGGGCTCTTCGGGCTTGGCGAAGGGCGGCGGGACGTGGTCGATGATCGTCTGGAAGAGAGGGGTCATGTCCTTCTTCTCTTCGCCGAGGTGATACATCATGTAGCCGTCGCGGCCGGAGCCGTAGACGACGGGGGCGTCGAACTGCTCCTCGGTGGCCTCGAGTTCCATGAGGAGTTCGAGGACCTTGTCATACATCTTGGCCGGGTCGGCGTTGGGTCGGTCGATCTTGTTGATGACGATGACGACCTTGAGGCCGTGGGCGAGGGCCTTGCGGAGCACGAAGCGCGTCTGCGCCTGGGGTCCGTCATAGGCGTCGATGACGAGGAGAACGCCGTCGACCATGCGGAGGGCGCGCTCGACCTCGCCGCCGAAGTCGGCGTGGCCGGGGGTGTCGAGAATGTTGACGATCTTGCCGTTCCAGTGAACAGACGTGTTCTTGGCCTTGATCGTGATGCCTTTTTCCTTTTCGAGGTCCATGGAGTCCATGGCGCGGACTTCCATGGTCTGGTTGGCACGGTAAACGCCACCTTCCTTGAGGAGCTGGTCGACGAGGGTGGTCTTCCCATGGTCAACGTGGGCGATGATGGCGATATTGCGGATGTTCTGGTTCATAAGCACTGAAGGCGTTCTGTCTTTGGAAAAGGGAAGAACGTGCGGAGTGCTTCAGGCCTTGGCAAGGCCTAAGGAGGCGCGTCACCGCGAATTGACGCGCCGACTGTTGGTCGGGTGGACGGCGACCTCCGGGCGCCGTCGGTTTACTTTGGGTGTAAGGAGGATGGGCGATCTCAATCCATGGCGCCCGGAGATCGCCGTCCACCTTGTCCAAGCGATGCGTGTGGGCCGTTCAGGGCTTGGCCGCACCGAGGAACCCGCGCTCGCCGAACCAGTAAAGGCATTGGTCGGCCCAAGGCGGGGCGGCCTTGCCAAGCCCGAGGCCGTGGCCGCCTTTTTCGTAGATGTGCAGGGAGAACGGGACGCGGTTGCGGCGCAGGGCCTCGGCGAAGAGCAGGCTGTTCTCGACCGGCACGGCGGCGTCTTCCGCGGTGTGCCAGATGAAGCACGGAGGAGTTTTAGGCGTGACCTGGAGCTCGTTGGAGAGGTTCTGGACAAGCTCGGGCGCCGGCGAGGCACCGAGGAGCTTGGTTTTCGAACCTGAGTGGGTGAACTGGCCGAGCGTGATCACCGGGTAGCAAAGGATGCCGAGATCGGGGCGGGAGCTCTCGCGCTCGACGGGGTCGACGGAGGTGGCGTTGCCGGCGTCGAAATGAGTGAGGAGCGTCGAGGCGAGGTGGCCGCCGGCGGAGGAGCCGATGATGCCGATGCGCGCGGGATCAAGGCCGTCGCGGCGGGCCAGCGAGCGCACGGTGCGCAGTCCGCGCGCGGCGTCGTTGAGCATGACGGGGTGGCGGTAGCCGTGGGAGCCGAGGCGGTATTTGAGGACGTAGCAGGTGACGCCGTGGGCGACGAGCCAGTCGGCGTAGGCTTTTCCCTCGTGGTCGGCGAGGCCGCCGTAACCGCCGCCCGGCAGGACGAGCATGGAGGCGCCGTTGGCCTTTCCCGCGGGAGGGAGATAGGCCGTGAGCGTCGGGATATCGTTGGGCGTGGCGCCGAGCGCACCGGGCGTGTTGGCGGACCACAGGGGGAGGGGAGCAGCTTGCATAAAAAGGGAAAGACAGCAGCCGGCGACGGCCATCGCGAGCAAATGACGAGGGGGTAACATCAGACGCAGGCTGGACATGCGTCCCGCAAGTGAAAACAAAAATACCCGTCAATGCCCGTCTCTCCGCGCGAACTGCCAATCTACGAACTTGAAGCCGCCATCACGGGGAGCTTGCGCGCCCAGGGCCGGCTCATCGTGCAGGCACCGACGGGCTCGGGCAAATCGACGCAACTGCCGCAGATGCTGATGCGACACGGTTTTCTTGAGCGCGGCGAAGTCGTCGTGTTGCAACCGCGACGGCTGGCGGCGCGCATGCTCGCGAAACGCGTGGCGGAGGAAGTTGGTTGCGCGCTGGGCGACGACGTTGGCTATCAAATCCGGCTGGAATCGCGGGTGTCGTCCAGGACGAAGATCCGCTTCGTGACCGAGGGGATTTTGCTGCGGCAGATGTCGTTTGACGCGACGTTGCGCGGGGTGAGCGCGCTGGTGTTCGACGAGTTTCACGAGCGGCATCTTTACGGCGACATCTCGCTGGCGCGGGCGGTGCAGATCCAGCAGACAACCCGGCCCGACCTGAAGATTGTGGTGATGTCGGCGACGCTGGATGCGGTTGTGCTGAAGGAATACCTCGCGCCGTGCGAAGTGCTCACGTCGCTGGGGCGGAGCTATCCGGTGACGGTGGAATACCTGCCGAAGGCGGTAAATTTTGACAGCGATCCTGTATGGGAAGTGGCGGCGCGCGAGGCGGCGCGGGTGTCGGCGAAGACCCCGGGCGACCTGCTGGTGTTCATGCCTGGCGCGTATGAAATCAACCGCACGCTGCAGGCGCTGCAGTTTCAGCGGGAGTTGAGCGGCTTCGTGATTTTTCCGCTGCATGGTGAGTTGCCGCCGGATCAACAAGACCGCGCGGTGGCGAAGTATGAGACGCGCAAGGTCATCGTCTCGACCAACGTGGCGGAGACGTCGCTCACCATCGACGGCGTGACGGCGGTGATCGACTGCGGACTGGCGCGGGTGGCGCGGTTTGATTCCAACCGCGGCATCAACACGCTGCTCATCGAGAAAATCTCCATCGCGAGCGCGGACCAGCGAGCGGGTCGCGCTGGTCGCACGGCGCCCGGCGTGTGCGTGCGCCTGTGGACGGAGCGCGAACATAGCGGACGGGCGTTGCAGGAATTGCCGGAGGTGCGGCGGCTGGATTTGTCCGAGGTGGTGCTGACGCTCAAGGCGAGCGGCATCGACGACATCGGGGCGTTTCCGTGGCTGGAGAAACCGGAGCCGAAGGCGTTGGAGCGGGCGGAGATGCTGCTGGCAGATTTAGGGGCGTTGAAAGGTAGGGCGGGACCGCTGGGCCCGCCGAACGGACACGGCGCGCCCAGCGGTCGCGCCCTACCTATTTCGGACATGGGCAGGAAGATGCTGCGGTTCCCCGTGCATCCGCGTTATGCGCGCATGCTGCTGGAGGCGGATGCGCGCGGGTGCGTGCGCTCGGTCGCGCTCATGGCGTCTCTCACGCAGGGACGGTCGTTTCTCCTGCGGGGGGCGTCCAAGGAGGTCGAGCAGGCGAGGGAGGACGTGTTGGGCGAGGAGACGGAGAGCGATTTTTTCCTGCTGATGCGGGCGTGGCAGTTTGCGGACCAGCACAACTACTCGGTCGATGCGTGCCGGCGGTTGGGCATCCATGCGCAGGGGGCGCGTCAGGTCGGGCCGTTGTTCAAGCAGTTCCTGGAGATTGCGCACAAGGAGGGTCTGGACGTGACCGAGAAACGCATCGACGGCGCCGCGGTGCGCAAGTGCGTGCTCGCGGGATTTTCGGACCAGCTGGCAAAACGACTCGATGGCGGGACGCTGCGCTGCGAGCTCGTGCACAATCGTCGCGGCGTGCTGGCGCGAGAGAGCGCGATGCAGCAGGCGGCGCTGCTCGTGGCCGGCGAGGTGAGCGAGGTCGAGGGACGCGGCGGCGAGGTCAACGTGTTGCTCTCGCTCGCGACGGCGATTGAGGAGCCGTGGCTGGGCGAACTGTTTCCGGACGACTACGGCGACGCGGTCGGCGTGGTCTACGACGAGCAAATGCGCCGCGTGATCGCGCGTCGCGAACGGCGGTTTCGTGATCTGGTGCTGGAATCAAAACAGACGGCGGACGAACCGCCTGCCAGCGCGGCGGCGGCGTTGCTCGCACAGCAGGTGATCGCGGGGAATATCCTGCTCACCGAGTGGAACGAAAACGTGGATCAGTGGATTATCCGCGTGAACCGTCTGGCGGAGTGGTTTCCCGAACTGGAGGTCACGCCGATCACCGAGGCGGACCGGGCGACGCTCATCGAGCAGGTGTGCTATGGCAGCTACGGGGCGCGCGAGTTGAAGGACAAACCGGTGATGCCGGCGCTGCGCGACTGGCTGCGGCCGGAGCAACTGGCGGTGATGGACGATTATCTGCCGGAGCGGCTGACAATGGCGAACGGCCGCAAGGCACGTCTCGAATACGCGAAGGAAGGTCCGCCCGTGATGAGCGCGCGCATCCAGGAACTCTACGGCATCGAGGGAAAGTTCACGCTCGGGCACGGCCGCGTGCCGGTGAAGATCCAGGTCCTCGCGCCGAATCAGCGGCCGATTCAGGTGACGGACGACCTGACGAGTTTTTGGCGAGACATGTATCCGAAGGTGAAGGCGGAGCTGTCGCGGCGTTATCCGCGCCACGAGTGGCGGTAAATTACCGGAGCGTTCAGAGCAGTTTAAATAAAGTTGTGCCGCAAAGGAGATCGGACCTCCCGGTCCGATTTGATGGGATTTCCACGAACGATCATCGGGACGGACCAGGAGGTCCGTCCTCCTCATAGCCTGTCAGCGGCGATAGTTTTATTAAAATGCTTTAGACACCCGCCCAGTGGAGCAGCTTGCAGGAGAGGTAGCCGACGAGGCCGGTGACCGGGAGGGTCAGCACCCAGGCCCACACGATGCGGGAGACGACGCCCCACTTGACGGCGCTCAGGCGCTTGGTGGCGCCGACGCCCATGATCGACGTCGAGATGACGTGGGTGGTGGAGAGGGGAATGCCGTAATGCGAGGCCACGCCGATGATGGTGGCCGCCGTCGTTTCCGCCGCGAAACCGTGGATAGGCTGCAGTTTCACCATCTTGTGCCCCATCGTCTTGATGATGCGCCAGCCGCCGCCGGCGGTTCCCGCGGCCATCACGAGGGCGCATGTGACCATGACCCAGCGGTGAACCTCGAACTCGGGCGTGCGCAGAAAGTGCAGCCAGGAGGGAAGGTCGTTGAACGCACCGGACTGCGTGCCGGTGAAGAGCGCGAGGGCGATGATGCCCATGGTTTTTTGCGCGTCGTTGGAGCCGTGCGAAAAGCCCATCCAACTCGCGCTGAGCAGCTGCATCTTGCCGAAGTATTTGTTTACGAAATGGGGCGTGGCGCGTTTCAGCAGGGCGTAGAGAAGCAGCATGAACAGGGCGGCGCCGATGAAGCCGATCACCGGCGAGGCCAGCATGGGCATCACGATTTTGGGCCAGAGGCCGGACGGCTTGCCCTTCACCACCTCGGACCAGTGCAGCACGCTCCAGCGGCCGTCCGCGGTCGCGAGGGCCGCGCCGCAGAGCCCGCCGACGAGGGCGTGGCTTGAGCTGGAGGGCAGGCCGAGCCACCACGTGAACAGATTCCACACGATCGCGCCGATCAGCGCGGCCAGCACCGTGGACATGGTGATGACGTTGGCGTCGACCAGTCCGCTGCCGATGGTTTTGGCCACGGCGGTGCCAATCATGGCGCCGGCAAGGTTGAAGACCGCCGCCATCATGATGGCCTGGCGAGGGGTGAGCACCTTGGTCGAGACGACCGTGGCGATGGCGTTGGCGGCGTCGTGGAAGCCGTTGATGTATTCGAACACCAAGGCGGCCAGCAAAACGATGAGGAAAAGCGTCATGGAAGGTAGGGCGCGACCGCTGGGCGCGCCGTGATGGGGTTACCTTGTGGGCGCTTACGAATACTTCAGCACGATTTGGAAGACCACGTTGCCGGCGTCGCGGCACCGGTCCACGGCCTTCTCCGCCATTTCAAAAAGTTCCTGGAGGATCATGGTCTCCTTGGCGTCGTAGGGGCCGTGGTAAAGATCCTTGAGCAGGCCGAGCATGACCTTGTCGGCCTCGCCCTCGGCGAATTGCAGGCGCTCGTTGGCTTCCTGAACGCCCTTCAACTGCGCGCCGTTGCGGAGCTGTTTCACCATGAAGACCACGGCCTCGGCGGCCTGGGTGAGCAGGACGGCCTGGCGCTGAAATCCTTCGCGCGGCAGGCGGCCGGGGTAGATGGAGAGGCGCTCCACGAGCTTTTCGACGATCTTCGGGATGCGATAGAGGGCGATGGAGAGGGCCTCGATGTCCTCGCGCTCGAGGGGCGTGACGAAGGTTTTGCAGAGCTCCTCGGTGATCTGCTGGGTGATGCGCTTGTCCTTGCGGCGGCTCTGGATGAACTCGTCCAGATCGTTGGCCGAGGTGAACGCCTGGCTGCGCTGGAGGTAGGTCGCGAGCAACTGGGTGCTGGCGAGCGCCTGTTCCGCGCTGGCTTCAAGAAGGTCGTAGAACTTCTCGTCTTTACCGAAGAGTTTTTTGAGCGAGAGCATGCAGGGTCATGCCGTAGCATGCCCGTAACGTTTGTAAACAACGGCTTTTTCAGGCCTTGCCGCGCAGCCGGGCCCAGCCCAGGCCGATCCGCTCGTAAAACGCCTTGGTGCTGCGCTCCAGGCCGCCGATGTTCCAGTTAATGAAATCCTTCAGTTTAACTGTTATCGCGCGCGCCGAGTAATCCGAGGGACAGGCGAGCGCATCCACTCCCTGCCGGCGGCACAACGCCATCGCCCGGGGCAGATGCCACGCCGAGGTGACCAGCGCGACGGGGGCACCGCCGGCGATGGCGCGGATGGCCGCCGCCTCGTCCTCGGTGTCGCGCGCGGACGAAACCTCGGTGATGCGGTCGCGGGACACTCCCAACGACACGGCGGCGTCGGCCAGCACGCGGGCGTGGGACGGTCCGCCCTCGGGATCGGGCGGGCCGCTGACCACCAGTCGTGCGTCCGGCATACGATGGGCGAGTCGCACGGCCTCGACGAGGCGCGACAGGGCGGAGGCGCTGAGTTCGTTGTTGGCGGACCAGCCCGGCACGTAGTTGTGCCCGCCGCCGAGCACCACGATGAACCGGCAGCGTGCGAGCGGCGAGGGCAGGGGAGTATTGGCCGCGAGTTCGGGGATGGCGGGAAAACGGTTTTCCAACCCGCGCACCAGCCAGGTGCCGACGCCCTCGTTGCTGAAAACGCCCAGCCAAAGCACTCCGCCCGCCACGAGTCCGCGCCCCAGGCGTCGGCGCTTGGAGAAACGCCAGACCAGCGCCCCGGCCACGACGAGCGCGAGCGAGAACGGCAGAGGCATGAGCCAGAACCCGACGACCTTCTTCAACCAGAACAACATGGCGGCAGTGTGGGCAGACCCGTGCCAGCTCAGTCAGATATTCGGGATCACGCTGGCTTCGGCTTTGGCCTTGGCCTCGAGGATCGCCTTCGCGTGCAAATAAGCCGGTGTCGTAATGGAAATGCCGTCTGCCTCCGACCAGCCGGCCAAGGCGCCGTCGTCCCGTTTCCAAGTGCGAACTGTTTTGCCCGACTGCTCTGTCCACTTTCCACCCTGCTTATTGACCGCCAGGACGACCTGTATCTGCTCTTCAGTCCAGTCTCCCTGCTTCCTGTAGGAGATCCGTGCGCATCGACCGTCCACCAAGTCGCAGGTGATACTCCAGTCCTTTTGAACGAAAACTAATTCGGGGCCAACAACCATGGTTCGGGATTGGCTGGTTATTTGGCTGATGCCCTGATTGACGGGATTGTCGAAGCGCGCGACGAGCTGGTCTTTTGTTTCACCGAGACGGGCAAAGACACAAGTTGAGAGGAGAAGGAAAACGACGGCGATTTTCATTTTTCTTGGTGGTCGGTGCTTAGATTGTGTTCGGTGCGTTAGCGATGATCCGGTTGCAGCTTGAGTGTTCAGCGGCTTTGTGAATGCGCATGGACGTATGTGCCGTCTTTTCGTGTGTATGAACGAACCCAGATTGCTGCCGGGGGGCTTGCTCCTGCGGATAAGTTTGGCGGCGACGTGCTTTGGCGGTGAGAGGATGAAGCTTGTTTCTCGGCTATGAACAAAAGGATACGGATTTATGCGATTTTGCACGCATCTTTTCACCATGCCATTGCGCTTCAGGATCGAGGCCGCGTGATTATCTCGGTTTCCCTCCACGGGGCGCATGATCGTCGTTTGTCTGCGGGCACAAAAAAGCCTCTGGATCGTTTCGGATGCAGAGGCTGGAAAATGGGGCGGCCAACGGGATTCGAACCCGTTAACTCCCCATGTTCGCAATGTCCGTTGGAAATCATGTTTTAGAGGTAAAAACACCTCTGAAAATAGCAAGATGAAAGTCTTAGAAAGTGGAATAAAACGGCACTGAACGGCACCATATTTGAGAGGAGTTGAGAGGAGTAACGGCGGGCGGGCTTGTGCAAGAAAACAGATTGAGCCTCAGGCTTGTTTGGGTAGCGTCGCCTCGCCCTCTATCGAGGTGAAATGATGGACACCGCATCCGAAGACATCCTTTTGGAAGTTTCGCCCGCGACAAAGGCGTTGCTGGAAGGGGCGGCCAAGTTGACGGGACAGGACGACTTGGCGGATTACATCCTGACCGCCGCCATTGACCGTGCGAAGATGGATATGGGCGCACAGGGCGCATTTGCCCTCAGTGACGCAGCATGGGGCGCGTTCAATGCACGCCTTGAAGCGCCTGCTCGCGATCTGCCGCGTTTGCGCGCACTGTTGTCCGACGGTTGATTTCCCGCCCAGAATCAGTGGGTTTTTGCCAGCCGTCCCGACTTATACGTGGACGAGAGCTTTCCTTTTTTCGTCAGAACACCTGCGCTGATCATGAACTTGAACCTGTCATTTGCGGAAATTTTTTCCAAGCGAGCGACGACCTTGTCCCGCAGGGCGAATTTCTCCGACTCAAATCGGCTGATGACGGCTTTGGCTCGTACGGTCATGGGTTGATGTTTGGTTTCTGTCCCCGTGGGGGTCAACTGCTTTTCGGTTTGAAATACCCTAACACAGAATCCGGATTTCGCACCGCAATTTGAATGTGCGACTGTTTGAAGATTTCGGAATCCGGGAAGGCCTTTTCTCCCTCCCAGAACGCGCCGCGAACGGTGTCGAATTTCTTGCCGTCGAGCCCTTCGACGAGTTTGATGGCGAATTCGATCACGGCACGATCCAAGGCGTGGAATAGTTTGGTGCCGTCGGGGCGCTGCTTTTCGTTTTTCGGAGGGGCTTCCCCTCGCGCCTTCAAATCTTCGATAAATGAGGGGTAAACCGCATCAAGGACGGAGGTGAACTCGACATCGAGAAGATCGAAGCAATTGCCCAGATAGATGTATGCGCCAATCACGCTGGGCTCTTTGACTTTGCTGGGTTTTCGTTTGGCCTCATCCACCGCGAACTGCATCGCCCGTGCCGGGCCATGTTCCCAAAAATAAATTCCGCGACCAAGCCAGTCATACTTGTTGTTGCTGGGGGTTAGATCTTCATCGCCCAAAAGCACGTTGCGTGTCAGTCCGGCATCACAGCCATGATAACCGACCACGAATCTGCTGTAATCCATTTTGGACGCCATGCGGTCACCTTGGTGGCGTGCGGCAAATTCGACAAGCAAGTTTCAATCGGCAAAGGATCAAACGGTCGCTGTCCTGCGCAGGGTTGCGCTCAATTGAACTTTCGGCATTTCAATCGCCTCAGTTGCTGCGGGAATGTTATCTCGTGGCTCGTGCGGGCAGCGGTGTGCGGTCGAGGTAGGCGGCCAGCCGGATGGCTTCGGGCGTGGGCAGATACAGGTGGCGACGACACACGGGATCGACCGAGTGGATGAGCTGGGCGTGCTCCAATTCCCTCAGCGCGCGAATCGTCTGGTTGAGTGTCAGCGGGCACGTTTCACGGAGCTGGCGTTTGATGCTGGTGGCCGATTGCTCAAGCGGCTTGCCCAGGGGCGGCTCGCAAACCGCCCGAAACACGGCTTGGCGCACGTGGCCTCGAAACAGAAAGGACAATTGCCACGGGAAAACACCCTCGGGCAGGGAAGGCATGGCGGAACTCCTCTCAAACGTCTGATCGAAGACCACGCGGCCCACTGGCGTGACGCAAAACAACCTCCCTGACGTTGCCTCGGGGTTGATGCACCGCACAAGGGTTTGCGTCTCCAGTTGTCGCAGGATGGCGCGGACATCGCGCAAATTTATCCTCGGGGCGTGCAGACGCGCCTGGTGCCAAAGCTGCGTGCCGGTCATGATGCCCACCAACGACCGGGCGACGGCGCGGCGCTGATTGCCTCGTTGCAACCACGGGATGAGCGCGGATTCCAAAACCATGGGGCAGGCACCGGCTTCATGGCTTTGAAAGCCTGGCACACAATGGATACGAAAAGAGACGGCGAGCACTGTCCTGGACCTCGCAGCACTGACGTTTTGGGTTAAGATTTAAGGATGTGTCACCCCTTCGGGGCGAAGACGGCTCACATCGTCACAACGGGATAACGCGGCGCGTGAGCCGTATCGTTTGTGGGCAACCGCGATAAACCCCAAACGCATGAGTCTCTACTCATGAGAGACGACCTGCCGTTACTCCCCTCCGCTGACATTTTCGCCAACCCGCAACCGACACCCGATGACGGGAGCCGGGCGGTGGACGCATTGATCCATGAGCGACCGCGAATCCTGCGCATCAAGCTCGCCGTGCTGGCGACGCAGATCCAAGAACGCCTGTCCGTGCGCGCCAACAATCTGGCGAAGATCGAGCGGTCCCTGGTGGAAGCCTCGGCGCGACTGGCCGATTTGGAGGAGGCGCGGTTTCACCGGGTGACACCGGTCATCATCCCGGAGGTGTTCTGGATGGAGCGCCAGGCCCAGTTGGACACGGAAGTCCGCTCGGCCGATGTCGAGTGCTGGCGCGACGTGTCCTCCGTGATGGGGGAATTCCTCACGACGTGGGAAGCCCTTGAACAATCCCAGGCGCGGGCGAATTTCCTGCGGGACCAGTCGCTTGAGGACGCCTCATGATGACGCACGAACAGCGGTTGCGCGAGCAGTGCCGCAAACTCAGGCCGATCATGGGCGCCAAGGCGGACGCATTGTGGCTGGCGTATGCGACGAGCGAGACGCCCAAGACCCGCCAAGAGGCGGAATCGTTGATTCACATGATGACAATCCGCCATCTGGGCGGTCGGGTGGACGGGCAGGCGATTTTGCTGCCGCCTCCCCGACTGGAACAGTGCGTGGGCGAGTTTGCGCTGGGAGCGGCGCAGTATGCGGGAAAGGCGCATGCGCAGGTGTGTCTGACCCGTGAAAACCTCACCAAGCACATGGGCATCTTTTCGATCACCGGCGGCGGAAAAACGAACATCGGGATCAATCTGCTGCTGCAACTCCAGCAGGCGCGAATTCCGTTCATGGTCGTCGATTGGAAACGCAGCTACCGGCACGTGCGATCAATCCAAAAAACCGGCACGGACGATCTGGTGGTGTTGAGCGTCGGACGCGATGGGCCGACCGCCTTTTTGTGGAATCCTCTGCGCGGGCCTCCGGGGGTTCACGCGCAAACGTGGCTTTCGGTGGTCGCCGAGGTCTTGGAAAAATCCCACCTGTCCGGCCCCGGCGTGGCGGACATTCTCATGGAGCTGTTTGACCGCCAGTATGAGGCGGCGGGCGTGTATGACGGGACGGTGACCGAGTGGCCGAATTTCCACGACGTGTTTCGAAGCCTCAACCGCCAGCAATTTCGCGGACGCCGCCTGCTCTGGCGGGACAGTTGCAGTCGGATTTTGCGCACCTTCACGTTTGGCCCCTGCGAGCGTTCGTTCAACGCCCGCGATCCGCTGGCCTTGGAAACGCTCCTGCAAAAACAGGTGATCCTCGAACTCGACCAGGAACTGCCCAAACCCCTGCGGGTATTTTTCACCGAGTTGATCGTGCGCTGGCTGCACCTGTATCGACTGGGAGAGGGGGAGAGCGCCGCGTTGCGCCATGTCCTGTTGCTCGAAGAGGTGCACAACCTGTTCCCAAAGGTTTACGGGGACGCGCAGGCCACGCACGGGCTGGAATCGGTGGTTCGTGAAATCCGTTCGTTTGGCCAGGGACTGGTGTTCATTTCGCAGCATCCGTCGCTGATGCCGGTGTATGTGATCGGCAACTGCAACACGCTCATATTTCTGGGGCTTTCCCACGAGGCGGACATCCGCGCGGCCAAGCAGGCGCTCTTTTTGTCGGACGACGAGGTGGTCTATCTGGATCGCCTGCAAGTGGGGGAAGGCATCGTGAAGATAAAGGGACGGGTGAACGCGTGTTTCGTGAAATTCCCCCTTGCGCCGACGGGGGGCGATTGATGAAACGCCGGACCTGGGTGCGTTCGGGCGTCGTCGAGGAACTGGACGAGCGCCAGCAACGCCTGCTCGATCATGTGCTGGACCGCGTGCGCCATTACTACCGCGAATTGCACGGCACGCGGCCGTGCTACGCGCATCCGCTCACGCTCTCGCGCCTGATGCGCCTGTGCGGGCGCAACGGCCTGGCGGTGACGCTCGCGGTGAAGATATTGGCCAATTCCGTCGAGGACGGCCAGCGCGTGCCGTCGATCTGGTATGAGCGGGTCGCCAGCGAACGGCACCCGGCCAAGCGCTATTATCGGATATTTTTACAGGACAACGGAGGACATGACCATGAACAAACCCACTGACATCACGATCAACGAACTGCTGCATTATCCCGCCGAAGTATTGGCGGAAGTGTTATTGCTGCTGCGACGAAAACAGGAGGGGCCAAAATGAATTTTTCGATCAGGGAACTTCTGGCCGCGCTCAAACGGCTGGGCCTGATCCCGGCCTCAACACGACCCAACGCCGTGCTGTATTATTGTGCCGAGGTCGGAGCGCGGCACACGGCGCATCTGGTGGTGATTCGCGACACGTCGTTGAGCCGGGACATACGCGAGCTGGAAAAAACGATTCGTGAAACGGTGCGTCGCGAGGACATCGACTGAGATTCCTACGCGTGATTTTCTCACATTCTTGAACCGAAAACTTTATAAACTTCCGCTTTCGGAGACTCACCGCAGTCCAAAATCAGAAGGTTCAAATTCTACCAAAGCGCGACACTCCCGGTGGAGGCTTTGTAGGAATTGGTAGAATTTTTTTGTGCTACTCCGTAGTGAATGAGGGCAATCCTTATCACCCGGTTTTCTGATACATGATTGCGGAGCGTGTGCCCTTGAATACCAACCGTTATGACTCATTTTTAGAACGAAAAAACGCCCTGCTCGACGATCCTTCGATCTGCGAGCAGAACCGCCGGTTGTTCCGCCGGTTCTTTGAGTTTGAAGAATACAAACTCAAGCGGCGAAACCGCCTGACGCAGGTGGACGACTCCTCGGTGATCACGCTGGAGGGCTATCTCACGAAATTCAAAAACGTGAATCGCTGGTTTGCCAACAAGCCGTGGACGGAGTTGACCGAGGAGGACATCCGCAGGGTTTACGACGAACTGGAGGACGGAAAAATTCTCTCGGCGCGAGGCGGCCGGTTTTCGTGCCGGGTGGACTACTACAATAAGATTTTCAAAAGCAAACCGTTTGACCTCGCCGGCAAGGCGCAGCTTGCCAAACAGGTGATCGAGTTTGCGACCCCCTCCGAATCCGTCGTGCGTTTCGTGCTGGAGCCCGAGGTGCGAAAGCTCATCGAGTATGTGTTTCAACGTCCGCACCGGTTGCTGGTCTGGCTGGCGTTTGATGTGGGGGAGAACATCAACTCGCTTCTCGTGCTCAAAAAACGGGACTTTAGCCGCCAAACCAATCCCGACACCGGCGAGCCGGAGTATCGGGTGCAATTGCGACGGGAAATCCTCAAGCGCAGCCGGACGCCCCGATCAGAGATAACCAACTACCGCGAAACCGTGCAGCTACTGGATGAGCACCTGGCCAACCGGGGGGATGACGAGCCCTTGTTTGATTTCGGGTATGGCGGCGCGGCGAAGTTTTTGTCGAGGGCGGCGGATGCCGCCGGGGTGCGTTGCCAGCCCTACGGTCAAGCGGTGACATGGAAAGACCTGCGTTCGGGCATGGCCTGCGACCTGCTTCGCAAAGGCTGGTCATCCGATGAAGTCAACGCACGCCTGGGGCATCGTCCTTCAAGCAAGGAAATCGACAAATATATCAATTTCATGGCGTTGGACCGCCATCGCCCCAAGGCCAAGGCGCGTGAATTTGAGATGGTGCAGCTCCAGGAGCAATTGGAGCATACGAAAGCGAGGGAACGCCTGATGGCGCAACGTTTTGGAGCGATGGAGCAAAACCTTGAACTGATGCGCACCCGCTTTTCCGACGTGGCCACGATCATGCAGCGCAATCCAAAGGTAGCCGATGTCGAGCTGGCCTTGGCGCTCAAAACACGGGAAAACGTGCAACTGAACTGAGATTATTGACTTGAACGGGGTGTAGCGCCCTGTATTCCTTTACATATTTTTTAAATGTGTTCACACGCAGGAACATTATAAACGGCGAACGACAGGCTCTGGGGTGCGCATTGGTTGGAGAATTGGCCTGCCTGTCCCTATTGCGTGAGGCACATTTCACGCGGACAGACGGCGCATCCCATTCTGATTGGCATCACCCAACAATGGGCGCGTGCGTTTGAGGGCGAGACTGTGCGAGGGCTGACCGCACAGGAATATCTACGTCTATCGGCCAAATGCTTGTTTCGCTTCCAGCGGGAGCGTCGTTACCGGGCGGCTGTTCTGCGGATGCGTCTTACTCCGCCGTGGGCGACACAAAAGGCCGCTGCCTTGCTCCTGCATGCCATGCTTAACGGGCCTCTAACCATTGCTATTTTTCAGGCGGCGATTGGTGGTCGGTTTAACGCGACCTCGCTGGCGCATGATTTGAATTTAATCTGGTGCTCCAACGAAAACCTCACGAAACGGTGATCTTAATCCGTAACGCGACGCAAGTAGTCGGCGGGCGGCATCTTGGGGTAGTGGGAGATCCCGCTGGATAGTTGATGGAGGGGGGGATCAAACAGTAGCGAAACACGTTCTTTGAACGTTCACCAGTTGTCGGTGCGGAAAGGGGCGGCCGGGAGGCCCTCTTTGTTGAAGAGGCCGGCGATGGGCGCATTGCGCCAAGCGTAGCGCACCGCGACGGGCTCAGATACTTGGATGCTGGTTGCGATGACGGTATCGTTTTCGATCTTGGCCTCGGCGGGTTTGAAAACCTTGTCCGCGCCCGCGAGTTCGAAGCCAGAGAGTTCGTTGAGCGGGGCAATCAGGCCGCCAGCAGTGTGCGTGAAGGTGATTTTAAATCCGGTGCCATCGCGCTTGGCTTGGTTCAAGACCGGGCCACTGCTTTCGAGCGATCCGAAGCCATAGTCGTTTTTAAGCGCTATGCGTGCGAGGCGGCGGCCGACGGTCTGCTTGTTACGCGGATGGATGTCGCTACGATCGCCGATGTCGACAGTCACGACCTGCCCTGTGTGTGGGACGGCGAGGGTATTGGTCTGAGCTTCGCGTAAAAAGGCCCAGCTGGTGTCCTGAGGATTCCAGTAGTTCGCGAGTTGCACCCAGTAGAAGGGGAAATCGCCCTGGCCGAATTTGGCGCGTCAGCTTTCGATCATGGCGGAGAACAATGCATGGTATTCATCGGCATGCCCGGCGTTGTTTTCACCCTGATACCAGATGGCTCCGCGGATAGCGTAGGGCACGAGCGGGTTGATCATGCCGTTGTAGAGGCCTGACGGCGTGTATTTGTGTCCAGGACCGGCGGGTTCGCGCGGAGCGTTTTTTGCGAATGGTTGTCCTGTCGCTCGAGCGGTGGACTGCTCCCGGTTCCAGGCGGCGAGCTCGGCTTCGTATGCGGCTTTCTTAGTGGGAAACTCGGCGAGGACGGCGTCCCAGCGCGCCTTTACCTTGGCGGCCACGTCGGGAACGGTTTGGTAGGCCTCGGAGGGTATCCAGGATTCGACGGGGGTGCCGCCTACATTGCTGCTGATGATGCCCACAGGGACGCCGAGCGTCTGATAAAGATCCTTGGCGAAGTAATAGCCGACGGCTGAGAACGCACCGGTGGTCTTGGGGCTGGTTATTTCCCAAGTGGCGCGTTCGATCATGGCGGTTGCGACAGGGGCATCGGCGATGGTGGTCTTGATCTGGATGTGACGGATCAGTGGACAGGTGACCGAAGCAGGGATGTCGATGGCGGCGTCGTAGGTGTTCTTGACGGTGAACTCCATGTTGGACTGGCCTGAGGCGATCCAGACTTCACCTACGACGACGTTGGTAAGGGTTATCGTGTTCTTCCCCTTGATGACGAGGTTGGTCCCTTCGGCCCGGGTCGGCAGGGTAGCGAGAGTGACGTGCCATTTGCCGGTAGCATCGGCGGTGGTGGCGAGGGTCTGATTGGCGAAGGTTACAGAGACTTTTTCCCCGGCGTCGGCCATGCCCCAGACAGGAAGGGGTTTGTCGCGCTGGAGGACGGCGTTGTCGGTGAACAACGGGGCGGGAACGACGTCGGAGCGGAGGGACGCGCCGAGTGACAGGATGATGACGGGGATGAGCAGCTTATTCATTGTAAAGGGCGGTCAAAGGCGGGTTGTGACGGGAAACGGGCGACTTCAGTCTTTCGTGATTTCCCCCCATGTGCCGTCGCGGACAATTATTTCATGGCGCAGCTCAAAATTCTCCCCTGCGGAGATGCGCCAGGGTTCCCGATAGGCGAACGCGAAGGTCACGAGCGGCTGGTTGGCGTGGCGTTCAAACCATGCCGTGGGATGGCGAGGGTTGCGCGCATCATCGCGGAAAATCAGAACCGCGGGGGCGCTGTCTGCCGTGCGGGGGCGCTCGTAGGCGAGCCAGGCGGCGTGCCTGCCCATCGCGGAATCCGTCTCTCCTTCGGCCAGAAAAACTTTGCCATGCGCCCAGCTCGGATGCCCGCGCCACATAAGGCCAAAATAACCGCCTTCCGTCCGGCCTTCGCCAACAGGCGAAGTGCAGACCAGTTCCGTGCCAGATATGTTGTCGAAATGGCTGTGGAAATGCAGGGCCCACCCGGTCGCCGCAAGGCTGGCCGAGATGGTGCGAATCTCGCGCAGAAGGGGCCGGCCTGCGGCGGCTCGCCACTCGACTTCCTGAACGATGCCGCAGGCGGGCGGGGGAAGTTTGGTCCAGGCACGGTGAATCTGTTGGCCATGATTCTCCATCCATTCGTAGGCGGCGGTTGCGCGACGGTAGGTCGGCCCGCCCCAAAAAGTGTCGCCGTTGATGTAGGTAAAGGCCCAGGCGATGCCGTGATGCCAAGGGTGGTCGGCGGGGCGGAAGTCCGTGACGGGGACCCCGCCAAGCGTGAATACGGGGTGCAGGACGGGACGGGGGCTTTCGGTGGGCGGAACCTCGGGCCGGGCTTGGTAGCGGGCGAGCAGGCGTTCGCCGAGTTTCCAGGTGCAGATGTGCTCTGAGAGGATTTCGAAAGAGAGATTCATGGGGGCTGGTTGGAGAGCTGCCGTTTAAGATGGGTGGATATTGTGCCGAAGTGGTTTTCGCCTAAAAGAGAGGGCTTTTCTGAAGCCACTCCAAGTGCGGTCCGAGGACATCTCGGCTGATGGTGTCGATCCAGACTAGGGTGGCTACGATGTCAGCGCGCCCGACCGATTTGAGGTTCTTTAAGCATTTCCGTCGATGAGAACCTGCCGCTCGGTTGCGCAGGCGCAGAAAGGAACAGGGACCGGTTGCGCCGATCGTGCGGTCGATTTCAGATCGGAGGAGCCCGTCAGGCGAAGACCGAGCAATTCTGCGCAGACGGAGAGTTCTTCGCACAGATCGCCGTAACTCATCACAATGTGGGTGCCGTTCAGGGTATCGAGAAAGCACCGTGACGAAGGCACGTGTACGCGGATCTGCGTGTGGCAGGTTGGTTGTTTGGCCACGGTCTCGGTGCGGCCCGGATGGACGCAAAGCTCGGTGAGATTGGCGCCAATGCGGGCGAGGGTTACGACACGTTCGCCGGGCAGGCGCACCTCGGGGGAAATGCCTCGGCCGCTTTCGTGGTGACGCATCAGGCGGTAGGGCAGCTTTTCACCACAGGCGCAGCGAGGCGCGGTGCAGTGGGCTAGGTCCAAGCAATCGGAGGCATGGATGATGGGGTTTGCGATCCATACGAAATCGGCACCGAGCTGTTTCAGCAGGTATAGGGTGACGGCGGCGTCGAGGTCTCCTTCGCAGGCACCGATGGCGTTTGCGGAGTCGTTGAGTGTGGAGAGTGCCAGACAACTGGTGGTGTCGAGCACGCCGATCATGGCGAAGCAGGCCATGGCGAGCGCGTCGGCATCGTGAGCAGCAAGCAGACGGCGCATGGCGACGGCAACACGCGTGGCTTTGCATGCGTCGGCCATGCCCGTGTCAAGACGCTGGCAAGCGGCGCCCCACCAACCATCAGACAGCAAGATGGAGTCCGGATCATTGTCGGACACGCGGGCAAATTCATCATAAAGAGCCTGCGCGGGAAGCGGGATGATTTCGCAACCGAGTGCCGCCCGAAAACGAGCGGGATCGCGGGTGCTGTTGATGACCCAGGGTTCGGTCTCGCCGATACGTAGGATACGGGCGGAGCGGAGCGCGGCGACGGCCGCATAGGCACGTGCGTAGGCGTGTAATGCCTTTATGGAGGCAAGCCAGCGGGAGGGGCGGCCGGCGAGGCGCGCGTGCGCGAAGAAATCGGTGCAGGCGGGATGAGCATTGCGATGCAATAACTGCGCGCCGAGTTCGACGGGTAGGAAGCCGGGCAGGTAGGCGTTGGCGAGGGCACTGTGGTGCAGGCGGGCCGAGAGGTTGACGAGCGCTGGTTGTACGCCGCCGCTCAGTGGCAGCAGCACGGCAGTCTTGCCGTCGAAGGCCGACAGCCGGGCGTCGGTCGGAGCACCGTGGATCAGGTGAAGCGCCAGCGGCGTGGAGCATGCTGCGGACAGATGAGTGGCGAGTGTGTCAAAGACGCAGCGAAGTTCGCTTGCATCCGGCCAGTATACAGGAGAAGCGAGTGCGATGACTGATAGGGGGGAGGTATTTTTCATGAATGGAAAACGGGCCTATTGCGTGGTGCGCCCTATCAGGGAGCTCCGAGGATGAAATAGGAGACCACGCCGGCCACGTATGCGGTGAGGCCCGCGCCCAGAAGCCCGAGCTGCCATCCCAAGCCGCGGGTTTTTTCGTCGCGGTAGTTCAGGATGGAGACGAGCAGTTGTTCGTCGGTGTCGCCACGGAACTGGGTGACCCAACGGATGCGCAGGCCCATGGTCAGGACAAGGACGACACTGATGAGCACAAAGGTGAGTCCGGCCGCGAGGGCGTGGCGGCTAAACGCCCCTGCCGATGCTATCCTGGGGCCGGAGAAACCGGTGATCGTCAGGGTGAGCGCGGCGAGGGCAAGCAATGCCTGGGCGCGGGCCTGAAGCACGTTAAATTGCGCCATGAGCACCTCCAATGCGGGTTTTAGTCCGCCCATGATTCGCAGCAAATCGCGCGCTTCGGTCAACGTGATGTTGTCTCGATTGGTCACAGGTTCACCTGGTTGCACCCTGCTGGGCGAGGAGTGACTTCAGCGTGGGGATGAAGCGAGGGAGGTCGTCAGCGGTGACTGGCCGACCTGAGTGCCAGCCGAGAGCTGCGCTGGGCCAGCGACCAGAGGCGAGGAATTCATCCAATGCGGACGGCAAGCCTTCGACGGACAAATAGGTTTGGCCATCCTTGGGCTTGATGACCGATTTCACGAGGTTCGCCGGGACCGGGATGATCTCTGCGCAGGAGATGTAGATGAGATTGTTGAGTTCTACGAAGGGCCGCGAATCGACCAAGGTGGTGGCGGGGCGGGTGCTTTCGCCGCGCAGGTAGCGGTAGTAGTCGAGGTGGTTTTCCACGAGGGCGTTGAAGGGATCGAGGGCGATGGTTTCGACGCGTCCGTCGTTCCAGCGTATCTCCGCCTGACCATCGACCACGTAGCGGATAACTGCGTGATCGCAGACGAGGGTCTCGGCGTGGCTGCGGCCATCGTCACAGGCGTGGGTGAGGGCGAAACGCAACATGACGCCGTCGGCTGTGCGGGCCTCGGAGAAAACGGTGTCGGCACCCTCGATGGCGTGCGCGCGGTAGAGTTCCGCTCGGACCGTCTCGGGCTGACCCCAGCTCATGAGGCCGAGCGGGCCGACCCAGAACAGGAGGTTGTGGACGAAGTGGGCCATGGCGTTTCCGAAGCAGGAGTCCAGGATGACACTGCCGTCGGCACCGAGGAGACGGCCGGCCCAGTTGTTGCGGGTGAAATAGCTGCATGGGCGCGGCCACCGGGCAAGCAGGCGGGCCTCCCGCAGAGTGCCGAACTCGCCGCAGAGAATGCGTTGCTTGAGGGCGAGGCGGGCGCGTTCAATGATGTAATTGAAGCCGACGAGCGTGGCCTTTTGGGCGGCGCGGTCGGTGGCGATCATGCGCTCCAGTTCGCGGTGGTCGAGGGTTGGAGGTTTTTCGAGATAGACGGCGATGCCGCGTTCGACGCCAGCGCGGTGCATCTCAGCGTGCAGGGGAATGGGCGTTGGGACGACGAGCAGGTCGAGTTCGTGGCCGCAGGCATCGAGCATGGTGCGGTAATCGCCGAAGACTTTGACGCCACGCCGGGTGAAGTGACGCGCTGCCTGCTGGGCGGCGAAGGCCTGCGCCTGCGGATCGCAGGTGCAGACGAGGCGGGCTTCATTCTTTGATTCAAGCGTGAGAAGGCAGTCGTGATGAGAGCCTGCGTAGCCTCCAAGACCGATAATGCCGACGCGAATGGGTGTTTTTTTCACGGGAGAGAGGAGGCGGTATGTGCTTCGATGAGATCATTCCGCCTTCGTTTTACCTTGTTAGGGGGCCGCAACGAAATCCGGATGCGTCCATATCTCCAGGTCTCGGAAGGTCATGTCTGTGCGCATCATCGCGCGGAGGGCGACGCGTCCATGCCGGAGCACGGGGCCGTTGTTGTCGAAGCCGGTGTCCATGGCGTCGATCACGGTCACGCCGTCGATCGCGCCGCGTATGCGCGGGCCTTGCTGCAAAAACTCGAGGCGATACCAGCGGCCGAGTTCCCAGTGGCGGTTTTCAACCTGGAACGCCATTGGACGCAGCCAGGGGTTCTTGAAGCAGCCATGCGTGACCAAGTCGTTCCGGCAATCGGCCATCTCGCGATAGAATTCCCAGTGGTAATTCCTTACGTCTTCCCTGTGGACGACGCTCATGGAACCGTCGGAACGCAACGGGTAGTCGTTGAGGAAATCCTCGCCTTGCATGCCTGCGGCCTGCGCCATTAGCAGGGCCAGTCCGCCATGCTGGTGGAGCTGGAATTCAACCGTGACATACAGGTCCCCCTGCCACACCTGGCGGGTCCAGAGATACATGCGCGTCATGTCCATCTGCCCTCCGGTGCGAGATTGCCCCATTCGTTTGTAGTATTCGTCAAAGCCGGGTGTCGTGATCCGCATGCCTTCCCCGATGAAACGGACGCTTGGGCCGGAGCCTTGCTGGAAAAAATGCTCGTAATCGGCGTCCGTTTTGAGCGGCAGCGCGAGGCTCTTATGCCAAGAGGCGTCGGGCTTCCAGTCGAACGGGGGCAGGCCGCGTCCTTCGAACATCTTTTCCAGTTCAGGTTGGAACTCACGGTCCTTCGATTTTGCCTGCGCCTGAAACAGCTCGCGCAACTGCGGGCCGGTCAACGCCTGGTCGTAAAACGAAATGTCTCCCATCGCGTAGGTCGGGCTTCCAAAATAAAGCCAAGGCGCGGGCTGGTCGTTCGACGGAGGAGTTGGCCATTCCATGGTGTCAGAATGCCCGACTTTGACGCCGTTGACGTAGAGGACGTAAACGTGGGTTTCGTGGTCCCAGGTCACGGCGAGGTGATACCAGTGCAGCGCATGCAGCGGCAGATACCCGGCCGACGCCATGCCGATGCGGTTCGGGCCGAACGCCGCCTGATGCATGGTGCCATGGCCGAATTTGGCCATCAGCGCCGGATACCAGCCGGTGTCGAAAAGAAAACAAAAGTTTGCCGCCTCGATTTCCTGCACGGCTTCTCTGTCGCTCAGGAACACGATTCTATCGTAGAAAGAATTCGATTTACCATGTGCGGGGAGCTGGGTGGCCGGAGCACAATCCTGCAGTGGCAACACCCAGAAGGCTGCCGTCCCCCGGGCGCTTGCAGCCGTGTGCTGCGGCAGTCCTGCGCGCCCGCGTATGCTGGTAAAGTTGAGTCCTTGGCGTCCGTCGCGGGTGATGACTTGGGAGGGCGTGGTGCCGTCAAACGCGACGATGCCGCCGGCTTCGCGCCGGGCGGGATCGTAGGCAAACACGGGTTTGGGGATGCTGGAAGAAACGGAAGCCGCGGCGGGCTCCGCCGCGGCAAGCGGGAGTGCGGCGATCACAATGGCGGTTGCAAGAAGGAAGACGGACGGTCGGACGAAAAGTTTTGCTTGGGGTTTCATCGGGGGTCTCAGGCTTTCAGCGTTACCACCACGTTGTGCACTTCACTATCGGTGAAGAGAGGCAAGGTATGGCCTTCGATTTTCTTCCCGTCGACCGTTATGGTGGCCACCCGGGTCGAGCCGCCTTGAGGGTTGGAGAACGTGATGACGTATCGTGTGCCGCGGAACGCACGGGTTATGGTCGCCCTTGTCCATTGCGGGGGAAAACAGGGCGCGATGACGAGACCATCGTAGTCGCGTTTCAGTCCGAAAATTCCCTCGACGAGCCCCATGAGCGTCCAGGCCGACGTGCCGGTGGTCCACGACTGGTAGGACCGCCCGTAATATTTCGGATGAATTGAAAAGCAGTTGGTGAAGACGTAAGGTTCTGCCCCCGACTGGGTCGAGGGGTTCACCTCGCTGTCGGGCATGATTTTTTTGAGCGTGCGGATGGCTTCGGCGGCGCGCCCCGCCTTGCAGTCGGCCATGATCTTGAAGCCTGTGGCGTGGCAATAGACTCCGCCGTTCTCGAACAGGCCGGGCAACATGCCGGACATGCGACCGACGTGAGGCGAGTATTTTGGATAAGGCGGCTTGTTGATGGGAAAACCGAACTCGTGCTCCATCGAGTCGATGGAGGCGAGCACCTGCTTGAGGCGTGCGGGGTCGGGGAGGTCGGCCAGGATGGCCCACGACTGGGCGTTGATGTAGATTTTGCTGCCTTCGCTGTCGCGGGAGCCGATTTTTTCATCGCGGCTCAGGGCGCGCATATACCACTCGCCGTCCCAGGCGACGCGGTTGATCGTCTCCTTGAGGAGTTCATATTCCTTCAGGAGCTCGGCGGCGCGGACGGTGTCGCCGATCTTGGTCATGAGCGCGGCGAGTTCGCGGAGGGCGAGGCAGAATTGCTCGGAGAGCATGACCGATTCGGCCTCGGGGTCGGTCGTGATGTTGAGCGCGTCGTTCCAGTCGGCGAACATGATGCGCACGAGGCCGCTGCGGCCCTTGTCCTCGATCAGGCGGCGGACGGCCGCGTCCACGTGTTCGCGCATCGTGCCGGAGCCGCCGTCCTGGTATTCGATGTCGAGGTCGAGCAGGCCGAAGTCGCCGGTCTCCTTGATGAGTTCGCACACGGCCCAGATGATCCAGAAGGGCTGGTCGGAATAGCGCGTGTCGTCGTAGGGGAGCCAGGTGAGCACGGCGTGGCCGGCACGGAACTGGTGGCGGAGGCACTCGATGATCTCGGCCTTGGCGCGTTCGGGGCGGAAGTTGAGCAGGCCGACGGCAATCTGGAGGTTGTCGCGCACGCCTTTTTTGCCGACGATGCAGAAGTCCACCTGCTTCTTCGCCCAAGAGTTCATGACGGCGTTGATGCGGACGTCGGGCGTGTCGAGGGTGAGCTGGTCGTATTTCGTCCTGATGTGGCGCTTGGTCGCTTCGAGAGCGGCGTCGCGTTGGTCGCGGTCGAAGAAGCGTCGCGCGGTGGCGGAGGCGTCGGAGGGGGATTCGGCCACGCCGAAGACGAGGGTGATCTCCTTTTCCTCGCCGGGGGAGAGGATGAGTTTGTTTTGAAGGACGGCACCGAGGACGAAGAGGGTGGCGTCGGAGTTGGTGCAGTCGCCGCCGTTGGTCACGACGGCGGGTTTTTGGAAGAGGGCGGCGACGCTGGCGTCGAGCTTGGTGATGGTGCCGGTGGTGCCGACGAATTTGGCGAGGTCGCCGTCGTAGGCGGCGACGGGCGCGGAGGAGGCAAGGTAGCCGTTGTAGCGAGGATGGGGCGCGAAGGGGTGGCGCGCGTCGCAGTAGATGCCGTTTAGATCGGGGAGAAAGGCGGTCTCGCAGCTGCGATACATTTCGTAGTAGCGCGGATATTTGAAGCCTTCGAGTTCGAAGGTGACGGCCGAGAATACGCTGAGGCGACGGGCGTGTGCCGAGGTGTTTTTCAGTCGGACAACCCACACCTCGTGAAAGGCGTCGTAGGGGACGAAGGTGAGCCATGAAGCTGAGATGCCATCCTTGTCGGAGGCTATGATCGAATGGCTCTGGGTGTGGGCGCAGGAGTAGTTCTCGACTGGCTCGTTAAGGGGGCCTTCGCCGATGTTCCAGGCGACGCCGGAGTCGTCGTCGCGCAAGTAGAGATACTTGGCGTCCTGATTGTTGATCATGCACAGGTCGGACTTGGCGTTGAGATAGTAGCTGCGGCCGTGGCCCATCTGCGAGACTTGGGTGCAGTAGCCCTGTTCGCTCCAGAGGTAGTTATACCAATGGCGCGGTGGGCGCGGGCTTGTAATGACGCAGGTGCGTCCATGGTCGGTGAAGTGATGGATGGCGGGTTCGCTCATGGGAAATCGGCGATCTTCGTTCCGGCGGAGGCGGCTCACTGCTGCGGTTTTTCGGCGGGAGGGCTGATGCTCGGATCTTTGACGAAGAAAGTGAGGATGTTGAGAGAGCCGGCGCGGGGAGGCGGCCCCACGAGAAAGAGACTGCGGGTGCCAGGCGCCAAGATCATGGGACTGTCGATGAGGGGGACGACGCGTTGCTTGTAGCGGACGGCCAATTGCAGAGAGAGCGGCGGATCGGCGCGAGGAGGGACGGCCAAGGGAGTGTTCAGGCCGGGCTGGAGCACGAACTCTTTGCCGCCAAAGCGTCCGCCGATTATCGCGGAGGTGAGGTTCACGATAAGAAAGGAGTCGGGCGGGAAGGTTTTCGTGTTTTCCGCAATGAAGGCGACGGTCACGTTGCCGGGCAAGTCGGGTCGGGGCGTGAGCAGAACGATCCACTCGGAGCCACCCGGGGGAATCGGGGCCTCGCCCGCGAGGGCAGGAGCGGCTTCGCCGATGGCGGGATGATATAAACGCAGCGTGCGCGGACCGCGGTAGTCTTGCACAGGGCCGAAGCCGAGACGGGCCGGGACGATCGGAGTGAGTTGAGGAGGCTTTCCGGGCTTGAGGATCACGAGATCGGGCGCAGCGGACGGAGAGGCCCAGACGAAGCGGAGCTTAGCGTTGATCGACTCTTCGGCAGGCGGGGGCTGGGCGCGAGACCACGCGGCCAGGGAGGCGGCGATCAGCGTGAAACGGAGGAACATCGAAAGGGGGCGGGGCATGGGGGGTCAGATTTCGTCTTTCGAGAGCCAGCGGAAGGACACGACTTTAAAGCGGCGGCCGAAGGTATCGATGGTTTTAAGGAGTTCGTTGGCCCGGGTGGACGGGGTGACGAGCTCGGGGAAGCGCTGGACGACGGCTTCGAGCCAGGCCTCACCCTCGATTTGAGAAGTGATCGGATTGACGACGGCTCCGTAGGCGCGGATGCGAAAAGTGTCGGAGCGGGCGGAGAGGAATGGAGCGAGGGCCGCGGCGAGTTTTTCAGGGGAAACCCACTGGCCTGCGCCGAGCCAGTGTTCGTCGCCGCTGGAATTGGCGGCATCGATGAGCGCCTGATTGACGCCAGAGGCGGCGATGGCGTCGTTGAGCACACGGTCGGCGAAGAATTCGCGCAGGCAGGTGAAGGGCGTGGCGCGGGCGTCGATGCGGGTGGCGATTTCCGTGACAAGTTTCGTGACTTCGGCGTCGGTGAGCTGGCGGATGGGAAAGATGTCGTCGGTGACGGTTGCGGTGCCGAAGTGGGAAGTTTCCGGACGGGCGACGACCGGGTTGCGCAGGACGGGCAGGCCATCGCTTGTGCCTGAAGGCGAGTTTCCCTGATAGTTGGTCCAGTTGACGATGGCTCGGGCTAGGAGGCCTCGCCAGGCGGGGACGGAGGTGCTGTTGATATTGAACGCGCCTTGGCTGAGTAGAAAGAGAGCGGCGTCCTGGCCTTGAAGATCCGCGAGCACAGGTGAGCCGAAGGTGGAGTGCGCGACGGGCTGGAGACGGTAGTCGGGCAGGAGTTTGCCGGGCTGCCAAGTGGCGGGCACGGCCGCGAAGAAAGCGCGATCGAAGAGGGCGTTGGGGCCGTCAACGGCTTTGCCGCCCTCAGGGCGGCCGACCGAGAAGGCCATGTGTCGGGTATTGGGCGTTAGCCAGCGTTCCGTGGTCACACCCAAAGGCGAGAGGGGGAGATGTGTGAGTTCGCCGATCGAAAAGAGGGAGCCGACGGGTTGGTCGTAGATGACAGGAATGAGCCGTGCTCGGGAAAAGAACTCGGACAGGGCAAACTGACTTGCCGCAGTGTTGGCCAGGTCGATGGGGCTGTAGGGGTATCCACTGGCGCTGTTCAGGGGACCCATGACCGTGTCGTAGGAGTCAGCGGGTTTGAATGTTCGGGTGGTCGCCCATGGGATGTTATGGGTGGTCAAAAGGTTCGCTACTTTCCATTGGAGGTTAATAGGGCAGGCGAGTGGCGCGTCCGAATCAAAGTCAGAGGAGCGCGTCCAATCCCGCCAGGACTTGACCGCCGGGTTGAGGCGGACGTGATAGGAGAAACCACGCTGACGATAAACGTCGTCGAGCGTATCGGTTGCTACGATGATCGCGGGTATGCCGGAACGCGAGCCAGCGGCGTAGCTTACGCCGAGGAAGTTGCACAGTTCGGCCTTGGCGGCGTCGTTGATTCGGAGCGAAAGACCAAACCCATCCGTCCCGAAGTTCGCGGACGTGGCCGTAATCGCTGGCACGGTGTAGTCGAGCGTGGCGGTTGTGCCCGAGAGCGTGATGCTAGTCGCGTAATCGGTTTCGGTCGAGAGGACGCGCACCTCGCCCGGTGCGAGCGGAGTAGATATGGGTAGCGCCGTGCCTTGACTGTTCAGGGCGGGATCGAACACGCGGTTCAGATCGATGGTGGGGGATAGCAAATTTACAGTGATTCTGGGCAGGTTATTTAAGATTACCCGGAAGCCGTCGTAGGCGGACGGCGTGGTGCTCTTGTTCTGAATCGGAAGGGAGTAGGGGTTGGCGATCTCGACTTTGACTCGGGCCTTTACCATGAGCTTGTTGTCGCTCTCGCGGCGATATGGCACGAAGTCCACCGCCACCTCCGTGACGAGGGGACACAGGGGGTGCTCTTTTGCCGCATAGGAATCGATGCGTATTTCAGGGAGGGATGAGGAACCCGTGGAGTAGGGACGGCTCTTGATGAAATTGAGCAATACTTGAGGAAGGGTTTCGCCATTGGCGGAGTCGGAGAGATTTTTGCGCAGCCCGCCGCGAATCATCGACGTTTCAAGGGGGGCTTCGGTCCCGCTCGCGGCAGGCGAAGAGTCTGCGAGCACTCCATAGGAGCAGGTGGTGAAGTCGTGCGAGTGGAGACTGAGGTAATCCTGCGCGGCGGCATTGATTCCGAGTGCGGAGGTGAATTTGAGCTGGGCGGACGTGATGACCTGTCTCAGCGCCTGCCAGCGTGCGAGCGAGGCGGAGTCGTCCTCGGCCTTGAGTGAGAATTCGGAAAAGGTTTCTGCGCCGACACGGTGGGCGATGCGCTGGGCGATGCGGTTGCGGTCGGCATCATCGGTGAAACCGGCGTCGGCTGAAACGAGTTGGTCGATACGGGAGGGGGTGGCGAGGTTGAGCTTTACGCCTTCGTCGGATATCCACCATGCGTATTGGCCGACGGTTACGGAGGTGGCGGAGGCGAGTCCGGGGATGTTGCTCGACGGAATATCACGGCGTTCGACCAGCACCTGATCGGTGGCGGGTGCTGAGGAACCCAGCGTGCCTGTGCCCAGGATGACCACGCTGTTGCCTACGGCGGTGCCCACGATAGCAGGCGCGGAGGCGGCGGTTGAACCCGTGGATGCCGAAGTGTTGGAAACCAGCCAGCCGACGAAGGAAGGCGTGGTTGAAGTCTCGCTGTTCCACGCGCCGGTCCAGTTTTTCTTGGAGGCGTGAACAGTGACACCGGATGGAGCAAAGGCACCGGAGGTTGCCGTGACGCGGCGATCCTTGCCGGCTGCAACCTGCAAATTCCCGATGGCGAGGTTCAGGGCGAATTGGGCGTTTTGGCGGGCGAGGACGATTTTCTGGCTATTGCCGGCAACCTGGGTTTCCACGCGCGTCAACGACGCGAGGGACACGAGCAGCAGCACCAGAAACGCGAGGAGCGTGACGGTGATGAGAAGGGCGAAGCCGCGGCGTGGGCTGGCGAAATATGTGTGTATGGAGCGTTTCAAGGCGGGAGAACTCGACGGACGACCGCTTCACTCAATTGCGGCGGGGTGTTCGTGTATGCGAACGCCGAGATGAGGGGACTACATCGGCGCGTCTGATACAGTTAAGATGCCGTCGCAAGATCGGAGCCGCAGTATCGCAGTGGTGGAGCTTATCTGTATCAGGCTGCGTCGATTTGCCGACAAGAACGACATGTCGTATCGGTTTTTTCGTTTACGAGCCCCACTTTGTGAAATGAGCGCGGTGAGCGCCGTCGTTTTCTTTCGTTAATCTCAACCCTTTCCATCCTTGCTACAAATGCGCTTATACACCTTTGCCCCCTTATCGCTGGCTGTCGTTTTTTTTCCCTGTTTGGCTTCGGCTCAAATTAGTCTGACGGCGAATGCGCCGACGGCCATCCAATCGTTCGACAAGACAGATGGGAAACTTTTTCCCGCCGGCATTCTGCCGTGGACTGACAACGTTACCTATCCCGGTTGGCATGCCGCCGTGAACGGACAGCCGGCGGCCAATTACCGCACGTCCAACGGCGGCTCGCCGAGCATTAATCCCCCCTTGCTTGTGCTTCGCTCCAACGGGGACAACGCCTCGTTCGGCGTCATTCGCGGCGAGCACAAGGGCAACCGTCTCGTCGGCATGATCGGGGTGTGTATTAAGAACGACACCGGCAAGGCCATCGTCGCGCTGAAGGTTTCCTACACCGGCAAACAGTGGGCGCAGACCACCGGTGGCCCCGACCGCCTCAAGGTGCAGTTCTCTTCCTCGGCCACTTCGCTCACGCAGTCCGGCCCCTCAGTCTGGACGGACGCACCTGAACTGGGGTTTCAAGCCCCCAAGTCGGGCGCCACCGCATTGACCGCTCTCAACGGCAACGCGCCCGAGAATTCCAAGCAGATCGTCGCCACCCTCAAAAGGCTCTCAGTTGCCTCCGGGGCCACCTTCTGGTTGCGTTGGTCAAACGGCGAGGGAGACGGGGTTGGGCAAACTCTGGCGATCGACGATTTCTCCATCGAAGTTGCCGAGTAACACAGTCACCAACCCGATACCCTCGGCTCCCTCCGCCCCATGCGCCCCTTTTCCTGCAATCGCGGATTTACCTTGGTCGAACTCCTTTCGGTGATCGCCATTATCGGCATCCTTGCGGCGATCCTGGTTCCATCCATCGGAAAGGTTCGTGAGGCCACTCGTGCTTCCCAGTGCGCTAGCAACCTACGGCAAATTCATGCAGCTGGTGGGATCTATGTGGCCGACAATCGCGGTCTTTATGTCCCCAACCAGTCCGTGGACGCGAATGGCATCCTTGCCAACTGGTATGACAACGCCGATTTCCAGCGGATCATGGGCGAAACCGCCGCCGGCGCCACCGGGACCACAGATCTGATTTTCCGTTGTCCCACGGCTGGCACGGCCATCGCAGCCAAGTGGGGTGGATACGGCATAAACAACGATGGAAACATTGCTTGGACGCCGAACAAGACTGCCAAGCCTCGCTGGCGCTCCTTTTACCCCAACCGGGTGCCGGACCCGACCAAGACCATGGAGGCGGCAGACTCCCTTGATTGGCAGCTGTATCAGGACGGCATAGATTCGTATACGTTCTCCGATCCGGCTTCCGAAGTTGCTACCACCCATGCCGTCGCCTTTCGCCATTCCGGTGCAGCCAACGTGGTCTTTCTCGATGGTCACCTCGAACGACTGACGCACGAACAGTTCAAACAACGCTCGTCTATCTGGACCCTGCTTCCATGACCGCTTTTGCGCACATGGAGGCTTCCATGTGGCTTTTCCCCCGAACGTTACTGAAATCCATGCCCGCTGAGGTTTTCCCATGTCCATAACTCCGGTTTCTCGCCTTGTTAATTGTATCTTGATGATCGCCGCCTTGGGCGGAATCGCTGCGTTTGCGGCCCCGCTCGCACCCTTGGTTGATGCGACTGGCGCTCCTTGGCCCACAAAAGGAGGCGAGGGCGGTCGTGTGATCACTGTCACCAGTCTCGATGAGAAAGGCCCCGGCACTTTGCGCGAGGCTCTCGACGTAAGGGAACCCCGCATCATCCGCTTCGCCGTCGCTGGCGAGATCTGGCTGAAGGACAAGCTGGTTTTTAACAGCCCCTTCGTGACGGTCGAAGGCGAATCCGCCCCGCCCCCCGGCATCACCCTGATGGGCGACAAACTCCGCATCCGCGCGCACGATGTGATCATCAGAAACATCCGAGTCCGCGTGGGCGCCCTGCTCACCAACTCCGACCCTCAAAATCGCGACGGCATCGCGATCGAAGGCTCCCAGGACGGACGCGATCCCAACTACAACGTGCTGGTCGAGAATTGCTCGATCATGTGGGCGATCGATGAAAACGTCCAAATTTGGGGCAAGGGCTCCCACGATATCGTCGTCCGCAACTGCATCATCGCCGAAGGACTCTCGAAGGGACACCCCAAAGGCGGAACCCACTCCGCCGGTCTCATCGTCGGACCGGATACGCGCAACGTCCTCGTCCAAGGAAACCTTTTTGCCCACAACGCATTTAGGAATCCCGTGGCCGGAGGCGGGAGCGAATCCACCATTCTCAATAACCTCGTCTACAACCCTGGCTTTGGCGGCTTCATGGTATACAACGGCGGCGACCAATCGACGCAACCGACCAAGGCAAACGTCGTCGGCAATGCTCTGATCGCCGGCCCCAACACGATCAAGCGCCCCATGGAAACCTACCATAAAAACGGCATCAACGCGGGCAGTCGGATTTACTACAAAGACAACGTGGCCGTGGGCGTTGAAGCGTATCGCACCTCGGAGACGACCAAGACGAAGACGGGCGAGGCATTCAGCCCGGCGGTCGACCAACCGCCCATACCGATCAACAACCTCAACATTCTGCCCTCTTCGTCCGTGGAAGCGTATGTGCTGGCCCACGCCGGCGCTTTCCCTGACCGGCGCGATGCCGTGGATGCCCGCATCATTGCGGACGTGAAAGCGCGCTCGGGGCAAATCCCCGGACTACCCTCCGACGAACGCCTCCATCCCCAAGCCATCGCCTTTAGCGGTGTCATGGAAAGCTATGCCAAATTGATGGGCAAATACATCACCCCCAAAGGTGTCCGTTACGCCGCTTGGAAGCAAAATGCGGACGATCTGGCGGCTCTCCAAAAAATCGTCGATGACATCGCCCAATCCAAACAGGACGGCTTGGCCTTCTACCTCAACGCCTACAATGTTTGGGTTCTCCAAAAGGTCTTGCGGAATTATCCCCTGAAGAGCGTCGCTCCGGAAGACTCTCCGTTCTTTGAGGCCTTGGACGTCACCGTGGGAGGGCGCACGCTCAGCTTGAATGCGCTGGAGAAGGAGATTGCATCCCGCTTCCGCGATCTCCGCACCGTCTTCGTGTTGAACCGGGCCAGCCTCGGCGGACCGGATCTGAGCCCCATTCCATTCTCGCAGGACACAATCAACGTGCAGCTAGACCAGCTGACGGGAGCGTTTATCAACAGCCCCAAAGCCATCCGGGACGAAGGTTCACAGCTGGCGATCTCGAAGCTCTTCGACTGGAAAAAAGCCCAGATGCCGGAAGGCGCCATGCCTGTGTTTTTCAAATACAGTCACACCCATCCGAAAGAGAAATCCGTCGCCTACCAGATCTTCGATTGGTCGCTTAACGAAGTTAACGAATAAGCGCCGATAGCCACCTTTGAATTGGCTGTCCCCGCCAGCACACGGAAAGGACGGGTGGCCGTGCACATCGACGTCGGGATTCGGGTGAGACCGCAAAAGACAAGGGCACCGCGAGCATCCGGCTGTGTTCGCTGGACGCGGTGGTGTGCGCGACGCCGGGCTGCATCGCCAAGCACGGTCGTCCGCGGCAACCGGCGACCCCGAACGGCACGATTGCCTCGTGCTCACGCTGTAGGGCTTCGCCGCGCATGCGTGGAACTTCACCTGCAAGGAGCGGAAAAGGTGAAACGCTTGAAAATCCGCCGCCGCCTGCTCGGGCGCGAGCTTCGGCGGGGCGAGTTGATCGACTTGTTTCCGGGTTCTTTCGTGACGGCGGTGGAGGATTCGTCCGCGTGGCTGCTCTACCCGTCGAAGGAATACCTGCCGAAAAAGGTGCGGGTGCTGGTCGATTTCCTGACGGAGAAATTCCGCGACGAGCTGCTGGGCGACCGCGATTGATCCTCGGGGATCTTTACGTCGCACGGCTGGGAAAGGCGATTCGGCCGCATCGAGGCATGAATGATCGATGCCTGACTGGCCGAATGGGCCGGGCTTTGGAATCCTGATTTGTATCAACCTCAAAAGGAGAGCGAATCGCCCGGAGGCGCATAACGGTGGTCCGTTGGGTGCGGCCCTGCGCCAGTCTCCCCAAGACCCCATGCGATTCCCTCAGATTGTTCGTGCCCGCACTGAGCGAGGCCCCCTTGTTACCATGCTCCGGATACTCCGGCTCTCTTGTTTTTTTCTGTGTCTGACGCCGGCTGTGGTGCTGGCGGCGGCAAAGCCTTTCGTGCATCCTCTCTTTGCCAGCAACATGGTTTTGCAACGCGACACCGAGAATCCCGTTTGGGGTTGGACCACCCCGGGCGCGACCGTGTCGGTGACAATGAATGCGGTGACTTATCAGGCGATGGCGGGGGCCGACGGTCGCTGGCAGGTTCTCCTTGGCTCGCTGACCGCGGGCGGTCCCTACACAATCGTGATTTCCGGTCCGCAATCTCAGACGATCGGCAACGTCATGATGGGCGACGTCTATCTGTGCTCGGGGCAGTCGAACATGGCCGGCACATTGAAGGTTATCAACGTGATCAACCTGACGCAGGAAGTGGCCGATTCGGTGAACTATCCGAAGATCCGCCAGTTCAGCGTTCCGACCCTTTCCGAGAACTCCCCGCAGGAAGTTCCGGCCGCCGGAGGATCATGGGTGGTGCCCACCGCTTCGACCACCGGAACCACGTTCTCCGCGACCGCGTATTTCATGGCGAGGGAGATCTACAAGCAGCGGCAGGTGCCGATCGGCATCATCTGCTCGGCCCTATCGGGCAGCGACATCAAATCGTGGACCGAGCCGACCTTTGCGGCGGCGTTCGCCGACACCGCCCAGGCCGCCTTTGACCAGACCGGACTCGCCGCGACGACCACTTCCGTGTCCGGTCTCTACAACGGCATGCTCGCGCCTCTCGCGCCGTTCAAAATCAAGGCGGCGGTCTGGTATCAGGGCGAACAGAACGCGTCTGCCTCCGACCCATACGGAAGGCTGCTGCCGGCGTTTATGGGTGCTGTCCGCAACCTGTTCGCCAACCAAAACCTCCCGGTCATTGTCATCCAACTGCCCAACTACGGGACCGCGCAGACGCAGCCGGTCGAGAGCAGCAGCGGATGGGCGGGCATACGCGAAGCCCAGCTCCAATCGGTCCTCGCCGATCCGCATGCCGCGATTGTCACAAACATCGACCTCGGCGAGGCCGCCAACATCCATCCTCGCGACAAGCAGGATGTCGGCTTGCGAGCTGCCAACGTCGCCGCAGAACTGGTTTACGGCCAGACAGGCAGCCCGACCAACGCAGTCGGACAGGGGCCGATCTTCGAAAGTGCGGTCATCACCGGCGGCGGTGTCCGATGCACGTTCAAGAATGTAGGCGCCGGGCTCATGGTCGGCAGAAAGCCCCTGGACGCGTCCTCTCTGCCGGTTCCTCTGAGCGCGATCCAACAACTGACAGGTGTCGCCCCGACAGGCTTCGCGATCTGCGGAGCGGACGGGGTTTATTATGCCGCCAATGCCACCATCGAGGTGGCCGGCAACAGCGTCCTCATCTCGTCCCCCGGCGTGCCGAGCCCCGTGGCCGTCCGCTACCTTTGGGCGAACAATCCCTCCTGCAACCTCTACCGCAAAGTCATCGACGGGTCTGGAAACGTCATTGACGGGATACCTGCGGCGCCGTTCCGGACAGACCCGGCCTACAAGCTCAGCGTGAATTCAGGCTCTGGAAGCGGAACCTATTTGCTCAACGCAACGGCGGGCGTCACGGCCAATCCGATCACGGGGCAGGTGTTTGACCACTGGAGCGGAGACACCGGGTTTCTCGCTTTAGGCAACTCCACGACGACCACGGCCACGGTCGGGCAAAGGTATGTATCCATCCTTGCAACCTACCGGGTGACGTCGGCTCCCTCGGGCCTGGCAGCGGTCCCTGAGATCGGCAAGGTGACGTTGAATTGGACGGCGATGGCTTCGGTTCACTACAATATCAAGCGAGGTGCATCCGCCGCCGGACCGTTTACGACCATCGCCGGTAACCTCACAAACGTGACCCAATATGTCGATGCCACCGTCAGCGGAGGGACAACATACTACTATGTCTTATCCGCCGTGAATCTGCAGGGCGAGGGTCCGAACTCTGCTGCTGTGAGCGCAACAATGGTTCCGGTGGTTGAAAACGTCACCGTATCGGACAGCTCGGGCAAGGTGGCGCTTGCGTGGGCGGCCTTCAACGGGACGGCCGACCATTTTAACATCAAGCGGGCTACATCGGCAGGCGGTCCGTTTACCACCATCGCCACAGTCTCCGGCTCGTCTACAAGCTACACGGACCGGAGCGTCCTTAGCGGCGACACGTTCTACTACGTGGTCACGGCGGTGAACGCCAGTGGCGGCGAGACAGTGAATTCTCTCTCCGTCCATGCCGTTCTATCCTTCCTCCCCCCTCCGTTGGCGGATGCCGACGTGGGGACGGTCGGGTTCCGTGGCGGTGCTAGCGCGGACAGTTCCGGCAGCTGCACCGTCGTGGGTTCTGGGAGCGACATCGGCGGCACGGCAGACTCTTTCCATTTCGTGTATGCGAGGCTCTCCGGCAACGGGACGATCACCGCGCGGGTTGTGTCTGTGGGTTCCGGAACGCCGAAGATCGGAGTCTTGATGCGCGCATCGCTCGATCCGGGGGCCGCCAGCGCGGCCGTCGTGACCAACTCGACGCAAACAAGGTGCGAGCTTAGGACCGCGAGCGACGGCACCACCAGCATTTCCAACAGCAACGCCGGAGTTAACGCCACCACCAACCCATGGGTGCGCATCGTCCGGACGGGAAGCACGTTTGCCGGTTATGTCTCGCCCGACGGGACGACCTGGACGTCGGTGTATTTCAATCCGCCCGCGATCCCGATGACCGATCCGATCTATGTCGGCCTCGCCGTTTCGGCGTGCGACAACGCCGCGACGACCACCGCCGTCTTCGACAACGTCACGATCACCGGCGTGACGCTCGCGGTGCCGCCCGCGCCTTCCGGTCTGACCGTCAGCCAGACCGTCGGGGCTGCCCAGGCCACACTGCGTTGGCCCTCGGCGACCGCCGCTTGTGCCTACAACGTGAAGAGGGCGGCGACCAGCGGCGGCCCTTACGTGACGGTCGCCTCGGGTCTCGCTGCGCTGAGCCACGAATGCACGGCACTGAGCGCCGGCACCACCTATTACTACTGTATCACCGCCGTGGACTCGGCGGGTGAGAGCGCCAACAGCAACGAGGTGATCGTCGATCTGACACCTCCCGTCATCACTGCTCCGGCCTCCATCTCCGTCAACGCCACCGGCACCTCCGGGGCTGTCGTCACGTTCGGCACCTCCGCTCTGGACGACACCGGCGGAACCCTCGTGACTAACGCCAGCCCTGCCTCGGGGGCCGTCTTTCCTCTTGGAGCCACCACGGTGACGACGACCGCTGCGGATGCCCTTGGCAACACCGCCTCCCTTACGTTTACCGTGACCGTCACTGTCCCTGCCCCCACCGCTCTGGCAGGCACGGCTCTTTCGGAATCGCAGATTCGGCTGACTTGGACGGACAACGCTTCGTTTGCCACAGGTTACGTCTTGCAGCGGTCGCCGCATGGTCAGGCCGTGTGGACCACGTTGGGCGGTCCGTCGTCCGCCGCCACAACATACGATGATTCGTCCCTCGGAGCCTCCTCGTCGTATGACTACCGGTTGCAGCGCACCGTGTCCGGCTATGCCTCCGATTACGCCACGTTGACAGTCTCCACACCAAGCGGAGCAGGGGACGGGATTCCGGGTTACTGGCGGCTCCAATATTTCGGAAACGGCCTGAGCGCGGCAGGCGCGGCGGCACCCAATGCCGATCCTGATGGCGACGGCCTGAGCAACCTCAACGAATACCTCGCGGGCACGAGTCCCGTGGACGCCGCCAGCACGTTTAAAATCACGGCTTTCAATCTGAATGGCGCCAACGCCGTCCTCACCTTTCCCTCGGTGCTTGGAAAACAATATCGTCTGGAGCGCGCCACCGATCTGGGCGCGCCGACCGCTTGGTCCGCGTTGCAGCAACACATCGCGGGCACGGGTGGCACGGTGACGGTTACGCAGGCCGACGACGGCAGCTTGCCTCGACGGTTTTATCGCATCGTCGTGGAGTGAGGCGGCAGACAAACGGGCGTCGTGCCGTTCGCGATGACGCGGCCCCTGCCTTATCCGTATCAGAATCGCCGGGGTCGTCTTCCGGGGGGAAATGGAAACAACGGGAGGCTCTCCTAACCCCCATATGTATAATACTCCAATAAAACCCCTGCTGGCGGCGCTTGCCCTGATCACGTCCTCATACGCAAACGCCGCTTCGATTCTGGCGGATTCTTTCTCACAGGAAACCGCACCGGCCAAATACCCGCCCTCGGCTCGCCGCCTTATACGAGCGTGCCATGGACGGCCTCGAACGCGTCTTATGTCACTGTTGCTGGCAATGCGCTCAAGCTGAGCCCGTTCACCTCCGGCACATCCTGCTGGACTTGGGCCTATGCGACGCCTTCTGGCGCGCCGATCTCGCTCAACGTCGGAGACTCCGTCCGGCTTTCCTTCAAATACACCTATAACTTGGACCTTGGGGGAGTGGCGAATCTCTTCCGGGTCGGGCTGTTTTCCACCGGCGCGGCGGCTCGCCAACTGACCGACGGGAACTCCTTCAACCCCACCACGCTGAAAGGCTACGCCGTGCAGACGAATTCGCAGGCCGTTTCGTCCACGGGCTCCGCCGTGTATGCGGAAAACAACAACAACCTGGCGGGCATGCCCTTCAACACGGCCGGCGGCGGCACCTATGCGAAAGTGGGGACGGATTTCGACTCCGTGGATGCCAAGGCCACGACGCACACCGCACAAATCATCGTCACGCGCAACGCCGGCTCGGTCGATGTGTCGGTCGATCTGGACACTGCGGGCACCGGCGGCAAGGCCGTCCGTACGGACACGACGCTGAACCTGACATCCTTCGATGCCATCGCGTTCTTCCATCAAAGCGTCGGAGACAACACCCGCTGGGTGTTGATCGACGATGTTTTGCTCGACTACCTGCCGGCGGTCACGACGACCGTTGTCGTCAACGAAACCTTCGCAGACGGCACACGGGCCAACCAAACGCCCGCGCTGGGAAGCACTCCTTACACCTCCCTGCCGTGGGTCGCTTCGCATGCCGATCTCACCACCGTGGCGTCGGGCGGGGTCAGCATGTCCCTCGCCACCGGCTTCGCACGGCAGATCTGGTCTTACTTCACCGCGCAGAACGCTCCGGTAGCTCTCGCGGCGGGCGAGACGATCCAGCTCTCCTTTGACTACAAATACTCGGTCGATGGCCCGACGCAGGGCAGCATGCTGCGCTTCGGCTTGTTCAATGGAGGAGCCAGCCCCCGCTCGCTCACCGATGGCACCGCAGCCGCTCCGGTACGCCTCGCGCAGGACAGCTTGAAAGGCTACGAGTTCGAGATCGACGCCCAGGCAAATACGACGAAGGGCGTGACCGCCAAGCGCGAGATCAACTCCGTCACGGACAACCTGGCCTTCTTTGGCACCTTGGCCAGTCTGGAGCCCCAATACACCTCGGCGGACGCCACGACGGTCAAGCGCAGCGCGGTCATGACCATCAAGAATCACGGTTGGAAAACGGATCTCACGTTGAACCTCGACGCGACCAACCCCTTGAGCACGACGATGACCTTCGCCGACGTCTCGGCGGACCGCATCACCGGCTTCGACATGGTAGCGTTCAGCAACTACTACCCGACGGCCAACACGGTCACGTTCTCCAACATCGCGATCAAGCGCGTCAGCGGCACGGCGACGCCCGAGCCCTATCCGACCGTCGGTGGCGAGGGGGCAAGGTCTTTACGGTCACTTCCCTGGCGGATTCCGGTGTCGGCACGCTCCGCGAAGCGCTCACCGCGACCATGCCGCGCACGATCAAGTTCGCGGTGGGCGGCGACATCATGCTGCTTTCGCAGCTCTTGGTGGGCGGGCCCTTCGTGACGGTGGACGGTGCCTCGGCCCCGTCGCCGGGCATCACGGTGCTGGGCGACCGCATCACGTTCAAGACGCACGATATCATCATGCGGCATATCAGGATCCGCAGCAGCTCGAAGATCCAGAGCGTGAACAGCACGGGCGCGGCCGGTGGTACCACTACCGACCAACGCGATTCCTTGCAGTTTGACGGCAACGTAGACGGCACGCAGCCGGGATACAATTATCTGCTGGAAAACTGCTCCGTTTCATGGGGCGTGGATGAAAACATGGAGATCTACGGTCTGAACACCCACGATGTGGTGGTTTGCAACTGTATCTTCTCCGAGGGGCTCGCCCATTCTATCCACTGGAAATCCAACGATCCGGCGCACAATTACAAGAGCCATTCGGCGGGGCTCATTATGGGACCTGGCACGTATAACATCATTGTCGAAGGAAACCTGTTTGCGCAAAATACGTTCAGGAACCCGGCCATCTCCGGCGGAGCCCATGCCGTGGTGGCCAACAATCTGATCTACAATCCGGGCAATACCGACATGAATATCTATCCGGATGCCAGCGTCGGTGGAACGTATCTCAGTGCGGTGAGCAATGTGCTGATCGCGGGTCCAAGCAAAAACCCAGGTTCATCGACATTTTACACATTTGACAATCATGTCCTTAACCTAGGATCGCAAATCTACTTCCAGGACAACGTCTCCGTAGGTGTGGTGGCCTTTAGTACGACGGAAGTGGCGACCAACTATCCGGTGGGCACGACACCCTTTGTCAGCACACCGCCGGAACCGGCGCTGCTGGCGAAGGTGAACCCGTTGAATCCCGTGGATGTCGAAGATTATGTGGTGGAGCGTGTCGGCGCGCGTCCCACCGAGCGCGACGCAACGGACACCCGCATCATCAACGATGTGATCCTCGGCACGGGTGCCATCATCAACGTTCCGCCCGATCCCCGCGTGGCCCCGTAATTTCCGGCCTTTTACTGCGGAAAGCCTTCACAACCCCGGAAGCCAACCGGTCGGCTCCGGGGGGGGTTGTGTCCTATGGCTCAGAGTCAATGTGCCAAACCGGCGAATAAGGAATCCAAAGGCAGGGTCAGTGAAGCAGGGAAAACGGAGAAAGAAGGACCGCCCCGACGTCTTTCACCTTGATGTATTTTGCCGTCCGAGGCGGTCCTGAGGTGGCTCATATCCGCGTTTGAATGTATTAGACTCGTGCCGCGAGCCCTCCCTCGGCTCACGCTCCGGGCCTTTTGTGGCCATGCTTTGATCGGTCGCATGTCGGACACGGCTCAACCACGAACCGGCCGCCACGCTGGAATTGAGCGTGTCGTTGCCGACAAACAAAAAGGGGATGCCGCCGGAGCGACATCCCCGATGTTAAGAATCAGGAGTCCGGGTTTCAGTTTCCGTGCCTTTGATCAGGGGGCGATGTCGAATCTGACGGCGTCCACCACCACCGTGCCATTGGTTCCAGTGTTCCCGAACACCACGCTTCCGACCGGGCCGGCGTCAAAGTTGTAAGTGCCCAGCGACACCCACGTGCCGCCAGTGGCCTGCTGGTTGACCGTCAACGGAGTCGTGCCGGTCTTGGACGTGATGGTCACAGGAGTATTTGAGGCGTGGGTGGCCGAGGCGGGCCAGCGCGCCCAGACCTGATAGTTGCCTCCGACCGGCAGATTGGGGGTGATACGGAAACTCTTCGTGCCCTGTCCCGCATTCCCGTCGCTGGCGTAGTTGACGCCTTGGAACCCGATTACGGCGGTCGAGGTCGACCAGCTGCCGGTCTTGGTGGTCGCGGTGGCGTCCGTGTTGTCCACGATGATCTGCGGGGGGATCAGGACAAAGGCCACCGAATCGGCTGAAACCAGTGCCGTCGTGCCGGTAGTGCGCAGGAGCACGCTGCCCGCGCTTCCGGCATTGAACGAATAGACGCCCAATGGCATCCAGCGTGCGCCGTTGCTCACGTTTGCCTGATCGACGGTCACGGTTTGAGTCCCGGTGTTGCTGACGATATCGACCGGAGCATTCGTGGCCTGTAGGTAATAGCGCGGCCAACGCATGAAAACGGCATAGGCTCCCGTGGTCGGAATCGTGGGAGTGAAGCGCACGCTCTTGGTTCCTTTGCCGGTGTTGTCGTCGCTCAGGAAATTGGTGCCGTAGTAGCCCGTCGGCGAGGTGGAGACGGTCCATGACCCGGTGAGCGTGACCCCGCTGGCGCTGGCATTGTCGACGATCACCGTGGTGGGCGCGGGGAGGGGATACCCTTCCTCCACTTCCAACCGATACTTCTCCAGCCATTCGTCGACGTTCTTCTTTCCGTCGCCATCGGCGTCTCCCTGGAGATCGGCGGGCGGAGTCAGGATGCGGATATTTTGAGCAAGGACGGGCCAGCCGCCCACGCTCGACTGGCTGTTGATGATACCGCCGGTTCCGGCGATGATATCGTTCATGATGCGCAGATCCACGGCATCGGAGTCGCTGGGGCGGGCGCCTGCGTTGAGCAGGACCGAGTGCTCGACATCCGCCGCAGGAATCAGTGTCAGCCCCGGGCAGGTGATGGGCGCGGCGCCAACGACCGGGGTGACGGGCGCATAAGGCGCGTTGTTGGTCACCAAAACCGAATTGGTTGGCGGAATCAGATTGTCTGAAAGGTAGATGCGCGAGTCCGGCTCGGTGCACTCGACACCTCCTTGGGTGTCCACGAGATAAAAGGGCATGGCGGCGGTGCCATTGACGGGACCACGCTTGAGCACATTGCTGAGCACGCTCGCGTCCACGGGCTCTCCATAGCCCACGGTGGTGGGAACGGACACTCCGTAGGTCATGAACGCGTTTTTGTTGTAGCAGTCGTATATCAGGTTGTTCGCCACTACGGCGGTGGTTCCGGCTCCGAGGACCGGGTTTCTATAACCATTGTGGGCAAAAATATTGCCGATGACCGTGGCGTTCTTCGTCATGTGGCCGATAAGAAGACCCATCGGGTGGGCGCCTTTGGGGTGCGTATTGGGCGCGGTGGCGATGTTTAACGCCTCGGAGAAGATATTGTTGCTGAAGGTCACATCCTGAACGCCATACCAATAGGTGGAGGCCAGTTCGTCGATCGACCAGCTGACGGAGCAATGGTCGACGACCACGTTATAGGTGACAGGAGGCGAGAGAGGGTTGGTGGAGCTGCCAAGCACCTGGATACCGTCGCGATCATCCGGTGGTGATCCGGGCCCATCACCGATGCGGAACCTCAGGTTGCGCAGCACCACATCGTGGGTCTGGATGGAGATGGGAGCTCCTGTGATCGTGATGCCGGGGGAAGGAGCCGTCTCGCCGGCGATGGTCACAAAGGGCGAGGTGATGCGAATGGGCGTAGTCAGATTTATCTGTCCCGAGACTTCGAATACGATGACACGCGGACCGGTCAACGTTTGAAGCCCGAAGGCCAGACTGCCAAAACCGTTACCCAAATTGGTAACCCGGTAAATCGCTGTTCCGTCCTGACCGCCGCGGGTTTGCGTGCCGAAACCGCCCGTCGGGCCGGGGGGCGGACCGTTTTCAGAGATGGCGGTCGCCGTGGCGCGTAAGGAGTACACCTTGGTCGCGCCGTTGCCCTGGTACGCTCTCAATCCAAAGGTGTAGGCGGTGCCTGGCGCGAGGTTCTGCACCAAGAAACTGCGCGCGGTCGAGCCCAGCACCTGGATGGCTATCCAGCCTCCGGCGACAGTCGACGGCACTTCCACATAAAAACCGGTGATGCCGACGGTGTCATCCATCCAGGTGAGCTGAATCGCCGTGTTTGAAACCGCTTGCGCGGTGAGCTGCGGGGTGTGGTTTTGGAACAGCTGGGCCTTGGCTTGGCCGGACAGCAGACAGGTGAATATTAGCAGAAACACTGGCTTTAAGAATAAGGCCAGCGGAGGGACGGTTTTAGTGCAGGCTTGTTTGATCATGGCTATGCCGAGGGGAGTCGGACATTTTATGGTTGGGGTCGGCTTTACGGATATTTTCCGCCGAAGCGTTCCTGCGAGGGGTTGCAGAAACAGCACATCAGATAGGTAGGCGGTAATTATTTCGCACTGCGTATGGCCCTGATACAGATAGGCGCTTGCGGTGTCGCCGCCGCCACCCTGCAAAACAGATGACGGCTTCTGATATGAATCAGAAACGTGCCGGTTGCTCTTCAATGCAGGCGGACGAAATGTCATGCACATGTTGCACTACTCCGGTTTTCTATCTGGCATCTTAACTCCTCAAAACGCATCGTTTCTTGGCCGCATTATATTGCTCTGCCCCGCAAAAACATCCCCGCGCTCCGTTCATATGCAAATCCGCATACTTCACCGTTCTCGCCTGCGCTCCTCGGTCATGGCGCTGTCCGCCTTGTTTCTCATCGCGGGCTCTCTGCAAACCGCCTCGGCCGCGAGCGCCACATGGACTGGCGGCGGCGCAGACGGAAACTGGTCGACAACTGGAAACTGGTCCCCGTCGGTCCCGGGTGCCGCCAGCGGCACAGCCAATGCGGATACCGCCACGTTCAACAACAACGTCAACACGACGGTGAGCATCGATACGGCCGTCCGCAGTATCAAATCCATCAGTTTTGATACCTCTGCTGGCGCATTCACCATCGGCAGTGCCGGAGCCAATGGAGGGAACCCGCTGAACCTGACGACTGCCGGTCAGATCGGCATTTTGACAACATTTACCGGAACGAATACGTCCGAGACGATCAATGCCCCTCTTGTGTTGGAGCCGACGAATGGAACTTCGGCGGGAACCTACACCTTCCTCAGCAGCGGCGGAGCCACGAACGCTCTGAAGATTGCAGGCGGTGTCAGTGGTGGAACGACGACGTTGGGCATCACCCTGACGCTAAGCGGCACCAGCACGAACACTGGCAACGAGATATCCGGTGCGATCAGCAACGGCAATGCGGCGGGCGGGGTAAGTCTCAGTAAAAGCGCTGCCGGCACTTGGGTGCTCAGTGGAGCCAATACCTATACTGGCGCGACGGCACTCAGTAGCGGTATTCTCGCGGGTATCGGTGTACACGCATTTGGCAGCACGAGCGGAATTTCCGTTGGAGGAGGAAGCACGTTGAGCTTGCGGGGCGATGCGGACACGTCCTTCACGAAAGCCTCCGACAGCTCGCTTTACGCCCTGACGATCACCGCAAACAATGCGGCCTTCAATGTCGACCAAGCGACCGTTGCCGGAACCTCGGCCAAGACGATGACCGTCGGTACGCTGAATATTTCCTCCGCCGGCTTTACAGGCACCACATTTACCGGCTCGAACAATACGAGCCTTTCTATCGGCGCGGTGAGCGACACGGCTGTTGCTAATTCCAACACGCAGTTCACGAACAACATTTCCGGCGGCGGCGCTCTCACGCTGGCGAGCTTTGCGGGGACGCACACCGGCACGGCACAATTTATTTTGGCAGGAACCGGCAATACCACTGTCACCGGGGCGATCACTGGCGTGCAGGCCCTGCAGGTCAATGTCACCGGCGGCGGCAAAGCCACGCTCAACGGCATCAGCAGCTACTCGGGCAACACAACCATCACCGCCGGCGTGCTGGAGGCGGCTGTTTTGGCTAACGGTGGCTCTAACAGTAGCATCGGTTCCTCATCGAACGCCGCAGCAAGTCTGGTCTTCGGTGCACCAACCTCGACATTGCGCTATATCGGCAGTTCCGATGTGACGATTGACCGAGGCCTCACTCTCAGCAGCGGTGTTGGCGGCGGCGCCACCATCGAGTCCTCCGGCACGGGCACGCTCTCCATTGATAACACGGTGGCCATTGCCTACGGAACTACCAACCAAGCCAGAGTCCTAACGCTCGGAGGAACCAATACGGGCGCGAATACCTTTTCAAAAGTTCTCGCGAATAACACTCAGGCGACATCGCTCGTCAAGGCGGGCGCCGGCAAATGGGTTCTCGGCGGCACGAACACCTACACCGGTGCGACCACGGTCAACTTGGGCACGCTGTTGGTAAACGGTTCCATCGCCAGCGCGGTCACGGTCAACGCAGGCACCTTTGGCGGTAGCGGCTCCAGCACCAAAGCAGTCACTGTGGGAACGGGTTCGGGTTCCGGAGCCGTTTTTGCCCCGGGCAACGGTGCCGTGGGGACATTCACGACCACCGGCGCGGTTTCGCTTCTGGCTGACGCGACTTATGCGCTCGAGTTCAACAGCAGCACGGCCAGCTTCGATAAAATCGTCGCCTCGGGCCTGACCCTCGCCTCGGGGGCGCAGTTGACCCTCAACGATCTGGGTGTCTCCACCGCTCTTACGGGAGGAACGCAGTATACGATCTTCGATGGCACGAGTGCTTCCGTTACCGGAACTTTTTTTGGTCTGGCCGACGGCGCGACCATCAGCAACGGGGTCAACTCGTTTACGATCAATTATAACGTCGGAGCGGACTTCAAGGATATCGTGCTGACAGTCGCGGCAATACCCGAGCCCTCCACCTATGCTCTGCTGGGTGCGCTTGGCTGTCTGGCCTATGCCGCCCTGTGCCGTCCTGGCCGTCGCCAAGGGCGGTCCTGAGGGGACAGAGCATTTTGCAATCTTCCAGCCGCCGCGTTCACGGACGCGGCGGCTTTTTTGTCGCTGTTTGCTGCGGATAGAGTTTCTCCGCAGTCAGGTTTGGCGCCGTACGGTCTTGCCGTCCACCCAGGTGCCCATGACCAGCAGGCATAGCGGCACCTTGGGCACACCGCGTTCATTGCGGTGGGTCAGGTCGATCAAAAACTCGATTGCACGGGCACCGATGATATGCGGGTTTTCCCACAGGCCCGAGTAGTATTTGCCCTCGTCGGGCACGGTGAGCAGGGCGACGCCCACGTCTTCCGGCACGCGCAGCCCTTCCTCGACCAGCCACTGGCAGACCTCCGCTCCCATCGTGAGCACCACGTCGGGTTTGTGTTTGCGAAACCATTTTAGGAACGGCTCGCGTTCCAGTGAACGTGTCTGTTCGGCATACATGGGCAGTCGGTTGCGCGCTTGAAGTCGGCGTTGTTCGCTCCAGAAGCCGCTCGACCAGTTGTTGTCGGCGCGTTCGTCGCTCTCCGTGCCGAGGGCCAACCCCGGACGTCGGTATCCCATAGCGAGCAGGCGGCGCATGAGGAGCTCTATCGAGCGAAATGCGTGCAATGTGATCAAATGGAGCTGAGGTGAAACGAGCGTGTAACCAATGGTCACGGCGGAGAACGTCTCAAAATGAAACCCGTCGAGTTTGATGCCTGGATGGGGCTGAGGAGCCATCAGCAAGCCGGCGACACCGCGTGCTTTCAGAACCTGCTCCAAGCGTGTCGGCGTCATGTCGGCGGTCCGCATGCGGTGTTCCTCGATTTGGTAACCCAGCTCGGCGGCACGTTGTTTGGCCCCCTCGAAATAGCTGCAAAAGGTGGGGGACATGGTCCACGTCCAGTTGGAGCCCGGTTCGTCGTTGGTGAGCCAAGCGATGGTCGCCTGGTATTTGGCGGGGCGGATCTGTTTACGGTAGGCGGACAGACCGGAAAGAAAAGGGTCGGGCGCATAGCCGATTTCGGCGGCGATACGTTGGATGCGTTCGCATGTGGCCCGCGACAGGTCGGGATGGTTTTGCAGGGCCATCGAAACGGTGGCTTGGGCAACGCCAGCCTTGCGGGCGACTTCGCGCTGGGTGGCGCGGATGGGGGAGCTACTCACGGCTAATAGCGCTGGAGGTTGAACAAAAGTCCCGCCAGCCGAAAAACGGATGAGGGCAATCTTTGATTCTGATATGTATCAGGAGGCGGGTCTTTGTCAATGTGCCGCGTATGGCGTGCCGTCCCCGCAGCCTCGTGCGCTCGCGACCGGCCCCAATCCCCATGAACCCTTCTTCTGTCGATTCTCCCCGGAGTGACGTTTCCATCGTCGCCGGACACAAGACATGGCGCGTCGGCACGCTGGTTTACACCGCCTCCGGCTTGGTCGCGTTGTTTTGCTGGCTGACCTTCGGAGACTTCGCGTGGTCGATGCGTGACCGCTCGGTGTTGCCGATGGCGCAGTGGTATCTGAACCATCTCAACGTGCCCAACGTGCTTTTTGGGCTTTTGCTCACGTCGTTTCCGGCGTTGCTCGGGATGCTGCTTGGGCCGGTCATCAGCGTGAAATCCGACCGGCATCGCGGGCGTTGGGGCCGGCGCATTCCGTTTCTGCTCGTCACCACGCCGCTGGCCGCGTTTGGCATGATCGCGCTGGGTCTCACGCCCCTTTTCGCGAAGTGGGTGCACGGGCATTTCCCACAGCAGGACGAGATGGTCGTGTCCGTCATCTGTTTTGGTTTTGCATGGGCGGCCTTCGAGTTCGCCACGATCGCGGGCGGGGCGGTGTTTGGCGGACTGGTCAACGACGTGGTGCCCAAGCCGATGCTCGGTCGGTTCTACGGTCTGTTTCGTGCGATCAGCCTGATCGACGGCATGATCTTCAACTACTGGATCGTGGGTCACGTGCCGGAACATTTCACGCTGATCCTGTGTGCTGTGGGAGTGTTCTACGGCTGTGCGTTTACCTGGGTGTGCCTTAAAGTTAAGGAGGGCGGGTATCCGCCTCCGCCGCTCCCGGCGACGATGGCCGACGGGAGCGCGCCGGCCCGCGGGCTGCGCACGTTTTTTGCCGAAACGAAGCGCTATTGCCGGGAGTGTTTCACCAACCCCTATTACCTTTCCATTTTTGCTCTGCTGCAGATCGCGGTGCTGGCTTTCAATCCGATCAACACGTTCTCCATTCCGTATGCCCGGAGTCTTGGAATGGACATGACGGTGTATGGAAAATACCTCGCGCTTACCTATCTGATTTCACTGTCATTGTCGTTTTTCCTAGGATGGCTCGCCGACGTGTTTCATCCATTGCGGATCAGCATCGCATCGCTGGCTTGCTACATCGTGGTAACGGCTTGGGGCAGTCTTTATGCGACCACGGCGGAGACATTTCTGATTGCTTGGGTCGCGCACGGTGTTTTGTCGGGTTGCTATTTTACGAGTGCGGCTTCGCTCGGTCAGCGGCTGTTCCCGCATTCGCGATTCGCTCAATTTATGTCGGCGGCGAGTATTTTTATTGCGTTGGCCAACATGACGATCGCACCCGTGATGGGACTGGTGATCGACCGGTCAGGCGGTATCTACCGGCACACCTTTTCCGTGGCTTGCGGTCTGGCGGTGGTCGCGCTTGTCGCGGGACTTTATGTGCACCGTCAGTTCATGAAACTCGGCGGCCCGGGGGGCTATGTTGCCCCCGAATGATGGCTTGTCGATCAGTTGCACTCGACTGCTGCGGTGGCATATAGGCGGATGTCGCTGAAAATATCCGTCCAAGGGATGGTGTCGTGAAAGCGTCCCGGCGCCAATTGCCACAGCAGCCCCAGTCCACCCACCATGGCGAGCAACGAATGCGTGTCGGGCCGACGGTTCATGAATGCGCGATACTCTTTTTGTGCGAGGTCTCCATGCCGTTGCACCGCCTCGTCTATCTCCGCCGTCCGGTAGCCGACGGCCTGCGCACCCAAGTAGGCCAGTCCGTAAAGCGCGTCGAGGTCCAGGTAGTGGCCAAACCGCAGCCAGCTCCCGTCGCGCCGCTGCATGGACAGAATGCCGTCGATTGTCCGTTCCGGACACGAGAAGCGACGTCCATGGTGCTGGTAGATGGGCCAAATGTGTGCGCCTCCGCCGAGAGGCTGGTCGCGGTCGGCGTGCTCCACGCCCAGACGCCACCAGCCGGTTTCCGGATCAAGATTGGCATCGAGCCAGTCAAAAACCGCATCGAGCCAAGCCGCCGTGCAATGTCGGCTCATGCTGTAGCAATGAATGCCGCCCCAGAACAGATGCGACGCGGGCCACTGTCTGCTCCAATCGATCTTTTCCAGCCAGGCCCCTACTTTTTCAGTGGTGTCGAAGTCCTTGTAGAACTGAACGGGAAATTTTTGCCGTCCGCCAAGAGGCCCGAGCGCGCCGATGACCATGCCATTCCGGTGTTGATCGGAGTGTCCCCCCGGACGGTAAACCCCGTCCTCTTGCGCGAACGCATTGATGCCGTCTATCCATTGCCGGCACTGGTCGTCGGATAGGGTTGCGCGCAGGTTTTCTCCCATGACGGTGCGCAGGATCGCGACGTCCGTAGTGGCGTAGAGATCCCAACCCGGTGCGGCTCCGGGCCTGTAACGGTAGCAACCATAGGGAGCCTCATGCACCCGGAGTGTCTCCAGATAATCCATGATCTCCCTCCTTACCCCAACCAGATCCACGGACGTATGGGCTTTGGGGAGAATAGAGGGGGAGCCTTTCTGGACGGAGACGGCGGACATATTGTATGATCTCGTGATGCTGTCTTGCGGTCAAAGGACTCCAAGAATCGAGAGTCTTATACATATAAACTGTTCGCTTTATCTTTTCGTGCCGGAGGCAGGCGGCACTTTACCGTTTGTGACGAGGCTAAAAATCCCGTCGCGGTCCTTACTTATCTGTATCAATTACAGCATTGTCGTTGAGGCACGGACCGAGGCGCAGGCTGTCGTCACCATGCCTCCTGTTACCGTCGCTTCCCCTCTATCCGCTGACGTCGTCCGTCCCGTGTTTCCCGCCGCTGTTCCGCTTACTCGCGGCCCTGGCCACCACTGGTTCGGTTATTACGAAAAATGCCCTTGGGACGCCTCGGGACGTCGTCTTCTCGCGATGGAGTCGGCTTTCCGCGAACGTCCTCCGACCGAGAGCGATGTCGCTATCATCGGGCTCGTCGACGTTGCCACTGGCGGGTGGACTCCCATCGCCGAGACGCGCGCTTGGAACTGGCAGCAGGGCTCGATGCTCCAGTGGCTGGGAGACGGCTCCTCGGGAAACATCATTTTCAATGACCGCATCGGTGACCGCTTCGTATCGCGCGTTTTGAATGTGGATACCAAGCATGAGCGTGTCTTGGACCGGCCAATCTACACGGTGAACCGCGCCGGCACAAAGGCTGTGTCGCTCAATTTCAGCCGCCTGCAACATCAACGCCCGGGTTATGGTTACGCAGGTCTGCGTGATCCGTGGATGGGCGTGGATGAGCCGGAGGACGACGGCCTGTGGACGGTCGATCTGGAAACAGGGGCAAGCCGTCTGATCCTGAGCGTGGCCGAGGCGGCGAACTTCAGGCGTGGCACCGACTTTTCAGGAAAGGTGCATCGCTTCAACCATGCTCAATTCGGCCCCGGCGACCGCTTCGCGGTCCTGCACCGGCGCAAGACGCCGGACATGGAGGTGGGCGACACGCGCCTGTTGACGATGGACATCAACGGCGGCGGCCTGCGCTGCCTCACCGACCACAATCTCGTTTCGCATTACGACTGGTGGGGCAAGGACAAGATCGTCGCCTGGGCGCGACGCGACGACATCGGCGATCGGTATTTCTCGTTTGAGGATCGAGAGGGCGGTCGCATTGAGGCGATCGGCGACACACTGCTGACCTGTGACGGGCATTGTTCGTTTTCTCCCGACGGACGCTGGATGCTATCGGACACCTACCCGGACGCGGAACATCACCGCACACTGTTCCTGTTCAATATGGCGACCGGCGCGCGCGTGGACATCGGGCGTTTCCTGTCGCCGCCGGTCAAGTGGGAGATCCGTTGCGACCTGCATCCGCGTTGGAGTCGCGACGGGCGCAAGGTGTGCATCGATTCGATCCACGAAGGCACGCGCCAGATGTATGAGCTCAATGTCAGTGCGATCACGGGCTGCTGAGCACAAAATTCAATAACCTCATGATCGATCTTACCCCGCGCCTGATCACGGCGCCCACCGTGCTCTGGGACTTTGCGTTCCTAGGCAAAATCGGCCTCGATTCTTTCACTCCTGCCGCTGTGGAGACGTGGGAGTTCGCTCCCGTGCCTTCGGCTTTCGATGCGTTGCCGGACTACGCGGGAAAGCGCGGCGCGGCAGTCTATCGCACTCGTTTCACCGTGCCCGCAGGACATGCGGCGCGTCTGGAGTTTGGCGCGGTGTCGATGTGGTGCCGGGTGTTTGTCGATGGGGTCGTGTTGAGGGACCATGCGTGCGGCTACGCTCCGTTCACGGTCGAAGTGCCGAAGTCAGCCAAGACGGAACGCGAACTGGTCGTGTTGGTGGACAACCGCTATGACTTCGACCGCGTGCCGATGCACGAGGAGTATTTCGACTTCTATCAATACGGCGGAATCATCCGTCCGGTGTCGCTGCGGGTGCTGCCGGATGACGGCGTGTTTATCGACCATGTGCAGACGTTAGTCGCCGCTGGCTATAGGGAAGGGAAATTTGCCGTCAAAGTTTGGTTGGGAGATTCGACGAGCGGATCGGTTGCTCTGACCACGCGGATAGACGGTGAGTCGGAGTGCAGACATGCGGCGGTGACTGTGATTGGCGGCGTAGCTACGTTGGAGTTGGTTGCTGCGGATAAGCGACTCTGGTCGCCGGAGACGCCAGTGCTGCATACTCTGAGCGTTGCGCTGCCTAACGGCGACGCATTGACGGTGCGCTTCGGACTGCGCCACGTCGAGGCTCGTGAGGGCGCGATCTGGCTAAACGGAACAAAAATCATCCTTAAGGGCTACAACCGCCACGAGTGGCACCCCAGTGGAGGACCGGCGACGTCGCCGCTGCAGATGTTCACGGACATTAAACTTTTGAAAGATATCGGATGCAATTTCGTGCGCGGATCGCATTACCCTCAAGATCAGCGGTTCCTCGATTTGTGCGACGAGCTTGGGTTGCTGGTTTGGGAGGAAAATCTTGGCTGGGGGCAGCGCGAGAAGACCTTCGCCAGCGCAAAGTGGCATGCGGATCACCGCGAGTCGCTTCGTGCGATGGTTCGGGCGAGCGTCAACCATCCTTCGATCATCCTATGGGGATTTCTAAACGAGGCCGGCAGCGATCAGGACTATGTGTGCCAGGCGTTCGGGGAAACGGCGGCAACCCTGCGCTCTCTCGATCCGTCGCGACTGGTGACGTATGCGTCGATGTTTGCGTTGACTGACAAGTATTACCACTTGGCCGACGTAATCAGTCTAAATGTCTATCCTGGATGGTATGGTTGCGAAGGTGTTGAGAACCCTCTCGACCTGATAGCGCCGCACTACAATCAATGTTTTGCGCACATCGACAGGGCGGGATTCGCCGACAAGCCGGTGATTATTTCGGAGATTGGTGCGGAGGGACTCTATGGCTGGCGAGACGAACACAACGATTTCTTCACCGAAACGTATCAGGCCGAGTATTTGCGGCACGCGTGTGATGCGGCATTGAGCGACCGGCGCTGCAGTGGCATAGCACTGTGGCATTTTTCAGACGTGCGCACGTATGGCGGCGGTTGGGCACTGAAGCGTCCGCGGGCGTTCAATAACAAAGGAACCCTCGACGAATACCGCCGACCGAAGGAAGCGTATCGTGTGGTAAAGGAATGCTTCCTCAAGATAGAGCGAGGCTGAACGTTATTGGAAGCGTCATTAGTCGCAGCGATAGCTGGGCTATTTTGGCCAGCTCATGCTTTCTTTTTCTATTCCGGCCAGGTTATGGTTTCAAAGTGCTAACTCCGTTAAAATCTTACGTAGGAGAATCTGGCTAACTTATGGTTCATGAGGGTGGCATTCATGGTTCATCGACACTCAGTAGGGTAAACACGACGACGGCGCCGGATTGGGCAACGATGGGCGTGCCTGCGAACCAAGCACGCACGCGGGCCGCCGCCAGACTGGCTAGGAGCTTGCTTCAATTGTTTTATGCAATTCTCCAGCTGGAGACAGTTGATCTGGCCCCGCTTCAGGAACGAATTGCTGCCGAACTGGCGCGAGTAGAGATGATCACGCTGAACGCCGATCAACAATCGCAAGAAGCGGTATTCAGATCAGTAACGCGAGGGCAGCCACAGCAGAGACAGGGTCGTTTGGTATACAACACATCGGGAGCAACAACGACGCAGTTCAACAAAAACTCACTCGAATTCGACGCATTTGGATTAAATGCAAACTCAGGAATAATTGACACAGGAAGACGCAATAATGAAGAAATGTTCGAGCTAAAGAGCGGCAACATTAGCTTGGTTAACACATCATCACAATCATATCAATTGTTAACAAGCCATCGTAACGCGATTACAGGACATCGAAAGCAAGCTGGATCACATCATCGAGCGGCACCGCGAACTGCTCCGGGATGCCCACGGCGACTGCCGCAGGTTATGCTGATGGCAAACCGCAATCCAGAGGTGACGGCACATGTATTCGCCTAAAATCCACGAGAAGCTCATCCCGGTGTTGTATCGGACGGCCGATGCCCGCTCGCTGCCGATGACACGGCTGGTGGATGAATTGTTGTTCAAGGCGCTGGCGGTCGAACCCATCCCGCTTGCCGCGTATGCGCATTTCCATCCCTACCGCATTGCACCCGCGCCCCGTCGTGATGACGCCGTGATCGAGGCATCGCCGACAGCCCTGCTTGAGGCACCGGATGTGCATGCCTTCAGATATGCCGAAGAAGTCGATGCGTGGCACCAGGCGAGCATGCATGGTCTGCGACGGGCGGCACGGCTCTACCAACACGAGCACGGATTTTACACGCTGCCGCAGGCGGAGTGCGCGACGTTTCTGACCACCATCCGTGACCAGGCGGTGGAGCGACTTGCGACCTTTGGACGAAGCAACGGGGTGCGAGCCCGTGCCTAAAACCGAAAAACCACTCATCGTCGTGCAACGGCGGTGGACTGCGCTGATGGCACAGGAACGTCCCAAGTGGGCGCTTTGGTGCGCGATGATCGCGACTGTCGCCGGTGCGGCGGGGATCTGTTTGCTTGCGGGAAACATCCTGTCGCTGTGGGCGATCCTGTCGGTTTCATTGGGCGGGGGTATCGGCATCGTGATGCAGTTGGCGGGGCGCACCGTGCATTATCGCTACGGTTTTTTTGCGTCCGGATTGGCGCTGTTCGCAAGTGGGTTCGCACTCGTGGTCGGAAATTGTGGAGTTGGTGTCTTCAGTGCGTCGTGCGCACACACATTGTCGGCGGTCTGGACTGCGCATCCTGGTGTCGTGCTAGGAGCGATGGCGGGTGCTGTGATTCTGGCCTACGTCACGGGTTTTCGACGGGTCGGGATTTCGGAGCTGTTGCGCGAGTAACGAAAGTAACAAAATCGGGTAACAAAACGGGACTGTGCCGTTACCCAAATCTTTTCATTTCTCTTTCTTTTTTGGTCTTTTACGCAGGTAACGAAAAGCGACTAACCCTGATCGGTATGATTGGAGAAAAGGTTGGAGGGCCACGGTTGGCTAAACGCATAAAAGTCCATCCCGCTCTTCTGCTGCGCAGTCTGGACTTTTAAGCGTTTCCCTCGGGGCAAGGTCGCCAGCCGTGCACAGACTCTAGGACAGAGGAGACGCGGACGCGTTTTGCAGGGTGCAACGCGTTCCCTCAGTGGAGTGCGTGGAGGCCATACTATGAAAAATTCAAAAAACGATAAGAGTAAAAAACGGAGCTGTGAGCACTGTCAGAAATCGGCACGGTGGTTTCGCGAGTGGCTTGATGAATACTACTGCGACATTTGTCTGCGCGACGACATCAGCAACCGAAACATTGATCCCGACGAGGTGGTGAGCGTCCGATGATCTTCGGGCGCATGAGACGGGGGGGGCGGGGTGGCACTCCTTTTTTTGTGGCACGGAGTCTCAACGCATAAAAGTCCATCCCGCTCCTTTGCTGCGCAGTCTGGAATTTTAAGCGTTACCCTTTTAGTGCGAAAGGTCGGCTCCGTGCGGTGCGGGCACATGAGGACTGGGACGCGTTTTGCCGGTTGCAAAGCGTCCCCATCAGCGGGGCGGGAGGATTGCAGAATATGAAAATCAAAGAAGCTTACATCGCCTATCGCCAGACAAGTCAGGAGTGCCCGGACACCGCAGTGAATAATCCACGCATGGTGGTGGAGTTGATGAAACCGGTCATCGAAAAACGCCCCGACCAGGAGCAACTTTGGGTGCTGCTCGTTGACGTGCGGTTACGCCTGCTGGGGCGGGTGTGCTGCTTTATCGGCACGCTCGACTCGGTGACGATGCACCCGCGTGAAATTGTCCGATACGCCATGCTGGCGAATGCGCATGGAGTGGTGCTGGTGCATAACCATCCGAGCGGTGACCCGAGTCCGAGCGTGCAGGACACGGCGACGACGGCGGCGGTGGAGCAAGCCCTAAAGCTCGTCGGGGTCGCCTTACTCGACCACGTGGTGATCGGGTCTGCCGAGCGCGATCCTAAGGGGCACGGATACTGCTCACTGCTTGGCGACCTGTGACGGGTCTACATGACGGTAGCCGCGTCGATTGCGGACAGTATCCGTGCCCGCACCTTGCTTTTTTTAGCAAGGACTTGTGCGAGCGGATACAAGTTGACGGCATCCTGCGCGTTATATTCGAGCAACGCGGCGAGGGCTTGGCGGTTGTCGTGTTTGGCAAATCGTCGCCACAGTTTCACGGCGATATGCCTGCGCCGTCGCATCCACTCCGGCCGTTCAATGTCGAACTGCCCCTCAAGGAGCTTGAGCCCCGCGTTGAGGTTGAGGTCTTTAGCGACTTCGTAAAGGTCAAGGGACGCAACGTGCGGACCGATACAACCGGGGAATTCCTTCCCTATTTTTGGCAGATCGTGGGTCTGGCCGTTAAATGTAATAATGAGTTGGATACCGTGCAGTGCCTGGGCGAGGGCCTCGCGGGTGAGGGTTTGCCCGCGCACCAGTTGCGTGACCTCAATCGGCCCGTCTCGTGGCCGGTAGATGCCGATGACGGCGATGGGGCCGTTCCAGTAGCACGTTTCAATGTCCAGGCACGCCGCGTGCGGTAACAATTTTTCGTATGTCCGAAACCAATTGGAATCCATGCGCCCCTATGAGACGTGCAGGTTCATAAATGTGTTGGTGTGGCGCTCGGACACTTTTGGCGACGCTCGCACTTTTTTCGCATGGTTTGTGCGACAAAGGCATAAATCGCCGTCCCTCTTTTTGTATTCACTACGGAGTGATACGACTATGGGATTGAGTTATGAAATCGTTGATGAAACCCCACGGCCTTTTGATTTTGGCGAAGGGTATGGACTGACATGGGAGCTTGGCGTGGACCGCACGGATGACGAGGTGGCCAATTGCCAGTTTGAGCCGATCTACAACCGGCTTTACCCGGTGGGGGAGCGGTTTGTGGTGCCGACTGATTGGCGCACGCGTTTGAACAACATGACAGTGGTGCGCGTGCTTGAGACGCCGTATCTGGCGCTGACGGGCTGCGGGATGGATTTTACCTGGGAGATATGCGAGACGTATCTCAATGTGGGGTATTACCCGCCCGCGTCCCTGTGTCGGTTGCCGGCGATGGCCGGCCGTGGTCGGGACTTGCGCGACCAACGGATCATTGGCGGATGCTGCGCCAGTCTTGAAAGCTTGGTGCGGCGGTATCAGTTGGCGATAGAATCGAATAAAGGGTTGTGAAACGAAGGGCGTTTGTCTGCCGCTTTCGTGGTGTATGGCAACCCAAGCAGATTTTCTTACGGTCTTGGAGCGGCACCGTGTGGCATCGGTCTCGCAACTGTCCGTTTTGCTTTCGACATCCCCGCAAATGATTCGGCGCTGGGTGCGCGCATCTGACGTTCGGGTTCTCGCGGGTCTTGCCGGGCGTGGGCGTCCCGAACAATGGATCACGCTACGCAGTTACAAGGCGGACACGCTTGCGCATGACTGGCATGTGACTGCGGTCGCTGTTCAAGTGGTTGAATTGACGAAAACGTATCCAGAGTATAGTTACTCATTTCTGCCTGCGGCATTCCCTGGCCTGGTGCCGGATTTGGCTTTCGTGCTGTCTCGTGGTTCGCGCAGTTGTCTGTTTTTCGTCGAGGTGGACATGGGGACGGAGCCGTTGACGCGTCGGGGAGCTGGCTCGGATTTACTGGGGAAACTGTGGCGCTACTTGGAACTGCGGGCGACGAATCGGTATCATCATTGTATTTTAAGCTCAACTACTAGACTGCATGGTTTTAGAGTTCTTTTGGTCGGCTTGTTTGGTGGAAGGCTTACTGAGGTATGTCGATCCGTTCAGAAACTGCCTGGAAATTTCGTTTGGGTAGAAACTAGAAATAATTCAGAATCTCATCATTTCCATGATCGGGTTTGGCTCAAAGGGGGTGTTGGTGCACCTCAAGCACTGCGACCGTGAGTGGTAAAGTTTCTGCTACGTCTGGGGCATGCCACGCCGATTGTTCATGTGATGAGATAAAGTGATGAAATGCTCATGGCCGAGTTCCGTAGGGTTTCCTCTTGACGATGTGCAAATGAGGTGCTCTGGCTCTCGCCGCATAAAATAACTTTTATGAGCATGTTTCATCAGAAAGCTCCTCTGCTCGCCTAGCATACCTAATCTCGCAAACCCGTGTGACAATGAAAAGTGAACCTCGGTATATAATTTTTATCGAAAGTTTCCCGTTTGAGGGTGGAGCTGCTTTTGCGGATGATGTTCGCGAAATGTTTGGGCAGATTCAGGAGAAAATGAATGGATTGGTGCGGAATCTTCAAGCATTGCTCCCGTCTGGGTTGAAATCTAACTTAGAATGCATTGCACCTTCAGTAATACCATTAATAGATATAGAGTCGCCTGCCGCTATTTTAGAATCTGATGCAACGAACTCAATTCGGATTATAGTGGCTGGATCAGATCCAATTAGTGTTAAGACTGTGAATAAACGGTTTCCGCATCTGAGTCATATAGTTTGGATTCGTATTAATAATGAGATTGATACTGTATTCCCATTAAGCGGTCGTCTTCGTGGGGGAATTTATCCGTTTTTATCAATTGAAATCCCTCCGAATGACAAACTTCTTGGTGTTATTGTAACTGATGTGATGTTGGATATTGTGACTTCTAGAGCTTTCCTGAATATAAGAAATGCACCAAGTGAAGATCACAAAATCAATACCGGGCTGTATTTGTCTTTTCTGAAATATCAGTATAAGAGGGAAACCCAATTAAAAGGCTATCTGTGTGTTGGCAAGTTTAGGGAGGATGCAAATCCGACAGATCTTTTTTCTTCCGTTTGCCGTCAAGCAAATGGAGGAGTGGATAATATTGGTTTCGGTGACTTCGATTGGGCTCAATATATATCGATATGGAAAGATTTTTCGTCATCGAAATATAGCAAGACGTATCACGAAACGGTGCGATTTAATGAAATTCTGCTTCAGAGCCAGCGCCCTAGGTTGCGCTTGGCTAAACTTCGAAATCGGATCAGTATTTATTATTTTTTCACTCAAATGAGTGATATAGTTGATCGGGTGACCCGATTGCCTAAAATCGGGAAGAGTATTTCCAACAAAAAGTTGAAATCTCTGCTTTCTGCATATCATAGGGAGCATGGAGATGATTCGCGACTTTCGTTTTTCTTGCTCATTTTATGCCGATCTCCGAAATCTTTAAAAGATAGAGGTCTTACACTGAAATACTATAAGTCGGTTTGTCCTAAAAAGGGACGGGTTTTAATTTCAAGTGACATGAGAGTTGTTAAGGCGCTAACTAAGCGATGCCTTGCCATTCCGGTCGGGTTTATGCATTATGAAACATGATAATAAAAAATATATAGGTCATTTCGACCTTGTTGGAACAAAGAGTTATGCTGAGAGTAACATATCTAGGGTGTTGCAGAGAACAACAGACTTCGAGTCCTGTGTATTTCAAGCACTAAAAAATACAGTAGATAATGAGCATTTGGCGTATAATCCCAAGGGGGATGTTCACTATGTGTTTTCCGATTCTGCATATGTTGAATTCAAGACTCCATCCCAGCTAATTGAATTTTCAAAAACTTTAAGAAAAAAACTTTTATTAAACAGTAACCAACCTCTTTTTTTTGTAGGGGTTCTTACTACGGGGAAAATAGATATTAGTGAATTTGTGAGATCCTTTGGTGGCACTAAAAGTGGTTCACTGAAATCTTTCACGTGCGGGGAGCAAACAACTGATCTCGTTGGGCGTGTCACTTCATCAAAAGGGATTGGGATTAGCATTGATGACCAAGTTATTCGAGCGATCAAGGAAGAAGAAGATTGCCCCTACAGGGGGAAGAAGTTGACATTGAATCCTCCGGTATTTTTCAAAAATGCATATTCAAAAGATAACGGACGTTCGCTCTTAATTCCGTTTACGGACATAGCTATCCAGGAGGGAGAGTTGAATCCGAGGATCATCAGGAGTATAGTCAGTGCATATCATGAGGCATGTATAAAGAAACCGAGCGCTGCGAGGTATTATTTGCCTTTATTTAATAATATTTTCGCACATAGCAATTATGAGGGACTTGATGCCTCTGTCTTTTCATACAACCCGAATGAAGAAAGGCGGCTTAATGCAAAGATAGATCACGCTCATCGAACGCATTCTGTCCCTGATAGTCAGATAACGGAAGAGTTGGACGAAATCAGGAAGCTTAAATATACTCCATTCAACTTGATAAAATATGATCTCGTGAATAAGCATGCGGCACGTATTCGTGCGGCTGATTTTATTTATATGGGTGCGCTGGCAAAGATTTTGGATGGGGTGACTTGTGAATCGTCGAGCAGTGAACCGGTCTGGAAGAATTCCCACTTGAAACTGACTGGAGACGCTATCTTGAATAATTTAGATATTTCCAATCTTTTGGATCAGGTTCCTTCTGCTGTTTTTGATGCTAGCTATCGGTCAAAGTTGGCAACCTTGGCCACGCGTTATCATAACTCTGAGTAGCAAATATAGTAAGTTCTGAGTAGCGGTTTTTTTATGCACAGATGTAGTAGGGATGTTTTGTCATTGCGATTTATCTGTGAATTGATGGTGGCTTCGAGAGATAACCATCACACTGTCCTGTCTTATTTCCATAATAGTCGCCCGATCTTTTCGACTTACGACGACCACGAACTGTTGTTTGTCCAACTCATTCACCGTCTTGCTAAAGACGCGGCGTATGACGGATGGTCGCAACGCGACATCGACACGGCGGTTTCCCTGACGACGGACAAGTTCACGCGATTTCCTGACAAGCCGGGTGATTTGGACTGTCGAAAGACATTTCAGGCGGCGTTGGATGTGCTGGCGAGTAAACCGAGCACGGATGCGTTGTCACAAGAATTGGCACTGGCGAGTATTCTCAACGCGCTCGCTCACAAGCAATTTTCTCTCTCGCTTCGCGAAGCCCGTCGCTCGGGAGAACGGACACGGTATGTCTGGCAGATATCTGGTGGCGAATTACGCTTACTATTGCCTCGATCCCTTTCGGGAGTGCAACGCGGCGAATGGTTGCACCGCAACGCAGGTTCGGTTGATCTTTCACGGACGGGGGAGCGTGAACGAGTGCAAGGCATCGTTGACGCGGCGTTCGGCGCAGAGCCGGTGTCTCTTGATGAGGCGGTCGGAGTCTCCTCGGCAGGGGACGCCCCTTGGCGCGCATTGGATCGCGTGGGTGAGGTTGGATTGGCGACTTGTCTTGCTGACGAAAAAGCCGACACGGTGGAGCGTCTGCGCCCGTCGATTCGCCGATTGGGAGCAGACACAGTGCGAGCACTGGTTCATGCGATTTTTGAGGGTATCGGGACGACACAGTATCGAGAAGGTGACATAGCGGCCATGTTTGGGTTGGATGCCGCGAGTTTTTCTCGGTTTGCGGGTAGTCGGTGGAGTGCCGATTCAAATCGTGTCCCTGATTTGTGGTGCAATCTTGCCAAACTCCTCAGTGCAAAACCGCACTTTATCGAATTGTGCCAAGACGCCGGCGTGTGGGAGTCGGTGCAAAAGGTTGTCACGCCAAGACCAATCGGGTCATAAATAACCTATGCGCCGCGCACTGACAGCAATCGAGCAAGTGCTCAAAGAACAGCCGCCGAAGGATACGCAGGCGGTGCAGGCGTTGGCAGATTCGACGACGGGGATGGAACTGCTCGCGCTGGTCGGACAAGAAGCCGGTGCGACGGTGATCCTCCGTCACAATGGACGACAAGTAGGACGTGCCGTTGTGTTGCGTGGCACGGCGGGAGCGACATTTGCCGGCATCATCCCGGGGCGCTACCACCTGTCGCTGTCAACCGGGTGGAACGTGTGGGACCAAGACTTGCAAGCAAAGGATCTGCTCGTCGGCTTGGCATTTCCCGGCGAACCGATTGCGGCTGCGGCCAAAACAAGGTCGTTGGATGAGCGTGCGACGGTTGTAGGGACTGTGGCAGACGGGGCTTTGGGTATTCGCGTTATACCGGGACGCGAGTCTGGCACGATTCGGTGCATGTGGACATAACATGCCCCCAGAGTGCGCAACGACCGCCGCACTTGTTCTTCTTGGCTCGACGGGTGTCGAGCCAATGCCCGTCGTGCTTCGTATCGGCGCAACGGGTGCGGCGTGTGGAGTGGAGTTCGTAGAGCCGTGCGTGTTCACCCCGCAAGTCCGTGAGCACATACGCACCGTGGTGGTGCCAACGGCGTGGACGGTGGCGCGTAGTCGGGGAGTGAGTCCGCGAGGCGTGTCACTGTCGGTGTCGTTGCCGACATCGGTGCAACTCCATGACGAGCACATTGCGTGCGATGGATATTCTGCCGATGTCGCCGTTGCCGTGGCGGTGATTGGCTGCGCGCTTGGGATACCTCTCGCGGATGACGTGGCACTGACCGGCCAACTGACGGATGACACGGGACGTATCGCTATGGTGCGCGGTCTTGACGCCAAGTTGCGCATTATTGATCCGTTGATTGGCACGGTGCTGGTCCCTGATTGGCCCAACGATCCCTATTTTCGCCAGACCTATCCTGCCGAATACGTGTCGGTGCGCACGCAGATCAAAGCAAGCGAGCGTATCATTTATGTGGTTCGCACCGTCGAGGAAGCGTTCGTTCGGTCGGTTAAACGCGAGAATCGAAAAAACACTTCTCCAGTTACTACGCAGCATAGCGAGGCGTCCGTTGCTGAATCCATCGTCACGCCGTCGCCACAGTCGGTTGGCGAGCCGTGGGTGAGCCAGGCACGAACACTCCTTGGGCAACTCGACGAGAGAACCCTCGCGCGAGCGGTCGATGTGCCAATCGACGAGAAACTTTTGACGTTTTCGTATCCACTCGGGGCGTTGTCGGACGCACCAAGTCTACTCGAAGCACTGTCGAGGTTGGTCATCCACCTCGGGCTTGTGCGCGCCGATGACGAAACGTTGGCGAGCGTTGAGGCGGCTCGGGTTATCAGTTTGGCGTATCGCGACAATGACGCGGTGAGTCAGGCACTGCGGGACGCACAACAGGGCACTCGTGTGGTGTTTGACCGGGTTGTTCAGGCGCTCAAACAGGAACGGCGCGAGATGCAGGTGCGCGCAATCTTACTGCGGGCAATCGACCCGATGGACGCCCAGGCTCGGTTACTTCTGGTGCAGGCGCTCATCGAAGGGACGGGGCGGGTCTTGGCTGACCAAGATGGGATTGCACCAGCACAACAATTAGCCAACGATCCGCACTTGTTGGTGCATACACTCGTTGGTCTGCAATCTTCTCTCCCTCGAACCTTTCCTCGATGAACGAACTCGACCAGATTTTACGCCTGCTCGATGAACGCGAACTGATGCGTGCCGTCGGGAGCAAGCACGACGATGTGCGACTGCGGTATCAACCTGCGTCGTTGACGGTCGGCTCCTTCGCTGAGTTTGAACGGGCGATTGGCGACTACTACGCGAACCATTTTCAAGAATGCGTGGCAACTGGGGCGAAACTTCCCGACTTTGAGGCGAAACAGCGTGCCAAGGCGATTATCGAGGCGGCGTATCGCGAAAAGGGCGGCACCATCGCAGAGGCGTTTACCGATGCGTCGGATGGACTCAATGGCGGGATGCGCCATATGTTCGATCTGATCGCCGATAGCCTCAAGCAGGAGAGTGTCCGCAACTACGTTGAGAGTGTGATCGACCGCTACGTGACGCCGGTCAGTCACGACGAAAAAGTGGAGATTATCAAACAACTGATCGCGTTGTTGCCCGAAAATTATCGCGGCGGGATTGATACCAAGCACCCGGAACGGTATGCGCACGACTACAAACAAATCATCCAGGCGTTTGTGCGGATTCGTCGCGATGCGGTGCGGCCATTTCGCCGGTTATGAACTTTGAAGAGATTGAGAATTTGCTGACGACAATCCGCCGTAAGCGCGAGACGTTGCGGCGTGAAGCCAATGATCGGTTTCCTTACGCGATTTCTCAATTTCCCGACACGTTTTCGAGCCACCTTGATGTCGGTGGCTACATCGGCTGGTTTTATTGGTATGTCATCATGGGCAGTGACCCGCGTGAATATGGGCGGGCGATTGCCGACTGTCATCCCGCTCCGTTTCCCGCCGGGGCGCAAGAATACGGCCGCAGGGTTGAGAATCTCTACGGGGATAGGCTTCTTGCGGTCGTGGCCATTTTCCGCGACGGGACCGAGGGCGGAAAACGGCGATTTTTCAATCAACTCCTTGAGCTGGCGCTGGAGGAAGGATTAATCGGGCAGACGCAAAGACTCGTCGGGGAATTTTGTGAGGGGGCGTATCGCTCACTTGGGTTTGACGAGCGTCGGGAGTTGGGAGCGGCGTATCAGAGAAAATACTGGGCAATATATCCGAGTGACGTGAAAACGCAACTTGTGAGCGGGTTTTATACTGAGAGGGAATTGGCCCAATTACTTCTGGCGCATTTTTCGTATGTCGAAGCCGTGAGCGGTGGATTAAGAGCGTAACCTGCAAGATCGTGTTCGTATCTGCCGCTTGGGTGGTGTGGACAGATACGCACAAGTCTGGGTGCAACGGATCGCCCAAAACCGCTCCCTTGCCAATGCGACGGCAGGTATCATCCGGCCTTCGGGCGAGCGCCGCACATGGGAAGACGGACTGGTGTCGTTGGTTGCCGACGCGACGGGTGGTATTGTGAACGTGACCGCAACCCCTGCCGATTGGTGTGCCCTGTGCGTGTGGATTGGCACCTCGGTGACACTGGACTGGCCACGGACTGAACTGTTGTGGCGAATGTTGTCGGCGTGCGAGCATCGGGTAATCTTTGAACTCTCGGGCAATCAAACGATGATCCGGTTCACGCTTCGTTGTCACCGTGACGATTTGTCAACGGTGCGAGAAACCATGGCTGCGGTGTATCCGACCTGCGCACTGACAACAGATGCCGGTGCCTGGTGGCGTGCGGGAACACTGTGCGCGTATGGGGAATTGTGCGCGCCGTGGTCGTTGTCACGACTGACACTCCCGGCTGAATTGCCCGATTCCGCGCTCTGGGCATGCGTCGAGTGGTTGTTGTCGTTACCGCAGGATGCGACTGGTTTTTATCACTGCGTGTGCGAGCCTGCGACCGTGACGGATGTCTGGCATCGCCGTGTCGAACGGGCGCATGATGCGGTGTTTTTATCCAAACTTCTGGTGCCGCAATCCGCCCTGCAACGCGTGCCGCAACAACTCCCGTCGGGCGAACTGCGGTTGCGTGCGCAGGCACTCCAAGAAAAAGCGAACGGTGATCTCCCGTTCTTTGGTGTAACGGTGCGCTGCGGCATCGTCTCCGAGTCTTCGGTGTCGGCTCGGCTCTCGCGCATGTTGACGACCTTTCGCCTCGATGGTTGGGCGCTGACATGGGACGAACCGACTAAACCCCCAAGCGAGCTGACGGCCGCGTTTTTTTCCTGCGGGGCAACGTATCGACCGGGTATCATGCTCAATTCTGCGGAAATCACGACCGTGGCGCATCTGCTCCCGGCGCGTGATGAGGTATGTGTGCGCACCGATTGGCCACGCTACCATCAGGATATTTCAGCGGCACAGTCGTTGGTGAGCGGGTGTGTGGTCGGCCATGCACGGGTGACGGGGATGCAGGTGCCTATTGCGATTTCGGACGACATCCGTGCCCGAGGCACGCATGCGGTGTCGTGCGCCGGCATGGGTAAATCAACGGTGCTCAAACACGTCTTTCTCCAAGACGTGGCGAAGGGGAATGGCGCGGTGTATATCGATCCTCACGGAGACGCGCTCAAGGATCTGATGGCACTGCTGCCCGAATCACAAAGGGACAGGTGTATCTACTTCAACCCCTCCGATGCCGACTGGGTGCCGTGTTGGAACCCGCTGACGGTGCCCCCTGGGGCCGATTTGTATCGCGTGGCTGATGACTTGTTGTCGGCCCTGGAGCGCGTTTCGCAAGATTGGGGTGACCGGTTGGCGACGGTGCTTCGCCACGCGCTGGTTGGGTTGTTGCACCTGCCAGGCTCGACCATGCACGACATTTACAACGTTGTTCGACAAAACAGCCCCGAAAGTGACGCGTTGCGTGATCGTATCCTTGAGGCGTGCCCGGATGTGGCGGTGCGTCAGTTTTGGCAACGGGACTTTCTTAAATCCTACCGCGAGGCGGACCTTGCCGCGCCTCGACACAAACTGCTCAAACTGGTGAGTGGGGGCGCGGTGTCGCGGATGTTTTCTCAGCCACACAGTCGCATTGATGTGCGTGCCATCATGGACGAAGGCAATATCCTGCTCGTGGACTTGTCGGGGATAGGTGCCGAGTCGCGCAGTTTTCTCGGGTCGTTTTTACTGACATTGTTTGTGGTCGCGGCAACGGGCCGGGCAACGGTCAGTCGCGAGCAACGAAAACCATTTTCGGTGTTCGCCGATGAGGCCCATCTGTTTGTTGGGGCGGATGCATTTGAGTCGTTGATTGCCCAGGCGCGCAAATTTCGTGTCAACGTGGTGCTTGCCCACCAATACTTGGGCCAATTCAAATCGTCGCAGGTGGACGCGCTGTTGACGGCCGGTTCAACATTGGTCGGGCGTGTGAACCGTTCTGATGCCGCCGTGCTTGCCAAAAATTTCCAAGGGAAGTTTACCGCCGATGACATCTGTCAGCTTCGACCGTTTGAAATGATTGCACGTATCGGCACGGAGATGGTCCGGTTCTCAACACCACCGAGTAACGACCGGTCTGATCCTGCGGCAGTTTCGGCGATCATCAACGCGTCCCGGAGCCGGTATTACGTTTCGGCGACCGCGCCTGCCAAACCCGCACCGCAATCGGTGAAGCAGTATGACTGGGATGCGTTCAAGGACGCCGATTTGTCCTATGACGAATTCTAAGCCAATTACGTTGCCTGAACTGTCTGCGCTGTGGCAGACGGTGCCGTGCGTCGAGGCGATTGGCTTGGCGTTCAATTGCGTTGCGGCGGTCGAATGTCCCGACCGGTCACATGCATCATTTCTTGATCTTTTGACGCTGGGAGGGAGGGAATTGCTGACGGCGTGCGGACGCAGTGACGCGGATGCATTGGGTCAGGCACAAACGTGGCTGGCATCACTGGGACTGCTAGAAGCCCTGCACGTTGATTTTCACACTGGGGATGCACTTGCGGTGCAAGCCATCGCGGTTGCGCTACGGGATGCGTGTCTGGGGCAGATGCAGACGGACTATCACCGCTCTTTGCTGGCTCGCCATTGCGCTGCGTGGGAGACGCGGGTTGGGTTGGTGGGCGAATGGTTGGGGGAGGATGGGGATCTTCAACCTTGGGAGATTGCGACGTCTTTAGATGTGATAGTTGAATCAGTATAAAATTGCTGATTACGAGGCGTCGGTGAGTAAATATCCGTCAATATCTTTTACTTTAACAGGCCTAAAGCGAATAGTTCCGCCTTTTTCTGTGGGCCAAATATATTTCATGGCTTCGTCCACATAAATCTGGTTTTCTCCACTGGAAAGCTTTGTTGCGTGATATACACATTGGCCAAAAACCTTTCCTTCACGGTGTTCATCGGTGCCGACGACAGTGACAATCGCTCGGCTATAAGATAAACCCACTCCTATTTTTAATGCTGGCAACTTATACCTTCTCGCCAGAATAGGATTTACGATATCTGAAACAACATTGAGGCAATTCTCGGCGGCCCGGTGTGACGCATAAATAGCTGCTGGGCGTTTGTCGTCTGATGCCAAAATGAGCCCTAAGACCCCATCTCCAAGATATTCAGTTACTTTTCCATTTTCGTAAATAATAGATTTAGATAAAGCGGGGATCAACGCCGCTGTTTCATAGTATATTCGCTGTAATTGAGAAACTTTAGCTGGGGCAGCAATCGCTTGGATGAGATGCTTCGTTGAATCTCTCATGTCCGCCACGATTGCTATAAAATCATCTAGCTGTGGAACTAATTCGTTAATTTTATCGTATCCAGGGATTTGTGTTTCGATTGATTCATTTGCCGCTTTCCGATTGAGGATAGAGCGTTCATTTGCAAGGCATACTAATTTTTCGCCAAACGCGTCCCATGTAGATTCGGCAGTATCAAGACTGGATTCAACCAATTGTTCGACTTCACTTTTTTGGGTGGCATTAAGCATGGGCACTATAAAAATGAAGCAGCCAGATTGCACCTCCAGACACTACCCAAATAATGGTTGAATGGTATGTTAAATTGGCTCGTGCGAGTTTTAGGCGACATATGAACATCGTCTTCATTTGTTCCGATGTGAGCTGCTTGCAGATTTCAGTTTCATCGTTTGGCAACGAATTGTAGTGATTATCAAACTGCACTGTGGATTTTAAAAAATAAGGGAATAAGGCTGACAGTGCATTAATTTCAAAGAGCGATGAAGGGAAGAAAGTGCTTTCAGGGCGATTCCCATCTATATATTTCTTGGGGTTTTCTATCCCCAATATTGTTTTAAGGGCGGATGTAATTGCAAGTAGCCATGAGATAACAAAAAAAGGGGCAAGGATAAATGAAAGGCTCAATATCATGCATCTATTGCTTGAAAACAATGTGCTGAGCGTTGATGAGATTACGCCTAATTTTGTGAAGGGTATGAAAAGTATGACTAAAATATAGCCTACTTTGGCGTCTATCGCACGAATTGTTGTGCGGATATCGGTTATCGACTGATATAGAAATTCGCGTTTCAGATTTTCATTCATGCCGTGGGCGCGTTGGATAACTGTCGATAAAAAACACCTGATTAACGGTCAAGCGAATTACTTACAAATCGGAATCACGAGTTTGACCGGTTTCCCGTCCTTGAGCACGGCTCGTTCAATGACGAGCAACGTTTTGCCTGTAGGGCAAGCGATCTGCGCACTGATGCCGCTCGCGGCCGATGTCGGAGTTCCTTCGCAGGTGAGAACGTTCACATTCAACGATTCGATGTAGTAATTGATATTTGCGGGTTTACCGTCGAGGAATGGTGCAAGTCCCGGTGAAAATCCGCATCCGTTGACCCCGTCACACGCGGCGGAGCAGAGCGTTGGATTTGCTGTCGTAGTGCAGTCACTGTTACAGTTGCCCTGCGTGAGCTTCATCTCGTAATATGGCGATCCCGAGTAATTCAATTTTACGGTGATCGAATCCGGATTGTAGCCCGAGCGCGTCGCGATGAATTTGAAGGTGGTTGCCGGTGCGGGAAAGACTGCCAGTCCGTTCGCGTCCGTCATGGTGTGATTATATTCCTGCTCAATTCCCGCTGGCGACATGAGGTATTGTGTGACGGTGACAGTGGAGAGCGGTGCGCCGGCTTCATCACTCATATTGATCGTGACGGTTGCTGCGCAACTGGCGTCAAATGCGTCAATATCTTGGGAGACGTCCAAGATTGTCTCGCTCACATTGAGTTTGCCGTAGTTGAGTGTGCCTGCCTCTCGAACGAAAAATCGGTAGGCGTTGCAGTTATTGTCGATGGAGTTGATACCGCCGGCGCAGATTTCGGGCACAGCGGCTGCAATATCTTGGTAACCGGCGGCTGACGGGATATTTTGAAACATGATTCCCGAGCCATTATCAAAACAATACGACCGAATACCTGTTGTGGCATTGGAGTAAGGGATGCGTGCGGTGTATTCTGGTCCGTCCTGGGCGCAGTAAACGTAATCAGTCGGGGTGCAGGTATTCGTTCCCAGTGCGGCAGCGGCTGTCCACTGTCCGGGGGAATGCGCGATACATTGCATGTTCCACGGTTGTGACCCTGACGCGTTATACATGACTGTTTGCGTGGTTAAATTCACAAACACCTGTTGGCCGTTATTGTAAAATACCCCGTCCCAACAACACCCTTTTTGACCCGAGCAAATATCCGATGACTTGGGATTACAGGATTTGTAAATTTGGGAGAATTGCCCGGAGACGTTCGCAAATAACAGACCGGGGCGTTGGACTAGTAGGGAAACGAGTGCAGGCGGTGCATAATCGGCGGTGACTTGGATTGCATTGGCCAAGAGCGATGGAGCGGGATGAGGAATTGAATAATAGCCGCCGGTGTATTTGTTGTCCTCGGTTGACGTGCCGATGTTGATAATTGCCCCGTCACTGCTCACTTGCTGTGTTGTCTGTTTATACAACGCATTGGGATCAATGTCTGTGGATTGCCGTGGAAGCGTTGCGGTATTGGAAAGGTTTCGAGCGGCGTCACTGGCATAGGTTTCGACGGCTGTTTGCAGGCCAGCGGTAAACAACGTGCTGGTGCTCGTATATCCCAAATCGTCGAGTTGTTGGATGAGCCATTGGTTGACGTTCAAATCCGAGCAGAGCTTTTCGACATAATCGACGGAACCGTCGCAATTATTGTCGACAAATGGGACAGGCACAGCAGGGACGGTGCATCTGAGAACGATTGCGCTGATTACACCAAGGCCAGAGTTCGGTTTGGTAAATGCGACCGAGAAATTTCCGAGAATTTTGACATCGGGTTGGTTAATTTGCGTGATCGAGCCGTCGGGCGGGACACTTGGGAGTGCCGTTGTGAAGTTTCCGCCGTCGCTTACAATCGTCGCCGTGACGGGTTGGGTGATGGTGCTTTGGAGTCCGCCGTAGTAATAGGTAACATTGTATGTCGCCGGTGTGATTCGGGCATTGATACCAACGGTGCTCGTATTGAAGACTTGGTAATCGCCCAGAAGTTTATCGGGTATCGAGGGGTTCACGATGAGGTTTGTTTTCTCAAAGCCAGCCGCTATTGGTGAAAACCACCCGACAGTGCCGTTGAACGGTTGCGGTGGAATGGCAATCCAGTTGGGTTCACTCAGTGCATTGGCACCGTTAAAATCCAAGACGTAACCGTTGAGTATCGGCGCACAGGTGCTGTCGCACGTTGAAGTATTACTTGGCTTACAATAGACACCCGCGAATAGATCAGTTTTCGATGTTCCGTCGGTGCAGGTGACCGGGACGAGATAATTTTGAAGCTGGAGCGTGTTGGAGACGCGTGCGGTGAGTTTGCTGGCAATACTCCCGGTAGGAACGGCTTGAACACTCAGATTAAACCCGAATGTCTTACTTGAATTGGATGCTATTGAAACATTGAACGTGCATGACGACGGGCTGGCTGGTGCCGCGTAAAGGGCAGGGCACAGGACGGAGGAAGTCGTGAGGAGGATATCGCGAGTGGTCTGAAATCCTATCGCCACTTTTGTCGTTAATACATGAATCAACTGTCCGCACTCACCGGTATAACACGTCGTCGTCAGGGAAACATTGAGCGTTTCGTAAGGAGAAAGATTAAACGTAGTCGAGGTACTGTAATTGATACCCTTGATAACGGTCTGCCACGCGGGGTCGATAGTCCCGTAAGCAACACCCCATGAAATTGATCCGGCGTTGACGAGTGGGAGAGCAAAAAGACAGAGCAGAATGCCAACTGCCAAACTCCATGCGTTTTTTATCACGGCATCGTTTGCCGTGAGTGGAATTTATAAATGTTCGCGTCGGCTCGGTCTTATTTTCGGTAAGGCTTTTCTGTCTCGACGGACGGTTGTTTTCGGCGTCGTAGTGCGGCAGCTGCCAACAGTGCCGCGCTTCCGGCTAGACCTGTGCAGGTGGCAGGTTCGGGGACTGCTGCTGAGCTAAACCCATCAAAGCCAGCTATCCATCCGGCACCACTCGAATTGTAAGCTCCCCAGATTTTCTGCGCACTGCCGGGTGTGAGATTTTCGTTTGAGTCGAGCACTACATCGGCAAAGGAACCGACAATTGAATTCGAGGCAGCGTAATTAATATGTGACCCATCCGAGCCAAAATCGAAAACGTCGTAGCCAGAAACCGCAAGAAGCCGAGGCGTGCTGTTCCCTTGCAACGTGTAAGCATCGGCAAGGATACGGCCTGCACCAATGGATCGACCGGTGTCCACGAGCGTCGATGCAAAATCAAAACTGGCGACCGAGCCGTCCGCTTGGGACAGATACGTTTTGCCAGCAACTTTGGATGTGACGCCGTTAAAAATCGTGCTGCCAAAATTCCATGAATCGAGAATTTGCCCGTCTGGATTGTTGACGCGATAGAGCGTGCTCACGCCCGCGTTGACGCCTAATTCCAAGTGACTCGTGGCGTCGTAGCTCCCCGCTGCAACGATGTTTCCCAAGTCGGCATTGCCGTAGATAGCCGTTTGATTTTGATTATCCGGTTTTGTAATTCCCGTGGTCAAATACTGGTCAACGATATAATTGCTCGTCGGGGTTGTGGCAACGCCGACAACCGTCGCACCGGCACTACCACTTTGAACGGTGTTATTGGTAAGTGTCGTTTGTGCTCGGGCAAGCGCCGGCGTGATCGCGAGAGCGCCTGCAAGCAGCGCAGGTTTCCAAACATTCTTTGCCGCATCGAGAATCGAAGTCAGTGAGTGAGGGCTTTTCATAGCACTCTGTATGAATGTTAGAATTTATATACTTTTCGGTTTGTTGTTACTTTGCAGTGATTCTAGCGGTTGTTGATGGTGCGGCCGACGCCTGGATCTTGGGTCGTGGTGCGATTGCAACAGGGTCGCGGTTGCGTTTTCATGCGTTCGTCTGTCGGGCGGATAGGGGATGGCGGATGTCCAAACAGGTCGCGAAATGTCATGGGGGGAGCTGAAATGTTTTACGCGGGTGAAGTCCACCCACTGTGGGGCGAGGAATCGGATAGTGTCAATGGGTGATTTTCACCCATTGACTCATGAAGAAAACTTCCGAAATTTCAGGACGTAATCTGATCGGTCAAAAACTGAGGGAAATCCGACTCGCCCAAAATCCACAGGTTACGTTGGAAGATTTAGCGGGCAGACTGGCTGCGCGCGGTGTTGTGTTGGATCGTTCAGCGTTGGGACGCATTGAAAATCGCAATCGGTATGTGCTCGATTACGAGCTTGTCGCACTGGCCGCTGCCTTGCGAATCACCGTGGCTGATTTTTTTGCGAAGCGATAGCAGTCGCTGGCGACTGGCCGGACTGTCCGTGCTGAAATCTCACGACACCGTCTGCCGCTGACGTGGTGCATGGACGACATCGCCTCCCGCATCACTCTGTTGCGCCGACTCTTTTGTGGACGCACCGATATTTACGGCACGTATGATCCTGCGACGAAGCGTTCTTGGCAGGTGAAAGGCACGGTGATGGACAGCGTGATTGCCCAGCATGTGCGCGGTATCCGTCCGTTGGGGATTTACCCGTTGATGACTGATGTGGTTCGGTTTGGGTCGTTGATTTTGACGTGCCCGACCAAACGACCGTCGCGGGATTTGTGCGTTCGGTCCAAGCACGTGGATTTCACGCCCATGTGGAGCGCAGCAAATCGAAAGGGTATCACTGCTGGTTCTTTTTTGATCAGCCGACGTCCGCAGCACTGGTCCGTGGGCATTTGACGGGTGTTTTGGTCGCTCTAGCAGCCTGTCGGACTTAGATCATAAAGTGGCCTAGTATTTGCTATATAGTAGGATATGATAAAGTTTGTAAACGTGGATCGGGACACCGAACTGCTCTTGCCGCCGAACATGAGGGAATGGGTGCCGGCGGATCACCTGGTGCATTTTGTGATGGATGCGATGGAGTTGATCGACGTGAGCGAGGCGGCGGTGAACGAGCGGGGGACGGGCAGTGCGCAGTATCCGCCGAGGCTGCTGCTCGCGCTGTTGGTTTACAGCTATGCGACGGGAGTGTTTTCGAGCCGGCAGATCGAGAGGGCCAGCCACGAGAACGTGGCGGTGCGCTTGTTGTGTGCGGACACCCATCCCGACCACGACACGCTCTGTGCATTCCGGCGCAAAAACGGCGCGCTCTTGCACCGCGCGTTCGCGCAGGTGCTGGAGCTGGCCGCCGGCTGCGGAGTCTTGAGGCTCGGGGGCGTGACGGTGGCCATTGACGGAACGAAGGTCCTGGCCAACGCCAGCAAGCACTCGGCGACGAGCCACGGCCACGCGACGAAGGCCCTGCAAACCCTCGACGTGGAGATCGCGCAGCTTTTGGCCAAGGCCGAGCAAGCCGACGCGGTCCCGCTCCAGGACGGGCTGTCGATCCCCGACGAGGTGGCGCGCAGGCAGGAGCGCAAGGCGAGGCTGTTGCAGGCGAAGGCCGAGATGGAAGCGCGCGCCTACGCGCGCTTCCAGGCCGAGCAGGCCGACTACGAGGCCAGGCAGGCCAAACGTGAAGCGGGCAAACCTCCGAAGGGCCGGCCGCCCAAAGCGCCCGATCCGGGGCCTGCGGCCGACGACCAGGTCAACTTTACCGACGGGGACAGCCGCATCATGCCGACCAAGGACGGCTTCCAGCAGGCCTTCAACGCGCAGGCCGGCGTCGAGACCGACTCGCGACTGATCGTGGGGGCCCGCGTGGCCCAAGCCACCAATGATAAAAACCAACTGCGCCCGACCCTCGCCGAAGTGCGCGGTCACGTGAGCCCCGCGCACGTGCTCATCGACAGCGGCTTTGTGAGCGAAGCGGCGATCCGGGCGGTGGAAACCGACACGCCGGGTCTGACCGTGCTCGCAGCAGTGCAACGCGAAGCCCACGGCCGCACCGTGGACCAACTCGAAAAACACGACGAGCCCGCCGCGCCAGCACCCGACGCACCCTTTGCCCAACACCTTCGCCACCGCACCGCCACCACCGCCGGTCGGGCGCTCTACAAACTGCGCCAGCAAACCGTCGAACCGGTCTTCGGGATCATCAAAGAAGCGCTCGGCTTCCGGCGCTTCTCGTTGCGAGGTCTGGCCAAAGTCTCGCTCGAATGGGACTTGGTGTGCCTGGCCTACAACCTCAAACGCCTCCACCACCTCGGCGCGGACCTAAGCACCGCGTAAAACCGCCCGGCGGTGCGCACGACCGACCCAATCACTCCCAATCCTTCACTTCTTCCCGTCATCCACTCCCAGAAAAACATGCACGCCGTCTTGATCCCTCTCACTTCGCTCCTCCTTGCCATCTCAAGTCCGACAGGCTGCTAGGTATGGGGCGCGTAGAAGTATTTCCCAAGCAGGACAGGCTGGTGCACGGTGAATGCGGGAATTTCATCAACCTGCCATTATTTGGGGCGTTGGTTGAGAGCGGGAAAACGGTGTTCGTTGATGACGCATTTACACCTGTAAAAAACCAATGGGCATACCTTGCATCAGTGAAGGTCAGTGTTCCTGGTGAAATCGTCGAACAGTCGGTGGTGGCCAGTGAGCCGCTGACAACCCCAAGTCATGTGATTACTCCGCCTTCGGCAGCAGAGCCTGGGTTTCTTTGGCATACCTACGGCTTGCCGCCGTGTTCACAACGGATGTTGGCGGCAGGGGTAGGGGAGTTTCAACGGGTGGCATGTTTTCGTCTGGCGGTGGCGCTGCGACTTGCTGGGTTGCCACGTGACGCGGTTTTGGCAGTGCTCAGTTCGTGGGGGCAGAAAAATGCGCCCACGGACGGCAAACAGCGCATTTCGGTTGGCGAAATAACCGCTCAGGTAAACAGTGCTTTTCGGGCGAGAATGTATCGTGGGTATGGATGCAGCGATCCAGCGATACGTCAATTTTGTGCGAGGGAGTGCCGGTTGCATCCGGCTAGGATTGAAAGTGACCGTTCGTCATCGGTGGGCGGCTCCTGATAACCACGAGGATGGACGAAATTATCTTAAGCCTTTGACGAGGATACGGAAACCCTTTTTCTTGAACTTGCTCTGGTCGCCCTTGTATATTGAAAACCTTTCTTAACAGCCTTCCCTCGTAGTCTGGAGCCAAAGGCACGTGCCGTTACTGTTGGTGGAGTGACAGGGGGCTTCGTTCTTGCTATTGGTGCCGGGCCTTCTCCTCCCCATTTTATCTTAAATATGTTAGTAATCGAGGTGAATCTGAGAGCGCTAGGCGAGTGAGCGAGTAGCAGTTCCGGCTTCAATAGTGAGCGGAATTTGGATTGTAGTTTAACGTCGCGATGAATACCCGCAAATTGACGACGCATTACCTTCATTTCAGAAGCATAAGCGGCGGTTTTCCCCGGAAAACCCATAAAGCAAAGTGATATTAATGCGATTCGTTCGTGAGAGAGGGCGGATAAGGGATGGGTTGCCAATCGGTAGAGCCGACGGCGAATGATGATCTCATACATCGTCTCGATGTCTTCGATTTTTTCTAGCGGGTCCATCCCGCTCATTATTGCGGTGAGTTCTTTTTTAAATAAAACGCCTCTCATGTTATTTCGCCCTCTCGATAATCGCTTTCAGCTTTTCTCCTGAATACTCCATTCGTATTGATGATTGGTTTGACTCGTATACAAGAACTTCAGCACCGCCCACATTTTCCCGGCTGCTTGGCTCTCCCCAATTTTTCAACGCATCAAATTTTGTTGAGGAAATAGAAAGCGGACTCTTGGCAATAAAATAGCCCGTAGGCATGGGCGATTGCTGCACAATCTGTTGCTTGGGTATCACCGCAGTTTTTTGGTCGTGGTTGGCTTTGCCTTCTTCGCGGCCTCGGGCAGAATCCCGAAATACTCGTCGGCGTCCTTCTTGCGGGCAAGGGAGCGGTAACTGTCGAAAAGGACCTGGTCGTTGGTGCGGTGTCCGAGCATGGCCGATGTTTTGGCGGCGTCAGAATAGAGCGCGTAGTGGTAGGAGCCGAAACTGTGACGCATGGCGTTGGAGCGGTTTTCTCCCCAGTCTGGGAATCCCGCCTTTTTGACGAAGACAGTCCATCTCATGGGAAACTTGGCTGGGGCGACGCGTCCTTGGCGATTGGGGATGGTTTTGAGCCATGCGATACAGTTGGGCATCAACTCCAGCACACGCAGGCGTCGTTTCTTGGCGATTTCCGGCCCAATGGTCAGAATTCCTTCGTCAAGGTCGATGGCGCTCCAATCGAGGCGCGTGATTTCATTGGAGCGAATACCGGCAAACAGGCCGAGGATTACGGCGGGGAGCAATTTGCCTTTCTGCTCGCTGCGTGCCGCGGTCAGTAGCCTGTGTGATTCTTTGACGGTCAGAATCGAGGGAAGCTGCCAGTCGATCTTGGGAGTGCTGATGTTTGCAGTCGGATTTTCCGTGCCGTGATAGCCTTTCGCGATGGCATAGTTGAAAAACGTGCGGATGGTGACGAGGTAGTTTTTCTTTGAGCGTGCGGAAAGTCCCTCGCTGCTTTTGGCGGAAATGCCGCGAAGATCACGCAACCATTGTTCGAAGTCGGTGTGCGTGACATCCTTGATCTGGTGTTCGCCAAAGCTCTGGCAGAAGATGTCCAGGCGGTTGCGCAAATCGCCCAAGGAACGCTGACGCAGGTTTTCGGCTTCTTTTTCGGCAAGGAGTTTATCGACGATCTGACGAACGGTGAATTGTCCTGCGGATGGCCGATGGTGTTTTTTTGCCAAAGCGGCCGCTTGGGAGAGAGACAACCCGGTGCCTTCAAGCGCGGAGAGGGCAAGCAGAGCGTCGTCGCGTTCTGCCGGAGTAAGCTTAAAATGTTTTTGTCCGTCCTTGAGAATGCCGTCATGCTGATCCTTGGCCCAGGCTTCGGCCGCCTCGACATTGGTGAATTGCTTGAACCGTCGCTTGCCCGCGAGTCGTGCGGGGATGGTGACGCGGTAGGAGAGCCCACTGTCCACGCCGCCATAACGGTTGATGATTTCTCGGACGCGAATACTGGAACCGGCCGGGTATTCCCAGCGACGCAGGTGGTTTTTTCCGGTCTTTGCCATTCGCTTCCGTTTTTTGCCGGAAGGTGTCCTCAGTGTCACCCCTTTTGAGAGGAATCTGAGAGGAGTTGTGTAACTCCTTGATAAAATGGGGCGGCCAACGGGATTCGAACCCGCGACCCCTAGAATCACAATCTAGTGCTCTAACCAACTGAGCTATGGCCGCCGTGAAGAGCCGGAAAAAATCACGGGCACGCCATGCCCTGTCAATCTCTTCTTCGGCAAAAGTCCGCAACTGTCGGGTGCGGATAAATTTTACGAGATTCAGAAATGCGTTTGAGACGGGGGAAACTCAACCTGGGTGGAGGGAATTGTCTCGGCACCGGTTACGGCCACCATTCCGTTAGCCCGGTTTGCACGATTTCCACTTTGCGCCGATGACCCGCTCCGGCCTTGAAGTAACGCTCGCGGCGCATGGCTTCACCCCGAGTGGGAAAAGACTCCCAGTAAACCATGACAGGAGTCCTCAGGCGTTCACGGGTGGTGCGCGTCGATCCTTCGATATGTCGCCGGTAGCGGACGATCAGGTTTTCACACTGTCCGACGTAGGAACGCCGAGTCTCCAAGCAGGCGAGAATGTAGACGAAAAACATTTCTAAATGGGGACCTACGTTCTGCTGGCCAGCAGAAGAACCCGTGACCCCTAGAATCATTCTGCCGTCCGGCAGAATGCTCTAACCAACTGAGCTATGGCCGCCGTGAGAATTGGGCAAAATCACCAGCATCCCTCCCGCGCCTGTCAACTCCTACTTCCCGACCTTTCCCGTTGCCGATTTCGGGGATCGCAGCGAGAGTGGTCTCGTCATGCCCCGCGTTCGAATGGTCACCTACAACATCGCACACGGACGCGGTCTGGCCCCCATCCAAGGCATGACCTCCGGCCGGCGCATCCGCGCGACGCTCCTCAAGATCGCCCGTCTCCTTGCCGATCTTAAGCCCGACATCGTCGCCTTGCAGGAAATCGATGAAAACTCCCGCTGGGCGGGCAACTTCGACCACCTGGAGTTTTTGCGCGAGTTCGGCGGCTTTGAACATGCCGTCTTCGGAATCAACAACCGCCGCGCCGGTCTGCTCAACCTCAGCTATGGCAACGCCATCCTGTCGCGCCATCCCATCGTCGAATGGGAAAACATCGCCTTCGGCCAGCGCAGCGTGGGCGAGAAGGGGTTTTTGTTCGCCGAGATCGATGTGGACGGACGGCGCGTCCCCGTGGCCAATATGCATCTGCACTACCGTTCAAAGCTGCATCGGTTCGAGCAGGTGGACCGCTTTCTGGCCTATCTCCACGACCGGCAGCGGCTGCGTCACGCGCACTGGGCGGTTCCTCCGATCGTGTGCGGCGACCTCAACAACACGCACAAAAGCTCCGACGCGACCGCCACGCTCCTGAGCCACCTGCACGACTACGGTGACTACACGCTGCATCCACGGGAGGGGAGGACCTTCCCGTCGCCGTTGCCCAGCCGTCTGCTCGATTTCGTGTTTCTGCCCCCGGGCGTGACAGGTTCGGAAAGCCATATCGTGCGCACGTTTCTCTCCGACCACCGCCCCGTGGTGGTGGATTTCGAGCTGGCGTGACATCCGGGGTGAAAAATCCCTTTGCGCCTGCCGCCGCTTTTTGCGGCGATGGTTGTTCCATGGATCGCATTGCCCACGCCTTTGCCCGCGCCCGTTCCGAAAACCGCGCCGCCTTCGTCGCCTACCTGTGCGCCGGCGACCCCGATTTCGACACGTCGCTCGCCGCCTGCCGCGCGCTCATCGAGAACGGCATCGACGTGCTGGAGCTCGGCGTCCCGTTTTCCGATCCGCTGGCCGACGGCCTTACCAACCAGCTCGCCGCCCAGCGCGCGCTTGAGGGCGGCATGACCGCCGCGCGCGTGTTCGAGCTGGTGCGCCGCATCCGCGAGTTCAGCGAGGTGCCCGTGGTTTTCTACACCTACTACAACCTTGTTTTTTCCAACGGCGTCGAAGCCTACGTCCACGCGGCCAAGGACGCCGGCGTCGACGGCATGCTCACGCTCGACCTGCCGCCCGAGGAGGCCGGCGACGTCCAGGCCGCCTGCAAAAAACACGACGTGAAGACGGTCTTCATCGTGGCGCCGACCACGCCCGAGGCGCGTCTGGCGATCATCGGCAAGGCGGCGACCGGGTTCATTTATTATGTGTCGCGCGAAGGCGTCACCGGCGTGCGCGACTCGGTCGCCGCGAACATCCCCGAGGCGGTCGCGGCCATCAAACGCCACACGCCGCTTCCCGTGGTCGTCGGTTTCGGCATCGGCAAACGCGAGCACGTGACCGAGGTGGCGGTCCATGCGGACGGCGTGGTGGTCGGCTCGGCGCTGGTGAACGTCATCCGCGACAACCTCAAGGACCGCGCGCAAATCGCGCCCCGGCTGGCCGTCAAGGCGGCCGATTTGGTGGCTGGCACCCGCCGCTGAAATCAATTGTGCTATCCCCGACATGCCGCGCCGCATTCTCCTCATCGATGACGACCGGTTCCAGTTCCGCCTGACGGAACAGATGTTCAAGTCGTTTCATGGCGAGCAATTCACGCTCGAATGGTCGGCCACCTACGAGGAAGGGCTTCCAAAACTTCTTTCCGGCGAATACGCGGCCTGTCTGCTCGATTACCAACTGGGTCCGCGCGACGGGCTGAAGCTCATCGCGGAAGCCATCGAGGCGGGCTGCACCACGCCTATCATTTTCCTGACCGCCGAGACGTCGACCAACGTGGACACCGCCGCCATGAAGGCGGGTGCGCTGGATTATCTCGTGAAGGGCGAGATCTCGCCGGGCAGCCTGGAACGGTCGCTGCGTTACGCGCTTCAGCTGGGAGACACGTTGAAGCAGCTCAAGCTGCTCGCCACGCGCGACGAGCTTACGGGCCTGATCAACCGCCGTGAGTTCGACCGCGTGCTGGCCGAGGAGACGGAGCGCGCGCGCCGCTTCAAGCGTCCGCTCGCGCTCGTCATGTGCGATCTCGACTATTTCAAGACTGTCAACGACACGCACGGCCACCCGGCGGGCGACGTCGTGCTGAAGGCGGCCGCGGGCGTGCTGCTGGCGGGCGTGCGCACGATCGACCGCGTGGCGCGCGTCGGCGGCGAAGAGTTTGCGATCCTGCTCATGGAGACGGATCGTGCGGAGGCGCTCATCGCGGCCGAACGCATGGTCGCGACGATGCGCAAGCAGCGGATCGCCCTGCCGGACGGCAAGGAGATCGCGGTGACCCTGAGCGCCGGCGTGGCGGTGTTTCCGTTGCAAGGCTCCGACTCGGCCGCGCTGGTCCATGCGGCGGACCAGGCGCTTTACGTGGCCAAACGTTCCGGTCGCGACCGGGCGGTGCCGGCGTAGGCGGACCTGGGCGTAGGGCGGCTTTACGCCGCGATTCCGGACGCGCGCTGCGCGCGTCATCGCGAGCAAGCTCGCTCCCACGGTCAAACCATCGCGGTGTAAAACCGCTCCTACATCAACACAATGGAATCGATGGCGATTCGGGATGCGCTTTGGGCGGGGCTTGCGCCCGCGGCCTGATCGGGCGAGCCTGCGGGCATGGCTCTTACCGACTCTTCGACGACCGTGGCTGAGATCAAAGCCCGCGTGCTGGCCTTCGCCCGCGAACGCGACTGGGAGCAATTCCATGCGCCCAAGAACCTGAGCATGGCGCTCGCCGCCGAGGCGGGCGAGCTGATGGAGCATTTCCTGTGGGCCACGCCCGAGGCTTCGCGCACCATCGCGCTCGACGCCGTGAAGCGCAAAAAAATCGAGGAGGAACTGGCCGACGTCGTGATCTACGCGCTCGAGTTCGCCAACATGACGGGCATCGACGTGGCCGCCGTCATCGAGACAAAGATGGCCGCCAACGCCGCCAAGTATCCCGTCGAGAAGGCCAAGGGCCGCTCGGACAAATACACCGAGCTTTGAGCGGGAGAAAGTAGACGCGGCGTCCCGCCGCGTTGGATCGGGTCTTGGGGCAGAGCGGAAGATATGCGGAAACGCGGCAAGATGCCGCGTCTACTTTGATTCACGCCTTGCCGCCGTAGCTGAGGTAGTCGTCGAAATCGAGCAGGTCGGCGAAGGAGCGGAGGTCGTCGCGCTCGGACTTGTGGGCCTTGATTACCTCGGCGAACCACTCGTGGCCCTCCGGCCCGCCGGGGCCGTGCTGTTCGAGCCAGGCGGACCAAGCGACGACTTCGTAAGGCTGGCGGTTTGAAACGGAGTCCACCCATTCGAGGATTTGGACGTCGGTCTTGCCGGTCTTGATCTCGGCGAGCATCGCCTCGGGACTGATTCCGGTGAAGGCGAAGAAGCGCTGGTCGAGCGGGCAGTTGTAGTAGTATTCGCCGGCCTTGCCTGCGATGTCGGCGCGGGCCTTGTCGAGCAGGCGGCAAAGGTGGGCGTAGCCGCCGAGACGGACGCGGACGCTGCGGGGCGGATGTTGGGTGAGGTCGGGAGCGGAGTAGTTGATCATGGGAATGTCACCCGTGATGAAGCCGGGTTTCGGCGAAGTGCAAACGCCCGCGCCGGTTGGGCGGCCGAAAGACTCAGAACGTGTCGCCCTGCCAGCCCCACATGCCTTTTTTCACGTTGATGAATTTCACGTAGACGCGCTGGGGCACGATGCCGAGATGGTCCTCGATGAGCGTGCAAAGCGCCTCGCTGAGGACCTTGGTCTTTTTCACGGGCAGGCCGACGGCCTTGAGTTCGAGAAAGGCGACGGGATCGTCGCTGCCGTCGAAGATCATGGCGGTGTCGGGTTGCAGGGCGACCATCACGTAGCTTTCGGGTTTGCCGAGCAGCTTGGAAACAAGGGCCGAGGCGGTCTTCAGGACGATGCGTTCGGCCTTCTTGGAGACGGGCAGGTTTGTCTGAATTTTGAGGTAGGGCATGATGGGGTGGGGTTACGGTCCGAGTCTAATTTTTCAGGTGGACGCGTCAACGGCGGTTCCTGCACGAAATTTGACAGCGGGGCGCGGTTCGCCGAAGCACGAGGTCGCTTCCGTTTGCCATGATCAAGAAGAACACCGTCCTCAAAAATTACTACGTGCTGCCCTGCTGCCTGCTGTTGTTGAACCTCATCAACAACGTGGTCGCCTACAAATCCGAGGAGATCGGCGACCCCCTGCTGCGCACGGCGGCGGTCATCTTTCTCGTGCTCGCGGGGTCGGCGCTGGTGGCGTTCGTGTTTGCGCCGGCGATCGGTCGGATCGTGCAGTCGCTGCACGCGGGCAGCCGGCGCGGGGCGGGCGAGCTGGGAGAGATCATTTTTCTCGTGGTGCTCGGGGCGGCGGTTTTCTGGCTCTACTACCGCGTTACGATTCACGGTGTCGCGTCGATCCTGCCGGCGGATTGGCGGAATCCGAAGCTCTGAGGGGAATCTGAAAAGGTAGGGCGCGTTATCCTTAACGCGCCGCGAGGCTTTCGAGGGCCGTTCAAACCGGCGGGTTAGGGATACCCCGCCCTACCTCTCAGGCTTTCGGGCGAAAGGCTTTCATCACGGCCTCGTTGGTTTCGAGGCGCGGGCCGCCGATCAGGTCTATGCAATAGGGGATGGCGGGGAAAACCGCCTCCAGGTTTTCGCGGATGGCCTTGGGGCGACCGGGGAGATTCACGATGAGGGTCTTGCCGCGGATGCCGGCGGTCTGGCGCGAGAGGATCGCGGTGGGAACGTATTTGAGCGACGTGGCGCGCATGAGTTCGCCGAAGCCGGGCAGCTCCTTGTCGAGGACGGCGCGGGTCGCCTCGGGCGTGACGTCGCGTGGCGCGGGGCCGGTGCCGCCGGTGGTGACGACGAGGCAGCAGCCGGCCACGTCGGCCATGCGGCGGAGCTCGGCCTCAATGCGCGGTTGTTCGTCGGGGATGATGGCGTAATCCACCTCGAACGGCGTCGCGAGCCAGCCGCGCAACAGCTCGACGCAGGCCTTGCCGGGGGTGTCTTCGTAGACGCCGGCGCTGGCGCGGTCGGAGATGTTGATGACGCCGATGGTGATCATGCGGAGAATCTGGCGATGATTTCGTCCGGCGTCACGCCTTGGGCGCGGAGCGTGCGGAGGCTCAGGGAGTCGTGGCGTTTGGCTAGACGCTCGCCTTGGTCGTCGAGCATCAGCGGACAGTGGTAATAGGCGGGGGCGGTGTGGCCGAGGGCGCGGATGAGCAGGAGTTGACGGAAGGTGGAGCGGATGAGGTCGGCACCGCGCACGACCTCGGTGATGCCCATGAGGGCGTCGTCCACGGCGCAGGAGAGCTGGTAACTGGGGACGTTGTCCTTGCGCCACACGAGGAAGTCACCGAAGTCGTGTCCGCACACGGAGTGTTGCGGGCCGAAATGGGCGTCGGTGAACGTAAGGGTTTCACCGTCGGGCACGCGGAAGCGCCAGTTGCAATTGATCACGTCGCCGAGCGGCGGGAGCGGCGCGTCGGAGGGCGGGCGGAAGTGCGGCGGATAAACGGGCTCGTCGTCCGCACCGCCTTCATGCGGGGCGGCGACGGCGTCGAGCACGTCGCGGCGGGAGCGGTGGCAGGGGAAGATCAGGCCGGCGGCGTGGAGTTTGGCGAGGGCGGCGCGGTAGATCGGGAGGCGTTCGCTTTGGGTGACGACGGGTTCGTCCCAGACGAAGCCGAGCCAGCGCAGGTCCTCCAGCATGGCGTCTACGAAATCGAGACGGAAGCGGGTGGCATCGAGGTTGTCGTTGCGGAGCAGGAGATGTCCGCCGGCGGCTTGGGCGCGCGTGGCGGCGATCCAGAACGTCCGGGCGTGGCCGAGGTGGAGAAACCCGGTGGGCGAGGGGGCCAGGCGGCCGAGGTAGGATGATGAATTCACCACGAAACACACGAAACACACGAAAAGCCGGAAAGGGAGCCGGAACTCTTGAAATTGAGAAAAGCTGCGGGGGCTTAAGTTTTTCTTTCGTGTCATTCGTGTGTTTCGTGGTTCCTTAAACGAGACTTAAAATATCATGCCGAAGCTCCTCTGCGTCTATTGTTCCTCCAGCGCGAAGCTGGCTCCGAAGTATTACGAGGCGGGCGAGCGGCTGGGGCGGGAGATGGCCGCGCGTGGATGGGGACTGATCTACGGCGGCGGCAATGCCGGGCTGATGGGCGTGGTTGCTCGGGCGGTTCAGGCGTCCGGCGGCAAGGTGGTGGGCGTGATCCCGGATTTCATGACGGAGCGGGAACTTGCCTATCACGAGGCGGACGAGCTTGTCGTGGTGGCGACGATGCGGGAGCGCAAACGCATCATGGCGGAGCGGGCGGACGCGTTTGTGACGCTGCCGGGAGGAATCGGCACGCTGGAGGAGCTCACGGAAATCATGACCGAGCGCTACCTGAACCTTTCGACGAAGCCGCTCGTGCTCGTGAATCAGGACGGTTTCTACGACGATCTGCTGAAGTTTTTCGAGCGAATGGTGAGCGAAAACTTCAAGTCGCCCGGGCTGAGCGATCTGTTTTCGGTGGTGACAAACGTGGACGAGGTGTGGGCGTCGATGGAAAGGCCCGACCGGTTCACGGCCGATCCGTTTTGGGGCGGAAAGAGGTAGGAGCCTGCTTGCAGGCGATGGTTCGGGACGAAATCGGTGTGTGTCGCAGGATCGCCTGCAAGCAGGCTCCTACAGTCAACGCCCGCGGGTTTGCCTACCGCCACAGCGGCACGATGTCCGCGCGGCGGACCCAGCCGGTCTGGCCGTTGGGGAACACGAGACGTTGCCAGCCAAGGAAATTTTTGTCCGTCGTCGCGACGAGGCCGGGCGTGAGCGCGGAGGATTTTTGAGGGGCATCGAGTTCGGTCGGGATGGAGCGCAGCGTGGTGGGCTTGGCAACGAAGACGGCGCGGGCGTCGGCGAGCGGGCCGTAGAGGTGGAGGCTGGCGGCGGAGGCGATGGCGACGACCAACGACAGGCCGAACAGAATCCATGCGGCGGGCTTCAGGCGGTCGCGGCGGCCGTAGGCGAGCCAGAGCCAGAAACCGAGGGAAAGGGAGGCGAGCCAGACGGCGGCGATGAGCAGCCGTTGCCAGACGGCCGGCGAAGCGAGACGGGCGAGGGAGTGCAGTGGGTCGGTGTCGAGGAGCGGCATCACTTCGGCGGGGTGCAGCCCGGCGCCCTTGAGGGTGAACTGCAGGTTCCAGCGCACGGCGGGGTTTTGCGGTTGCTGCACGAAGGCGGCCAGCGCGTGGCCGGAGGCTTCGTTCCAGCGGTTTTGCTGCACGAGGACGAGGGCGAGGTTGTGCCGCGCGGTCCAGTCGGTCGGCGAGGCTTCGATGGCGTCGTTCCAGAATGACTCGGCCGCCGCGAAATCGCCCTTGTCGTAAGAAGCGCGGGCGTCGGCGGCGAATGACGAGGGGATGAGGAAGCAGGAGGCGACAAACAGGGTGACGAGACAGGGGAGGATGTTGCGCGTCAGGAAGAGCTGAAACACGGAGAACGACGGCACGTATTTGGCGGCGAGGGCTTCCTTGGCGCGGGTGATCCAGTCTTCGGGGAGTTCGGCGTCGGCGCGGTAGAGCACGCGGTCGGATTCCTCCCAGAGTTTGGCCCAGGTTTCGGAGGGGACGGACCGGGAGGTCCGTCCTCCGGTGAGGAAGCTGTTCGCCGTGGGCACGGCGAGGTCGAGCTGCCAGAGGACGGCGACGTGGTGCTGCCATTGCTGGACAAGGGCGGGGGTTTGCGCGGGCTGGTTGTGGTTGCGACGCAGGGCGGCGAGGGTCGCGGCCAGATGAACACGTGCGGTGCGCTGGGCGAGGCGCGGATCGGTCGCGCGCGCGCGGTTGAGGGCAAGCGTGATCCAGACGAAAAGAGGACAGAGGACGGAAGCCAGCAGGCAGGCGAGGAGGGTCGAGAACCCCAAAGGGACGGGCGCGGATGGAGCGGACGGAAGCGGATCGCGGGGGATCGCCGCGGGTGCGGTGATGGCGGACTCCGGGCGTGAAGGCCCGCTATCGGGGTTTGAACTTCCAGCATTCAAGTCCGGGCGTTGGGAGTTGGAGGCCGGGGGTTGGGCGTTGGAAGTTGAAGGAGCGACGGTGATCGTGACGGGCTCGGTCTTGAGCGTCTGGTAGGTTCCGGTCTTCGGATCGAAGTAGCTGAGGGTGACCGGGCCGAGCGTGTAGGGGCCGGGTTTGGTGGGGACGAGGATGATGTCCTCGGCGAGACTGGCGTCGAAGAGGGCGTTGTCCTTGTTGGTGCGCTTGGCCTGGGGTTGGACGATGCGGAAATCCCTCGACACGCTGCGCGGGGGCAGACCGGCGAGATCGGGCCAGTTGCCGATGCCGGACAGGGTGAGCGTCCAGGTGATGGGTTCGCCGACGGCGGCGGTGGCGGGAACGATCTTGGAGTCGAGGGTGAACTGGCCGACCGCGCCGGTGAAGTCGGCGGGAGCGGGGGACGGCAGCGGCTTCACGAGGAGCGTCGCGGGCTTGGAGGGAACGGCAAACTGCTCGAGGTTGGGGCGGGAGAAAACGCTGAAGACGGAGGTGCCGGTGGCGAGGTTGACGAGCTGGCTGGCGGTTTTGAGGGTGAAGGTGCCGGGCGTCTTGGCGACGGCGCGGGTTTTGTAGAGGATCGAGATGCGTTCCTCGCCGTTGAGGGTGGCGCTGAGTTGTTCGGGCTTTTCCCAGGGCTCCATGGACAGGGGCGTCGGATCCCACTCGGGCGTGCTCGCCATCTGATAAAAATAACGACGCGCGGCGTTCAGCGTGTAGCGGAGAGGGAAGACCTCGCCGGCCCAGACCTCGTCGGGGAGGGAAAACTTGGACTGGGCGACGGCGTCGAGCGAGAGGTTGGACTGGCCGACGGTGGCCTCGCCGATTTCAAAGGTGGCGGCGGCGACGCGCAGTTTGCCCTTGGTGGTGGAGACGTCGAAGGCGGGGATGCTGATCGTCTGCCTGCTGGAGGGGCGGACCTGGTAGACGAGGGAGACGGTCAGCGTGCGCGAGGCGTTGCCGTTGATGATGCTGAAGGAGTTTTGCTCGCTGCGCGAAGGATTGCGGGTGTCGAGCCCCGCGACGACGGGAAGAATGATGTCACCCTTCGGCTCGCACTGGTCGAAGATGAGGGTGAGGTCGCTCGCCTGGTTCAGGGCGAGCGTGCCGCCGGCGGGCTCCCAGCGCACGGACTGGGCGCGGAGCGTGACGGCGAGGAGGAGAGGGAGACAGAGAAGAAGGCGGCGGAACATCGGATTTACCAATTGGGGCCCTTGCGGGCGGGAACCTGGGAATTCGGGTCTTGGAGGAGTTGGAAGAGCCGGGCGGGGGAATCTTGCTGGCGCACCTGGTCGAGTTTTTGCAGGGGGACTTCGAGGGACGGATCAAGCTGGGCGGCCTCGTCCTTCTGTTTTTCGGATTTGCCGCCGACCTGCTGCATGTCTCCGGGCGGTTGGGTGGAGGGAGGAGTGTCGGAGGATTTGGGCGCGTCGCCTTTTTTGTCATCCTTCATGTCTCCGAAGGCGGATTGGCCGGCCTGGGGTGGTTTGGGTTCGGGAGAGTTTTTCTGGTCGGGGGCTGCGCCAGCGTTTGAAGAAGGAGTTTTGGAATCCTTGGGCGAGGAACCGTCCCTGTTTTGATCTTGGTCGGGTGATTTGGACGGATCGTCTTTTTTGTCCTGATTCTTCTGATCCTGTTTTTGGTCGGATTTGTCCTTTTGGGAATCGTCGGACTTGTTTTTGTCGGGCTGCTTTTGATCCGGTTTTTTTTGGTCCTGATCGGGCTGGTCTTTCTTTTGGAGGAGGGCTTCCAGTTTTTTGCGGAGCGTGGGCCAGTCGGCGGCCTTGGGGTCGAGGGACCGGCCGGCCTTGACGCCGGCGAGGGCGTCGTTGACCGGGCCGGGCGGGACGGGTTGCTGGGTCGCAGTCAGGCGTTCGCCGTAGTCAATCGTGGTTTTGGCGAAGGTGGCGTAGTCGCGGGCGGCGATGATTTCGCGGGCGGAGAGCTGGCCGACGAGTTTGGTGACGGGGGCGGCGAGGGGATCGGACGCGGCGGCGGGGACCGCCGCCGCGAATGACCAATGACCAATGACCAGTGACGCAATGAAAAGCAGGGCCAATGTAGTCACGGGTGCGGTTGGTGTGAGCGTCTGATTGATCGCCATGCGCAGCGTGCGGGGCTTGGGGCGGACGGGGAATTCGCGCCAGAAGCTCCAGATGAGAAAAAGGAGGGCGGGGGCGAGCGCCCATTGGTAGCGCTCGGCGAGGCGGACGTGGCTGACGTCCTTGAACTCGCCGCGTTTGCCTTGGTTGACGGTGGTCTGGACGAGTTGGGCGAGGTCAACCCAAGTGCTGGCGTCGGCGTAGACGCCGTTTGTTTTGTCGGCGAGTTCGCGCAGGGTGGAGTTGTTGAGCTTGGAAAGGACGACGGCGCCGCGTTCGTCCTTCATGAAGGCACCGGAGCCGTCGGGAATCATGGAGCCTTCGGGTGTGCCGACGCCGAGAGAGATCACGCGGATGCCCTTGGTTTTGAGTTCGTCCACGTGGTTGTGCCAGTCGTCGGACTGGGCTTCGCCGTCGCTCAGGATGATGAGGAAGCGGTCGGCCGCGCCGGAAGTTCCGAAGGCGGCGAGGCAGGTTTCAAGGAGGGCGTTGTAGTTGGTGCCGCCCTCGGGGAGGAAATCGGGGCCGAGCTCGGGAAGGAATTCGCCGAGGATTTCGTAGTCCGAGCTGAGCGGGCTTTGGAGAAACGCGGTGCCGGAGAAGACGACGAGGCCGACGCGTTCGCCTTTGAGTTGTTCGAGCAGGCTCGTGATGAGGAGACGCGAGCGGTCGAGGCGCGTGGGCTTGACGTCCGTCGAGAGCATGCTGCGGGAGAGGTCGAGCGCGATGAGGATTTCGCGGGCCTGATCGAACACGGGTTCCTCGATGCGGCCCCATTGCGGGCGGGCGAGCGCGGCCGTTGCGGCGGCGAGGCCCAGGTAGAGGAGAATTCGGGTGCGCGATGCGTTGCCGCGACGGAATGACGAATGGCGAATGACCAATGACGAATGGGTGGCTTCGGCTTGGATGATTTTCGGGTGGGCGGCGCCCCCGGTGGCGCGACGGCGGAGGTCTCGTATGAGAAGCGCGAGCGGGACGATCAAGAGCCAGAAGGCGTGGGGCCATTGGAAGCTCATGGGGAGGCCGGAGACCGGAGGGCGGAAACCGGAGAAGACGGGGATGTTGCCGAGCGGCGCACGCGGATGATGAGGGCGGAGAGCAGGAGGCAGGCGAGGCCGGGCGCGGCGAACCAGCCGAAAAGCTCGGTGGTGAGCAGGTAGCTCTTGGACTGGAACTCGATTTTTTGCGTGCGGTCGATGGCCTTGAAGGCGGACTCGATGGCCTTGGTGTCGTCCACGCGGTAGTAGTGTCCGCCGGTGGTCTGGGCGATGGTGATCAGGGTGTTTTGATCGAGGTCGGAGGGCATGCGGCGGGTGCCGAGCCGGTTTCCGTTCTGATCGAAAACAGGGAACGGCACGAGGCCGTCACGACCGGCGCCCATGGTGTAAACAGGGATGCCGCGGCTCTTGGCGATCTGCATGGCCTGGTCGGGCGAGAGGGAGCCGCGGTTGTTGGCGCCGTCGGTGAGAAGGACGACGAAGGCGCCCTTGCGCTGGTTGCCCTGCTCTCGGCCGGCCTGGTCGAGACGGGTGAGGGCGACGCCGAGACCGTCGCCGATGGCGGTGCCGTCCTCGATGAGGCCGATCTTCAGGCGGGCGACCTGCTTGGCGAGCCAGTCGTGGTCGAAGGTGAGCGGCGCGAGCGTGTAGGCGCGTCCGGAAAAAACGACGATGCCGATGCGGTCACCGGGGCGGTTGTCGATGAAGGCCTGGATGAGGGGCTTGATCGCCTGGAGACGGTTGATGGATTCCCCGTCTTTTTCGTAGTCTTCGGCGAGCATCGAGCCGGAGAGGTCGATCGAGAGCATGAGGTCGTAGCCCTGCGCGTGGACCTCGCGTTTGTCCTCGATGCGCTGCGGACGGGCGAGGGCGGCGATGAGCAAAATAATTCCAACGACGGCGAGACCGGCGGGCCAGCGGGAGGCGGACGTGAGGGACGGGCGGTGCCAGGCGGCGGCGAACGGCACAAGCAGAACCGGCACCGCACGGCGTCCGCGCAGCCAGAGGACAAGCGGAAGAATCGCGATCGTGAGCAGCCAGAGAGGATCGTGGAGCGTGTAGGGAGGCATGGTCAGCGTCGCATGCGCGCGTGGAAAAACTTCACGAGGGCGTCGAGGCGGTTCTCGTCGGTGCCGACGGAGAGACGGCTGAGGGCGTCGGGGAAAAGCGCGCGCCAGGCGGAGTCGCGTTCGGCGCGCCACTGGGCGTGGGCGGCGCGTTCGGCGGTGGAGTTTTCCAAGGTGACGAGGCGACCGCTCATCGGGTCGTAGGCGGCGAAGGCCTCGTCGTCCGGCAGGGCGCGTTCCCACGGATCTTCCACGCGGAAGCCCATCGTCTGGTAGCGCTGCTTGATGACCGCCCAGCCCTCGACCTCGACGCGCGGGGGAAAATCGCCGAGCCAGATGAGCACGCTGTGCCGGGGAGCGGCGCGGGCGATGAGGCGCCAGGGAATACCGGAGGCCGGTAGGCCGGAGGGGCGGAAGCCGGAAGCCGGAGGGGCGGATTCGAGCGAAGGCGCGGGCGCGCCGAGCAGCGACGCGGCGGCGTGGAGGATGGGGCCGCGTCCGCGCACGGGTTCGCGGAGCGTGTAGCCGTCGGGGGTCGCGTGGACGAAGCCGACGCGGTCTCGGTTGACGGCGCCGAGCATCATGACGAGGCCGGCGAGTTCGAGCAGGGCCTCGCGTTTGGACTGCGCGCCGGAGCCGAACTGGAGGCTGGGCGTGTCTTCGAGGAGGATCATCACGGTGACCTCGCGCTCCTCGACGAATTTTTTGCGGTAGGGTTCGCCGAGGCGGGCGGTGACGTTCCAGTCGATGTCGCGCACGTCGTCGCCGAACTCGTATTTCACGACCTGGTCGAACTCCATGCCTCGACCGCGGAAGGCGGAGCGGTATTCGCCGCTGAGGACGTTTTCCACGGCGTGGCGCACGCGCCATTCGAGCTGGCGGAGGAGGGCCAATGGCGAGGCCGGAGCGTCAGGAGAGGCGGGAGTGACTGGAAGGGGAGGCGGCACGATGCACGGTCTTTCCTCTTTATCTTAATCTTTCTCTTTCGTCAGGGCGCTTGGGGAGAAAGAGAAAGATTAAGAGGAAAGAGAAAGAATTCAGACTTCGGGGACGGGGGTTTGCCTGAGCACCTGGGCGATGAGCTGGTCGCTGGTGATTTCCTCGGCCTCGGCCTCGTAGGTGAGGCCGACGCGGTGGCGGAGCACGTCGGGGGCGATGTCCTGCACGAGCGCGGGCGTGACGTAGTCGAGACCGCGCAACCAGGCTAGGGCCTTGGTGGCCTGATAAAGCGCGAGCGAGGCGCGGGGCGAGGCGCCGAAGGTGAGGTAGCGCTTTTTTCCTGCGGCAGGCTCGGCGAGGGCGCGGGTGGCGCGGACGATGGCGAGGATGTAGGCCTGCACGGCGGGCGAGAGGTGGACTTTGTCCACGTCGGCGCGGAGCTCCAGGAGTTCGGGACCGTTGGCCACGGGTTCGAGGGCGGGCTGGCGGGTGACCTGACCCCAGCGCTGCATCATGAGGGACTCTTCGTTGGCCGTGGGATAATCGACGAGGAGTTTGAACAGGAAGCGGTCGGTCTGCGCCTCGGGGAGCGGGTAGGTGCCCTCCTGCTCGACGGGGTTTTGCGTGGCCATCACGAAAAACGGCTTGGGCAGCAGGTGGGTGTGTCCGCCGATGGTGACCTGGCGCTCCTGCATCGCCTCGAGGAGGGCGCTCTGGACCTTGGCGGGGGCGCGGTTGATTTCGTCGGCGAGGACGAGGTTGGCGAAGATCGGACCGCGATGAGGGGTGAAGCCGCCGTCTTTTGGCGAAAACACCATGGTTCCTACGACGTCGCTGGGGAGGAGGTCGGGGGTGAACTGGATGCGCTCAAACTGCACGCCGAGGGCGGTGCCGAGGGATTTGATGAGCAATGTTTTGGCGAGGCCGGGCATGCCTTCGAGCAGGACATGGCCGTTGGCAAGGAGGGCGACAAGCAGGCGCTCGATGACGGCGTCCTGTCCGATGACCGCCTTGCCGATTTCGTCGCGAAGTTTCTGGGACCAAGTGGGACCGGTAATCATGGGTTGGGCTAAGGGATATGGGCGATAGGCGAGTGGGTGGGACTCGCTTGCACTAAAAGTGTTTCGTGAGAAAAAGGGGGCGCGGTGGATTTACCAACTCAAATTCAAGGGCGTCTGGATGCGCTGGGCGTGATGGCCGGCGATGTGGAGGAGCATTTTATTCGCGGGTCGGGGCCGGGAGGGCAGAAAATCAACAAAACCTCCTCGACCGTCCGGCTGCGTCACCGGCCCACGGGCGTGGAGGTGCGTTGCCAAAAGGAGCGTTCTCAGGCGGCCAACCGCGAGACGGCGTGGGCCGAGCTCTGCGCGAAGCTGGAGGCGATTTTGCGCAAGGCGGAGACGGAGCGTCAGCAGGCGGCGGCGAAGACAAGGCGCACGAACCGCAAGCGCAGCGCGCGTCAGAAGGCGATTTCGGTGGCGGGAAAGCGCCAGCGGGCGGAGATCAAGGCCGGGCGCGGGCGGCGGTTGGGGGAGTGAGGGGATTCGGAACGGGTCGCTCACGCTCCCCGCTACGTTGTGCAGAACTCGACGGGGGCGCCGATGAGGAGGAGGCCGGCTTTGGTTTCGTGGAGGAGGTTCTGGCCAAAGATGACCTCGTTGTGATCGGTCGGATTGCGGCGGTAGGCGGCGAGCGTGCGCAGAGGTTCGGGGCCGAGGCGTTCGCCGGTCAACTGGTCGGTCGTCGTCACGATGCAGCGTGCGCAGGGGCCGGCGGTGCGGAAGATCACGTCGCCGATGCGAAAGCGCGTCAACGTGTCCTCGGCAAAGGCGGGCGCGCCGGCGATGACGAGATTGGGGCGGAAACGATCCATCGGGACAGGCTCTTCGCGTTGGCCGAGAAGACGGTCGTTGAGATCGCCGAGGGAGGCTTTGCCGATGAGGAGGAACGGGTAGGCGTCTGCAAACGAAACGACGTCGCCGGGTTGCGCCCTGCCGGGTTTCACGGGGCGGTGGAACGCGTTGCCGATGCGGGCGAGGCGTGCGGCGGTGCCGAGGGCGGTGCGCACCCATTCGGACGCTTCGTCGCCGCAGTCCTCCGCCTGAAGGCCGTGGCTTTTCCACACCTCCACGCCGAGCAGCCGGGCGGAGGGATCGGAGGCGCGGGGAATGGCGAGCGGACCTTGGCCGGGGTGGGAAAGGGCGAGGAATCGTTCGTCCAGGGAGGCGGTGATGAGCGCCATCTGCGGATGGGTTCGCTGGGTGATAAATTTGCCGTCCTGATCGACAATGAGAAAACGCCGGTCACCCACGATGCCGAGCGCGTCAAGCGACGCGGAGGTGAGCGAAAGGCCGCGACAGCCTTTGACGGGATAAATATAGATTCCGGCTAGCTGCATCGCGGGTGTAACGGGCCGGGGCTATGCCTTGCGGCGGTAGGTGACGAGGTAGCGTTGCGAATCCAGTTTCGTCGCAAAGGCGTCCGGCGTGATGCCGTCCAGTCCGTAGCAGATGCGCAGACGATTGCCGACGAGCTGGTAGATGGACGCGAAGACGCGTCCGGCGTTTTCACCGTGTTTGCTCGTGAGCGTGAGGCGGGCGTGGCCGGACTCCACGGTGATAAGTTCGTAGTGTCCGCGGTCGTGATGTTCGCCGGCGAAATGGACGGCGTATTTTCCGGAGCTCAGGGTGAGCTCGATGCGGTCGAGCGCCATGGCGGGTGCCTCGACGCCGTCGAGTTCGGCGCGGACGGGCAGCCAGAGGCCTTCGATGGCGTGCGGGGTGGACATGCGTGAAATCAACTTTCGCCGGTGTCGGCGGACGCGGCGGGGAGCGCTTTCTTGGCCTTGGCTCCGAGGGTTTTCAGCTCCTCGACTTGTCCGAGGAGATTGCCGGGACCGGTCTTCAACTTGCCGAGCGCGTCGTCGTAGCTCTCGCGGGCGCGGGCGAGGTGTTTGCCGATTTCCTCGAGGTCGGCGAAGAGGCCGGCAAACTTGTCGTAGAGGCGTCCGCCGCGGTCGGCGATGGCCTGCACGTTTTTCGTCTGGCGGTCCTGTTTCCAGAGGTTGGCCACGGTCTTGAGCGTGACGAGCAACGTGGGCGCGGTGCAGAGGATGACGCGGCGGTCGAACGCCCATTCGTAGAGCGCGCGATCGTTTTCCAGCGCGAGGGTGAAGGCGGGTTCGAGCGGGACGAACATGAACACGTAGTCGGGCGTGAAGAGTTTGCCGGTGTCCTCGTAGCGTTTGTCGCTGAGCTGCTCGACGTGGGTGCGGACGGCGCGGGTGTGCTCGGCGGTGGCGGCGATGCGCTCGGGATCGGTGGTGGCGTTGACGGCGCGTTCGTAGGCGACGAGAGAGACCTTCGAATCGATCACGAGGTGACGCTGGTCGGGCAGGCGAAGGACGATGTCGGGGCGGAGGCGGCGGCCGTCGTCGGTGGTGAGGCTTTCCTGCGTGAGGTAGTCCTGGCCTTTGATCAGGCCGGCGGATTCGAGGAGACGGTCGAGGATAAGTTCACCCCAGGCGCCGCGGGCCTGCGACTGGCCCTTCAACGCGTGGGTGAGGGCATGGGCCTCGTCGGTGATGCGGACGTTGAGCTGGCGGAGCTGCTCGATCTGGGTCTTGAGGGCGGTGCGGTCCTCGCCGTCGGTCTTGTAGACGAGGTCGACGCGCTGGCGGAAATCGGTGAGCTGCTGGCGGAGCGGATGAAGGAGGGCCTCGACCTGGGTTTTGTTGTGGTCGGTGAACTTCGCGGATTTTTCCTCAAGGAGTTTGGATGCGATGGCCTGGAACTCGGTCTGGAGGGTGGCCTTGAGTTTCTCGGCGTCGGCGAGGTAGCGGGCGGCGAGAGTTTCGCGCTCGGCGAGACGCTGTTCGCCGGCGGCGAGCTGGGCGGCGAAGGAGGCGCGCTCGGAGGCGAGGTCGGCGCCGAGTTGAGAATTGAGAGCCGAGAGTTGAGCGACGGAGGCCTGGACGGAGGCGAGGTCGGTGGAGAGGCGGGTGTTGTCGGCCTCGCGGGCGCGGAGGCGTTCGCCGAGCTTCGCGCTTAGGAAAAACCAAGCGCCGGCGGCACCGGCGACGAGCGAGGCGAGGACGATCAAAAGCGTTTCCACGCGGCCCAGCGTGCGCGGAGGGGCGCACGCGTCAAAGACAGAAACACCCGCCCGGCAGGATCAGGCCTTGAGCGGGAAATAGACCGTCACGTGGGTTCCGTGACCGACCTGGGTCTTCACGTGGATGAGTCCGCGGCTGGTCTGCACGAGACGGGAGACGATCGCGAGTCCGAGTCCGGTGCCGTCCTGGGTCTTGGTGGTGAAATAGGGGTCGAAGATACGCTTGAGATTGTCGCCGGTGATACCGGAGCCCTGGTCGCCGATAGTGAGGGCGAGCAGGGGCGGCTGGTTGGGGAAGGCGGTTTCGCCGATGACGATCTCGGTCTCCGGAGGGGCGACGAGAGGAATGGGGAGAGGATCTTCCAGGCGTGACGCCGTGAGCCGGACGGTCTGCGGGCGATCGGTGCTTTGCAGGCCGTTGATCGTAAGGTTGAGCAGGATCTGGAGGAGATCGGTGGAATCAACAAGGGGCGTGGCGTCCACCGGAAGCGGTTGGATGGCGAGCTTGCTGCCGTCGATGGCCGGGTGGATTTGCAGGAGGGAGTGGAGGTCATCCAGCACCTGGTTCACGGGCAGTTGGATGCCGGGGGACTCGCGGTGATGGACGAAGCGGAGGTAGCGGGAGGCGATGGCGGTGCAGGTATCGACCTGCTTGCCGATGTAGTTGATGTCGGAGCGAACCTTGGCGAGATCCTCGCCGTGCAAAACGGCGAGGTTCTTCAGGCGGAGGTCGAGCAGCTCGACGTAGCCGGAGATGACGGTGAGCGGGTTGTTGATGTCGTGCAGGACGCCGGCGTAGATTTCGTTGGTGGTGCGGGCGACCTCCTCGCGGAGGGCGATGTCGTCGAGGCGGCTGGTCAGCTCGCGGAGGCGGTCGGAGGCGCTGGAGAGGCTGTCGGAAATCTTGCGCAGGTGAAGCGCGCGGGCCACGGCCTCGCGGATGGTGGCGACGTCAAAGGGCTTGCTGAGGTAGTCGCAGGCCCCGAGGCGGAGGGCCTGGCGGGCGGTGTCGAGCGTCTCGTAGGCGGTGAGCATGATGACCTCGATCTTGCCGTCGATCTGCTTGAGGGTCTTGAGCACGTCGATGCCGGAGGCGCCGGACATGCGGATGTCGAGGATGGCGACATGGACGGGATGCTGGCGGGCAAAGGCGACGGCCTTGTCGCCGGACTCGACGACCTGCACGTTGAAGTCGTTCCGGAACACCATGCGGATCGAATGCCGGGGCCCCTCCTCGTCGTCGACGACGAGAAGCGTGTATTTGAACGGGGTGGGGGGCGGGGCGTCCATGAGGGGCGGGGAGGGATCAGAACTTATAGTCAACGGAGGCGGCGATTGCATGCGTGCTGTTTTGATAAGTGCCGTCGGCAAGTCCGAGGGGGCTGCCGCTGACCGTGCGGTCGGGGGAATAGCCGAACTGATAGGCGAGGCTGAGCTTCAGGCCGCCGGTGCGGTAGTTTCCGCCCAGGGCGAAAAGATGCCGGTCTGAATCCGGAATCGCCGGGGTGAAGGTGGAGTCGGGGATCGAGTTTTCCGCGTAGGTGTAACCTGCGCTGACGCTGAAGCCGTTGTTGAACGTGCGGGTGACGCCGAAGTCGTAGAAAAAGCCGGACTGCCAGTTGAAGGCCTGGGCGGCGTTGAGCGGCGCGGGAGCGTTGATCGAAAGGGCGTTGACGCGGTCCCAGTTGGTCCAGTCCAGGTTGAACTCAAGATTCCAGCCCGGCGCGGGGCGGTAGGAATAGCCGGCGATGATCACTTCAGGGAAGACGAAATCGGTGTTGGCCGACTGCGTGGGAACCGCTCCGGCGATGCCGGCGGTGCCGTCGAGTTTGATCGTGTAGTGGTGCTGGTAGCTCAGGCCGAAGGCGTGCTCCGGGGCGGGCTGCCAGCGGATGCCGGCGTTGAAGCCGAGGGCGTTGCCGTCGCCGTCGAAGGTGTATTCGCCGAAGCCGGTCTGGCGGCTGAGCGTGGTTTCCGCGCGTTGGAAGACCGGCCCGGCCCCGATGGACAGCGTCGGGGTGATCTGCACCGCGCCGACCGCGGCCAGCGAGTAGGTCGTTTGCTCGGCCTTGGTCGTGAGCGGGCTGAGCACCGACGCGGAACCCCAGTCGGTGGAAAGACCGAAGGGAGAGTAGCCGCCGAGGCCGAAGGCGTAGTTTTTGCCCTCGGGGGCGTAGGCGTAGTAGAATTGGGGGATGACGTTGGTCTCCCGTTTCATCTTGGCCGCGCCGACAGGTCCGGAGAAATCGGTGTCGAGCTGGATCACATAGGCGGTGGCGGAGAACGCCTGGCCGTCCAGCTGGGTGAGCCCCGCCGGATTATAGTAAACGGCCGCCGGCGTATCGGCGGTCGCGGCGAAGGCGTTGCCCCTCATGGTGGCGTCCGCGTCCTTGAAACCGATACGGTTGGCCGAGCCGAAGAGCGCAACCGGAGCGACCATCAGGACGAAGGCAATAACGGCGACCGGGGAGCGGGATGGGTTGAAGCGATGAGGCATGAGAAGGGGTGATCGGGCGGGGTAAATGACGGCCTAAACAAGCGGAAGGTGGACGACGATGTCGGGATCTTTTCCCTCGGCGCGTGCGAGGACCTCGATCCGACCGGAATGATTTTCGATGATCCGCCTCGCGACGGTGAGGCCGAGGCCCACGCCGGTCGTGCGGGTGGTGAAAAAAGGCTCCATGGCCCGCATCGTGGTTTCACGGGTGAATCCGGGACCCTCATCCCGAAAGCGAAGGTTGAGCCAGGAGGCGCCGGCCGCATCGGACTCGCAGTCGAGGGCGACATGGACGGCTCCGCCGGGGGCGGTTTCCTGCAGGCCGTTGAGGAAGATTTCCTCCAGGGCGTGGGCGAGGCTCGCGCGGTGCACGCGGATCGCGGTGTCCTCCTGTTCTCCGGAGATTTCGAGGCGGGCGTCCGAGCCGAGCGAGTGCGCGGCGCGCTGGAAGGCCTCGTGCAACAACGGGCCGACCGGTATCCAGCCGTCCGCCGGATGGGCGGGCTGGGAGAGAAACAACATCTGCTCGGTGAAGCGCTGGATGCGCCCGGTTTCACGGCCGAGGGCGGACTTGAGGGATTCGCGGAATTCCGGGCTGGCGTAGTCCGTATCGATCAACTGGTGATGCGTGCTGAGGGGCACGAGCGAGTTGCGGATTTCGTGGGCGAAGCGTTTTGCGATGAGCGCGATGAGCTTGAGGTTGGAGGCCTCGACCTCGGCGCGCTGCACGGACTGTATCTGGGTGAAATCCTCGACCAAAGCCATGGCCGGCTGCGGCAGACGGCGGTCGGTGGAAGGGAAAGGCACAAGGCTCACCCGGTAGGACCGGCCGGGGTTTGTATCGGACGTGAGGAAAAACGGTTCGGTCGTGCGGCCCTTCTCGGCGAGCTCGTGGAGGGCGGCGGCGAGCGGCGGCGGCAGTTCCGCAAAATCCACGCGCGGGTCGATGGGATCTTCGCCTCTGAGAAAATGCAGAAAAGCCCGGTTGGCATGTTGCACGGTCAGGTCGGCGCCCACGACAAGGCTGCCGCTGGTGATGGCCCCGAGCACGTCGGAGAACAGACGGTGGCTGGCGGAGAGCTGGTGGTGCAACCAGCTGTTTTTCACGGCCAGTCCGAGTTCTTCGAGCAGATGATAAACCAGCTGGAGCTCGGAATCATCGAGCGGGTTGCCGGTGACGCGTCCGCCGATCAGGGCGACGCCGAGGGTGCGTTCGCGGTCGTTGATCGGCAGCGCGACCTGGCAGCCAAGGATGTCGAACTCGCGTCGGATTTTGGGATCTTCCGGGGCGAGGGGGGCGGCGTTCCCGGAATCCGCGCGCAGAATCTGGGCGTAGCGGGTGATGTGCTGGCCGATGCCGGCCTGCCGCGACAGTTCGATGCAATCGAGCAGGTCCTTGGAAATGCCCACGGCGGCGACGCAGGTCAGGCGGTCCTTGTTGTAATGTCCGCCGGTCTGGGCGGGGGGCGCGGAGGGCGCAGGTTCAAGAAACAGGGCGATGCGGTTTACGCTGAGAATTTCCCGCAGCTTGAGCACGAAGTGCTGCGCGAACAATTTGTGGTCGAGCGAATAGCCGAGCACGCGGGAAAAATTGCGCAGCACCTCGAGGTCGGTGGTCGCCGGGGATGCCGAGGTGGCCTGGGGCTGCGCGGATCGTGAAGGCAAGGCGGATATCCGGTTCGGTGTGGCCGACAGCAAGGCGCGGGTGGCCTTGGTGAACGAGGCAAGAACGAGGGGGGCGCGCAGAACCAAATCAGCCCCGGTGGCATAGGCCTGTTGCTCCATGTCCGCAGCGGTGTTGGAGCTGATGACGACGACCGGAACCGTCCCGGTGGCGGCTTTGACGGACGGAAGCTGCGGCAAGGCCGAGTCCAAGATGAGCACCAGATCGAACACCCCGGATTCCAGCAGAGCCCGGGAGGAATCGAGATCATTCTTGAGGACAGTCTTGTGATCCGGAGAGGCGAGAAGAGAGGCGGCATGTGAACGCGCCTGGGATTCCTCTGCGATAAGAAGGAGATGGATCACGGAAAAAATACGACGCCTAGGCGGATTGCAGGGGAAGCAATCCACCTGAAGGCAAAACAGGGAAGCGCGTTTTCCATAGCAACAGGAAAGTAACTGACGCAAATCGCTGCCAAAAAATTATTCCCAGTTGCGGAAAAAACGGAAGCCGCTCAAAAATCAATCGCCACAGGCTCGATGAACATAAACCACGTTTCCGCCCCGCTTGATGAAATCAAAAGTGAACTGGTGGTTTTCCCCAGTCGCAACGGACTTAAGGTCACGGCCTACTTGGATTCTCTGCAGGGGCAACGAGAACCTTTGGGCTATGTCGTGATGACGCCAAAATACGGTGAGACCAAAAAAAACAATCTCCAGCTCGCCTACTATCTGGCGGCCAATGGTCTGGCTGTTTTGCGTTTCGATCACACAAATCATGTGGGCGAAAGCGAGGGGGAGATGCGCATGTATACGCTGCCTGGGGCGGTTCAAGATATCGTGGGAGCTTTTGATTATCTTGAACAACAACGAGGGGTTGAACGCGCGGGATTGGTTGCCAGCAGTTTGTCGGGGCGCATGGCAATCCGGGCGGCCAGTGTCGATTCACGTGTCAGTCACCTGATTTGCCTTGTCGGGGTGGTCAATGTTCAAAGCACCCTGACAATTGTTTACCAAGAAGACGTTGTGGCAAATTTCCAGAAGGGGAAACGCTGGGGAGTAAATGACGTTCTTGGCTTTGAAATCAATTTCGAAAACTTTCTCGGCGCATTGGTCGAAGATGACCTGCACAGTCTCGATGGCACGTGCAATGATTTGGCTAAAATTTCATCTCCGGTTTGTTTATTGGCGGCGCAAAATGACGCGTGGGTTAGCATCCAAGATGTAAAACATGCCATAGGTTTCGCACAATCCGGAGAATTCTTTCCGATCAAGGACTCCATGCATGAGGTGAGGGAAAATCCCGAGTCGGCCGAGAAAACATTCAGGCACCTTATATCGCTTTGCGTAAGCCAATTCCGTGGGCATGAAGTCGCATTTGGCGAGATTGTCATTCCTCCGAGAAAGTCGTTTATCAATCAGAATAAGATCGAAAGGGAGCGATTGCGGAAGGCCAATCCTATCCAACAAAACGAAGTGGAATTTTGGAGCCAATATTTGTCAAAATATGAGTTTTTCGAAAGTGTTGATGTCTACCAATATTATATCAATCTTGTAGGCAGTCTTTTGGGGGAATTCAAATCAGGCGAACTGGTCCTTGATGCCGGCTGTGGCAACGGCTTGTTTGGCGTTTGGGCCATTCGTGATCTTTTGGGTAAGACGACTCAAAAGTTTGAATCTCCAGTGCTATACACGGGCTTGGATCTTACTCACGGCGGTTTGTTGGATGGGATGGGAAAGCATTCGTCGATGGCCCATAAACTGGCCAAAAATAAAGAGGATGTCATAAATTTTATCTACGGAGTGATGGATTTGGACATGTTTGGAGCCAGTGTCGGACCCGATGGAAGCGCGCTTGTCCGTTTTGCCGATAATACGTTTGATAAAATTTGCTGCAGCCTGCTGATTTCCTATCTTAAAAGGCCTTCGGAACTTGTTGAGAATTTATATCATGCTTTAAGGCCCGGGGGGGTATTGGTCCTTTCGAGCATGAAGCCATTTTGTGATCTTTCTGAAATATATCGTCGGTATGCCGAAAACAACACGGAGGCAAAAGATATCGAATCGGCGCGTAATTTATTACAGGCGGCCGGTAAGATCAAGGTGAAGGAGGAGCAGGGGGTTTATGCTTTTTTCTCAACGGAAGAATTGAGTGAAATGCTTGTTAAAGCCGGGTTTAAGAGTGTAAAAACTTTTTCATCATTTGGTAATCAAGCCAACGTGGTGCGCGCCGAAAAGTGATTTATTTTGGTCTAATTTCTTCTCTGGTCAATGTCCTTGCCAGCTTGACGCTAGGGATAGCTATTTTTTCAAAAAAACCGAGAGATTCGAAAACACTTACTTTCACATGGGTAACGGTTAGTGTGGCGGTTTGGTCCGGTTTTTATTTCTGCTGGATGTTATCTCGTGATGTAGAAACGGCATTTATCTACTGCCAATGCCTTTCGGCTGCGGCCATCGTAATCCCTGTTTTTTATTTTCATTTCACCCTGCGGTTGACGAATCGACCGGATGGAATCAGGGAGCTTTTTGCCGGCTATAGTATTGCGCTTCTCTTGGCGGGTTTGTCGTTTACCCCGTTGATTGTGGCTCGCGTTGAACCCAATCGCTGGTTTCCGTTCTGGCCCAAGCCAGGTATGTTATACCCGGCCTATTTGACTTTCTTCTTTTATTTTTTGATGCGCACGGCCTTTTTGCTTATGACGACATTCAGGCAGGCGTCGTTCTTTCGCAGAAACCAATTGCGCTATATATTGGTTTTTACGCTGATCGGATTTATCGGAGGTGCGACCAATTATTTTCTGTGGTATGACGTGCCGGTTCCTCCCGTCGGCAATGTTTTAGTGTCACTGTATATGATTGGGGTGGGCTATGCGGTTATCCGATTTCGTCTGATGGAGTTTAATCTCCTTATTGCACGAGGTGTCACTTATACTGCGGTTGCGCTCATTGTGGTTGTTTTTCAAGGTGTTGTCGTCGCGCTCATTGATTGGGGGCAGGGCAGATCTTTTCAAATTGATCTCAATGTTTTGGGCGGCGCATTGGTCAGCACTGCCATACTGTTTGGTCCCATTCCTTGGCTTCGCCGCCGATTAGACGGTGTTTTGGAGCGGCGTGTCTTGGGCAAAGCAACAACACGGCAAGGACGCTTATGGAAGCTGATCCATGAAATCAGTTCGATCAAGGATGTGGACTCCATATTCAGGGAAACGGTCAAATCCGTGGCCGAGGCTTTGGAGCTTGATAATGTGGGGTTGTTTTTGCGTTTTGAATTTGATTCCAAGTTTACATTAAGGGCTGCAACGGGAACCAGATCGCAACAATTACACAACGGACGATTCAGCGATAGCATGCCGTTGATGAAATCATTGCAGGAGTCGAAACATGCGGTGCTCTTGGATGAACTGGAGAATAGATTAACCGCGCGTGAGCGCGATGAAATCGTCCGCCTGCGTGGCGAGACAGGCATAGAGCTCGTGGTGCCGATATATGCGGATAATTTTCTTTATGGGTTTCTCGCGTTGGGGCAGAGCAAACCGAATTTTTTGTTCACAAATACGGAGATTTCCCTTCTTGAAACCCTTTCGCTTCAGCTTGGTTTGAATTTGCGTTCTCGCCAGCTGGAGCGGCAGTCCAACCAGGCCGAGAAGCTGATCGCCCTTGGCACCCTGGCGGCGGGGCTGGCGCACGAGATACGCAACCCGCTCGTTTCGATCCGCACGTTCAGCGAGCTGATCGGCGAGCAGGGGGCGGATCCGGAGTTTCGGCGCGAGTTCAAGAGCGTGGTCGGGCGCGACGTGAGCCGCATCGCCACCATCGTCGAAAACATCTCGGCGTTTGCCGACAACGCCCAGGTCAAGACGAGCCCGGTTGATATCCAGGAGGTGATCAACGGGGTCTACGACATCGCCCGGCCCGAGTTCATGCAGGCGGGCGTCGTTTTTGACGCGCCCAAGACGGAGGTTGTGTTGGTGAGCGGGAACTACAGCCAGCTGCTCCAGGTTTTTCTCAATCTTTTCCAGAACGCGATCCATGCGCTTGAGGGCAGGCCCGAGCCCAGGGTGACGGTCGGCTACAAGCTGGTGAATGACGACGAGGGCGGACGCACGGTGATCGTGTCCGTGACCGACAACGGCGCGGGCATCGATGACGTCGTGCGGGCGCGGATTTTCGACCCGTTCATCACCACGAAGGCCACCGGCGACGGACAGAAACGCGGAATGGGGCTTGGCCTCGCGATCGTTAAACGGATTGTGGAAGGCCATCGCGGTGCCATTACCGTCAGCAGTGAGGCGGGTCGCGGGACCACGTTTTTTGTGCATTTACCCTGTCTGCCATGATCCAACCCATCCAATCCACCACTCGCGTCGTGCTTCCCGGTCCCGCGGCCCTGCGCGAACTGGCGCGCGCCTTCGGGCACGTCGCGGATTTCCGCCGGTTTGCGGAGATGCTGGAGGGCGCGCTCGGCAAGGCGGGATTTTTCGAGGACGCGCAGGTCCAGCTTTTTGAGGGGGCGCCCGGTGCCAACGTGTTTGCGGCCGGCCAGCTCACGCTGCCGCTGGCGGGACGCGGGGAGATGCACGGCGTGTTGCGCGTCGCGGGCGGCACGCCGGAGCGTCCGTTCGGACCGGAGGACCTGCACCTGCTGTCGGCCTTGGGCGCGGTGGTCGCGGCGGCGCTGGATCATGCGCTGCGGCACGGGGAGGTGCGGCGGAATCTGGAGATCATGGCTTTTGTCCTGAACCTTGCGCCGGTCGGATTGCTGGCGACGGACGAAGGCGGGCGGGTGGTGCTGGCCAACGATCTCGCGTTGCGATGGCTGGGCGCGAAGACGATCGAAACCGTCGCGGACCAGCTCGCTCCGGAGATTCTTGGCGTCGATTGGCGGACGCAGCCCAGGTTCCATCTGCGCACGGGCGGGAAGCTTGTTTACGGCGAGTCGCGGACGGCGGGCGCGCCGCCCGCGGAGGGCGGGCAGGCCCGCTCCCTGGTGCTCACGGACATGACGGCGGAGCAGGTGCGGTTGATCGACGGCCTGCAACGCGAGCTCTACCGGTGCCGCTGGCTGGGGCAGAAACTTTCCTTTGTGCTGCTGGAATCAACGCTGGTGGGATCGGGCCTGCTCCAGCGGCTGCCCGAGCTGCGAGCGTTGCTCAAGCCGGGCGAGCTGGCGGGGCCCTACGATGCGTTTCGCGTGGGGCTGGTCCTGCCGGAGATGGATCGCGCGCAGGTGCTGGCGCGGCTGCGGAGCTGGGTCGAGACGGTGCCGGCGGCCGGTCTTCGGGCGGCGGTCGTGACGGCGTCGGACGCCTCCGCCGAGCGCGTGCTTGGACAGGCGCTCGAGGCGATGAAGCCGGTGGACGAACTGTTGCGCCGCGTGCTGCTGCTCCATGACGATTATCCGGCGGTGAACGATATGCTGGCGATGGTGCTCGGCCGGCACTACGACGTGGTCAAGAGCTCGCAACTCGAGGAAAGCATGGTGCTGCTGCGGTCGCGTCCGTTCGACGGGCTGGTGACGGAGGTCGAGCTGCGCGCGGGCGGGAGCGGCGTGGACCTGGCGCTTTTGGCGAAGCAGCTGCAGCCCTCGATCCGGCCATTTTTCACGACGGTGGCGCACGCGGGGCGGTCACTCACCGACGATCCGCTGCTCGCGGATCATGTGGTGATCCGGAAGCCTTTCGACATCCGCCAGCTTGAAAAAGCCGTGCGGGAGTCGCTGGAGCATTTAAAATAAAACCGTAGCCGCAATTGGCCGCACGGAGGACGGTTGCTCCAGGTCCGTCTTGATATTTTTGAGAGGACGTTCAATCGGATCGGACCGGGAGGTCCGACCTCCTTTCACGATACAGTTTTAGTTGAACCGCTCTGGCGTGAGGATGTGCGAAGACTGGCAGTATAGGAGCGGCTTTATGCCGCGATTCCGGAGGCGCGCTGCGCGCGTCATCGCGGCGTAAAGCCTCCTACAGTTGCAGCGCGACCGCGTTACGCCCACTCGGGCGGATTTTGAAGCTGGGGCTTGAGCACGCCGATACAGGGGAGATTGCGGTAGCGTTCGGCGAAATCCAGGCCGTAGCCGACTGCGAATTTATCGGGTATCTGAAAACCCACGAAATCGGCCTCGAAATCGACCTCGCGGCGGCCGCGTTTGTCGAGGAGCACGCAGGTGCGGAGGCTGGCGGGATTGAGCTTCTGGATCATGTCCACGACCACCGAAAAGGTTTTTCCCGTGTCGAGAATGTCGTCGATCAGCAGCACGTGGCGGTTGCTGATGTCGAGGGTGAGGCTCTGGAGAAGCTGGGGCTTGCCGTGCGACTTGGTGTCGTTGCGGTAGCTGGCGATGCGGATGCAATCCAGACGGATGGGATTGGGAATCTCGCGCAGGAGGTCGGCGGTGAACAGGATGGCGCCGTTGATGATGGAGACGACGGTGATCTCCTCGTTGCCGTAGGCGGACGCGATCTCGGCGCCGAGTTTCTTGACGCGTTTTTTGATGTCTTTTTCCGATACGAGCACGGTCTCCAAATCGGCGTGGAGGGGAAAGGAGGCGGCCTTGGTCATGGGAGGAAACTGGGTTTGTGCCCTGTCGGGCGGCGCAGGGCAAGGGGTTCGTGGGGGTGGCGCGCAACTTTTACAAGGCGTCGCCGTTGACTTAAACGGGGGGCAAATCTTGTTTCCCCGTGCCCAACCGGGGCCGCGCCGAGTAAAGATCCTCGGGGCAAGCCCAGAGGATCTTGATCAAACCACCTGTCATGTCGTCATCACATTTTTCGATTCTGGTAGCCGCGAGCGCCAGCGAGTCAATCGTCCACTCGCTGGCGCTCGCGGCTACACCAACCAAGCCGAAGCAAGCTTCGGGGTATCGGACCCATTGCGAATGATTTCCATCCGAATTCAAAACCTTACCAAGCGGTTTGGGGCGACCGTGGCCCTCCGCAACCTCGATCTGGTCATCGAGTCGGGCGAACTGTTTTTCCTGCTGGGGCCGAGCGGTTGCGGCAAAACCACGCTGCTGCGCAGCATGGCGGGCTTTTACATTCCGGAGGAGGGAACGATTCTTTTTGGCGACGAGGATGTGACCCGGTTGGAACCCCACAAGCGCAACACCGGGATGATGTTTCAAAGCTACGCGCTCTGGCCGCACATGACGGTGGCGGAGAACGTCGCCTTCGGTCTTGAGGAGCGGAAGGTGCCGCGCGACGAGATCAAGCGCCGGGTGGCGGAAGCGCTCGCCTCCGTCCGGATGGACGCCTACGCGACGCGCAAGCCCAACCAGTTGTCGGGCGGCCAGCAGCAGCGCGTGGCGCTGGCGCGCGCACTGGTGATCCGGCCCCGCTGCCTGTTGCTCGACGAGCCGCTTTCGAACCTCGACGCCAAGTTGCGCCTGGAGATGCGCACGGAAATCCGCCGCGTGTGCAAGGAGTTCAAGCTCACGACCGTCTACGTCACCCACGACCAGAAAGAGGCGCTCTCGATTTCCGACCGCATGGCGATCCTGGAGGGCGGAAACATCCTGCAGGTCGGTTCGCCGCGCGAGGTTTACGGTCGGCCCAAGCGAAAGACGGTGGCCCACTTTATCGGCGAGACGGATTTCATCGAAGGACGCGTGCTGGGCACGGAGGGCGAGTTCACCGTCGTCGAGACGGACATAGGCCGGTTTCACGGAGTTCTGGGTGATCCTGCGATCAAGCCGTCTGCCGGCGACGCGGTCACACTGTCGGTGCGGCCCGAGTGCTGGACGCTCGGACGCGCGGTCCGCGCCACCAATACGGTGCGCGGCCGCATCGGCGATGCGGTTTATCTCGGGGAAGTCGCCCAATACGATTTCGTGAGCGGCGGAAAGACGTTGAAAATCTACGAGCTGAATCCGCGTTTTCTCGGAGCGGCGGCCGAGAGCGATCTTTTTGCGAGCGTGGAGCCGCGCGATGTCGTGGTGCTCGTGGCGTGACGGACGGAAACCCGAGCGATGTTAAAAACGGCGGTCATCATCCTGCTTCTGGTGGTCACCCTGGCGCTTCCGTTCGCCCTGCGTCCGAAGCAGGAGGCCGCGGGGCGCGCCGACGACACGCTGGTCATCATCACCCCTCACAACGAAGCCATCCGCCACGAGTTCGCGCGGGCTTTCAGCGGCTGGTATAAGGAGCGCACCGGACGCACGGCGGTGATTGATTGGCGACTCATCGGCGGCACGTCCGAGATCGCCCGCTACATCAACGGAGAATACGTCGCCTCCTTCGAGAACCACTGGGTCAACACGCTGCACAAAAAGTGGAACAACGAGGTGCTGACCTCCTTCGCCAACGGGCGTCTGCCGGCCGACGCATCGGCGGAAGCGCGCGAGGCGCGGGCGACGTTTCTGGCGTCCAACGTGGGCAGCGGACTGGATCTTTTCTGGGGCGGCGGCGCATATGATTTTTCGAGCCAGGCGCAGGCCGGGCGGATCGTGGACAGCGGGATCATCAAACAACATCCGGAGTGGTTCACGGACGCGGTGATCCCAAGGACGTTCGCCGGAGAGGAGTATTGGGACAGGGAAGGCCGCTGGGTGGGCACGGTGCTGAGTTCGTTTGGAATAAGCAGCAACCGTGATTCGCTGCGCCGGCTTGGCATCGGCAAGGCGCCGGCCCAATGGGAGGATCTGAAGGACACCCGTTTGTTTGGGGAGGTGGCGCTGGCCGATCCGACGAAGAGCGGATCCATCAACAAGGCCTTCGAAAACGTCGTCCAACAGCAGATGCAGAAGCGCTTGCTGGAACTGCAGGCGGCCAACCCGGCGGCGCCTGCGGCGGACCTTGAAAAACAAGCGGTGCACGAGGGGTGGGTGACGGGGTTGCGCCTGCTGCAGGCCATCGGTGCCAATGCCCGTTATTTTACCGATTCGGCCCAAAAGGTGCCGGTGGACGTGGCGGCCGGCGATTGCGCGACGGGCATGTGCATTGATTTCTACGGGCGGCAGCAGCAGGAGGCGGTGCGGCGGAGAGGCGCGGACGACCGGATGAGTTACGTGACCCCGACGGGCGGAGCGGTGGCCTCGGTCGATCCGATCGCGCTCATGAGGGGCGCGCCGCATCCCGAGGTTGCGGTCGCCTTCATCGAGTTCACGCTGACGATGGAGGGGCAGAAACTTTGGAATCTGAAGGCGGGTGCGCCCGGAGGTCCGGAGTATTTTGCGCTGCGCCGGCTGCCGGTGAGGAAGGATTTTTATGAGATTCCCGGCGTGGCGGAGTTGCGGAGCGATCCGGATGAACTGCCCTATGCGTCGCAGGAGCGGTTGATTTACCGGCCGCAGTGGACGGGGCGGCTTTTTCGCGAGCTGGCGTTTGTGGTTCGCGTGATGTGCCTGGACACCCAGCCGGAGCTGAAGAAAGCCTGGCGCGCGCTGGCCGATGCGGGGATGCCTCCCGAGGCGCTGGCGGTGTTCGAGGATGTTTCGGCGGTGGATTACGAGATCGCGAGCGGACGCATCAAGGCGGCGCTCGCGTCGAAAAACAAGGTGGACGAAATCAATCTCGCCAACGAGCTGGGCAACCGGTTCCGCCGCCAATACCTGAAGGCGGAGGAGCTGGCGGAGAAGGCGAAGTAGGGAAGGAGATCGGACATCCCGGTCCGACCGTATGGGACGTCGGCGCAAGTCAGGCGAGACGGACCGGGAGGTCCGTCCTCCACCAAGCCATCGCCTGCAAACAGGCTCCTACTTCTTCCGACACTCGATCAGGCGGAGGTCAGCGCTGGCGGCGTATCATCCACGGAGGGCAGGGCTGTGATGACGACAACTTCGGTGCCGGCGACGAAATCGTGGATGGCCCTGCGGCGCGGATTGCAGAGAACGGTGATCAGCTCGGCAAGAAACCAGATTCCGTTGATCCAGTTTATCCACTGCGGCAGCGCGCTCATGGAAGCCATGTCGATGGTGGGCCGGCCGGAGAGCCAGATAAACGTGGGAATGGAAATCAGGACGCCGATCACCAATCCGGGAAGATAGCGCAGGAATGCCTCTTTTGCGGTGATTGCGCCGCCGTCGATTTTCACGATGCGGACGCCGGTGGCCATCTTGCCGAGGGTTTGTCCCCGGAGAGCCGGCATGATGATGAAGTAGGATGCCATGATCACGGTCGTGAGCATGCTCAGAGCGAGGTAGGTGGCAAAACCGATGCCGTGCCCGACTGTCATCATGACAATGGGCGCAGCGGTGAGCGGCGAGAACACCAGCCCGTCTATGAAAAGGGCGCCTGTGCGCCGCCAGAATGTGTGATATTGTTTCATTGTAAAATGGATCACCAGGATGCGACGGCCTTGACCACGGCGGGTTGGTCGGTGGCGCCGAAGAACGACGTGCCGGCCACAAAGGTGTCGGCGCCGGCGACGCGGCATTCGTGTCCGGTGGTGAGGTCGATGCCTCCGTCCACTTCGAGACGGAACGATAGGGCGCGTTCCTGGCGCCAGCGGTCGATCTGGGTGATTTTCGAAAGCATGTCGCGGCGGAAGGGTTGTCCGCCGAAGCCCGGTTGCACGGTCATGACGAGCACGAGATCGACCTGGGCGAGGAACGGCTCGATGGCCTCGGCGGGTGTGCCGGGGTTGAGCACGATGCCGTTTTGGCAGCCGAGCGCATGGATGCGTGCGAGCGTGGCGGCGTGGTCGTAGGACGGCTCGATGTGGATGCTGATGAGGTTGGAGCCGGCCTTGGCGAAGGCCTCGATGTAACGGTGCGGCTCGTCGAGCATCAGGTGCGTGTCGAAAAAGAGAGACGAGCCCTTGCGCAACGCGGCCACCGTCTGGGGGCCGAAGCTGAAGTTCGGCACGAAGTGGCCGTCCATGATGTCGAGGTGGACCCACTTGAGTCCGAGGTCCTGGACCGTCCTGGCACCCGCCGCGAGATGGGCGTGGTTGGCGGCCAGAATGGAGGGGGCGAGAACGGAGGCGTGCTTCACGCGCGCAACATCAGGGCGAAGAGCGCAAAATGGGAAGCCGAATTCCGAGCGTCCGGTTGCGGCATAAGGCAAGCGCGTTGGGGACAACGCGCTCCACCGCCTACCACACGTCGAGCGTGGCGCTGAGAATGTTCTTGGCCAGGGTCTCGGCCAGAACGGGGACGTTGTTATACTCGGACTGGAGCTGGCCGCTGTCGGTGAAGACCTCGCGGACGGCCTCGACCTTGCGCTTCTCGAAAAGGAATTTGTTCTGGCGGTTGTCGCGGAGGCTGGCCTCGGCGTCGAGGGTGACGTCGAATTTGCGGGCCTGGCCGGTGTCGTTGGACTGGCTGGCGGTGACGCTGCGTCCGTATTTCACGAGTTTGACGGTGAGGACGGCGTCGGCCTGATCGGGGGTGTTGACGAGGGTGACGCGTCCGTCCTTGAGGAAGGCCTCGCGCAGGACGGTGCTGACCACGGCGACCGACTGGGGCAGGTTGCTCTCGTTGACGACCGGAGCGACGTAAATGGTCTGGAAGGCCAGTTTGCCGCCGCTGCCCAAGTGGTAGTTGGCGCAGCCGGAGAGTGCGAAGAGACCGACGAGGCAAAGGAGGAACGTGCGCATGAAAGAGGAATGGACAGGCGACGCTTAGAACATCCAGAAACGGGGCCCGATCTTGTGGGGCGGCGGCGGGTTCTTGGACTTCTGCTCGGCGGCATCAACCGCGTCGAGGCGCGCACGGGCGACCTTGGCCACTTCGGAATCCGGGTAGGAGGTGATCGCCTCGTTGTAAAACACACGGGCCGCCTTGTAGTTGGAGCGCTTGTAGAAGTAGAAATCGCCGATGGTGATTTTGCTCTGGGAGAACTCCTGCTTCATGTTGGCGAGTCCGGTGTCGGCGGTTTTGACCCCGGTGTCCGAGGGGAAGAGGATCATGAAATCCTCGAAGTAGGTGATGGCCTGTTTGGCCGAGGCCTGGTCGTAGGCGGGGCCTTCGACGAGCGAGGCGTGGGCTTGGGCGAGCCTCAGGTAGGCATCCGGGGCGAGCAGGCTTTGCGGATAGCTGTTGATCATCCGGTCCAGCGCATCGATGGCCTCGTCGGGCTCGTGCAGCTTCTGGTGGCCCTGGGCGATGTTCATGAGGGCGAGCGGGGCGTAGTCGCTGTAGGGGGCGGCCACGATGACCTTCTCGAAATAATCGATGCCCTTGGCGCGGTTCTTAAAGCCCGGGATGAGGCCCCAATAACGGTTGCGCGCTCCTTCGAGCAGGGCGTTGGCGATGCGGTATTGCTCGCCGATGATCTCGTCAAAATGGCTGGAATTGGGATAGTTTGTGACGACGTCCTGGAATTCGTTGAAGGCCTTGAAGTATTGCTTGCGCGCAAGGCGGATTTTGGCGGCCCGGTAGAGGGCTTCGGAGGCGTAGATCGAGTGGGGGTATTTTTTGGCGATCTTTTCGTAGCTGCTCATCGCGGAGGAGCGATGGCCGTTTTCCTCGGCGGCGCGCGCCTTGTTCATCGAGTCGAGCGCATTGCGGCCCTCCTCGGGAAGGATGCCCTTGAGAACGCTGTCGCCCTCGACCTTCCATCCGGTCGCGGGGGTCCACACCAGATCGGCGCGGGCCGCGGAGCCCGTGAAAACCGCGAGCACGAAACTGATGACACAGAGGGCGGAGAACGCGCGGGCGGGCAAGGTGGGCATGTCGGTAAAGATTTACCAGCGAACCAGCGCGGACCCATAGGTCAAGCCTGCCCCGAAGGCGAGCAGGAGCGTGAGGTCGCCGGATTTGATCCGGCCGGAGCGGCGGGCTTCGTCCAGGGCGAGGGGGATCGAGGCGGCGGAGGTGTTGCCGTAGCGTTCGAGGTTAACAAACACCCGGTCACGGGGCAGCTCAAGGTATTCGGTCAGGGCGTGGATGATCCGCAGGTTGGCCTGATGAGGGATGACGCAGGCAATCTGGTCGGGCTTAAGATCGTGAGCGGCGAGGATTTCGCGGGCGGCCTGTTCCATCTCGCGGACGGCGATCTTGAAAATCTCCCGGCCTTTCATGACGACGGCGCGCTGCGGTCCCTCGGGGTTGGCCGTCGGATCAGGGACGCGGCTGCCGCCTCCCGGAATGCAGAGGAGATCGCTGTGGCCGCCTTCGGCGTAAAGGCGGACGCCGAGGATTTCCGCGGTGCCGCGGGCGGGGCCGATCACGACGGCGCCCGCGCCGTCGCCGAACAGCACGCAGGTGGTGCGGTCCTTCCAGTTGAGGACGGTGGAAAATTTTTCTGCGCCGATGACAAGGGCGTGGCGGTAGCGGCCCGAGGCGAGCATGGCCCACGCGGTGTCGAGGGCGTAGATAAAACCGGAGCAGGCCGCGTTGACGTCAAAGCTGGCGGCGTGGTGCGAAACCCCGAGCAGGTTCTGAACGAAGCAGGCCGTGGCCGGCATGGGCATGTCGGGGGTGACGGTGGCCACGATCACGAGATCAATGTCCGCGGCCGTCAAACCTGCGTCCGCCAAGGCGGCGCGGGCGGCGGCGGCGGCCATGAAAGAGGTGGTCTCCTCCTCGTTGGCGATGCGGCGCTCGGAGATGCCCGTGCGGCTAAAAATCCACTCATGGGATGTGTCCACCTGCTTAGAAAGTTCCTCGTTTGTGAGGGCTTTGACCGGTGCGTAGGAGCCGGTGCCGAGGATGGCGATAGCGGGGGAACCCATGTGATGAGGTCAGAGAGTGTCGGCGGGGGCCGGGCTGATGACAAGGTTGGCGCGGGCGACGTCGGTTTCGATGTGGTGGATCATGTCGGCCTTGACGACCGCGTTGGCGACGCGAATCGCGTTTTTGATCGCGTGGCGGCTGCTGGAGCCGTGGGCCTTGAGGACGTTGCCGCGCAGGCCGAGGAGAGGCGCGCCGCCGTAGGTCTCGGGGTTGATGCGTTTTTTCAGGGCCTTGAACGCGCCGCCGGCGAGGATCGCGCCGGTGAGGCGCAGCGGGTTGGCCTTGAGCTCGGTCTTGAGGGTCGCGGAGAAAAAGTGGGCGAGGGACTCCCAGCTTTTGAGCAGGAGGTTGCCGACAAAACCGTCGCAGACAGCGACGTCGCAATGGTCGGTGAACACCTGAAAGCCTTCGGTCGGGCCGACGTAGTTGACGAGGTCGCCGAGGTTTTTGAAGTGGTCGTGGGTGGCGGCGATGAGCGCGTTGCCCTTGCCTTCCTCGGTGCCGATGGTGAGCAGGCCGACGCGGGGATTGGCGACGCCCAGCACGACGCGGGCGTAGTGGGTGCCGAGGATCGCGTTGTGCACGAGATGCTCGGGCTCGGACTCGGGGTTGGCGCCGGCGTCGATGAGGATGAAGTAGCCGTTTTCCCTCGGGATGATCGCGGCGAGGGCGGGGCGGGCGACGCCTTCGAGGGTGCGCAGCTTGATCGTGCCGCCGGCCATGAGCGCGCCGGTGTTGCCGCAGCTGACGACGGCGGAGGCTTCGCCCGATTTGACCAGTTCGATGGCCCTGAACATCGAGGCGTCCTTCTTGCGCTTGAGCGCGAGAAGCGGCTTGTCTTCCATCGTTACGATTTCGGACGCATGGAGAAGCCCGAGCTTGGGATGGGCGCTCAGACCATGCTGCTCAAGAAGCGGTTTAAGCACCGCCTCGTCGCCCACGAGCGTGACCGGGTTAAGGTCCGTAAACTCGTCGAGGGCCAGCTTTACAGCCGCGACCACCTCGGGCGGACCGAGGTCGGCTCCCATCGCGTCAACCGCGATACGACCGGATACACCGGATGGGGTAACCATCGCCTGGATGGTGGAGATTAATATGCCGTTTACGCGAGGCTTAGACCTCGACGTTGACCACTTGGCGACCGCGATACGTGCCGTTGGTCGGATTCACGTGATGGGGGCGGAAAGCCGTGCCATCGGTCGGGTCTTTGGCGATCTGGGGAGCCTTGAAAGCGTTGGCTGCGCGGCGGTTGGCGCTGCGGCGTTTGGACTGCTTGCGTTTCGGATTAGCCATGGTCGGTGTGGATTAAAGGTGTGGGTGACGTTCGTTTAACGAGGTCTGTGATGAGTGGTAAAGGGTCAAGGTAGAGGGCCGCGCTTTCCATCGTCAAGCGCTATAACCGGCGGGGTTCAATCAGAACCAAAACCACGCGATCAGAGCCGCCGCCGTCACGAGACGGTATATGGCAAAAAGACCCAGTCCGTGCCGCGTGAGGTAGTGGATAAGGAAGCGGATCGAGAGGGCCGCCGTGACCGCCGCCACCGCACAGCCCAGAAGCACGTGGGGCCAGCCGAACACTTCGATCATGGCCGCTCCGGATTTGTGGCTTTTATAGATGGTCGCGGCGGTGAGCGTCACCAAGCCGAGGAGAAAACTGAATTCCGCCGCCTTGCGCGGGTCGAGGCCGGCGAAGTAGCCGCCCACGATGGTCGTCATCGAGCGGCTGGTGCCCGGCCAGAGCGCGGCGCACTGGAGCGCGCCGATGCCGAGGGCGTTGCGCGAGGACAGCTCGCCGATGGGTTTGGTGGAGGCATGGGTTTTGCGCCAGCGTTCGGCGGCAAACATCAGGACCGCGCCGCTGATTTGCGCGGTGATGACCGCTTCGATCGAAAACAGGTGCTTGTCGATCCAGTCGTGCAGGGTGAATCCCAAGGCGGCGGCCGGCACGAAGGCGATCATCAGGTTGCGAAAGAGGACCAGACCGGCCGAATCGCGTCCGACTAGGCCGAGCAGCATCGAGCGAACCTGCCTCCAATAGAGTCCGGCGACGGCGGCGATGGCACCGAACTGGATGACGACCACGTAGGTGTCGGCGGCGAGTTTGAGGGTGAGGGGCTGGCCCTCGGGGTGTTTGGGCGACGGTTTTTTATACCAGAGCGGCTGTCCGTCGGCGCCGTTGAGGGGCGTTTCGCCGTCGAGATGGAGAAACGTGTTGGCGATGATGAGATGCCCCGTTGAGGAGATGGGCAGAAATTCCGTGATACCTTCGATGACGCCGAGGATGATCGCGTCGCCGACGTCGAGTTCGGCGACGGGAGCGGCCTTGGCCGGGGTGGTTTCCATGACGGATTCGCCGAAACAGGGGGCGACCAGCGCGAGGCAGAGTCCGAGAAGGGAGATGATGCGAGGCACGGGCGTTGCTCCCATAAGGAGGAAGGGGTGTCGAGTTTATGCTTTCCACGCAGGGAGCTTTTTCGATTCCATGTGCCCTCATGTCCGAACTTTCCGAACTCACGCGCCGACTGACGGCGAGCCAGGAGCTGACGCCCGCCGAAGTGGCAACCGCCGCCGCCTCGCTGTCCTCGCCCGAAGTGGCCGATGATGGGAAGGCCGCGTTCCTCATCGCGCTCGGCGACAAAGGAGAGACGGCCAACGAGCTGGCGGCGTTTGCCCGGGAGTTTCGTGCCCGGGCGGTGAATCCGGGCGTCGAGGCCTGGGCTGAGCAGGCCATCGACGTGGTCGGCACGGGCGGGGATCTTGCGGGCGGTTTCAATATTTCCAGCATGGTGGTGCTCACGCTGGCCTGCGCGGGAGTGCCGGTGATGAAGCACGGCAACCGAGGCGTCACCTCCAAGTGCGGCAGCGCCGACCTGCTCGCGGCGCTCGGCGTGGATCTGCAGGCGCCGCCGGAAAAGCAGCGCGCGGCGCTCGACCAGCTCGGCTACGCGTTTTTTTTCGCGCCGGCTTATCATCCCACTTTCAAACATATCGGTCCGGTGAGGAAACTGCTCGCGGCGCAGGGACGGCGCACGGTGTTCAATATTCTTGGTCCGCTGATCAATCCCGGTCGTCCGGCCAACGTGTTGTTGGGCGTTTTTTCAGAGGCGTGGGTCGCGAAACTGGCAGATGTTTTTGATCTGCTCGGAACCGGGGCCGGTCTGGCCGCACACGGGGTGATTTCGCCGGGTCATGGCATCGACGAGTTGACGACCACGACGCTCAACCGCGTGCGCGGCATCGGCCGGTTGCGTTCCGTCGACGGCCGCTGGAGCGGCGCAGATTATGGGTTTCCCCCTGCGCCCTTTGCCGATCTTCAGGGCGGTGATTTGGAGACCAACAAGGCCATCGTCGAGGCGTTGCTGGCGGGCCGCGCGCCGTCCGGACTGGCGGACACGATCGTGTTCAACGCCGCCGCCGCGCTCTGGATCACCGGACGCACCGCATCGTTGCGCGACGGGATCGAGCCGGTCCGAGGGTTTTTACTGGGCGGGGCGGTGAAGGCTAAAATCGCCGCGACCAAGGAGTTTTTCCACGCATGAAACGCGAGTATTTCGGCACCGACGGAGTGCGCGGTCCCTATGGCGGCCCCATTGTGAACGAGGCGTTCGCCTTTCGCCTTGGACAGGCGGCGGGAAAGTGGGCGGGCGGACGCGGGCGCGTGGTCATCGGCCGCGACACGCGGGCCTCGGGCGAGTCGCTCGTTCGCGCCGTCGCGGCGGGACTGGCGGCCGCCGGACTGGAACCTGTTTCGCTGGGCGTGCTGCCGACTCCGGCTGTCGCCGGCGCTGTTCGCGCCGAGGGTGCGGCGCTCGGGGTGGTCGTGACCGCGTCGCACAATCCGGCGGCGGACAATGGCATCAAGTTTTTCGCGGGCACCGGCATCAAGCTCACGGACGCCGACGAGGTGCGGCTCGAGCAGTTGCTTCCTCCGGCAACCGTCGCACCGGCGGCTTTGGCGGTGGTGGAGAAAACCTCGGCGGTCGCAGGCTACATTGCGGCGGCGGGCGCCTTGTTGCCGGCGCGGGCGCTGTCCGGATGGAAAATTGTTTTGGACACGGCGAACGGCGCGACCGCGTTGACGAGTCCCGTCGTGTTGCGCGCGCTTGGCGCCGAGGTTTTCGCGGTCGGTGACCAGCCCGACGGCTCCAATATCAACGACGGCGTGGGCAGCGAACATCCGGAAAAACTCGCGGCAAAAGTGATCGCGACCGGCGCCCGGCTGGGCATCGCGCACGACGGGGACGGCGACCGTTGCATCCTGTGCGACGAACACGGACAGGTCTTGGATGGTGACGAAGTTCTCACGCTGCTGGCCCTGCATGCGCTGGGGAAGGGCACGTTGACGGCAGGCACGCTGGTCGTGACCGTTCAGAGCAATCTCGGGGTGGACGCGGCCGTTACCGCCGCCGGCGGACGGGTCGTTCGCACCGCGGTGGGCGACCGTTATGTGATCGAGCGGATGCTGGCGGAGGGCGCGAAACTGGGCGGCGAATCGAGCGGGCACATCATCTGCGCGGAGATCGCGCCCACCGGCGACGGCTTGGTGGCGGCGCTCAAGGTCCTTGAGGTCATGATCGCCACCGGACGGCCTCTTTCGGAACTGCGGACCGCGATGAAAAAATTCCCTCAGGCGACGCGCAATCTGAAGGTCCGGCAACGTCGAGAGCTGGCCTCCTGCGCCGTTCTCGCCGCGGAGATTGCCGCGTTGGAACGGGAACTGGGCGCGCAGGGTCGGGTGCTGGTTCGTTTTTCGGGCACTGAGGCCAAATTGCGTTTGTTGGTGGAAGGACCGTCGGAGTCCGTGGTCAGGGCAGGTATCGAACGGCTCGCGACGGCGGCCGGCGCCGACTTGGAAGTGCTCTGAAAAAGGCACTCCAGCGTTGACCGTTTCCACAGAGGTCATTTGTTTGGTGAATCCCCTATGCCAGAAATCCCCCTTTCATCGTTGGACTCACGTCTCCAGAAGCAGCTTGAAAACGCCCAGGTGGCGCTTCAGCGCGGCAATCTCGACTATGTGCTGGAGGTGACCGCCCAGGTTTTGAAAACAGCACCCGGCTGCCTGCCGGTCCGGAGGCTTCAGCGCGTGGCCCAGCTGCGCCAGTTTAATTCAAAGAACAGGTTTTTTTCCAAGGCTTTCGGCTCCGTGACGCAGGCGGGTTTTCTTTTTGGAAGCGCCAAAAAAGATCCGTCCAAGCAGATGGAAAACGCGGAAAAGCTTCTTGCCGCCGATCCCACGAGCACCCCCGCGCTGAAACTTTTGGCGGAAGCCGCCCAAGCCCTCGAGATGCCGGAGACGACCGCCTTTGCCTGGGAAGCCGTTCACGAGCAGAATCCCACCGACCGCGAGGCGTTGCTCAATCTTGCCGAGGCGCTCCTTGTCGCCAAAAGGCCGAAGGATGCCCTTCGCGCCGCCGACACGCTCCTCAAGCTGCATCCGCAGGACGGCGACGCCCTCGCGGTCATGCGCAAGGCCGCCATCGCGCAGACCACCACCCAGGGCAACTGGGAGGACAAGGGCTCCTTCCGCGAGAAGCTCCGTGACGAAGCCCAGGCGGTTTCGTTGGAGCAGGCGTCAAAGGTCGTCACGTCCGAAGAGATGACCCACCGCCTCATCGGCGAGGCGCTCGAACGCCTCAAGGCGCAGCCCGACAATCTCAACCATTACCGCAGCGTCGTCGAAGGCTACCGCAAGCTCGGCAACTTCGCCGAGGCGATCAACTATGTTCAGCAGGCGCGCAAGCTTCCCGGCGGCGCGGCCGACACCAGCTTGGAAAAACAGGAAAACGACCTGCAGGCGGCCCTCCTTGAGGCGAAGCTGAAGCATATCGAAACCCGTCTGGAGGCGTCGCCTGATGATGCCGCGCTCAAGGCCGAGCTCGCAAAGGCCAAGACGGATTTTGCCGCATTCGAAATCGCCCAGGCCAAGACCTACGTCGAGCGCTACCCGAACGACTACGAAGGCCGTTTCACGCTGGCCAATCTGCTTTTCGAGACGGGCGACTATCAAAACGCCATCGCCAACTACCAGCAGGCGCAGAAAAATCCCAAGGTTCGCATCGGTGCGATCACCGGCATGGGCAAGGCGCTCAAGGCCCGCAAAATGTTCGACCTCGCGGTCGCCCAATTCCAGATCGCCAAGGCGGAGATACCCGGCATGGACGACTTGAAGAAGGACGTCATCTACCAGCTCGCCGAGTGCTACGAGGCGATGGGCAAGGCCGACGAGGCCATCAACGAATTCAAGATCATCTACAGCGACGACATCGGCTTCCGTGACGTCGCGGACAAGATCAACGCCTTCTACTCCAGCCGCTGATCCGGCTTTCGCGCGCCCGCCCGGGCGGTTGCTCTTTCAAACCCCGTCCCGATTCAGGGGCGGGGTTTTTGTTTATACTCGGCCACGCCGACCGCGAGGCCGAGCAAGACCATGCTGACGATGAGGCGGGGCAGATCGGCCTGACCGCCGAAGAAGAGGAGCGAGCAGGCGACTGCGAGCGGGATCTTGGCGTTGTTGAAGACCGCGAGCGTGCCGGTGTTGACGCGGGTCACTCCCAGGTTCCACGCGAAGAACCCCAGTCCGCTCGCGAGCACACCGAGGTAGGCGAGCACGCCCCATTGCTTCAGGTTGGGATGAAATTGCGTCCACGGCGTCATGAACGCGGAGGCGCTCGCCGCGGTCAGCAGCGCGCCGGCCATCATCACGGCGAACAGGTTTGCCTCGCCCGCCTCGCCGAGCAGGGGGCGCGTGCGTTTGTAGGCGATCTGGCCGGCGGCGAAACACAGGTTGGACAGTTGCACCAGGATGAACCCCTTCATCAGGTCGTAGCTGATGGTGGCGTGCCACAGCAGCACGCCGGCGCCGATGACGGACAAAAGGGCGGCCACGCCGTGGCGCGGTTGGAAACGGTTTTCCAAGGCTGCATCCAGCAACGTGACGTAGAGAGGAGTCAGGATGGTGAACAACGCGACCTCATGGGCCTGCAGGTAGCCGAAGGACGTCAGGTAGAGAACATACATGACGCCGAACTGGATGGCTCCGATCATTGCCAGCCAGCCGAGGGACTTTCGCGGAATCTTTGCCAGGCGCAGAAACGGGAGGAACACCAGCAGCGCAAACGCCAGCCGCACCACCGTGACGGCGGCGGGGTCGAGTCCGGAGAGCTGCCCTTTGATCAGTCCGAACGAAAAGGCCCAGAGCAGGGATACGACGAGCAGGTAAAGCATGGAGCAACGACACGCACGGGTTTCGGCCCGCCGGTCAAACCCGGAAAATGGCCCCCATCTTTTTTCCGAGGACGATGCTCATGCCCACGATGGTCACGCCGAGGAAAACCATCGCCCATACGCCGAGCGCGCTGGCGATGAACTTGCCGTCGCCCAGCAACTGGAAGAGTTCGAGGATGGCCTTGGTGATCGGATAAAACGCCTGCTTCTGCGCGAGCACCAGAGAGTCGGAGACCTCCAGCATGGCGAAGGCGAAGGCGAGCAGGCCGCCGGCGATGAGATTGGCGGCGATGAGAGGCAGGGTGATCTTGAAGGTGGCCTTGAGCGGAGGACAGCCGAGGTTTTGGGCGGCTTCCTCCAGCGTTTCGCTGGTCTGCTGGAAACCGGCGGCGGCAGAGCGCACAACGTAGGGCAGGCGTCGCACGGAGTAGGCGATGATGAGCAGGATGGTCGGATCGCGCACCGGATTGAGGAAGTCGAAGAATTTTCCCTCTTGGCTCATGGCAAGGTAGCCGAACGCAATCACGAGTCCGGGCACCGCGAGCGGCAGCATGGCGAGGAAATCGAGCACCTGGCGACCGGGGATCTTCGAGCGGACGACGACGTAGGCGATGGCGATGCCGAGCACCACGTCGATGATCGTAGAGATGCTGGCGAACTTCAGGCTGTTGGCGATGGCCGGGACGGTGAGGTTGTTGCCGAGCGCGAGATTGAAATTTTCCAAGGTGAGGTGCGCGGGGAAAACGCTCGCATACCAGTCGCGGGAGAACGCGACCAGGACGACGCCGATGTGAGGGAGCACCGCGAGAAACGTGATGCCGCCGAAGAGGGCGGTGCACAGCCACGCCTTCGTGGCGGGCAGGGCGCGCGGGCCGCCGGAGCTGGTGGCCTTGGCCATCATGGCGTAGCTCTGGCGTCCGAAGAGACCCTTGCCCACGGCGTAGAGAATGACCGTGCAGGCGAGCATGACGGCGACGAGGGCGTAGGGGAACGGGTTGCCGCCGATGTCCTTCAGCCCGTAGAAAATCTGCACCGAGATGACGCGCGGATAGTCGAAGATGAGCGGGACGCCCAGCTCGGTGAATCCCCAGATGAAGACGATGGTGCCGCCGGCGAACAGGCCCGGCTTGATGAGGGGCAGGGTGATTTTGAAGAAGCGGCGGAAACCGGTGCAGCCGAGGTTTTGGGCGGCTTCCTCCATGGCGGGATCAACGTTGGCGAGCGCGGCGGCGGCGTTGAGATAGACGATGGGGTAGAGAGAGAGGGCGTTGACAACCGCGATGCCGAGAAACGGGCACACCGCGAACCAGTCGTAGGTCCAGCCCTCGGGTCGAAGGTTCAGCTGGATGAGCAGGGCGTTGAAGGCGCCGTATTGGCCGAAGATTTGTTTGATCCCGATGGCTCCGACAAAGGGCGGCAGGATCATGGGGATGAGCACCACCGAACTCAGGATGCCCTTGGCCGGAAAAAGGAAACGGTCGCTGATGAAAGCGAGCGGAAGGGCGATGAGAAACGCCAGCGACGTGGTCGTGCAGGCGAGCAGGAAGGAATTCCCGATGCCGCCGAGATAGATCGGGTCCCTCAGCAAGGCGGCGACGTAGGCAAAGGTGAGGTGTCCGTCGGCGTCGATGAAGCCGCCTTTGAGGATCTGGATTATGGGCCAGATGAAAAACACGGCGAAGAAGAGCGCCGTGACGAAAAAAACCAGCCGGGCAAACGACTGTGACATCGGGCGGGAGTGTGTTTGGATTGCCGAACGCGAGGCAAGGCCGAAGCGGGTATTCCCTTGGCGAAAATACGCTGAGGTTTATGGCGGTTTGGTTGGTGTAGGGAGGGACGACCTCCGTGTCGTCCGTGCCTAAAACGGTCCACACGGAGGTGGACCCTCCCAATGCTCGGAGCTTGTCCAGGGTTTTACGTTGCGGACAGCGCCGGGGAGCTTGCCCGGCGGCGGAGCAGGCCGCGACCCGGGGCGAACAGCAGGGCGACAACGAAGACCAGGGCCTGCACGAGCACGATGCAGGCGGCGGGGGCGCCATCGATAAAGTAGCTGATGTAAACGCCCGTCAGCGCGGAGACGACGGCGATGAGCACCGCAAGGCAGAGCATGCGGTCGAAGCGGTGCGTGAGCAGTTGGGCGGTCGCCCCCGGCGTGACCAGCATGGCGATGACGAGGACGAGGCCCACCGCCTTCATCGCGGCGACGATGGCCAGCGACAGGAGGATGAGCAGCAGGTAGGTAAGCGCCTTCACCGAGTGTCCGAGCGCGCGGGCGTGGGTAGGGTCAAAGCAGACCAGGAGCAGATCGCGGCGCAACACGAGCACCACGCCGAGCACGACGGCCGAGAGCACGCCCGTTTCCCAGAGCTGTGCGGAGGAAATGCCGAGAATGTTGCCGAAGAGGATGTGGTCGAGGTGGAGGTCGGAGGGCGTCTTGGAAAACAGCACGAGGCCGAAGGCGAAGAGGCCGGTGAAGACCACGCCCATGACGGTGTCTTCTTTGATGCGGCTGTTGGCCTTTACCCAGCCGGTTGCGACCGCGCAGAAGAGGCCGCTGCCAAACGCGCCGACGGACAGAGGAATGCCGGCGATGTAGGCGATCACGATGCCGGGGAGGACGGCGTGGGAAATGGCGTCGCCCATCAGCGACCAGCCGCGCAACACCAGGAAGCACGAGAGCACGGCGCCGACGGCGGCGACGAGCGCGCCGATACCGAGCGCTTGCAGCATGAAGCCGTAGTGAAACGGCTCGAGGAGCGTATCGATCACGCGGAGGCCTCCTGGAGCAGGGCGTTCCGGCGGGCGCGGCGGGCCGCCAGCAGGCCGTGTTTGGGAGCGAGGATCAGCACGACGATGAAGATCAGCGCCTGGAGGGTGACGATGCAGCCGCCGGTCGCGCCGTCGAAGTAGTAGCTGGCATAGGCTCCGACGAACGAGGTGACCACGCCCAGCGCGGCCCCGATGAGCAGCATCACGCCGAAGCGGTCGGTGAGCAGATAGGCCGTCGCGCCCGGGGTGATGAGCATGGCGACCACGAGCATGGCGCCGACGGCCTGGAGCGCGGCCACGGCGGTGGCGGAGAGGAGAAGGAGGAGGGTGACGTGCAGCAGGCCGACGCGCAGGCCGAGGGCGCGCGCCTGGTTTTGGTCGAAGCAGAAGAGGAGGAGGTCGCGCCATTTGAGCGCGAGCACGAGCAGGCACACGCCGGAGACGATGACGACTTGGACGATGTCGTCGAAAGCGATGCCGAGGATGTTGCCGAAAATGATGCTCTTGAGATCCACCTGGCTCGGGAAGAGGGAGATGAGCAGCAGGCCGAGCGCAAAGAAGGAGGTGAACACGATGCCGATGACGGCGTCTTCGCGCACGGGGGTCTTCATTTTGACAAAGGCCATGGCCCCGGCGGCGAGCAGTCCGCTGGTAAACGCACCGACGGCGAAAGGCAGGCCGGCCATGTAGGCGAGGGCGACGCCCGGCACGACCGCGTGGGAGAGCGCGTCACCCATGAGCGACCAGCCTTTGAGCGTGATGAAGCCGGAAAGCAGGCCGCAGACGCCGCCGATCAGCGCGCTCGTCCACATGGCGGTGAGCATGTAGTCGTAGTGGAAAGGGATGAGCCAGGTTTGCATGGTCTTAGGCTGGAATGGCGGTCGCGGCGGCGCGGGTGCCAGGGGGCTTATTTGTCCTGGGCCTCTTCTTCTTTTTCGCGGTCGGAGAGCAGTTTTTCGCGGCCGGAGCGATCCAGGTATTCGAGATGGCCGCTCTTGCCGAGCACGAGGGGGCGTTCGTCGTCGGTGAGGACGGTGACCTGGCGGCCGTCGTGGTCGTTGACGGTGGAACGGGAGAGATCGAAGTGACGCAGCGCGCCACCGAAGGCGTGGGTGAGGTTTTCGGCGGTGAAGACCTGGGCGGTGGGGCCGTAGGCGAGAACGGTGCGGTTGATGAGCACGACCTGGTCGCAAAACTCGGGCACGGAGCCGAGGTTGTGGGTGGAGACGAGGATGAGGCGGCCCTCGTCGCGCAATTCACGGAGGAGGGTGACAATGGCTTCCTCGGTCTTCACGTCCACGCCGGTAAAAGGTTCGTCAAGGAGGATGACGCGGCCGCGCTGGGCGAGGGCACGGGCGACGAAGACGCGTTTTTTTTGTCCGCCGGAGAGTTCGCCGATCTGCCGGTCGCGAAAATCCCACATGGCGACGCGGCGGAGGCTTTCCTCGACAGCCTGGCGGTCGGCGGCGCGGGGGATGCGCAGGAAGTTCATGTAGCCGTAGCGGCCCATCATCACGACATCGTGAACGCTGACGGGGAAACTCCAGTCCACCTCCTCGGCTTGGGGGACGTAGGCGACCCAGCTTTTTTTCTGGGCCTCGCGCACGGGGCGGCCGTTGATCTCGACGCGGCCGCGGGAGGGCTGGACAAAGCCCATGAGGGCCTTGAAGAGGGTGGACTTGCCGGAGCCGTTGACGCCGACGAGCGCGCAGATGGTGCCGCCCGCGAGACGGAAACTGGCGTCGCGGAGGGCGGTGTGGCCGTTGGGATAGGTCACGGCCACGTCGGAGGCTTCCAGCGTGAGGGTTTCGGCGGAGGACATGGGATGGATCAGAATCGAAGGGAGACTCCGAGGAAGGGTTGCACATCGGGCGCTGAGCGGGTGAGGCCGAAGTTGCAGCCGCCGTCGAGCTGGATGTCGTCGCTGACGGCGTAGGTCAGGCCGGCGTCGAATTGCGCGACCCAATCCGCGCCGCTTTCGGCGCTGTGGACGGAGACGAACTCGACGTAGCCGCCAAGCCTGGAGGTGAGATCATGGCTGAAGGTGACGGTGTTGACCCACTCGGCGTGGAGATCGTTGCCGGCGGCGTCGGTCACGGCGTCGAGTTCGGTCATCAGCCCCATGCCCCAGCCGGCGGGCAGGCTGACGGAGAGGGGGACGATGAGGCCGCCTTCGAGGAGGTCGTTGCCGGTGTCACCGGTATCGAGGGGAATTTTGACGAAGGGCATGAGGGCGAGGGCGGTGTCGCCTCCGTCGTTGCCCCAGAGGTTATGCTTCAGGCGCAGGGTGAGGTCGCCCCAGTCTTTGGTCGTGGTGGTGGCGCCGCCGGTGCGGACGCTTTCGCGGGAATAGCTGTCGAACATCACCTGTAGGTCGGTGGTGTTGGTGAGGCCGAGCTTCACGTTGACCGGGGCGACGTTCCAGGTCTCGGTGCGGACGCCGGCGTCGCGGTCGAGGGTGTAGGTGGCGAAATCGAGCTCAATCTGCCAGTGGCCGGCGTCGACGGTGTAGGGGCTCTCGGTTTGGTCGGGACGGTCGGTGCTGAGTTCGCGCATCTGGGCGCGCGGGGTGGGGTTGAAAAGCGTGTAGCCGGATTTGTCGGCCGGAGCGGTTTCGGCGGCCAAGGCGGTGGAGGCGAGCGCGAGGGCGGCGGTGAGGAGGAGTTTTTCCATGAAATAAGATGAGGCTGAGGTCGGGTCGATTTTGAAGCGGCCCCGCCAGGAGGTCGGAGCCTGCCTTTGGGGACGCCCACTACCACTGGCGTATCAGGTTTTTGGAGTTTTCAGCTTCCCGGGCAAAGTAACCTATTAGGTTACTTTGCCCGGGAAGCGTTGGGTGGAAGGGGAATCAGTTGGGGGCGCCGAGGAAGGCTTTGACGATGGTGTCGGCGTTGTATTCGAGCAGGGCGAGGTAGGTGGGCACGGGGCCCTTGGCGTCGGTGAGGGAATCGACGTAGAGGACGCCGCCGTAGCGCGCGCCGGTTTCCTTGGCGACCTGGCGGGCGGGTTTGTCGCTCACGGTGCTTTCGCTGAAGACGACGGGGATTTGGTTTTTCCGGACGACGTCGATCACGTGCTGGACCTGCCGGGGGGTGCCTTGGGCGTCGGCGTTGATGGGCCAGAGGTAGAGTTGCCGCATGCCGTAGTCGCGGCAGAGGTAGGAGAAGGCTCCTTCGCTGGAGACGAGCCAGCGCCGGGAGGCGGGGATGCGTTCGAGTTTCGCGCGAACGGGGGCTTCGAGGGCGCTGATTTTGGCGGAGTAGGCGGCGGCGTTGGCGGCGTAGCCCTCGGCGTGGGCGGGGTCGATTTTGGCGAGGGCGGCGCGGATGTTGTCCACATAGCGCAGGGCGTTGGCGGGCGACATCCAGGCGTGGGGGTTGGGCTTGCCGGTGTAGGGGCCCTCGGCGATGCCCATGGGTTCGATGCCGTTGGTGACGACGACCTGAGGGACGTTTTTTACATTGTCGAAAAACTTCTCGAACCAGCGTTCAAGGTTCATGCCGTTCCAGAGCACGAGGCTGGCGTGTTGGGTTTTGACGATGTCCTTGGGCGTGGGTTCGTAGCCGTGGATTTCGGCGCCGGGCTTGGTGAGCGATTCGACGTCGGCGTAGTCGCCGGCGACGTTTTTGGCCATGTCGGCCAGGATGGTGAAAGTGGTGAGGACGCGGGGGCGGTCGGCGGAAGCGGCTCCGGCCAGACAGGGCATGAGGGCGATGAGGACGCCGAGAGCAGAAAGCACAGTGCAAAAAGACGTCTTATTGGGGCGCATAGGAAAATTAGGTAAGGCTAAATTAGGCGACGCGCGATATTAGGGTCAACTAATATTATTTGATTGGGATACCTACGGGGGCGAAGTCGCCGATCAGGCTGACGCAGTCGTGCCCGATTGGCCGAGGTCAGGACTTGATAGCTTGCTGTCCCGTCACGCGACCGGGAGGTCGCGTCTCGTGTGCCCGGCATGGGCGTGAACTAAACATATGAAACGAAATGTTCGGAGAAAGTGACAACAACCGTAGCCAAGACCAAGGCGGGCCTCGCGAGGGGC
>JBAZSJ010000001.1:0-262923 GCA_041662485.1 Opitutaceae bacterium | reverse complement strand
TCTCATGCGCAAACAACTCCGCCGCCTCGTCTCCGTCCTCCTCTCCAAACGTCCTTTTACTCCAAGAACCCATGTCGCCGCTTGACCTCCCATTACAGCCTGTCTCCTACATGATGGCTACAGTTTAATTTGAAATGCTCCAGGCTTCAGGCCGCCTGACGTCTGCGGCGGCGGACGACCGCCACCGTCAGCATGACCGCCGCTCCGGCCAACATCGCATAGGCGGACGGCTCGGGAATCGAGACCAGTTGCAGGCTGAGATCGTTGCCGTCGCCACCGGTGTAGCTGAGCGCAAAGTTATAGGTGCCCATGTTGTTGGTCAGCGTGAACGTGTTGCCTGAACCAAAAGCGCCCCCGTTGACCGTGGCAAAGGTGCCGGTGATCGAATCCAACGTGGTGTCATTGTCCACCAGCAGAAAGCCGGTCGTCGGGGTATAGTCGTTCGCCAACGCAAGATTAAGATTGGCACTGCCGCCCAAGGTGAGCGTGCCGATCAGGCCCAAAGACGTGAATGAACCGCTCAAGGAAGTGCTGAACGTGAGCGCCGTGTTGACCGCGGTGGCGGTCACGGTGTCGAACGTGCCGCTCGTAAAGGCGAGCGTCCCCACGGTCAAAGCAGCCGTGTTTTTCAGCGTGCCACCGGTCAGGTTAAGCGTGTCCACCGCCAGGGTGCCCGCCGTCATGTCAATTATGCCGGTCCCGCTCAAGGTGACCGTTGAGGTGACGCTTGCGCCGTTGGCACCTTCGACGAGGTTGCCGCCCACCGTCAGATTACCGCCACTCACCGCGACGTTGGCGGTCACGATACCCGTGCCGGCGACGACGTCGCCCACCGTCAGATTACCCGTGACAACGACCGCGCCGGTGCCGGAAACATTGAGATTGCCGACCAGTCCGGTTCTTGTTCCCGAAACCTTCTGCGCAAGCGTCACCGACCCTGCGGTAAACGTCCCGCCGCTGACGTTGATGTTGCCGGTTGTGGCCCCCGTTCCGCCCGTCGCAGTCATCGTCTGACCGACAATCGCGGAAGTCGCGTCAAAGGTGCCGTTGGCCATGGTCAACGTTCCGACGAGCGCCCCGGTTCCACTATCCGCCCGTTTGGCAATCAGCAAGGTGCTGACCAAGGCATCCACGCTTCCGCCGGATCCCGAAAAATCCACCGTGGACGTTTGGCCATTTGTCACTGCAATCGTCCCCACATTGGCAATGTTCATGGCCGCCCGTCCGGTGCCGTTTTGGGCCCGGATGATGACGGAAGGAACCGGAAGGCCGGCCAAAGTCTGGAATTTCATCGAACCGGAGGCGAGGTTGGCGCCGATGGTGATGGTGTCGATATTCAGCGTATTGCTGCGCCCCAGCAACAGATCGCTAACCTGTCCCGAAGTGGTGCTGCTGCCACCGCTGTCACCCGCTTTGAGAGAGATCGCGGTGATGGTATTGGTGGCAGCCAAGGTGATATCCCCGGGCCCTCTTGAGCCAACACCCAAATTGAAACTGTTGACGGTGGCGTTGAAGGTGGAGAGCCCCGACATATCCAAGCTGGCCCGGGCGTTTGTGCTGCTGCCATTGGCCACATTCACATTGGAGGCCGATTCGTTGATGGTCAGGGTGCCTAAACCGGTGATGACCGCATTGGTGGTGAGTAAGGAGGCGCTGCCTACGCGAAGAATATCGGTCGGAGCCACGGCCGCATCGAGAGTCAAGGTGACCCCGCTGCTGATCTGCGTCACCTGAAAATCGTTTACGGTCGCCCCGATATTCGCATAGGTCAGCGAATCGATGGTGACGTTGGCATCGACGATATTGCCGACCGTTCCGACGGTTCCCTTGCCAGCGGTGTCATCGAAGATCACCGCCTTGTTCGCCTGGCTGGCGTCATCGCCCCAGTTCAGAAACGTGGACCAGTTTTTGTCAGGAGTTCCACCGAAATCCCACGTCGCCGCCTGGGCCAACGAGATCAACGAGAGGGCGGACAGAAGAGCGCCGGAGGTGCGGACCAAACGAGCCGCGCTCGGGGCCTCGAAATCAAAACGTGAGGGTAGGATTTTCATGGGGTTTAAGACGAAGTGAGAAACTTCCAACGGCAGAATATTATGATGTTCAGCATTACGCCAACCCGGAGCCGTGCCAAATGCATTGGCATGCTACCTGTAGCGCGCCCGGGTCACGATGCCGGTGCCGAACCATTAAAGGCGGCTCATACCATTTCCCCTTCAACGATATCAAAAGGTGGGGCGAGGCCCCGCCGATCCGCGGCTCACCGGGACGGTTCGCCCTACCCTCATTGCACGCATGCTTATGCCTTTGATCGCGAAAGGGTATCATTTGCCGCCCTCCACCTGCTGCGCAGGCTTTCCCTTCAGACTCGCGGCATACTCCGACGGCGTCATGAACACCGCCTTCTGTTCCGTTAAGAAATCGATGATCTTCACGAATTCGCCAAAGCGGGCGCCCGCCCAATGCGTGGGGTGCCCCTGCAGCACGAAATACTCGCGGTCCGGGTTCTTCGCGTAGCCCTCGACGAATTTTTGGAAATCGGGCGATCCCACCTTGCTCTCGAAATTAACCGCCCACACGCGATCAAGGATCGTCACCTTGCCGCTCGCGGCGAGCTTTCGCCCCGTCGCGTCGATGGGCGACGGATACAGCCACACCTTCATCGCGGGATCTTTCGCCATCACCTCCGCAGTCGCCGCGTCCTGATGGCCCGTGGAACCGCCTCCTGGAGGCCCGAAGGTCGCGAACGCAAAACCGAGTTTCTCGACCGCCAGTTTCTGCGAACGCGCAAAACGGTCCCACTGCTCGTCGAAGGAACGTCCGCCAAACTCGCTCATCTTCTTGCCCGCGTCGTTCGTCCACACCCCGTGGTCCCAGCCGTGGAACCAAAATTCGATTTCACCGGACGCCTGCCGGTCCTTGATCCACTGCGCATAGGCCGGCGTGGCCTCCCCCAGCGTCTGCGTGAGCATGCCAAAGGAGGCCTTGACGTTTCGGCTCTTCAGAAAATCCGCGACCTTGATCCACGCGCCATGCACCTTGCCGTCGATCTGCCGCAAATCGTCGAGTTTGATGATGATCACCGGCGGCGCCTTGCGCGCGGGCAGCTCGGGCATCACCCACGCCGCGGCCGGCGCCGCGACGGCAGGCTGCGCGCCGATGATCGGCCGCGCGTCGGCCGCGACACCGATGATATCAAAATCATCCAAGTCCGCCGTGCCCATGGCCGAACCCCACGAATGCACCCACACCGCGACCGCCACCGCTCCCTCCGGCACGACCGCCTTCAAGGAATAGGGAGTCCACTCGCCCGCGCCTTTTTTCACACCCACGGAAGGAAGGCCGCCCGAGTATTTTTTCGCTTCATCCTTAACCGGTCGTCCCGCCGCGTCGTAGAACCAGAGATAAACGCCCAGAAAATCGCCCTGCGACTTCGCGGAAAAGGTCAGCGTGAGCGCCTGCCCCGCCTCGACCGGCAGCTTCGCGCTCGTGAGATCGGAGCCTCTTTTCGCGTCCGCATCCGTGATGCGAAGCCCCTGCTTGCCCGTCCGTGCGGCCTCGGGGCTTGCCGTGGCCATCGCATCCTTCGCCACCCAGCCGGCGAGGCCATCCTCGAAGCCGGCATTGGGCAGCGCGGCTTGCGCCGCCGCCGAGAAGACGAATGAAAGGCAAACAAGCTTAAGCCAACGGAGGGGTGTGGTCATGGAGAATGGCGGATTCAGAATTGAAAACTGGAGACGAGGCGTGCGCGGTTCATGTCATGCGATCAAACGCCTCGGGGGTAATCTCGCCGCTCAACGGCTTCCCCTCAAGATAACGGCGCAGGTTGTCCAACGCATGGTCGCCGCAAAGCCGGTAGGTCTCCGACGTCGGCCCGGCGATATGGGGGGATAGCATGACCCCGGGCGCCGTCCGCAGCGGGGAATCAGCCGCCAAGGGCTCGCGATGGAACACGTCGAGCCCCACGCGCAACCGGCCGGAGGCGGCCTCCTTCAACAGCGCTGCCTCGACCACCAGGGAACCGCGCCCCACGTTTACAAACACCGCGTCGTCCGGCAGCAGCCCGAGCGCATTCCCGTCCACGGAGGCGCGGCTGGCCGCCGTGAGACTTTCGCACTCGACCAACACGTCGCTGCCCGCGAACAATTCCTCCAGGCTCCCGCAGGCGTTCACGCCATGCGCCTCGATGAACGCCGCCGGCACTCCTTGCGAATACGCGCAAACGCGGCCCGGCCGGAACGGCGCCATCATGGCGACGATCTCGCGCGCGACGCCGCCGAAGCCGTGCAACCCCACGCGCCTGCCGCGCAACGAAAGCGTGCGCAGGCGCTTCGTCTGCTCGATCGTCCATCCGTCTTGCGCCATCGCGGCGGGCCAGCCGGATGCGCCGCGCAGCAACGCCAGCACCATCAGCATCGCATGCTCCGCGACCGTGTGGTTGATGGACTGCCCCCAGTTCGTCACCCGCACGCCCCGCTCGATCAGGACTCGCGGCACGAACGACCGCACCGAGCCCGTGACATGACAGATGTAACGCAGGGGCATGTCCGCCGATTCCACCCACTCGGACGGAATCCTGGGCGCGCTCCAGGCCGTCATCAGCACGGTCGGTTTCCACTCGCGCAACACGCGCTCTTTGCCGTCGGCGTCCATCGCGTCCGTGTTCACATACGAATATGTCCGGCCGGCGAATTCCTCCAGTCTCAGCCCGGGCAGAAAAATATCCAGCTCGCGGGTCGAAAGCGCGAAGAGGATGCGTTCCGGCGAAGGGAGAACCGACGGCGTGTCCAGACAGGTTTCAGCGAGCGGGTTCATTTTTTTTTGACGAGGCAGGCCCGGAGGCGAGGCGGCGGGCGAGCTGGTCGAGATAGAGCGAACGCGGCGCGAGGTCGTCCCCCCGGCCTTCGCCCTCGACAAAGTCGGATGAGTCAATTTTCGGCGCCGGCCCGCGCGTGCCGATCACGTAGCCGTCGCCGAACTGGTGCGAATACACCAGGGCCGGAGCCGCCCCGAGTTTTTCATGGGAATAGCGCAGGCCCTTCGTGTTCCAAAAAACCGACTGCGTGGTCGTCACCCCGTGCACCGGATTCCCGCCCCATGGACGATAAGCGCGCGCCTCCAGGAAATCCCCGTCGCACGTGACGTTGTCCAAGAGGTTCGCCAGCGAAAGAAACATGTGGAAATCCGACGCGTGCAGGCCGTCCTTCGCCAGACAGTCCAGGATCACGTTGCCGCTGGCCGACATCGTGCCAAAGTCGTAGTTGTGCCGCATCCCCTCGACGCGGCAGTCGCGAATGAGGTTGTCCTGTCCGTTGAGCGCGAAGCCGTAGCCGTTGCCGCCGCCGCCCTGGTATTGGGTGAACTTGAAATCGCAGTCCGACACCGTGACGAGCCGAGTGCGCCACAACTTCAGCACGTTGGAAAGCACATGGACCTTCGGATCGTTGCCCGTCGGCGCGTAGGTGCGCACGCGGCGCACCCAGCAGTTCTCCGCAAACGAAAGCGCCATGGCGACGGAGGCATGCGAATCGTAACCCGCCCTGCCTTCTTTCGACCAGTCCTCCTCCGTCAGCCCCTCCCCCGGCTGCTGTCTCATGCCGATGGAAAAATCCTCCAGCCCCGCCTCGCGGATCATGCGTCCGGAAACCTTCACCACTTGGGCGTTGTCCGCCGTGCAAAGAAACCCGCGCAACGGAATGTCCACCGTGATCACGTTGTCGATCGCATCAACGGCCGTGATGCGCCGGCCATAGGTCAGCGTGCGGTTCTGCGACTGGCCCGGCGTCCACTTGCCGTTCATGCCGACCAGATCGATGAAGTGCTGCGTAAGATCGTTGCGCACGACGATCAGTTCGCCGACGGCGAAGTCTGTCACATCGTCCAGCGGGATGTGCATCGTCGGCTTCGGCAGATCCTCGCGAATCTTCACGCCCGCCGCCGCCTTCCCGTCGGCATTCCACGAAACGGCGTCGCGCGGCCTGAGCTCGATCACGCGCTTGTCGCGCATCTTCGTGGAGTCGTTGAAAAGAAAAGTCCGGCCCGCGCCCGAGCCTCGCAACACCACGTTGTCGTCGCGCAAAACCAGCGCCGCCTTGGCCCCGTCCGGCGGGGCGATCCGATAGGTGCCCGCCGGCAAAAAAACCACTCCGCCGCCGGACTTTCCCGCCGCGTCCAGCGCGGCCTGGATGGCCGCCGTCGCATCGGACTTTCCCGTGGGATCGGCGCCGTAGGAGGCTTCAGTGACATTCACGATCCGACCCGTTTTTTCCGGCGGCGCGGCCTCGCCATAATGATAGCCCGCCCGCGAGAAATCGTGGAGGAACCGCCCCTCCGCGTCGCTGAATCCCGGAGTCCAATCCTGCGGATACAGGACCGACCGCCAAGGGTCGGCCGCGCGCGATTCCACGACCGCAAAAGCGACGGCCGTAAAAAGGCCGATCCATGCAAGGCGTTTCAAAGCGGGCGGGGCCATAAACATGATTAGGAACGTCTCGCAGCAAGACTAGCGTTTGGCGATCTCGCGGAGATCCGCTCGCGTCACAAAATCGGAGGCGAAGACAAACTCGGCCTTCTGCGCGATCAGGAAATCCACGATCTTCACGAACTGTTCGAAACGGTCGTCCCCCCAGCCGGCCGGATGACCCTGCAACACAAAGTAGGCGGCACCGCGGTTGTGCGCGTAGCCTTCGACGAAGGCCCCGTAATTGGCGATAATCGTGGGTGACTCCAGATTCACGGCGAAGGAGCGCTCGAGGACGGTTTTCCCGGCGGGCTTCGCCGCGTCCCCATACATCCAGACCTTCAGGTCGGCATCCTCCGCAAGCACCTTCGCGGCGGTGGCGTCGGCCGCGTTGAAAGGCGCGCCGAAAGAGGTGAAGGCAAACCCAAGTTTCTTCTTCGCCAGCTCCTGCGACATGACCACGTGCGCTTTCTGAAACTCATAGGGCTGGCCGGAAAACTCCATGATCTTCCTGTTTCCCGAATGGTCGTAGCCGTGAAACCAAAACTCGATTGCGCCGGCGTCATGGCGTTCCTTCACCCAGGCGCAGAACGGAGCGCACTCCTCCTCCATCCCCTTCGCGATGATGCCCAGCCCCACCTTGATCTTCCGCTCCTTGGCGAAATCGGCGGCCCGCACCCAACGGGGATGCACCCCTCCGCGGGACGGCTTCAGATCGTCGAGTTTGATCACGATCTTTGCGGGGGCACCGCCGCGATACGGATCGCCCGCAATCTCCGCCAACCACGCGGACAGCAGCGCGGGATCGGTGGGCGGGACGGGATGGCCCGCCGACGGATCGTGCGGCTCGGGTTTCTTCGCCGGATCCACGACCTCCAATTCCTTCACGCAAAAATCATCCAAGTCCACCGCACCGACGCCCGGGCCTGAGTGCTTGATGCGCACGACCAGCGCGGTCGCATTCGCCGGCGCCGCCCCGCCGATGGTCGCTTTGCCGAAGTAACGCTCGCCGGCCACGTTCTTGGCGGGCCATATCCGGATGGTGGGGAGATCAGGCTTGAGTTCCGTCCCTTTGGCGTCCGTGAATACCGTTTCAACCAGCGCCTGGCCCGGGGCGGCCCCCTGCCCGCCGCCACCCGCCCAAAAATCCACCTGGTAGCTTCGTCCCGGCGTCACGGCGAGTTTGCCGCTGGTCACCGTGAAACGCGCCAGCGTGGCGGCCATCTGCACGCGCAGTCCTTTTTTGCCAAGACTGGCCGCCTCCGGAAGCACGCGGACCGCCTCGCCGGCGTCGGCCGACAGCGTCCATCCCTCCAACCCGTTTTCAAATCCCGGATTGGGCAGCGGCAACGTCGCGGCCGCCGCGACCGCGGCCCCGGCAAACAATCCGCCTGCGCGGCAAACCATTCGACGGGCCTGGTCCACGGATAATATTCTCATTGGGCGTAAGGATCGCGGCCGCACGCCTTGGAGGCGTCTTCGACCGTCAACGACTCCACATGGCCGTCCACAAAAAGATAGTTGGCCCGCCCCCGGTGGCGCTGGGGCTCGGACGTCGTGGAAGATGCTCCCGTCGGATCGCCGATCCACACCGATAGCACATGCGACTTTGAATCCCCCAGGAGGACGATCCTGGCCGGCTGGCCGATGGTCACGCGCGGCGTCTGGAAGTAATAGTTTAATTTCCCGTTCATGCCGGTGAGTCCGTCGGGGCAGATGGCAAAAGGACTTCCTTCGATCCCGCCCTCGACCTTGATGTTCGTGCCGACGTAGGGCTTCAGCTCGATCCACCAGTGACCCCCGTTCGGGTTCACCCGTCCGTCGAGATGGCCGGTGTTGTAGGTGACGCCCGGATAGTAGCCATGGTTGTCCGCCGCGAACTGGTCGAAGGCGTTGGAAATCGAATGAAGATTGGCCCCGCACTTCGCCTGGCGGGCCTTGGCGCGCGCCAGCCCCAGCACCGGAAACAAAATTCCGATCAGCACACCGACGATCAGCATGACCGTCATCACCTCGATCAGCGTAAAGCCGCGCGTGGGCAGGGAAAAGAAGGGGGGCACCCGGGGGCGGGGTTTCATGGCCACACCGTGCGCCCGAATGGCCATCGCCGCAACTTGGAGCCCATGCTACCTGTAGTGCGTCATTTCCCGGCCCGTGCGGCCTTCTGCGGGCGCAGGGTTTTTCCAGGAACCCACACGCCGTCCACCATCAGGTGCAGGGGCATTTCGGGCACGCCGCGCTCGCCGCGATGCAGCATGTCCACCAGCACGTCCACCGCCTTGCGGCCGATGAGCAGGCTGTTTTGCGACACGCCCGAGAGATCGCTGGTGCCGCCCGGCACGCTCAGGTTGGCGAACCCAACGTCCTGCGGCATGCGCACCTTCATCTCCAGCAGCTGTTCGTAAAGCTGCATGTGCGAAACGATCACGTCGGGCCGGTCCTCCGTCATCCACGTTTTCGTGTCCTGCTTGTCGAACAACCTCACCGGCAGGATCTGCATGCCCGACGAGATCAATTCCTTCGCGACCAGCACGCCGCCGAGCCAGCCTTGGCCGACCTTCTCGTTCCAGCTTCTGTGCACGCCAAGCCCGATCCGCCGGTAACCCAGTTCGTCCAGATGCCGCATCATCAGCAGCATCGAACGAAAATGGTGGTTCGTCACCACGTGGAGCGCCGGTCGCTCAAGGCTGTAGCTGAGCGAGATCGCCGAAAAATCGCCGAAGTCGAAACCGTCGATCACCGTGTGCGGATCGGGCTGGGGCGCAAAAATCAGGCCCTGGATATTCCTCGCCTTCAGCACGCGAGCGAGGCTGCCGAACGAATACTCGCGGCCGTGCATCCAGAACTCCTCCACCAGGTAGCCAAGCTCGGCCGCGCGGGCGCACGCGCCGTCGTGATAGTCCCTGAAATCGGCGTTGCTGCGCAAAAATCCGCGGTCGGGCCAGTTGTTGATCCAGGCGAGCGTGGCCTGGTAATGCGGCCTCCGGCGCGTCTGCCGGTAGGCGTTGAGCGCGGACATCATCGGGTCCGGCACATAGCCCATCTTGGCCGCCAGCTTCTGGATTTTTTTCCGCGTCGCCGCGCTGAGCCGCGGACTGTCGCGCAGCGCCAAGCCGACCGTCGTGAAATGCACGCCGGCCTTCGCGGCGATGTCACGGATGGTCACGCGGTCGCTCATGGGGTTCGGCGGAAGCTAGAACAGCATCCTGACAAACCGCCAAGCAAAAGCTCGCCGCGAACCCGACTCACCGCGCGCACTTCACCATGTCCCGGAAGAGTTCGGGTGATCACACTTGGCTGCGGGCACAACGGCAGGATTGGCGCCGCCGACGGTAAAGACCCTCGGGAATATTTAGGCTTGAACTATTTTGTATCTTTTAAATACATTTAGGTGGATTACCCACCTTCTTCTTTCCCCCATGAAAAAAACGCTGCTTGTTTCCGCCCTGTTCTTCGCCTCCGCCTTCTGCCTCCAAGCCGAGACGGTGCATCAAACCTCCCCGGGGGCCGCCGCCTACAAGGGCGACGGTTCCAACGCCGTGAAATCCGGCCTCATGGAAACCAAGACCATCAAGGATGTCGCCGTTGCCCGGGTAGCCGGCTCGATGAGCCAGTGGGGCTTCGTCACCTACTGGATGGGCCTGCGCACGCCTCCCGGCGCCTCCGTCGTTCGCGTGCGCGTCTTCAACACCGGCGAGCCCGCCGCAGGCTACGCGGTCTATATTTCCGGTGGCTCCAAGGATTCCCTCGGCAAGCTCGACATCCCCGCCGGCTCGCCCGCCAACAGTTTCGTCAACATCGACATCCCCGTTTCCCTGGAAAAAGAATGGAGCGGCATCGTCATCAAAAAAACCACCAAGGACCAACTCCCCGGCCCTTGGATCGAATCTGTCAGCGTGGTTCTCAACTAAATCCCGTTCATGCATGCCCGGAGGAAACTCTGGGCATCACATGAGGCCTGAGGCAGTTCCGCCAACAATACTTTCGGCGGGACTTGGCGCGGCCACGTTTCGTCATCCCATTACTGCTTTAAAACCGAATCCTCTCGCCGACCTGCTGCCGCTGCAAATGCCGAAACCCGTCGTCACACCGGGTGAATTTGTATGCGCCGCCGCCGGTCTCGACCACGGTCACATAGACATGATGTGCGCGGGGCTCGTTTCCGCCGGGGCCACCCTGGGTTGGATTTACGACCGCGACATCATCCGCGCAGGGCAACTTGCCGCCAAACACCCGGGCTCGCGCATCGCGCCCGACCTCGAAACGATCCTCCGCGACCCCGCCGTTCGCCTGGTCGCCACGGCCGCCATCCCCGACGAACGCGCCGCCCTTGGGCGTCTCGCCATGAATGCGGGCAAGGACTTCTTCAGCGCCAAACCGCCGTTCACCTCGCTCGCTCAACTCACCGAGGCCCGCGAACTCGCCCTCTCCACCGGCCGCATCCATGCGGTTTACTACAGCGAACGCCTGCAGTCCGAATCCTCCTTGTTCGCGGGAGACGTCATCGCGGCCGGCCTCGTCGGCCGCGTGGTCCAAGTGAGCGGTTTCGGCCCGCACCGCCTCAACGCCACCGGTCGTCCCGGCTGGTTTTTTGATCCCGCCCGCCAAGGAGGCATCCTCTGCGATCTCGGCAGTCACCAGTTTGATCAATTTCTCCACTACACCGGCAACACCGACGCCACCGTCACGCATGCCCTGGTCGCCAACCAAGCGACCCCCGCCCACCCCGCGTTCGAGGACTACGGCGAAGCCTCCCTGCTCGGCGCAAACGGCGCCACCTGCTCGATCCGCGTCGATTGGCTCAACCCCGACGGCTCCCGCGTCTGGGGTGACAGCCGCACGATGATCCTCGGCACTGACGGCTATCTCGAACTGCGCAAAAGCCACGACCTCTGCCGCGATCCCGGCAGTGACCACGTTTACCTCGTCAATCACCAAGGCGAGCACCACCTGCAGGTCAACGGTCGCGTCGGGTTTCCCTATTTTGGCCGACTCATACGCGACTGCCTCGACCGCACCCAGACCGCGATGTCGCCCGGGCACACCTTCAAGGCCGCCGAGCTCGCTCTCCTGGCTCAACAGCAAGCCCGCCGACTCCGCCCGCACGTCGCCACCTCCTAATTCCAATTCGCGCTCAAGATGAGACTAACGGAGCGGACGGCCCAGCGGTCCGTCCCTACCCAAGGCAGGATCATCTTGAACGCGAATTGGAATAACTCGTCGCCGCGACCAATTCATCCACGCTCGTCAACGCCACGTCGACGCGCCCGCGCACCATCGTCGTGTAGCAAATAAACCGGTCCCCGAGCGTGAACTGCGGATGCGGATGCACATGGTAGCGCCGGATGTCTTCGCCCGGATGCGGCATGTGGCTGACGATGTCCACCTCCCTCCCCGTGCGACGGTTGAGGAAACGCACCTTGCTGTAGTCACGCCGGTGCGGCGGCTGCGCATCGGCCACCACGAGTTCCCCCGTGCGATCACAGTGCGCATGCGAGGCAAACTCCAGCGGCCAGAGCAGCTCCTCGCCCATGCCGTCCACGCCCACGCGTTTGACGCCCCGCCCATAGTGGACAAACCACACCGTGCGCCCGTCCGCCGCCCACCACTCGTGGCCGTGCATCCGCGGGCCGTCCGACAAGACCACACTGTCCTTGTCGTGATGCACGCTGTGCGCCTGCACGGCCTGCCCCGTGTTGCCCGCCGTATAGATCGGCCGCGCACGTTCACCGCGCCGGATCAGCCACAGGCGGTTGTCCGACTCGTGATGCTTTCCCGTCACCGGATCCACATACGAATCCTGCGCGATCAACTGCAGATCGGGGTCCGTCGGACTGAATTGCCCGTGATCAAAACCCGCGTGCAAGGTGTCCCATATCTCCACCGGCCCGCCGTTGACCGGCGCGCGTCCCACATGGGTCTCGCGCCCCAGCGTCGCATCGAGATTGAGCCACTTGCGGTCCGCCGAAAACGTCAGATGCGTCGCCACTCGCCAAGGTCTGCGGTCGCGCACCAGTTCGGCCGGCAGTTCATTGACCTTCACGCACACGTCGCCCGCGCCCGGCCCGCGTTTCCAAATGCGCGGCCCCGAAGCCCAATAGGCCTCGCCGGTCTCCGCATCCACCATCGGTGAACCATCGAGAAATTGGGTTTCCGGATACACCCGCACCTCGCTTGCCGCAAAGTCCGCCACCCCGAGGCAACGCCCGTCGTTCGCCGTTCCTCCCGGCGGAAACGCGCCGTAAAACCACAGATGCCGCCCGTCTCCGGAGAAGCTCGCATTGACGAAATAAAACGACTGCTGGATCGGCGCGCGCCGGCCGGCCAGCACATGGCTGGTGATCCCGCTCACGGGATCGACCCAAGACTCCCAGAGAGAGGAAGACAGCACAGGCGATACGATATCATTCATGGAGCAAAGGACTCGTTGCGCGGATCAATTTCTCGCACAAAGCACGCCCCAATCCCTGATTCAGTTCATCGGAAAACTCAATTTGTTTCTAAAAAATACATTAAGCGCAAAAGCCGCAGAACTTACGCAAACGTGATTTTAAAAGGTTGCCTTGATTTGTTTTTAAAAGATACATTTAATCTATGGAGCCCCACCGGAATTATCCGTCCATTCCCAACCCCGTCGCATTCACCACGCCCCCACTGGCATCGCGCGGCTTTACGCTGACGGAGCTGCTCGTGGTAATCGCGATCATCGGCATTTTGTCCGCAATTCTTATCCCCGTGGCGGGACGCGTTCGAGACTCCGCGCGCAACACCCAGTGCCAATCAAACCTGCGGCAGACCTACATAGGTTACATGCAGTATGTGGCCGACCATCGTAATTTAATTCCGATCGGATACGCCTCGGACGCCGATAAGGTCCAATTCAACCTCTCCTACACAGGCGGTTTCATGGATGTCTATACCGGCAGCCTTCCCATGGACCAACAGGCCACTGTCGGCTGCCCTGTGCAACGGGCCAACAAGGAGGACCGCTGGAAGCTAAGCACCTGGTGGAGCAGGAATATCTTTCCTCGAACTTACAGCCTGAATGTTCGGCTCAACCAAACCAATGCCTCGGCCCCCAAGGCATTGCGCCATATTTCATCATTCGATTCCACACCCCGCACAATCCTGATCAGCGACGGCGACAACAGCGACAACGGCGGCGACGTCGATTACTACAATTCGGGCATCGTCCCGGGCCGCTATCCGGAGCCCGTGCATAATAATCGCGGCAATGCGGTTTTTCTAGACGGTCATATCGCCGCTCTGGCCAAGAGCGAGGTGCCTGCCAACACCAACACTCGCGAGGCACACCTCTTCTGGTATGGCAATTATCCGCCCTGATTCCGACGCTGGGCTCCGTCATGACTCCTCCGAGTGCCCCCTTTTTTTCGCCCGGTAGTTTCTGGAACACCCCGATCACCGCCAACGCGGCTGCGGACCCCGAAAGCGCACGCTGGATCGCCCTGCTCTCCGGCTCGCAAACCGCGCTGCGCGGCCTCCACATCAATCTCCACGACTGGACGATTCCCGTCTTTCGCGCCGACGCCTCGACGCCGCGCCACAAGCTCCATCCGAAGCTGCTCCGCTGCCACCTCTCGCAAGGCCACGTCAAGACCTCCGAGCCGCACCTCACGCCCGACCACCCGCTAGGCCTCCATACCAGCGTCCTCGACGGCGTGCCCATCCCCGAGGAAGCCGTGCCCGACGCCAAGCAGGACGCGCATATGAGCATCATCGATGTCTCCGCCCGCCGCGCCTACGACCTCTGGCAATGTCGTCGCGAGCCCGACGGCTCCTGGCGCACCAACGCCGCCATCGCCTACGATCTCGACGGCTCCGGACTCTTCACGCCCGCCGATCTCCCGCGCATCCACAACGACGAGAGCGTCCACTTCCACGGCCCTTGCCGCGCCAGCGGAGTCCCTCTTCTCGGCGGTTTGATCATGCGCGACGAAATCGCCGCCGGGCGCATCGCCCACAAGCTCGCCTTCGCCTGCCCCGTTCCCGGACTTCAGCGCCGCGTTTATCCGCCCGCCGTCTGGACCGATGGCTGGCTCCCCGGCGGTGTGCCCGAGGGTTGCATCCTGCAACTCGATCCCGCGCTCGATCTCAACGCGTTCAATCTCACACCCGCCGCCCTCGTCGTCGCCCGGGCCCTCCAGGAATACGGTGCCACCCTGGTGGACTACGCCGGCGGCGTCACCCTCTACGGCGAATCTCTGGAACCCCATCCCGGCGCCACCTGGCGCGGCGTACTCGGCGAAGACGACCTCGGCGGCATCGGCTTCGGACACTACCGCATCCTCGAAACCGGCCCGCTCACCGAGGGCGGCTCGCACCCGGTGTTTCACCAAGGCATGTCCCGCCTCTTCTACGATTACATCGAGAAAAACGGCGCCGAATGCCTGTTTCCGCTGGAGCCTTGGCGCAACCGTTTCAGCGGTCGGTAATCCACCGTCCGCCTCCGCTCACCAGCGGAGCACGAAACGGAACCGCGCGTCCTCGTCGTTCCACATCGGGAAATTCGTCCCCCACTTGTTGTTGTAGAGGTTGAAACTCACCGCCGCATCCGTGCGCGGCAGCCGGCGATGGAAGTCCAGCAAGCTTCCGTGCTCAGGCGCGACCAGCGGCGCATCGAGCGTCTCGATCCGCACGTCGCCGGCGCGCACTTCGCCGTCCACCGCATGCAGCCAGCGGTTGCCGCCGGACACCACGTTGCGCGGATCAATCCACACGCCCAATTTTTTAAATCTCCACCGCGCATCCTTCGCCAGCTTCGGCGCAAAGGTCAGCCAATACGCCTCCGGCAAACGCACCGCCGGCTTCCTGCGCCACGTCAACGCGACCGCCAATGAGCCGTCATCGCGAGCCTCCAGTTCCAGCCATGCTTCGGCCGCCGCACCGGCACGCCGCGCCGCCGCCGCGAAACGCAATCCCGCCCGCGCACGACGTCCGTCCGCATGCAGCTCCAGCAAACCCACCGTCACGGCCTGCACCGCCGCCTTCACCGAGGCCGACAGACCCGGCTTGGTGAAATCCTTGCGCGACCAGTCGGCTTCCTGGCGGATGTATTGGCCATGAAATCGTTCATAATCCGCCGCGGAATACGTTTGCCGCGTGAGGGTCGCGAGCAGATGCCCCGCATCCGCCACCGCACGTTCACCCGCCAGCCGGCAGATCCCGCCCGTCTCCGGATCGAGCACAAGACGCAGTGCGCCCAACGAAAATTCGCCGGCCACTTTCACCGGTTTCCAACCGCTGCGCGAAGGCGCGCGCACGGCCAGCGCCTTGAGATTCGCCTTAGCCTCGCCGCGCAAATCCGGTGGCAAGGCGGCGACCGCCTGATCGACATAGCAACGCTGTTCGCCCCATGAGGATTCGACTTTCTTGAAATTCGCATGACCGCGCACCTTCGTGAAACGCGCCGGCGCGTAGTTCTTCCAGTCCTTGAGGTGCGTCTTGATGTCCATGCCCCACGTATGCTCCGCCGTGAGCAGCAACGGCTCGCCAAAACGCAGGTCGGCCTTCCCGCCGGGCGTCAGCCGGCCCGCCGCGATCCAGCGGTTGCGCAGACGGCAAAGCTCGCGGAAACGCGCGGTCTTTTGCGGATCGGTGCCCACGCCGTGAATCCAGGTGTCTCCGATTTCGGCCGTGATCACGGGCAGCTCCGCGCGGCGGCGCCAGAGCGCGGCGGTCATCACGTCAATGCCTCCGGGCACAAGGCGCGCCCCCGGGAACTCCGCTTCGAGGCGTTCGTAAACCTTGTCTATCTGCCCCGGATCTTGCGGGCCCAGGTTGTCGCCGGTGAGGTTCACGCAGAGCGCCCGTCCGCCGGGGATGCGCGTCACGCCGCCGTAGTCGGCCTCGTAGGCGACCACGATTTCATGCTTTCCGTGACGCCACAAAAAAAGCGGAGGCACGTCGGGCACGGTCGAAGCCGGGTTTACTCCGAGATGCAAAAATCGCACGCCGGCCTCGGCGAGCAAAGGCACCATTCCGATCGTGTGACCCGGCACGTCGGTCATCTTCGCCGCGCGTGTAACCCGACCGAAGCGGGCGTCGAGGTCCTTCGAATAAGCCAGTCCGAGGCGGAACAGCTCCGCATCCATAAATTCGGTGTGCGTCGTGAACGGCAGCGCGTGCCAGTGAAAATCCCCCATGCGAATCGCCTCCTCCATCGTCCGCCGGCCGGCCGGCGTGGCGTTCTCCAGAAAGCGGTGCACCAGCCAGGAGCCGGTCGTCCACACAAAGCGGTGAGGACGCTCCCGCGTGGCGCGGGCGAGCTCCAGCGCGGCGGGAATGTAGTCGCGCAGATAACGGCGCACGATCGCCGCCGCCGTGTCGGTGAATCCGAGATCGAGATGCGTCTTGAAGACGACCCCGACTTCACGGACGGGCTGGGCAACCGGTTTCATCGCGTCAGCTCGGCTTCATGCCACACGCCGCTCGGCAGAGCAAGACGACCATCGGGACCAACGGTCAGCGCAACCGGCGCGGAGGAAGCCGCCGTGCGCGGACGCGTCACGCGAAACTTCCAGCCGTCGCCCGGCAATTGCAGCGCGACGACCGGGCCGTCGTTCTCCTTCAGCTCCGCATCGAGTCCCGTGCGGCTGATGAGCAGGCTGGCGCTCTGCCCGAACGGGCGCGCATCGGCGGCGACAAGGATCACGGTGGCAAAGCCCGACTCGCCGGCGACGGCGAGTCGAGAGAGTTTCGCCGGCGCCTTGCCGTCGAGGTAACCGCTGAAGGCTTCGGCGGCGGGCGCGGCGACGGTGAGTTGTTTGCGCTCGGTGTCTTTGACGATCTCGCCGGTATCGCTGGTCATGATCCGCCCGGTCGCGTTGTTAAGCCAGTCGGCGTTTTTCTGAGATTCCGGTTCCGGGCCGTAGGCGCGGCGGATGCCGTGAACGCTCTGCCAGCCCGGGAGAACCTTGTGCTTGCCCGACATGAGGGCGCCGTAGTTCCCGGCATAATAGGGCTCGGCGGTCCAGAGCGCGATGGGTTCCTTGCTTGCGGCGACGAACCCCTTGCGGAAGATCAGACCGGCCGTGCGCAGGTGGTCGAGCATCATGGCGTCCGACACCATGTTGCCGAGGCTGGAGTCGCGTTTCTCGGCGGTGGACCAGCCGTCGGAACCGATCAGCGGCGTGCCATGGTTCCAGGCAAACCACTCGATGCCGCTCCAGTCATGCAAGGCCCCGTAGGCGGCTCCGGCCAGCATGAGCATGGTGCGAAACGGCGCCTGCGCCTTGATATTGTTCGCCCCTTCGGCCTGGTTGAATTCGCCGATGAAATACGGTTTCCCGGCCAGCGCGTTGCGCAATGACGCCGCGATACCGTCATCGAGCCCCCGCACCACGAGCGGATCAACGTAGGCATGGTCCTCGATCACGTCGGACTTCTCGGCCGCCATGGCGAGGGCGTTGTCGCCGCGCCAGAGATTGGAATACATCATGGGCACGTTGCTGCCGGTCGCGCGCACGACGGCGCGCACGCGGTCGTAGTAGTCGGCGTCGAGCTTGCGCAGGAATCGGGCGCGCACTTCGACCGCTTTTCCCGCGGGTGCATACAAATCTCCGGGCTCCGGCAGACCGTTGGCCAAGGCAAACTCCGCCCACTTGGCCTCAAGTTTGGCCTGCCAATACGCGGGCCAGCGGTTTTTGCAGATGATCGCGTATTCGATGGAGCACTCGTTGACGACCTCGAGCGAGATCCACTGCGAATCGGCCGCATAGCTGACACCCGTGTGGGGATTCACATGCGTGAGCAGATTGCGAATGAACTCTTCGCTCAACAAAGCCGCACGTTCATCAATCGCCGGCAGGGATTTGCGGATATCTATGCCTTTTTGCCAGTGCCAGCCATTGAGCTCCTTCATCGCCGCGCTCCAGGCGGCGGCATCGGCCTCGTCGGTCTTCAGGATGGCGACGTCGCCTTCATAAAAATAGCGGCTTTGGTGAACCGACATAGACACATAGATGCCGTTGCGGCGCAGGGCGGCGCTCAGGTAGTCGAAGCGGTCGAACGCGTCGGCGTCCAAGGTGCGGGAGTCTCCCTGGTAGGCCAGCAGTGCGCCGCTGGTCATCTTGGGATTCCAGTCCTTGCCGGGACGCAGCATGTGGTGCGGGCGAACCAGATTGATTTCACGCGAGGCGAGATTGGCGGAAAGCGCATCGGCCGTCGCATGATCCGGATAGAGCGCGACGAGATTGGCGCCCCAGAATTTGACCACGTTGCCCGTGGAATCCATGTAGTTCTGTCCCTTGACCGTAAGGGCGGGAAGCGGCGCTGAGACCGGTGGTTCGGCCTGAAGAACAATCGCGGCGGTCAAACCGAGCAGACACGCAAGACGGATAAACGAGGGTTTCATGAGCATGGGAAATTGTCTCCCTCATCGCCGGCACAAACCGCGAAGGGAGGCTTTGGACTGAAAAATGAAGAGGGGTAGGGCCTCACCTTGCGTGAGGCCGCGCCGCAGTCTTTGTTCCTTCGAACGCCGCACCGGCCCGACACAAGGTCGGGCCCTACGACGGAAAGGAGCGGGAGGTGGATTTCAACCGCGACGACGGCGCACCACGGCAATCATACCGATTGCCAGCGAACCGAAGATGAGCGCGTAGGCGCTGGGCTCCGGAATCGCGGCGATATTCAAAAGACCGCTCGATTCGGTAAACGTGAAGACTTGGCCGTCTATGGTTCCGGACCAAAGCCCCGGGGTTCCCTCGGTGATCGAGCCCATGTAGGAACCGGCAATACTGATTGTCGTGAAGCCATCGGCCGAACCGCTAGACAAGTTGAAGAGATCGAAAGAAGCTCCGCTCGTAAATGTGCTGTTGAACTTCAGGTTCATCGTTCCGCCAAGGGTCAACAAACCGCCGGCATCCTGCGTAAATACATCGAACTGGCCGGCGTTCGTGCCAGCGAGGTTGAAGGTGATCGCCGACGTGGAATTCATCGTGAACGTCGCCGCGCCGCGGACAAACACATTGCCGTTGGCCAGCGAGCCGCCGACGATAGCCAGCGTGGCGGAATTGACATAGGTGGCCCCGGTGTAGGTGTTGGCACCGGTCAGCGTAAGGCTGTTCGATCCGGCTTTCACAAGGATGGTCGGCGTCGAGCCGTTGTCGGCGATATCCGAACCGATGGTAAACGCGTTGGGTGTGTGAACGAAGAGTTCGCCGGAGGATTGGCCGGTCGTGATCTTGCCGCCGGTGATCGACTGACCGGAAGCCGCCGCGATAATGCCGCCGCTGTTCACCTGCACCGTAGCGGCTGGGTCGATGCTGATACCGCCATTGGCACCATTAAAGCGAAGGGCGTTGATCGTTTTACTCGTGGTGACACTGACCGCCGATGTGGAACTGACATTAACATTCTTCGTCGTCGTCCAGGTTGCGGGGGTGTTGTCCGTCGTTCCAGCCGTGGAGGTGATATTCGTGCTGGTGCTCCCGTCCGCGCTTCCGACCGCCCAGCTTCCTGACAAAGTCGCCCAGCCGCCGATAATACCGTTGGTATTGCCCGTGGTTGTGGCGGCAATTCCGCTGACAGCATTGGTTATATCTAGAGTGCCCGATATATTATGCGTGAGCGCACCGAGTTGAATTTTATTGGTGATGACGCCGGTTCCGGTGTTTGTACCGCCTCCGCTCGAACCCGCAAAGATCGTATTCGCGCCGGAATCGACCGTTGTGGATGCCACGACTTCAATGGTGTTACTCCCGGAATTCAGAACGACCGAGCCGCCCTTAAGGATCAGCGCGCTGTTGTCGTCGAGCTTGCTGTTATTTTGGGAGCCATAATTCAACCGAAGCACCGCACCTCCTGTCACCGTTGTTGTGCCGGTAAAGGTATTGGCTCCGCTAATATCAAACGTCACCCGGGACACCGTGTTCCCCATCCCTGTTGGATCAGACAGTCCCAAACCGTCGAAGGTCAGGTTGGTGGCGCCGGACACGGAGGAAATGGCACCAACCACTTGGACGCCCGCAGCCCCATTGTTGGCGGCAAGCCTTGTTGAAGTCCATGTCTGGGATGCCGTGAGCACCAATGGCGCATTGATCTTCAGAAAGCCGTCGCTGATTTGATTGGTAATCCCCCCTGCTCCCAGCTGGATCGAATTGGTTCCAGCCGACAGCCCCATTGTCCAGAGAGAGGAGGTGGATCCAACGGTTCCCGAAAACGTGAGGCCGCCGGTCCCGACTTGGGTTGCACCAATGGTGACAGTCCCGGCATTACCCTGAAGTTGGAAACTCGCCAGATCGCTGTTGTTGGTCCAATTGACTCGGCTGGCACCGCTGTCCGTCGTCCAGTTCGAGGTGGTATTGAAATCCCAAGTGGCGCTTCCAGCCTGAATACCGGCGCCGGCCCCACTGTCATAAGTGCTGGCATAGGCGAATTGCGGAGCGCAGGAAATGGCGGCGACGAAAGCGGCCATGCGTAAGGCTAGGGGTATCGTTTTCATGAAATAATGGGGTTGGGTTAGCGTTTGATAAAAGTGGTCAGGAGCCAGGCGAGACGGTGTCGCCGACGGAGCCGCGCTCGATCAGCTGGCAGGGCAGGCGTTCGTGATGGTTGATCAGCTCTTCGCCCTTGAGCTGGCGCACGAGCAACTCCACCGCGCGGCGTCCCGCTTCCATCAGCGGTTGGTGCACCGTCGTGAGCGGAGGCCGGCTGGACGCCGAGGCCGGAAGGTCGTCAAAGCCGACGATCGCCACGTCGGCGGGCACTTTCCACCCGCGCTCCTCGCAGCGCTTGAGCGCGTTGAGCGCGATCAGATCGTGCAGGCAAATCACCGCCTGCGGCGGCGTGCGCAGCGCCATGAGAACATCCATCTCCTGGATTCCCTGGCGGGCCGGATCCCGGCTGCCCACCTCAAGAAAATATTCGGGCGGAACCGGCAGCCCGCGCTCTTTCATCGCGGCGAGAAAACCTTCCTCGCGCTCCTGGACGACTTCGGTGCGCACACTCGTCAAGAAAGCGATGCGTTGATAGCCGCGGGCGATCAGATGGTTGGTCAGGGCCTGCATCGCCTCGCGGTTCTGGCTGCACACGCTTGTCAGGCTGGCGTCGTCGGAGAATTCGTCCACCATCACCACTTGCTGGCCCGCCTGGCGCAGCGCATGGACGACGCGTGCGTTGTTGGCGTCGGACAACGGCGTTTGCAGCGGCACGAGAATGGTGCCCGCCACCTTGTGCTCGTTGAGGCTCACCGCCTGGGTGAGCGCGGCGCCGGCGTCATTCTGGGAATTCGCCAGCATGAGCTTGTAGCCCAGTTCCGACGCGGCTTCCTGCGCGCCGCGAATCAACACGTCGTAGGCTCCGGCCCCGCCGCTATACTGGCAGACCAGCAGCGCGAGGAGTTTCTTCTGCACCGGCGAACGGTCGAAGTTCACAAACGTGCCGCGCCCGCGAAAGCGCACCAGCAGGCCTTCCTTGACGAGATCGGCGATCGCCTTGCGCATCGTGGTGCGCGACAGATTGGTGACGCGGCAAAGCTCGAGTTCGGTCTGGAGTTGTTCGCCGTGCCCCACTTCTCCGCTCAGCACCTTGTGCCGCAGCAGCTCTTTGGCCGCGCGGTAACGCGTGGTTTCATCCAGATTTTGCGAATCAAGGGAAGATGTCATGCGCAAGGAATACATGGTTGTATCGCTTAAATACAAAATTTAACCGCGCATCCGGTTTTCCTGGAAAAACACCCCCGGCAACCACCAACGAAAAGACCGCCGGAAGACCGGCGGTGGCCACGGTGGATTTGAGGGTGTGCATGCATCAAAAGCGAGGGATCGCGTATTTATTGTATTTAAAAAATACATTTGTCTATAAAAATCCTCCATGCTCTCATGCGTTCGCCCGTTTTAGCCGCACGCGGGCACCGCCACATGACCCTTTTCAATTCCGAATCCTGAACCTCCCCATGCGCTTCCATCTCATCGGCAACTCACACCTCGATCCCGTCTGGCTCTGGGATTGGCGCGAAGGCCTCAACGAAGGCATCGTCACCTGCCGCACGATTGTGCGCCTCATGGACGAGTTTCCCGAACTCACCTACATCCGTGGCGAAACCTCCCTCTACCGCCACATTCAGGAAAACGACCGTCCCACCTTTGCCCGCATTCGCGAACTGATCGCCGCGGGGCGCTGGGATGTGGTTGGCGGCACTCTGTGCCAGCCCGACACCAACCTCCCGGCGACCGAGGTGCTGAACCGCCACTTCACCTCGGGCCTGAATTACATGCAGCGCGAACTCGGGGTGCGTCCCCGCGTGGCCTGGTCGGCCGATTCCTTCGGACACAGCTTCGGCTGGCCCGAAATCTACGCCGCCGCCGGCATGGATTATTTTGCGTTCTCCCGCCCCTTCGAGGCCGACTGCCCGCTCCCCTCGCCAGCCTTCTGGTGGGAAGGCCCGGGTGCACGCCGCGTGCTGAGCTGGCGTATTCCGATCGGCTGGTATGGCAGCGAACGCGACGACGTCGCCCGCCGGCTGGACGAATATCGCGAGAAAGCTCCCGCGTGGGGACTCGACAACGTCGCCATCACCTTCGGCCTCGGCAACCACGGCGGCGGCCCGACCGCCCAGCAGATCCGCGCCATCCTCGCTTGGCGCGACGCCAACAAGGACGTGGACGTCGAGTTCTCCACCTTCCACCGCTTCTTCGACACACTCGCGAAGGAAAAGAAGCCCCACCCCGTCGTGAAGAAGGAGCTGAACTTCACCCTCCGCGGCTGCTACGCGAGCGCCTTCCGCTATAAAAAAGCCTACCGCCGCGCCGAAAACCTCCTGCTCTCCGCCGAACGCACCACGAGCGTCATTTCCGCCGCGCTCGACCGGCCGGCCCCCGACTTGGGCGCCGCGTGGGATTCGATGTTGTTTAATACCTTTCACGACATCCTGCCGGGCACCTCCATCGAATCCGCGTATGAGGATCAACACGCCTGGCTGGGCGTGGCCTATCACGACGCCCGCCGTCACGAACTGGCGGCGCTCACCGCCCTCGCCGCGGCCTGCGACACGCGCGTGCCCGCTCCCGCCGAGAACATGCCCACGGCCGTTCCCGTCGTGCTGTTCAACCCGCAACCCGTCGCGTTGACCACGCTGGCCGAAGTCGAGGCGTGTCTCGAATACCGCCACATCCGCGCCTACGCCAACAAACCGGACGAACTCCCCGTCGAGGTGATCGACCACCGCGGACAACCCGTGCCCTTCCAACTGATCGCACAAGAACACCAGTTCGCCATGGAAACGCCCTGGCGCAAACGCTTCCTCTTCCCTGTCACGCTGCCGGCCTGCGGCTATCAAGTGGTGCGAGTCGCCTGGAACGAAACCCCGCGCCTCGCCCCGCCGCTCAAAACCAAAGTCCGCGCCCGCGGCGACACCTTTGTCGCCAACGAAGCGATCACCGTATCGGCCGGCGCCGGGGACACCGGCATCGACCTCACGCTCGACGCAAAAAAACTCTTCGGCCGCGACGGTCTGCGCATCGCGACTTTCGACGATCCCTTCGGCTCCTGGGGCAACCACGACGGCGACCGCCACGGCGACGACATCTCCAACGTCCTCGCTACCTGGACGGTCACCCAAACAAAAGTCCTGGAAAAAGGCCCGTTGCGCGCCGTCCTCTGGGTGATGCTGACCTCCGGCGCCTCCCGCCTGGAACTGAGTTTCGCCGTCGACCACGGCGCGCGCCATGTCGCGATCTCCGCCCGTCTGCTCTGGAACGAACGCTCCGCCCGCCTGAAACTGCTCATGCCGGGAGCCGGTGACACGGCGACCTTCGAGGTGCCCGGCGGCGAAATCACCCGCGGCCCTCTCGGCGAAGTTCCCGGTGGACGCTGGGTGCGCGCCGACGCAGGCCGCACACCGTTCATCTTCGCGAGCGATGCGCTCTATAACTTCGACCTCGCCGCCGGCGCGCTCCGCGCCACGGTCGTGCGCTCCACGCGTTATGCGCGCAACAGTTCCTCCTCGGCCACCGACGAACCGTGGCGCCCGCATCAGGACATGGGCGAACACTGCTTCAAGTTCGCCATCGGCGCGGGCGACATCGATGGATGGACGCTGGCCGACAGCCTTGAGCAACCCATCTCCATCCTCCGCACGGCGCCTCATCCAGGCACGCAAGGTCGCAGCGGCTCCTTTGCCTCGCTGAGCCCGGGCGCACGGTTGCTCGCGATCAAGCCCGCGACGGACGGAACAGGCTGGATCGTTCGTATTCAGGGCAAAGCTTCAAAAGCCGCCGCGGGCACCCTCGCCTGGCTCGGGCAGCGTATTGATCTGGGCAGGATCACGCCTCACGAAATCGTTTCGTTTCGCCTGAAATCCGGCCGCAAAGGATGGACAGCCGAACGGGTCACGACCGCCGAAGAACCGGTTCGTCCGGCCAGAGCAGTTTTAGTAAAACTATAGCCGCTGATCGGCTGCGCGGAGGACGGACCTCCAGGTCCGTCCTGATGATCATTCGATGAATTCCACCGGGATCGGACCGGGAGGTCCGATCTCCTTACGATTCGCCAAAAAAAAGAAGGAGCCCGATCCCGGGCTCCTTCCCTCCTTTCGTTACCGAATGAACTTCACCGAACGCACCTGGTAAGGCGTGACCGGCAGCGCGATTTCTCCGGACGCAGCCTTGGCGCCGGCCAGCGGTTGTCCGAGCAGATCGACCGGCGCGGCTTTCGCGCCTTTGGCGACGGCGATGCGCGTGTTGCCGCGACGACCCAGCGTCTCGTGCAGGCGCAGCACCCAGCCGCCTTCGACGGGCTCGGCCCATGACGGCACCGCGGACGACACGCCCTCGATGCCCTCAAAACCCGCCGATACCGCCTCGCCCGCGTAGGGCACGCAGGGCGTGAACAACGTGTCGGCCAGCGCCACCGGTTGATCGTGCACCGGCAGATCCGGCGCGTAACGCGCCAGCGCAAGATCGATGGTTTGCCGTCCGAGATCGGAATGCACCGGCCGGTCCGGCGTCGTGCGGATTTTCGGATGGTTGTCCGCCTCGGTCACGAGCGCGCTGCGCAGCAGGCTCACGCCCACCGTGCCGTCGCGCGTGGTGAAGCCATACTTCGCCTCGGTGATGATCGCGAGTCCGTCGCTCTGGGCGTCGTCGCACACCGCCATCCAGCGGCTGCCCACCACTTCCCACTGCGCCTCTTCGCGCGGATAGCCCGACCACTGGCCGCGCAACACGCTGCCGAACGGCGCGCCATAACGCGCCTCGCGGCCGCGATACTCGCTGGAGAAAATCCCCTTCAGCCAGTGCAGCGGATCGTGCCAGTCCACCTCGTAGCGCACGCGCAGCGCCGCCTCGCCGGCGCGCAGCGAGTAGATCACCGTCACGCGGCTCGCCTTGGCGATCTTGTAGGCGAACGCCACCGAAGCCTCGAGACCGTCGTGCGCGACGACCGGCTTGCCGGCGAGACGCGCCTCGTGGCCGCTCACCATGTTGGCGCGATCCACATCCCACGCGTCAAACGTGGCGGGCTGGTCCGGATAGGCGCAAAGCCTGTGTCCGGTGACGGCCACCTCGGCGCCGTCGATGACGAGTGCGATGACCGAACCTTCCGCGTCGAACGTCGCGCGGACGCGCTTGCTGGCGAGCGAAGTCGCGGACGCCCTCGGGGCGGCCACGGCCTGCACGGGCAACGACGACACGGGGCCGCCGCTGAGCGGGGCGAGTTGGTAACACACGCCTTTGTCGATCCACGTGCGCGGCAGCGGCAGCGGATTGAACCAGCCCTTGGATTTTCCCACGCCCAACACTTTCGCGGCCTCGGCCAGTGCCTTGGCGGCGAGCGTCCGCAGCTCGGGGATCGCCTCGGCGTAAACCTCCCAGATGGAGCTGCCGGGGATGTAATCGTGAAAATGGGAAAAACTCGCGCGTTTCCAGTAATGGCGGTCGATGGGGCCGAGTCCGCGCACGACATGCGCCGCCTCGAGCACCTGCAACGCGCGTTCGAGCGCGCGAAAGGCGGACTTGAGCGCGCCGTGCGTGGTGAACACGCCGCGGTGCAGCTCCAGCATGAGCTCGCCGGTCACGACCGGCAGCTCGGCCTTCACCTTGTCGAGACGCTCGAAGAACGGCTCGATGTTGCCCCACTCCACGCGCGGCATGCCGGCGAGATTCGAAACGCGGCGGGCGCGCTCGAGCATCTCCTCGGTCGGTCCGCCGCCGCCGTCGCCGTAGCCGGTCGGCTGGAGAAACTCGGGATGCACGGCGGACTGCTGGTGGTGCAGCACGTCCTCGCGGAGGCGCTTCACGTCCACGTTCTCGTTGTAGTCGTGGATCAGCACGACATGCGCGTTGATCTCCGCGCCGTCCGGTCCCTGCCAGCGGAAACTGGAGTGGGGAAAGCGGTTCACGGTGCTCCACGAGAGCTTGCTCGTGAAAAATCCCTTCACGCCCACGCCCGCGAGCAGCTGCGGCATGCAGCCGCTGTAGCCGAACACGTCGGGCAGCCAGAAGACCTCGCTGGTGGAGCCGCGCAGCGCCTTGAATTCCTCCTGGCCGACGCGCAGGCAGCGCAGGATCGCCTCGCCACAGGGCATCTGCGTGTCGCCCTCGACATAGGCCGCGCCGATGGCGTCCCACTTTTTATCGCGGATGAGGCCCTTCACCTTTTGAAGCAACTCGGGGGAACTCCGGCCCACGCCCTCGTAGCTGGCCGGCTGCGAGTAGCCGAACTTGAATTCCGGATACTCCTTCAGCAGGCGCGTCTGCGTGGACCACGAATGCACCGCCTTGAACTCGCCCACGCGCTCCGGCCAGAGCCACACGAGGTCGATGTGCGCATGCCCGGTGAGCACGGACTTGATCGCGTCGGGCGCGGCGGGAAACTCGGCGTAGACTTTTTTCAACTCCGCCGCGAAGGGCGCGAGGCCGTCGCGGTCGAAGACGTCGATCGCGCGGTCAAGCCGGTCGCACAACCGGCGGAAGAGCGGGCTGGCGCGGAACGCCGGCTGGGTGTGGCGCACCGGGTCGGTCAGCGGCTTGGGCAATCCGCCGTGGTGGGGCTGGTATTCGCGGGACTCGGCCTCGATCAGCTCCAGCAGGACCTTGAGGTCGTGGTAGACCGTCCATGCCGTGTCGTCGCGGGCGAAAAAATGCGGCGGCGCATAAAGACTGCCTTCCTCCTCCAGCCGCGCGGACTCGCCGGCCAGCCAGATGCCGGAGCGGATGCACACCGACTCGATCCACACCTCGCGCGTTCCGGCCGGAAGCGGGATTTGCTGGTGGGCGATGTCCAAACCGGAATACGGCACGCCATCGATGTAGGCGGTGGCCTCGGCCTGGTCTTCCCAGCGCAGGTAACGCGTTCCGGTCCCCGCCGCCGCCTCGGGCAGCGTCAGGCGAAACCAGCTCTGCGCATACTTCGGCCCCCAGTGAAACGGCGCGGCGGACACCCGCTTGAGATCGGCCGGCTTGACCTCCTTGATCGTGCGAAACGCAGGCGACGGCGGCGTCTGCTCGACGCGGATGACGCCGGGCAGCGGCCGCCAGATGCCGGTCTGGGCGCGGCGCATGGCCTCGGCGATGCGCGCGGGAATGAGCTGGGTGAGAAACGTGCGGGGAAGCATGGGAAAATGTTTGTTCAGGCACCTGGCAGGCGGGCAGGTTCAATGGGGTTTCTCCGCCAGTAAAGAAGAACGGTGCCCAAACCGCCGGGCTCACGCCGTGGCGGCAGACGGACGGGTTGGAGGCGGTTTACTTGGCGGCCGGGGCCGACAGCGTGGCCGGATCAATGGCTTTCACCGAGATTTCCGTGAAATCAAAGGTGCCCGTCTCGACGTTGAGCAACGTGGGCATGATCGCGAGAAACACCGTGCCCTCGGGCACGGCGAAGGAGACCTTGCGCTCCTCCCAGCCCGCCGTGTCTTTTCCGAAGACGACCGGCTTGGAGGCGCCCTTGATCTCCTGGCTGCCGGCATCGCGGAAACCCAGCATGACGCGCGCGTCAAACCAGCTCTGCGCGCCCTTCTTCAGCTCGGACACCCGTCCCTTGACGGTCACTTCCACGGCCTTCGCGCCGTTCAGCCCGACCTGGTTGTAGATCATCATCATTTTGCCCGGCTCAGTCGCCTTCATGCGGATAAAGTGATCGCCACCCTCGGCCTCCCAGGAAGTCTGGCCGATCTTCGCCTTGCCCCAGTTGGCCGCCCAATCGCCGGCGGCGTTGGGGGTTTCAAGATTGCCGTTGGGCACGAGATTGGCCGCGCCGGCCTGCGCCTGCACGGCGGGAGCGGACAGCAGGCCGAAAGCGGCCGCCGCCATCATCAGGCGAAAGCCGGCCGGACGGCCGACGATGGAAAGCAAAGAGGAAACGAGAGGCAGGGTATTCATGGTTGGCAGGATTTTGAGGGGGAAAGGTTAAAACGGTTTAAAAAGTTATGGCCGTAAAGGAGGTCGGACCTCCCGGTCCGACGGAAAAACGGCGCTCGATCGACGGACCTGGAGGTCCGTCCTCCACCGGAGAAATATTGGGAGTATTTAAGTTAGGCTGTTCTCAGGCCGGCTGCGCCGCGGTTTCGGCGGCGGTTTCTTCCGTGATGATGTCGAGATTGGCCAGCTTGGCCCGGAAGGCGTCGTCGATCTTGCCAAGCCCGCCGCAGGTCGCGCGCACCAGCATCTGCGGACGCGGCAACTGCGTGGATTGATCGACCTCGCCGCGCGCGAGCGCCAGGGCGCTCTTGAGCAGCCAATACCCGATGTAGTCGAAATTCTGGCGGATGGTGCTCAGCGGCGGATCGCTATACTCGCTGGCCTCGGTGTCGTTGTAGCCGATGATCTGGAAATCCGCCGGCGCGCTCAGGCCGATCTTGTGCATCGCGGTCATGAACCGCAGGGCATGCTCGTCGTCGTAGCTGATGACCGCGAGATCGCCGCGAAACGCCTTCCAGCGGTCGGCGAGCTGGTCCATGGCCAGCGCGCCCGGCCGCACCAGACCGCAGAAATTGGGAAGGTTCTCCCGCGACGTGTAGCAGACGTAGGCGCTCAACACCTTTTGCAGGACCACGTCGGTCGCGGAGTCGGGCCCGAGGAGGGCGATGCGCCGGTGGCCGAGCGCGTGAAAATAACCGCACAACATCTCCGACGCCACCTGGAGGCTTCCGCCGAAAATCTCCTGCCGCTCGAAGCTGTTTTTCTCCAGTCCGGGAATCACCAGCGGCAGGCTTACCGGCAGCGGACAGTTGCGCACAAACGTGCGGACCTCGTCGATGCGGTCGTGGGGGAACCACGGCAGCGTGACGGCCACGCAGCCCTCCTGCTCCAGCAACTTGGCCTGCGAAAGCCCGTCGTCGCAGAAATCGCGCACCCAGCTTGAACGCAGCTCCACTTTCTGCTCCAGCCCCGCGTGCGCGATGGACTGGAGGACGCGGTAGGCGTAGGCGTTGCCGCCCTGGCAAACGAGGACGCCGATGCGATTGGCCGCGCGACGCACGCCGTTCGACCCGGTCGAATGACGGGCGACAAACGTGCCGCTGCCGATCCGGCGCACCACGATGCCGTCGTCCACCAGCTCCTTGAGCGCACGGCGCACCGTGAGAAAATTGCAGCCATAGGAGACGGCCAGACTTCGCTCGGCCGGCAGGCGCGCGCCAATCGGCAGCGTCTGCGCCAACTGGCGGATTTCGGCTTCCACTTGCTTGTGCTTAAACTGGGGGGGCTTCACGGAAAAATGGCGTTACGAGATAAGGACTCTACTGCCGTGAGAAGAAAGCACTTGAACCAACCAAGGCAATAAAAATAAAGCAAAATGCTATATTTTCTCACGCAACAGATTGAACTGTTTTACTTATTTATAATAAATTATTTATATTATGAAATATCAATAATTCTCTGTTGATAAACTTATCTCCATTCTCCTTTTGCTAAAAATAATAAAGTGCTTGCATAGTCTTATGCTTTGATCCAAACCATGACTTCGGCATACCCCGTCTTTCGTTTTCAACCTCGGCCCGTTCCCCTTAATTTACCCTCGGAAAATGAGCACCTCCCCACTCTTCCGTGCAGCGTCACGTCCCCGGCACACGGAGCTTCGCAGCAAGCTTGGTTTCACGCTCGTAGAACTGCTTTCCGTCATCGCCGTCATCGGCATTCTCGCCGCGATTCTTTTCCCCGCCTTGGCAAAGGCGCGAGAGTCCGTCAACAGCTCCAAATGCGCGGGGAACCTCCGTCAAGACGGCATCGCGATCCAGACCTACGTCAGCGACAACAAAGGCTCCCTGCCTGTGGGCGGATTTTGGACCATCTCGCCTTACTTTACCGCAGACACGCGCAACTTCCAGAACTCCATACTTCCCTACATAAGCATGCAGAAACCGACCTCTTGGAACACCGCTTCGCTCGTGGGAAAGGCCTACTCCGGAACGTTTGATTGTCCCGGCTACAAGGGATCGGTGGGAGACACGTGCTACACTCTGCAGCGGTATGTGACCGCCTCCGACGGAACCCAAATCATGGGCCCCGACGGAAAGCCGATCCAGCCATGGGGGTGGCGCTACCAAGGTGGATCGCAATTTTACACCAACCCCCAGCCCCTGAAACATTCGGTCGTCCCGCCCGACGCCATCGCGATCATTGATCGCGACTTCAGCGCGACGCAACCCAACCACCCCGGCCACAAGAACGCCCTCTACTTTGACTGGCACGTCGGACGTGTCGCCGTGAACAACTAAGCCCGCCCGCAGACCACCCCACCCAAAAAAACGACCCCGCTTATGAAATCGACCCGAGCCTCCTCCTTCTTCCGCCTCACCGTCCTTGCAATCGGCATCACTCTCCCCGCCCTGTCGCATGCCCAGACCACCGGCTGGAACAAGACCGCCGTAGGAACATACGATTACAACGATACCGCCAACTGGGTGGACGGCATGATCAACGGCATCTGGGATGCGTCGCTGACTTTGACCGGTGCTCAAACCATCCAATTCAGCGCCGACACAATATTATCCACGGCATTGGATTTTGAATGTTTCGGATCGCAAAACATTACACTTAACGGAACGGGTGGCGCAAAAACGATCACCCTCGGCGGCGATATCACGAGCAACATATCCACCAACAAAGCGCTCACCATTGGCTCCACCACTGCCGCCAACAACCTCAACGTCGATCTCGGCGGCGTCACCCGCACCTTCACCGTCGGCTCTAGTAAGATCCTCACCTTGATTAACGTCATCTCCAACGGCGGAGTCATCGTCGGTGGGGCGACGAACGGGGTGGTCAACTTTTCAGGAGTCAATACTTACAGCGGTGCCACGACGGTCAACGCCGGGTTTCTCAGGTTTAACACTTCGACTGCGTCCGCTGCCAACTCGGATATCACGGCAAATGTGGGGACGACCGTCCAGTTTCAAAGCAGTGGAAGCTCCGTCACCCGTGCAAAGACCGTGACCCTGAAGGGCGCGACGTTGACCGGGGCGGGAACGAGTGGTGGCAACTCGGTGGATGGCATCTTCGGCGCCTTGGCCATCGGATCGGGCGGATCGACCGTCACACTCACCGCGCATGCCAGTTTCAATGAACGATTGAATGCCGCGAGCTTTTCGCGCGGGGCGGGCGGAAGCGTTCTTTTCAGCGGCACGTCACTGGGCGTGAACGACATCAGTTCCTCAACCGCCAACAGCACGAATATCAGCTTCACCACGGCACCCACCTTGAACCAGGCCGGTTCGGGAACCACGATTGGAATCATTGCCGGTGCCTATGGCGACACAACCTCAGCCGGAGTCGGCTTCGGAGCGACTGGCGGGCTGGTTACCTATGATGAGGCAAAGGGTGTTCGTCTCCTGAACACTGCAACCGAATACACGGCATCGATTGGCGACGGGCAGACGGCCTCGGACAACGTGCGTTACACCGCTCCCACGACAACGACCCTCACCAGCACCACGACCACCATCAACTCCCTTTCATTCGACACTTCGGGAGCGGCAGGGACTCAGGGCATCACGATTACAGGCGACGCTGGCACGACTCTGAAACTGAACAGCGGCGTCATCTATGCCGATTTTAACAGCATTGCCGGCACACCCGTGGCTGCGGACTCCATCACGATCAGCGTCCCGACACTCGACCTCGACGCCAAGGAGGCAATTGTCCTGGTCAGCACAGGCGGCGCCTCCAACCAGGGAAATTACCCCGCAAGACTCTACATCACCGGCGTGATCACCAACGGAAGCCTGACAAAATCGGGGCCAGGTCAATTGCAGCTTGGGGGTTCAGTTTCGAACACCTACACCGGTGTAACAACGGTGAATGCCGGGACGTTTCAATTGGCGAAGACCGGGGGGGCCACCGCCATTGCTGGCGATGTGGTTGTGAACGGTGGAAACCTCTTTCAGGATTCTAACCAAATAGCCGATACATCGAACGTTACAGTGAATGGGGGTCAATGGCGCCTTGGCACATCCAACAGCGGGGCATCACCGAAGGCAGAAACGGTGGCCACTCTGACGGTCAACGGCGGTATTGCTTACGGTGGCAATGGGTCGCCAGGCACCAATACACTGACTGTGACCGGAGCGGTTGCCGTGGCCAACACGGGGCAGATCCTCTCAGCGACGGGCTATAATTTCAATTTCGGGTCTCTCGCCGTTGGAACCGGAGGCACGGTGACCCAAGCCTCTGCAAATAATATCACGGGCGGCATCATGACCGTCAACGGAGCCCTCGCTCTCACCCATGCAGCCAGCGGAGCATACACTCCTATCACCCTCGCCGCAGGAGCTGCAAGAGGAGGCACCCTGCTTCTTAGCGGCGATGTGACATCCACTGGAAATGCCACGAACACGATCACGATGACGATCAATGCCGCAGCCGGAACCGTGCTGGGCACTATTGACCTGAACGGTGGCACACGGACGTTCACTGTTGGCAATGGCGTTGCCGCTGTTGATCTCACTATTACCCCAGAGATAAAGAATGGCGGTCTGACCAAGACCGGCCTCGGCACCCTCGCCCTCACCGGCACGAACACCTACACCGGCGCGACCACCGTCACGACCGGCACGCTGTCGGTCTCCGGCTCGATCGCCTCCAGCGCGACCACCGTGGGCAACGGCGCGACCCTCGCGCTCTCAGGCTCAGGCATCGCCGGCGCGGTCACGGTCAATTCGGGCGGTGCCTTCCAGCTTGGCACGGCTGGCACCGCCGGCGCGGTCGCCATCAACAGCGGCACCTTCGGCGGCGTGGGCACGGTCAACTCCCTGACCTTCACCGGCGCCAGCGTCTTCGGCCCCGGCAACTCGCCCGGCACCGTGACCATCGCCGACGGCGGCTCGCTCACCTTGAGCAGCGGGACCACCAGCACCTTCCAGTTCACCGACAGCGGTTTTGGGGTTGGCACGTTTGACCTCGTGACCACGCCCAGCACGGGCACCGGCACCATCGCAGGCATCTTGAACCTCGATTTCACCGGCTCCGGCTACACCGCCGGCACCAGCGTGACCTTCATCAACCTGTCCTCCATCACCGGCACCTTCAGCGCCGTCAACATTACCGGTCTCAGCGGCCTCACCGCCAACGTGAACTACAACGACGCCACCGGCGATGTCTCCCTCACCTTGGCGACTACCGCCATCCCCGAGCCCTCCACCTACGCCCTCCTCGGCGGCTTCGGTGCCCTCCTCTTCGCCCTCGGATACCGCCGGCGCGCACGCAAAGCCTCGACCGCGTAAGGCTCCTTCCCGACGGCCCTCCAACTCGGAACCGCCACCTGAGAAACCAGGCGGTGGCATGCGTTAGCTATGCCCTCGCCCCTCCTCTTCGCCCTCTTTCTCTTTCCTCTTTATCTTAATCTTACTCCCTCCGACCTCCGGCTTCCGGCTAGCACCTAGAAACTAGCCACTAGCAGCTCCCCACCATGCCCCGCTTCCCGTCTCTCCGCCGCAGCCGCCTCCTCGTCCTCGCCGCCAGCCTCCTGGCCGCGCTCGCGTCGCCCCTGCATGCGCAGACCCCGGCCGCTTCGTCCACCGTCCACCGTCCACCGTCCTCCTCCCCGACCGCGCCCTCCCTCATCGAAAACCCCTCCATGGAGCTCGATGCCGACGGCGACGGTTGGCCCGACGGCTGGCCCGGCCTCAAGTCCGGCGGCTCTTGGGAATCCGAAGACGGCAACCGCTTCATCCGCATGACCAGCACCGCGCCCGGCGCGACCGTCATGCTCTACCGCGATATCTCCATTCCGAAAGGCACCACCGCCCTTGAACTCACCTGGCGCCAGCGCGTCACCGGCCTCAAACGCGGCAAACAATCCTGGTTCGACGCCCGCATCATGATGGAATTCATGGACGCCGCCCGCGAAAAAGTCTCCCCCGCCCCCAAGCCCGCCGCCACCGGCAAGGACACCGACGGCTGGGTTGAAAGATCCGCCACCTTCCTCGTCCCCGAGGGCACCGCGTTCCTCAAGTTCATGCCCGCGCTCTTCCAAGTCGAGGCCGGCACATTCGATCTCGACGACATGGTCCTCAAGCCCATCGACGCCGCTCCGCTCAAGGCCGCCGCCTCCGAGGCCGCCGCCGCCCGCGCCAAAAAATTCGCCGCCGAAGCGGCTTCCCAGCAGGCCAAGACCGCCGCCTCCCTCGCGACCGGCGCGGCCTTGGTCTCCAACGGCGATTTCGAGAAGCCCAACGCCTCCGGCGATTTCGCCGCCGACTGGCCCAAGGCCGGCACTTGGGAAACCGATGCCGATGGCAACCACTTCCTCCGCCTCAAGAGCACCGAGCCCGGCAAGACCGTCCTCGTTTATCGCGAGCTTACCCTCCCCGCCGGCGTCAAGGCCTTCGAACTCTCCCTCCGTTGGCGCATCTCCGGACTCAAGCCCGGCGACATGCCTTGGTTCGACGCCCGCATCATGATGGACGTCAAGGACGCCGCCGGAAACAAGCTCAAGCCCCAGCCCTCCCCCCTCTACTCCCGCAACAACACCAAGGACGGTGCCTGGGTTTCGCGCACCACCAGCTTCCTCGTCCCCGAGGGCGGCGTGACCCTCGATCTCATGCCCGCCCTCTTTCAGGTGAAGGCCGGCACCTTCGACGTCGACGACATCGTCCTGAAGCCCGTCGATCCCGACGCCATCATCGCCAAACAAAAGGCCCGCGAAGAAATCGCCGCCAAATCCCGCGTCCCCGTCGAGCAGGACAACAAGGCCAAGTGGCCCGCCGAACTCCGCGCCCAGGGCAACCGCCTCGTCACCGTTGATGGCGGCAAGGAGGTCTGGCTCCAGGGCATGAACGTCGCCTCCCTCGAATGGACCGTCTCCGGCGAACAGGTCCACAAATCCATCGTCGTCGGCATCGACGAATGGAAGGGCAACGTCATCCGCCTGCCCGTCAAAAACGACTATTGGTTCGGCCGCAAGGGCCAGTCCGACGGCGGAGCCTCCTACCGCGCGGTCGTCGACCAGGCCGTCACCCTCGCCGCCAACCGCGGCGCCTACCTCGTCCTCGACCTCCACACCTACCGCGCCCCCAAGGACGAGTATCTCGAGTTCTGGACCGACGCCGCCACCCGCTACAAAAACCACCCCGCCGTCATTTTCGATCTCATGAACGAGCCCCACGGCATCACCTGGGAAGTCTGGCGTGACGGCGGTTTCGTCGGCGAAAAGCAAGACCGCGACGAGGCCGCGTTCCTCACCGCCGAAGAACGCGCCAAGGCCCAGGGCTTCCAGTCCCCCGGCATGCAGAAGATGCTCGATACCGTCCGCGCCACCGGCGCCAAAAACATGGTCCTCGTCGGCGGACTCGACTACGCCTACCGCCTCGACGGCATCGTCAACGGCTTCGGCCTGAAGGACGCCGCCGGCAACGGCATCATCTACGCCTGCCACATCTATCCGTGGAAGAACCAGTGGCAGAAGATGCTCCTCGATGCCGCCGCCAAGTATCCGATCCTCCTCGGCGAGGTCGGCGCCGACGCCAACAAGATGACCTTCATGCCGCTCGAGCAGCAGGAAAACTGGGAAACCTGGGTGCCCGCCATCCTCGGCCTCATCCAGCAGCACAAGCTCAACTGGACCGCCTGGTGTTTCCACCCGAGCGCCAGCCCGCGCATGTTGCTCGACTGGAACTACACCCCGACGCCGTTCTGGGGCCAGCAGGCCAAGGACGCCCTGTCCGGCAAACAATTCCCGCCCCCCGACCGCCTCCGCTGATCCTAGCTCCCGGCTCCTAGTGGCTAGCTCCTAGTGACTAGCTGCTAGCAACTCCTCCCTGAAAATGCCCTCCCTCCGCACCACCCTCCTCTGCCTCGGCCTCGCCTTCTCCGCCGGCGCCGCCACCGCCGGAGAAATAGCGCGCCATGTCCCGCCCGAGGAGCCGAATCCCGCCAAGTTCCCGCCGCCGCTTCATGTCTCCGGCAACAAGCTCCTCACCCCCGAAGGCAAGGAGGTCTGGCTCCAAGGCCTGAGCACCAGCGGCATGGAAATGAAGGCCGATGACGACCACGCCGCCCGCTCGCTGCTCATGGCCGTCGAGGAGTGGAAGGCCAACATCATGCGCCTTCCCGTGAAGGAGACCTTCTGGTTCGGCCGCGATCCTTCCCAAATCGACGGCGGCAAGTCCTACCGCGAACGCGTTGACTTCGTCCTCACCCTCGCCGCCAACCGCGGCGCCTACCTGCTGATCGACCTTCATCGCTTCCGCGCGCCCACCGCCGACCACGTCGCGTTCTGGACCGATGTCGCCACCCGTTACAAAAACCACCCCGCCGCGATCTTCGACCTCTTCAACGAACCGCACGGCATCTCGTGGGATGTCTGGCGCAACGGCGGTGTCGTCCGGGAAAAGGAAAAGCCCGGGGCCGAGGACTCGTTCCTGAGCGAGACCGAGCTGCTCAAGCTCAACAAGGCCTTCAACTCCGTCGGCATGCAGGCCCTCGTGAACGCCGTCCGCGCGACGGGCGCGAAGAACCTCATCCTGGCCGCCGGCCTTTTCTGGTCCTACGACCTCACGGGAGTCACCAACGGCTACGCCCTCGAGGATAAAACTGGCAACGGCATCATGTATTCGTGGCACGTTTACAACTGGCACAAGGGCTGGGAGTCCAAGGTCCTCGCCGCCGCCGCCAAATACCCGATCCTTGTCGGCGAGGTCGGTGCCGACGTGAAAAAGATGAACTTCATCCCGCTCGCCGACCAGGAAGACCCCTACACCTGGGTGCCCGACATGCTCGGCTTCATCCAAAAGCACCGTCTCAACTGGACCGGCTGGTGTTTCCATCCCAGGGCCACCCCGGTGGCGATCTCCGATTGGAATTACACCCCCACGCCCTTCTGGGGCGTCTTCGCCAAGGAGGCCCTCGCCGGAAAACGGTTCGAACTCAAGAAAACCCGCTGAGCCTAGCCCCTAGCTCCTAGTCTCTAGCTGCTAGTAACCAGCTCTCTCCGATGTCCCGCCGCCCCCCATTGGTCATTCGGCATCCGCCCTCCGGCCTTCCGGCCCTCCGGTCCTCCGGTCGCCGTGGGTTCGCACTGCTCATCACGATCACCCTGCTGGCGTTTTTAGTTCTCCTCCTTGTTTCCCTCGCCACTCTAACCCGCGTCGAGACCCAGGTGGCCGACAACACCCAGCAACTTTCCCAAGCCCGCCAGAACGCGCTCATGGCGCTCAACATCGCCATCGGCCAGCTCCAGAAAAACGCCGGGCCGGACACCCGCGTGACCACTCGCGCCGACGTCCAGCCTCTCGCCACCACCGCGACCCCTTCCCCGTATCCATCGGCCGACCCCTCTTCCGGCGTCAGTCTGAGCGGCGCCACCACGACAACACTCACCGGCATCGACACCTACTGGCGCTCCAAGCGCAACCGCCAGTGGACCGCCGTCTGGAAAAACGGCACCACCGGCCCCTACAACTCCGACGCCCCCGCCTCCGCCAACGCGGTCCCCGTTCTCCAGTCCTGGCTCGTAAGCGGCAACGAAAACACCGCCACCACCTTTCTTCCCACCGCCCAAGTTTCCGGCCTTACCACCGCTAGCACCGCCCTCGACAAAATCCTCGACGCCTCCGGCAAACCCTACCGCCTCCTCGTCAAGGCCAGCGCGGGTGTTACCACCGCCACCGACCTCGACCGCGCGGTCACCGCGCCCGAAATCGAAATCAAATCCACCACCGTGCCCGGCCTCGGCGGTGCCAACACCGCCATCGGTCACTACGCCTGGTGGGTCGGCGACGAGGGCGTGAAAGCCCGCGCCAATCTCGTAGACGCCTACGCCGAGGCTCCCGCCGGTGAAACCCCAGCCGAGAAACTCGTCCGCGAAACCACCCGCCGCCAGTCCGCCCAACGTATCGCCATCGAGGCCATGACCTCTACAGGCACCGACGGACTCGTGCCGCTTGACCCCACCAAACAACTCACCGCCTCCGCTCTCGCCCAATTCAACGCAAACCTGCTCAACGTCTGCACCCCCAACCAGCTCAACTACCTTAGCACCGTCTCCACTCTTCCTGCCGAACTCAAAACCCGCTTCCACGATTTCTCCGTCTCCTCCCGCGGCGTCCTCTCCGACGCCAAACACGGCGGCCTCAAGGCCGACCTCAGCTACCTCTTAGGCCAGCCCAACCTCTCAGATTTCCGCACGGCGCTGCAGGCTTTTTACGGCACCAACGCAATCGCTCCTCTTAGCCCGAATCCGGCCAATGCCACCGACTTGGCTAACACCTTACTGAACCCGATAGCGACCCTCCGTGCCACCTTCCCGACCGTCACTCCGGACGGAGGGAACTATGCCGCCGAGCCACAATTCCAGCGCACCTCCACTTGGGAGCAACTCTGGTCCTTCGCCAATCAGGGCTCCACCTTCAACACCGCTTCCCCTGCCCAAGCCACGCCTCGCCTCCAGACCGCCACCCAGCACGGGCTTTACCCGTTGATCATTCAAACGAAGATGTTCTATCGCCTGCGCGTCACCCCCACATTGGACGAACTCGCAGCAACTGGAACTCCCCGCCCTGCCGACGGCGTCAACCACATCGGCACGATTTACGTCGATGTGCTTCCGCTCGTTGTTCTTGCCAACCCGTATGCCGTTCCGCTAGCGGCAGCCGACTATCAGGTCCAAATAATGGGCAGTAATCCCGCCCTCGTTTTCGGAACGATCGATCCTGCCGCAACCACCCCTCCTTCGCCGAACGACTTCACCTCGGCCTACTCCGTTTATACTCCCACTTGGGCCGGCAACATCACCTACGTCCTGCGCAGCACCGGCATGGCTGCCGGCGAAGCCCAGATATTCACCATCGATCCCGACCAACAACCCTCGGGAACCATCATCGATGGTGATGACCGCATTCTCGTTGCCCGACAAACAGGCAATTCGCGCGCTCAGATGGACAACAAGCGGGTTTACATGAAGAACGAGTTCGATCCCTCACCGGCCCTTACTTACCGCGTCGCCAGCCAGACGTCGCCTTATCCGCCTATCACCATTCCTGCCGACAAAACCCACGTCGCCTTGCGCGTCGGCCAATCGGCGATCATCACGATTCTTTATCAAGGATTTACCCCCGGAGATGCGCAGGGATACCTCAAGCTCCTGCAGTTTACCACCGCACAAAATCTAAGCAACGATGCGGAATTTGCAGGGCAAACCACGATGTTCGTCGTTGATCCAATGTCTGACGACATTCGCCAAGGCGGCGGAATTAACTCCATACTCAATCAGCCGCCGACAACCGACCATCCCGCCGCCAAACCCGGCACCAGCGCCGTCTTCTTCTCGCATCAGCAAGCCCCCTTCCTTCAGGTCAATTACCGGACCATGCAGGTCATGTGGGCCGGGAATGACGTTATCCCTGGCACTAGCCACGCCCTTGAGTGGGCCCGTCGTTTCACAAAAAACGGTTCCACCGGCTTTCCCGGCAACACACCCAACCCTTGGTTCGCGGCCAACCTACTCAGGCGTCCCGGCTCCACCACCACCGTCCGCTGGGGCCTGGTCAATATCGGCGAGGACGCGGCCAATGCCCAGACCCTTCCTCCCGCCTCCATCGGAGGCAGCGCCGCCCTCAATGCAGGTCACATCGCCTACAATGTAGGCTTTAACAATTACCTCTACGATATCCCACGTCCCGGGCAGGCGTTATCTTCTCTCGGTCAGCTGCAACACTTCAATACCACCGGCTATCATCCGACCACTGCCACACCCAGCCGCTTTACGTCGATGAGCAGCTGGCAAACCAACTATCCTCTTTCCAATTCCTATCCGCAACCGCGTGTTCCCCGCGATAAGCTCTATAATTATTCAAATATCGCACCGGCACCGATCGGCTACCACTTCGACGGGGCGTCTATCTGGAACGATATTTTTTGGGACCGCTTCACCTTCTCGACTTACCCGCAAACAACGTCGTCCTCCTTCGACTTCGCCACCGATAAGCTGATCAACTCCCGCTACCGCCCTTTCCGCGACCGCACCACCGTCCCGTGGAACGACCCCGTCAACTTCCGTGGCGACGGCAACCCCGCCACCGCCGCCAACTCCCGCCTCGCCGGCCAAAACCTCCTCGTCGAGGGCGCCTTCAACATCAACTCCACCTCGGTGGAAGCATGGAAGGCCGTTTTCTCCTCCCTTAAAAACGTCCCCGCCGGCACCCAGACCGCCACCTCCGCGCCCTTCTCCCGCACCCTCACCCCCACCGCCGGCTCCGCCGCCGCCGCCACCGGCACCTCCCCCGACTCCTGGGCCGGCTTCCGCGATCTCTCCGCCGCGGAAGTCCAATCCCTCGCCGAGGAAATGGTCATGCAGGTCCGCAAACGCGGCCCGTTCCTCTCCCTCGCCGATTTCGTCAACCGCCGCCTGATCAAGACCGCCGACGACACCTTCGGGCTCGGTCTCTCCGGCGCGCTCCAGGCCGCCCTTGATCGCGCCGTCAACCAAACCTCCCTCCTCACGCCCGCCTTCAACGTCAAGTCCAGTGCCACCGCCTCCAACTCCGCGACCAACCCCAACCCGATCGCCTTCTCCGAAATCGGTTACATCCTCCCCTCCGCCCTCGCCGGCTTCCCCGGCTACGTCCTGCAAGGCGACGTCCTCTCCGTCCTCGGCCCAACCCTCGCCGCGCGCTCCGACACCTTCACCATCCGCACCTACGGCGACACCACCAACCCCGCAACCGGCGACATCACCGGTCGCGCCTGGTGCGAAGCCGTCGTCCAGCGCATGCCGGACTACGTGGACTCCACCCCCGCCGCCAATACCCCCGCCGCCAACACGCCCGCCGAGACCTTCGGCCGGCGCTTCCAAATCGTCAGCTTCCGCTGGCTCGGCCCCGACGACATATGACCTCCCCCATGCGCGTCCCACTCAAGTTCCTCCATTGGGCATTGGTCATTGTGCATTGGTCATTCGCGGCGGGCGCTTTTGCCCAGTCTCCTTCCCCTGACGCTCCCAAACCGCCGCGCCTTCGCTTCCTCTTCATCGACGAAACCCCCGGCTACTACTCCCTTAAACCCGCCGCCGCCTACCGCCAGATCAGCGCCAACCCCTACGAGATCAGCGCCCCTTTTATCCCCGCCGACTTCAAGCCTCTCGACGTTTACAAAACCCTTCCCGACCCCAAAACCGGCGTCACCCGTCCCGTCAAAATCGCCACCGTCACCCCGTCGGCTGACACCCCGTCCGTCCTCGTCATAATTACCCCGCGCCCGCCGGCCGATGCAGACACCCCCGCCGTTTACAAAGTCGAGCTCATCGACAGCAACCCGTCCCTTTTTCCCGCCGGCTCCATCCGCATCATTAATCGCAGCCCGGTCGCCATGGCCGCCCAGTTCAGTTCCAGCCGCGTCACTACCGCTCCGGGTGAAATCAGCCTCGTCCAGCCGGTCACCGACGCCCGCCGCCGCCTCCTTTTTAAAATCGCCATCCAAGTCCAGAACGCCTCCGGCTGGCAGCTTATCCAGGACAGCATCACCGTCATCCGCCCCGCCGAACGCATGGTGGGCATCCTCGTCTATTCGCCGGGCGGCATGCGCCACATGATGTCGGCCGACGAAATCGCCGAGATGGGCCCGCCCAAGCCCGGCTGCTTCTGGCTCACGTTTTCCGACACGCCCTGAGCGCACACCGACGTTACACGCCCTGAGCGCACACCGACGTTTTTACCGCATCTCCATGAAAGCCGCCATCCGCCGTTTCCCCGAAAACCCTCTTCTCACTCCCTCCGACATCACCCCCAGCCATCCGGGCCTGTCGGTCGAATGCGTGTTCAACCCCGGAGCCTTCCGTTACCAGGGCCGCATCGGCCTGCTGCTGCGCGTGGCCGAACGTCCGCTGCAGGAGGCCGGCTGGATCAGCACTCCGCTCCTCGACCCCCGATCGCCTGACGGAGTGACCATCCTCCGGATACGCGAGGACGATCCCGAGCTGAAAATATCCGGACGCGACGCCCGCGGCTTCGAGCACAAGGGCCGCGGTTATCTCACCACGCTCTCCCACCTGCGCCTCGCCTGGAGCGACGACGGCAGGAATTTCAAGGCCGACCCCGCGCCAACCCTCATCGGATCAGGAACGCACGAAGATTTCGGCATCGAAGACTGCCGCGTCGAACTGATCGAAGGACGCCACCATCTCACCTACACCGCCGTGTCCACCTTCGGCGTGGGCTGCGGGTTGATCACCACCGCGGACTGGAAAACCTTTGAACGCCACGGGCTCATCCTCCCGCCGCACAACAAGGACGTCGGACTCTTCCCGGAAAAAATCGCCGGTGCCCGCTGGATGCTTCACCGGCCCAGCGGACTCGGTCTCGGCGGACATTACATCTGGACGGCCCGCTCCCCGGACGGGTTGCACTGGGGCGCGCACACCTGCATCGCCACCACCCGCCCCGGCCATTGGGACTCCGAACGCATCGGAGCCGGCGCCGCCCCCATCCGCACGAAATGCGGCTGGCTCTCGATTTATCACGGCGCCGACCAGGCCGGCCGCTACAGCCTCGGCGCGCTCCTGCTCGATCTGGAAAACCCGTGCCGGGTGCTCGCCCGCAGCGATGAACCGCTCATGACCGCCGACGAATCCTATGAGCGCAACGGATTCTACGGAAACACCGTTTTCACCAACGGTCATGTCACCGAAGGGGATCGCCTCCTGCTCTACTACGGCGCCGCCGACTCCATTGTGTGCGGCGCGGAATTCTCGATCGAAGACATTCTCGCCACATTGAACGCCTAGCGCGGTTTCAGAAAAGATGTAGCCGCGAGCGCCAGCGAGTGGGCGAACTTCCACTCGCTGGCGCTCGCGGCCACGGTATTGGCGCACAACTAACCGGGATTCACGACCCAAGCGCCGCTTCAATCACGTCCGCCACCTGATCGCCGAGGATGCGGGCTCCGTCCGCGGTGTAGTGCAGGCCGTCTTCGTTGATCATGGCCCCTTCGCCCCGCGCCTTGACCAAGGCGTAAAGATCGTTGACCGCGACCCCGTGTTGCCGCGCCACGGCCATCGCCGCCTCGTTGTAGCGCTCGATGTCGCCCGTCTGCCGCCACGGATCGCTGGCACCCGGGTTGCGTCCGTTGTAAAGCGCCTCGATCATCGGCGTGATGGTGCCCCAGACGGGCGTCGCCCGCGTCTGCGCACGGATGGTTTCAATGATGCGCGCGAGGTTCCGCGCGAACACCTCCACGGGCACGAGCGTGTCGTCCAGCCCGCGACGCAGCCGCCGGCAATCCCACAGGCCGAAGTTGAAATGGATCACGTCCGCGTCGGTCAGCACATACCAGTCGCGCAGGTTGAAGACATGGTTCACGGAGTGCCCGCAGTTCTCCGCCGGCGACCAAACGGTTGCCCGGGCCGCGAGCCGCTCCTTGACGCGCCCTTCATAGCTCAGGCGAATGGAGTCTCCCAGCAGCACGATCTTTTTCATTTTGGAAGTAAAGTTGTAGCCGGGGGCGCCGACCCCGGTCTGAGCAACACGCCCAAGACACCGGGGTCGGCGACCCCGGCTACATCAATCCAGAGTGCGGCTATGGTTATCATTTAACCCCTCTGATATTTTGGTTGTGCATCGTGTCCGATAAAACCGGGCGTTTGCGTGCTACGCCGCGGGCGCGGATTCCCCCGGAGCCTCGTTGCTCTCGCCTTCCACAAACTGGCCGGCCCCGGCCAGCTCATGCCGGATCCAACGCGCGGACACTTGGCGCACGTCTCCGAGGTGCAGGCGCACACAAAGCGCCGCCGCCACGCCCGCCGCCTGGCCGATCGCGCTCACCGGCGGAATCACCCGATAGCTCGAATGCGCCTCGTGCGTGCCGCTGATGCAGCGAGAACCGAGCAGCAGGTTGGAAAAACCCTTCGCCATCAGGCAACGGTAGGGAATGTGGTAATAACCCTTGCCGGGGATCCAGTGCATGGCCGTCGAGGCCGTGCCGTTCGGATCATGGATGTCGATCGCGTAGCCGCAGGCCGCCACCATGTCGTCGAACTTCGCCTCGCCCAGGCAATCCTCCGCCGTGAGCATGTAGTCGCCCACGATGCGACGGCCTTCGCGCACGCCGAGCCGCTCGGAAATGGTGATGCGCGCCTTCGCAAACGCGGGGTGCTGGCGGACCGCCTCCCAAAATTCGCCGATCTGCTTGCGCCCCTCCGCAATGGCGCGACGCACGTTGTCCGGATCCGTGGGATCGACGTCGGCGATGCGGGTCTGGTTGAACAACAGGCTCCGCCCCTTCCGGTCGGGAAAACACAGCACGTCGTCCTTCGGGTTGGAGGTCGCGCCGGCCTCGCGCAGTTTGCGGAACAGCGGATTCAACGCGTCGGTGATCAGGTGGATGTTGTCCCAGCACGCCCAGTCGGGCTGCGTCGGATCCATGCCGAAAGCGGTGAAGTCCACGTCGTCGACGCGAAAGGTCAGCGTGCTCGGCTGCAGCTTGCCGTCGGTCGTCCTGCCTTTTTGAAACTCGGCCCCGGCCGCCGCCGCAAGGTTGCCGTCGGCCGTGCTGTCTATGAAGACGCGCGCCGCATAAAGGCGTCCGTCGGCGGTTCCGACCGTGCGGATGACGCCCGCCTTGCTTTCCACAGTGGTGACGGCGGAATTCGTCAGCACATCCAGCGTGGACTCGGCGTTCAGCAAACGCAGATAACCCTGCTTCAGCTCATGCTCGTCATAGGTCTGCACCACGCCCCGGCTCAGCGAGGCGGGCACGTAGAGGTAGGGCAGCAGCTCTTCAAAAATCCCCCGGTTGATGTAGCGCCCGCTTTTGTCGAACCAGGTGCACACCAGGCCGACCGGCGAATGCACGCCCGTGCCGCCGATCTCCGCCGACGACTCCAGCAGCGCCACGCGGCAGCCGGCGCGGGCGGCGGCGATCGCGGCGCACACGCCGCCGACGCCGGCTCCGGCGACGACGACATCATAGATGGAAACGGGGGCGTTCCTGGCGGGGTTTGTCATGACGCCAGTTTCCTCCATCCCCCCATGTGCCCACAACGGCCAAGCGTTAGCCGGATTGCTCGATGCATTAGCCGATTTCACCAAATATTGTCTTTTAACCTCTCAGATATGCCAGTCTCTCCATTAGCTATTTTCTCCACACCCGCATCCATCCGGCTACCTTCCCCTGATGCCCACGCCCCTCCACGCCCCCGATGACAGCGCCCGCCGGCTCGCGACCACGAACCGGAATTGGAGCAGGCTGACCATCAGCCTGCTGTGGGTGTATCGCGGCACGGTTTACCCGTCCGTAAGCGGTCGCATGGACGGCTTTCACAACATGACGGCCTGGCTCGTGCTCAAGGGCGGCGTCACCGTCACGGCCGATGGCGAACAGGTCTCGGCGCGCGAAGGCGAGTGGATGTTTCCCAAGCCCGTGTCGCGTTACCAGCGCTTCAGCAAAGACGCCGAAATCCTGTCGATTAACTTTCGCATGGAATGGCCGGATGGCGACCCGCTCTTCAAGAAGGGCCTGAGTCTCGTGCTGAAAAGCAAGGATCACCCCGGACTGGAACGCATCGCGCGGCGGCTGGAGCGAACCGTGGAGAAGGTCACCAAGACCCGTTATCACGACGCCCGCCTGACGGAGGAGACGCTTGAGTTCACCCAATTCATCGAGCTGGAAAAACAAGTGCTCATCTGGAGCGAGGCGGTCTATCACACGCTGATCAAAGCCGGACTGCAGCCCAACCTCCACCAAACCGGCGACCCGCGCATCCACGACATCCTGCAATACCTGGACGGCTGGCCCTTGAACGAACCCTTCCGTGTCGCCGGCCTCGCCAGACGCTCCGGGCTGAGCCGCAGCAACCTCGACCGCATCGTCACCAAGGCGCTCGGCACCTCCGGCAAGGCCTACATTGACCGGAGGCGACTCAACTGCGCAGTCCAGTTGCTCCGCGAGCGGGCGATCCCGATCAAGCGGATCGCCATCGAAACCGGCTTCAACCACACGTCCTCTTTTTGCGCGTGGTTCAAAAAGAAAACCGGCCGCTACCCCGGCGAAATGGCCGGGCGCATTTTCTAGGCGCTGTCTTCAAAGTAAACCGATGCCAGGGCATTTAAAGTGAAACTGCAGCCGTCCGGAAAGTGTCGAGGGTGGAGCGCGTTGTCACCCCAACGCGCTGGTTTGAGTGACGGCTTCGCCGCAACGCGTTGAGGACAACGCGTTCCACGCAGTTCAGACCGCTACGACATTTTATAAATGCTCTACGCCGTAACGATGCGGTTGAACTCGAGGTGGAACGCGATCTCCGAGCGCGTTCAGCAGGCGGACGGCTTCAACGGCGCTCGAAGATCGCCGTCCACCTTTTGGTTTCGTCGGCCCGGCCAGTGGGCTTGCCTCGCGACGGCGCGCGAGCATGTTCAACCGCCTGATATGCCCAAACGCGTGACGATGAAGGAAGTGGCGGCCAAGGCGGGCCTCTCGGCATCCACCGTATGCCGCGCCCTCAAGCTGGATCCCCAGATACCCGCCGTCACCCGGGATCGAATCAAAAAAATCGCCGCCGCGCTTGGTTACCGTCCCGACCCCCTGCTCTCCGCCTTTGCCCAGCGACGCCGCGGAAAAATCGCCGGTTCGGAGATCACCACCCTCGCCTACATCACCAGCTTTCAAACGGCGGACGAGTGGATGCAAAATCCGTTTTACGCCCCGATGTTTGAAGGCGCCTCCGGCCAGGCTCTGCGCAACGGCTACCGCCTCGAGCACTTTTGGCTGAAGGAGGCCGGCATGACCGGCGAGCGCCTCAGCCGCATCCTCTACAATCGCGGCATCGCCGGCGTTTGCATCGCTCCCACCCCGGAAGCGAGCAGCCGCATGAGGCTCGACTGGGACCGGTTCAGTTGCGTGACCATCGGCTATTCGCTGCTGCGGCCTGTGCTGCACCGCACCACTCCGCACCACTTTCACACGATTCTGGCCGCCGCCCGCAAGCTGTGGCGGCTCGGCTACTCCCGCGTCGGCCTATGCCTGTATGAAGACACCAGCCGGCGCGTGGACGACCAGTGGCTGGCCGGCGCGCTGCTCACCCGGCATCTCCACCCGCAGACACCGCTGCAGGTCTTCCTTTTCAACGACGACACCTTCAAGGAAGTCGCCGCCTGGGTGACCGCGCAGCGCCTTGATGTTGTCCTCAGCGACAACCAGCTCGCCCTGCGCGAACTGGAACGCCAAGGCATCCGCATCCCCGGCGAAGTGGATTACGCGACCCTCAACTGGATCAAAAGCGAACCGGAAATCGCGGGCATCAACCAACGCCCCGGGTCAATCGGCGCCGCGGCGATCGATGTGTTGATCGCCCAAATCCAGCGCGGCGAACGCGGCATCCCCGAAATGCCCATCACCTCCATGGTCGAAGGCGTGTGGATGGACGGCCCCAGTCTTCAAAAAAAGCGCCGTCTGGCCGTGACACCCGCCGCAGGAGCATAAGTCCGCCGCATCAAGCGGCGGCAACCCACACATCAGGCCCGGTTTCATGAAATCCCGGGGTCGGCCTCTGATTGCTATATTTGCTATACCCTGGATTCGCCCGATCCTAAATAAGGGCTTTCGACGTTCTTTTTTATTATAAATACATATAGGATAGAATCTTAATTTATGCAACCTTTTGCGCGTCAACGGCGTTGTTAGAGTCATCTGCTATATATAGCTTAGAGATACAAAGTTCCCCCTCACCAAGTCCGCCGCGCAACATCCAAGCGCCCGGCATCACCCCGCAAGGCATCACCACAACCCCACTCCGGAAAATGAGCGCCACCCCACTCTTCCGTGCGTCTCCGCGCCCCCGATACCGAGGTCGCTGCGGACAGTTTGGCTTCACCCTCATTGAGCTGCTCACGGTGATCGCCGTCATCGGTGTTCTCGCCGCGATTCTTTTTCCCGTGTTGGCAAAGGTGAAGGAGGCCGCCCACAGCTCCAAATGCGCGTCCAATCTCCATCAGGTCGGCATCGCGATCCAGACCTACGCCAACGACAACAAGGGCTCACTCCCCCCGACTGGTTTCTTCGGCGTCTCGTCCTATTACAACCGGGATCAGCGCAACTTTCAGAATTCGCTTCTTCCCTACCTCTCGCTGCCGCAGGCCACCACGTGGTCCAACTCCACCGACCTCACGACTCACTCGGATATTTTCGACTGCCCGGGCTACAAGGGCAACGTCGGGGGAAAAGGATACGTCCTGCAACAGACCGTGACCGCGCCTGATGGCACCACGATGAAACCCTGGGGAGCCGTCAGCATGACCGGCACCATCACCACGAAGACCTCAAAAATCTCGATCCTGCCCGACGGCGCGTGGGCGATCCGCGACAACGAGCCCGGCACGACCGAACCCAACACCGGCGAACTCAACCACCGCGGCTACCGCAACACCCTCTACTTCGACTGGCACGTCGCCCGTGTCGCCATGAACAACTGACCCCCGAACAAGCCCGCCCCACACCCCAAAAATGACACCTCTTATGAAAACCTCACGCGCCTCCGCCTTCACCCGACTCGCCGCCTTGGCCGCGATGATCACCGCCACCGCCTCAGCCGCCCCTCTTTATTGGGGCGTGGACACGGCATCCAGTCCTCTTTGGGCCACGACCAGCTCTTGGTATACGGATCTCGCCGGCACCAGCGTCTCCAGTGCCGCCCCGACTGCATCCGACGATGTGTTTTTCAACACCACGACATTCAACTCGACCGCCGTTGTTCCCCGCCTGGGTGCAGCCGCTGCGGTCAATTCCATCACCTTTAGCAGCACGGCTAGCGTTAATGTGCAAAGTAACGGCACCACCGCCCGCGATCTCACGATCGGAGCGGGCGGCGTAACCATGGATTCCGGGGCCGCTGCCTCCACCCTCGGTGCCTCCAGCGCCACCATCAACGTTCGTTTTGGCGCAGACCAGACTTGGACCAACAACGCTTCCACCACCCTCAATATCCGCAACAATGCCGCCTCTGCCACGGGTGCCGGAGCCGTCACCCTCACACTGAACGCCGCCAGCACCGGGACCATCCAGAATCAGGGAACTTACAACGACGGCACCGGTAGCACCCTCGCCATCATAGTCGCTTCCACCGGCACAGGCTCAGTTAGCATCAGCAGCGGCAGCTACAGCGGCGGAACCACTATCAAAAGCGGCACCGCCACCACCTCCGGAACCTTTGGAACGGGCAGTGTGCTGCTCGGCGATACCTCGGGAAGCGCCAACGCCACCGCAAACATCAACACCGCCACCGCAAATTCCAACAATATCACAGTTCAGGCGGGCAGCAGCGGAACCAAAACGCTCGGAACCAATAATGCCGCGACGGTGCTCAACGGCAACATTACGCTAGACGACAATCTCACCCTTGCCTCCATCGGTGCCTCGACGACCCTGAATGGCATCGTTTCCGGCGTCGGAGGTCTCACCAAGACTAGCTCCGCCGTGACCGTCGTCATGACCGGGGCCAACACCTACACTGGTGCCACGACGATCCAAGGCGGCACTCTCAGCGTCGGCTCGCTCAACAGCGTGTCCGGCCCCAATCACGTATCGTCCAGCAATCTGGGCGCACCCGTCACCGTGGGCAACGGCACGATTGCCCTCGGCAGCACAACGGTCGCGGGCAGCCTCAAATACACCGGTTCCGGCGAAACTACCGACCGCGTCATCGACCTGGCCGGCACCACCGGAGGCGCAACCCTCGACCAATCTGGCACCGGTCTCGTCAAGTTCACCAGCGCCCTTACCGCCACCGGCGCGGGCATCAAGACGCTGACCCTCACAGGCTCCACCGCAGGCACAGGCGAGATCAGCGGCGCAATTGTTGAAAACGGCGGCGCCGGCAAGGTGACCAAAACCGGCACAGGCACTTGGACCCTGTCCGGGGCCAACACCTATACCGGAGTGACGGCTATCCAAAACGGCAGCCTGAGCGTCTTTTCCCTCAACAGCGTGACCGGCGGCACCGCCAGCAGCAGCCTCGGCGCCCCGATCACGTTAGCCAACGGCACCATCGCCCTCGGCACCACGACCACCAGCGGCCAGTTGACCTATGTCGGCACCGGTGAAACTACCGATCGCGTCATCAACCTCGCCGGCACCACGGGCGGCGGCACCATCGACCAGTCGGGCACCGGTCTGCTGAAATTCACCAGCGCCTTTACCGCCACCGGCACAGGCATCAAGACGCTCACCCTCCAAGGCTCGACCACCGGCACCGGTGAAATCGGCGCGGCCATCGTCAACAAAGACGTGACCAATAAAACCTCCGTCACAAAGGACGGCACCGGAACGTGGACGCTCTCCGGCAACAACAGCTACACCGGCGCGACCACGATCGACGCCGGCATCCTCGCCTTGGGTGCGGCCAACCGCATCGCCGACACCAGCAACCTGATCATGGCGGGCGGCACCTTCGCCACCGGCGGTTTCAACGAAACCCTCGGCACCCTCACACTCTCGGCCAGTTCGACCATCGACCTCGGTTCCGGGGCCTCCGCCCTCGTCTTCGCCGACAGCAGCGGCACCACTTGGGGCACTTCCATCAGCCTGAGCTTCGTGAACTTCAACACCGGCGTGGACACCATCCGTGTCGGCACGAGCGCCGGCGGCCTCACCGGCACGCAGCTCGCCCTGATCTCCATCAACGGCAGCGCCGCCACCATCGACAGCAGCGGCTTCCTTGCCATCGCCATCCCCGAGCCCTCCACCTACGCGCTCTTCGCAGGCTCCGGCCTGCTCCTATTCTCCCTCGGATACCGCCGTCGCGCCCGCCGCGCTACCAACTCGTAAGGCTCTTCTCCGACGGCTCTCCCTACTCGTAACCGCCGCCTGAGCAAACAGGCGGTGGCAGGCGTTAGCTATGTCCCCGCCTCTCCCATCCTTATTTTACCTCATATGATCCTAAACTCCTCGTTCTTGCGCCGCGGCCCCTGGCTCGCAGTTGTCCTTGCCGCGCTGCTCGCCCCCGCACACGCCGCCGACTCCGCATCGCTCGTCAAAAACTCCTCCATGGAGTCCGCCAACAAGGTCGGCGACTGGCCCGATCACTGGCCGAAGTTGAAATCCGGCGGCTCGTGGGAAACCGAGGACGGCAACCGCTTCATCCGCATGACCAGCACCGCGCCCGGCAGCATGGTCATGCTCTACATGGAGATTCCCATCCCCGCCGGCACGCCCGCCCTCGAGGTCTTCTGGCGCTGGCGTCTCGCCAACGTCAAACCCGGCAAGCAACCCTGGTTCGACGCCCGCTTCATGATGGAGTTCATGGACGCCAACCGCGCCAAAATCGGCTCCGCGCCCAACCCGCCCTACGGCAAAGGCACCACCAAGGGCTGGGTTGAAAAGAAGACCTCTTTCCTCGTCCCCGCAGGTGCGACGACCCTCAAATTCATGCCGTCCCTCTTCCAGCCCGAGTCGGGCACGATGGACCTCGACGACATCGTCATCCGCCCCACCGACACCGCCGCGCTCGAAGCCGCCGCAAAACTCCGCGCCGAAGAAGCCGCCCTCCGCTACGTCGCCCCCGAAACCGACAACAAGGCCAAATGGCCCGCCGTCCTCCATGTGCAGGGCAACCGCCTCGTCGATCCGTCCGGCAAAGAAGTTTGGTTGCAAGGCCTCAATGCCGGAAATCTGGAAACGCTTCCCCACGACAAACAGGTCATCAAATCCGCCGTCGTCGGCATCGACGAATGGAAGGCCAACGCCATACGTCTGCCCGTCAAAGAAGAGTTCTGGTTCGGTCGCAGCGTTTACCAAAAGGATGGCGGCGCCGAATACCGCGCGACCATCGACCAGATCGTCACCCTCACCGCCAACCGCGGCGCCTACCTCATCCTCGATCTCCACCGTTTCCGCGCCCCCAAGGCCGAGCACGCCGAGTTCTGGAAAGACGCCGCCACCCGCTACAAAAACCACCCCGCCGTCCTCTTCGACCTCTTCAACGAACCCCACGGCATCTCGTGGAAGGTCTGGCGCGACGGCGGCTTCGTCGGCGAAAAAACCGGCGTCGACGAATCCGCCTTCCTCACCGCCGACGACAAGAAAAAAAACCAGGGCTTCGATTCTCCCGGCATGCAGGCGCTCGTTGACGCCGTGCGCTCCACCGGCGCGAAGAACATCGTCATCGCCGGCGGCCTCGGCTGGGCCGGCGACCTCTCCGGCGTCGCAGAAGGCTTCACCCTCGAGGACAAGACCGGCAACGGCGTCATGTATTCGTGGCACCAGTATAACTGGCACAAGGGCTGGGACAAAACCGTGCTCCCCGTGGCGGCCAAGCATCCCGTCTTCGTCGGCGAAGTCGGCGCCGACACCAACAAAATGGATTTCATCCCGCACGACATCCAGGAGTCCCCCTACACCTGGGTGCCCGACATGCTCGGCTTCATCCAGAAACACCGCCTCAACTGGACGGCCTGGTGCTTTCACCCGAAGGCCACTCCGGTCATGATCTCCGACTGGAAATACACCCCCACCCCTTTCTGGGGCGTCTTTGCCAAGGAGGCCCTCGCCGGAAAGCAGTTTGAGATGAAAAAAATGCGCTGATTCTAGCAACTAGTCACTAGCCTCTAGCAGCTAGACCCGCCCCTCCGAAAATGCCCGCCCTCCGCCCCCCTCATTGGTCATTGGTCATTGGACATTGGTCATTACGCGCCGCCCTCGGCGCGTTCGCCCTCGTCCTCTCCCTCTCCTTCGCGACCGTCGCGAATGCCGACGTCACGCTCGCCCCGCTCTTCCGAGACGGCGCGGTGCTCCAGCGCGAAAAACCCTTGCCGGTCTGGGGAACCGCCGACGCCGGGGAATCCATCACCGTCACCTTCGCCGGCCAGTCGGCCTCCGCCACTGCGGGGGCCGACGGCCGGTGGAGCGTGACGTTCAAGCCTTTGACCGCGTCCGCCGAACCGCGCGATCTCGCCGTCAGCGGGCGCAACAAGCTCGTCGTTCACGATGTCGTCGTGGGCGAGGTCTGGCTCGCCTCCGGCCAGTCCAACATGGCCTACGCCCTCGGCGGCGCGACCGATGGCAAGGCCGACATCAAGGCCGCCAACTTCCCGCTGCTGCGCCAGTTCAAGGTCGCCCAGCAGCCGAGCTTCGATCCGCTCGCCAACGTGGACGGCGCGTGGGCCCCCGCGCTCCCGCCGACCGCCGGACAGTTCACCGCCGTCGGCTACTACTTCGGCCTCTATCTCCATCAGAAGCTCAACGTCCCCGTCGGCATCATCAACAGCTCCTGGGGCGGCACCGCCGTCGAAGCCTGGATCGCCCCCGACGCCTATCGCGCCAACCCCGCGATCGGAAAAACCTTCGCGCAGCAGGAAAAAACCGTCCGCGCCAAGCCCGAGGAAAAAACCTCCTACGAAACCGCCCTCGCCACCTGGGAAAAAGCACGCGCCGACGCCAAGGCCGCCAAGCAAGCCTTCTCCACCCCGGCTCCCAAAGCCCCCGCCGGCCTGCCCGGCCCGCGCACGGCCGCCGGCCTTTACAACGGCATGATCAACCCGCTCGTCCCTTGCGCCCTGCGCGGCGCGATCTGGTATCAAGGCGAAGCCAACGCCGACCACGCCGCCCAATACCCGCCTCTCTTCGCCGCCCTGATCACCGGCTGGCGAAAGCAATTCGCCCAGGGAGACTTCCCTTTTTACTGGGTGCAGCTTCCCAATCTGGAGCGTAAAGACCGCGACCCCGCCCACCCTTCGTGGGCCGCGCTTCGTGAAGTCCAGACACAGACCCTCGCCCTCCCCAACACCGGCCAGGCCGTCACCATCGACGTGGGCGAGGCCAAAAACCTCCACCCTAAAAACAAAAAAACCGTCGGCCAACGTCTCGCCCTCCTCGCCCTCGCCCGCACCTATCGCGTCGAACATGTCATCGACTCCGGTCCGGTCTTTAAGTCTGCAAAACGCGAAGGCTCCGCCTACCGCATCGCCTATGAGCCCGTCGCCGGGGCGGCCGAGCCTTCTTCCGGCACCCTGAAAGCCTCCCCCGCCGGCCTCACCGGTTTCGAACTCGCCGGCCCCGATAAGGTTTTCCATCCCGCCGAGGCCAAGATCGACGGCCCCACCGTCGTCGTTTCCTGCGCCGAAGTTGCCGATCCCGCCGCAGTGCGTTACGCTTACGCCAACGCCCCCGTCGCCGGCCTCTTCAACGCCGAAGGCCTCCCCGCCGCCCCCTTCCGCACGGACACCTGGTGACCGCTCCGCCCTCTTTCTCTTTCCTCTTAATCTTTCTCTTTCTCCTCCGTCCTTTGTCTGTCCTCCGCCCTCCAATTCCTGACGAACGATAAAGATTAAGAGAAAGAAGAAAGACCCCGCCCCAAGTCATGAGCCCTCCGAAAAGTAGACGCGGCGTCCCGCCGCGTTCCGCCACCGCCCACCGGCCACCGGCCCTCCGGCCCTCCGGTCGCCGCGGCTTCGCCTTGCTCATCACGGTCACGCTGCTGGCATTCCTAGTCCTGTTGCTCGTCTCGCTGGCGAGTCTCACGCGCGTCGAGACCCAGGTCGCTTCCAACAACCAAAGCCTCTCCCAGGCCCGCCAGAACGCGCTCATGGCGCTCAACATCGCCCTCGGCCAGCTCCAGAAATACACCGGCCCCGACCAACGTGTGACCGCCGCTGCCGACATCGCCGCCGCCGCGGACGGCGGACGCCTCCCCGGAAATTCCACCGCCAAAAACACCTCCTCCGCAAACGGCACGCTCAACGGTCTCACTCCCGTCTCCGCCACCGCCTCCGTCCAAAGCGGCACGCGCTGGTGGACGGGCGTGTGGGGCCGCGCCGCCTCCACCAGCAGCCCCAAGAAAACTATCTACGAAGAAACCCCCAGCCCCGTTCTTCTGAACTGGCTGGTAAGCGGAAACGAAGACCGCTCCTTCACCACGGATACCGCCGTCGCCACCTACGGTCAGGTCACAAGCTCCACCGCCGGCGGAAGCACCTCCGCCAACACCGCCCTTTTCACCCCGGGCGCTCCCGTCAACTGGGCCGCCGCCGGATTGAACACCGCCAACCCCGCGGGCTGGACGGGCAACTATTCCAATCTCGAGATCAAATCCTCCGGCCAGAAAGCCGCGCTGCTCGTCGGCCCCAAAACTGCCGGCGTAAACCCCGATGCCGCCGGCGGCGCGGCGGTGGATCGCTACGTGGTCGCCCCCATGAAGGACATCACCGTCGCCTCCTCCACCGTGCCCGGCGCTGGCGCATCCGGCACGACCACCATCGGCCGCTACGCCTGGTGGGTGGGCGACGAAGGCGTCAAGGCCTCCTACGCCCTCGCCGATCCCAACGCCGGCAAAACCACCCCGGGCGGCACCGATGCCGACGCCGCCAAATCCCGCATCCGCCTCATGTCCGCGTCACGCTCCGGCGTGGAGCTGGTCACGGGGTTTTCCGCATATCCGGCCGCCGATGACACGAACGCCGCCATCAAGCTGGGCCGCATGTTGCAAATGCCACAAGCTCCCCTCCTCGACGCCACCCTTCTCGCGGAGACGCAACGCGCCCGCTTCCATGATTTCACCGTCTCCTCCTCAGGAATCCTTTCCGACACCCTCAACGGCGGCCTGCGCCAGGACCTGACCTACACCTTCGAGCCCGATTCCAACGCCTGGAACAGCTCCCCCCTCAAAGGCCAAAACATCATTCCCGCGACCTGGTCGCCCAACTGGGGCACCTCCGCGGCTCCCGATTACGCGCCCAAATGGGACTGGCTCTACTCGTTCTACAACACCAACCCCGACGCCAATCAGGCCACGCCCTCACTCACCGTCCGCCCCGAGACGTCCACCGAAGTCGGCATCACTCCGGTCATCACCCAGTTCAGGATGATCGTCTTCACCGACCCCGATCAACCCGTTGCAAGCGTCGATGTGGGTGACATGCCCTTGCCAGTCGGCAACTACAGCGTGCCCATGCGCTGCAACGTGGCCTTCGTGTTGGCCAATCCCTACAATGTTACGCTGAACATCCCCGCCAACACCTACGAGTTTGCGGTCAAGAACACCTACACGAAGTCGACGAATCCCTCCATGCCCTCGGACCCCAAAACCATCCCCCCGGGACTTATCATCTTCGCGTCCGACGTCTCCCACAGCGCGACGGCCAGCTACGGCACCTTTGTGTTCATGCGTGACCCCTCCGACTCCACCAACCCCAGCATGCTCGATCAGGTCCGCTTCGTCGTCCCGGAGGTTTCGATTCCGCCCGGTGGCAATTGCGTGCTTTCCGTGAACGGCAACAGCCAGGTGGGCGGCACCGGGTCCACCACCGCGTCTTCTGCAGGCGCTGAAGATCCCGTCAACCTCGAGGTCAACACCGTCTCCAATCCCATCGGCGGCACGAGTGCGTATTTCACCGCCAGGACCAAGCTGAACTTCAGCTTCGATACCCTTCCGGCCCCCCCTAAATCCTCCAAGACAACCATCAGCTTCTACGTAAACCTCGACGTTGCTCTCACCACGACACTCCGACGCACGGCGGACCAGGCCGTCCTTCAGCAACTCACCGACTGTGCCTTCAGCAAAAAGGGGGCGGTCGCCCTCGGCAGCCACGAGAACAACATCATCGGCAACTTCCACACCACTTTCATCCCCCCCGCTTGGCGCGACCTGGACGCCACCGGTGGAGCGGGAAAATTTTATAATGCGCTGCTCGCCTACGCACGTCCCTATCAGGATCTCAACCTTCGCGCGGCCATCGTGGATCGCACGGCCGTCGATTCGCTCAGCCTATGGACCCCCACCTCCTACGGAGCCGGCTCCGCCCGCAGCGGCTCGATGTCGCTGTCTGGAAACTTCACCCAGGATCTCTCCCCCGCCACCTGGGCGGAAAACTTCGGCACGGGCACCACCGTCAGCCCGGATGGCGGCGCCACCCGCGCCCCCGTCGCCTCACAGGGAGTCCTGTTTGATTTCCCCCGTCGCACCTCCTCCACCCAGCCCCCCGTCCTCTCCATTGGTGCCCTCCAGCACGTCAGCCTCACGGCGGACGACTGGCACCCGGGCCACACCATCAACACCCAGTCCGGCTACGCCGTCGGCAATTCCTACTCCGCTCCCTTCGTCACCCGCGGCTCTTCCATCCAGTCGCGTTCCTCAAACTGGTATAAGGCCCCGTCCTCAACACGCTTCTTCGATCTCGCCTACCTGCTCAACACCGCCCTGTGGGACGGCTACTACTTCTCCAGTATTCCCCAGACCGGATCGTCCATCACCCCGATCAACCCCCGTTACGGTATCTACGACGGCGCCACCGCCACCGACGTCCGATCCAAGGACTCCGCCGCCCATCTCCTCGTCAAGGGCGCCTTCAACATCAACTCCACCTCCCACGACGCCTGGGTCGCCCTTCTCGGCGGCCTCGATACTCTCCGCGTCAACAACGATTCCGCCTCCGACGGCGTCCCTTACCCCCGCACCCTCTGGCAACCCGTCACCAACACCAAGACCGGATCGTCCTACACCTCCTCCGGCACCGGTGACGACGCCTACGCCGGCTACCGCCGCCTGTCCGCCCTGCCCGCCGACGAGATCGACAAACTCGCAACCGAGATCGTCAAACGCGTCCGCGCCCGCGGCCCTTTCGTCTCTCTCTCCCACTTCATCAACCGCTCTCTCGTCGCCGCCAGCGGGGCCTTCAACTCTTCCATCAACGACGCCGACACCTCCGGAAACCTCGCCGCCTCCACCATCCCCATGGGCCGCGGCCTTAGCGGCCCCCTTCAGGCCGCCCTCGATTCCACCGCCTCCGGCATCAACACCTTCCATGCCGTCGGAAGCAGCAATGTCGTCACCGCCAACGGCGCCGGTGCCTACGGTGACCGCATGCTCTTCGCCGGCGAAATCCTCAGCTCTTCCGCCCAAAAACCCGTCCTCACCAACACCGGCACGGCCTACTTTGCGGACAAGCTCGTGGACCTCCCCAACCTGGATCCGTTCTACAACACCCCCGACTCGCCGCCCGGCCCCCAAGGCCGCACCTCCACCGGCATCCCCGGCTGGCTCCTGCAAGGCGACCTTCTCCAGGCCCTCGGACCCGCCCTCTCCGCCCGCTCCGACACCTTTGTCATCCGCACCTACGGCGAAGCGCTCAACCCGACCGACTCCACGCAAACCCAGGCCCGCGCCTGGTGCGAAGCCGTCGTCCAGCGCCTCCCTGCCTACTCCGATCCTGCCGCCGACTCTCCTCAAACCGCCCCCGCCAGCCTCACCTCTCAAAACAACAAAACCTTCGGCCGCTCCTTCAAGATCATCTCCTTCCGCTGGCTCACATCCGAAGACATCTGACACCAGCCGCCCGCCGCGCCTCCCTCCGACCTCCACTTGATTTCCGCCCCCATCATGCACCCGCTCACCCGCTGCCTCGCCCTTATCATGGTTCTCCTCGGCTGCCCGCCCTTGCGCGCCCAGGACACGCCCCCCCCTGTCTCTGTGCAATTCCGCTTGTTCGCCTGGGGCACGGACCTCCCGACTCTCTACTACGGCGCGAATCAGAAGGTCGAAGCCACCGAAAACAACGGCCGCTCTCCCACCCAAACCTACTCGGGCCCTCCCGTGCTCGCCTTCACCAGCGTCGCTCCGAAAGCGCATGACCGCAAACCGCCCCCCGTGGTCGCCTCTGTTCTTATCCCCAAGGACGTCACCAAGGTCACCTTGCTGACCGCTCCGGCAGGACATGGTCGCTATGCCATGTATGTCATACCCGATGACAGCACCTCACTCCCTCCCGGTCACGTCCGTCTCCATAATCTCACGCCCAAACGCCTGATGATCCTCTGCAACGGTTCCCAGCAGATCGATCTGAATTCGGGCGCCTCGACCCTGATTTCCGGTTCAGGCAAGGCCGTCGTCGTTCAAGTCGCCACCATGGAAAACAATCGCTGGGTTCCCCTCTTCAATAACGTCATCCAGCTCAGCCAACAGCCCCAAGGCTCGAACATCCTCTTCATCGCCGGCCAGGAAGGTGCCGGCATCGGCATGTTCGTCCTGCCCGGCTGGCCCAAGACCCCCGCCCCGCAAGAACCCCCTGCCTCTCCCTGACCCAGGCTCCCCCTCCCGCCGCCTCAAAACCGACCCGTCCTCCCCCTCCTCGTGAACCGCATCCTTTGCCTTCTCCCGCTTCTCTTCGCCACCGGCCTACGCGCCGACGTCGTCCTCGCGCCGCTGTTCACCGATCACGCCGTGTTGCAGCAGGGCAAACCCATCCCCATCTGGGGCACGGCCTCTCCCGGAGAAACCGTCACCGTGCTCTTCCACGGCGAAACCGTCTCCACCAAGCCGGGCCCTGACGGCCGCTGGCTGGTCCGGCTGAAGCCGGCCCCTGCCACCGCCGAACCCGCCGATCTCGTCGTCACCGGGAAAAACCAGATCACCCTTCACGACATCGTGGTCGGCGAGGTCTGGCTGGCCTCGGGCCAGTCCAACATGGAACTGCGCGTCTGCGATCTTGAGAAAGACGTCTTCGCCAAGGAACGCGCCTCCGCCGACTACCCGCTCATCCGCCACATCAAGATCGCCCGCGCCTCCGCCGCCGAGCCGCAGACGACCGCCCAGGGGAAATGGGAACCGTCCTCGTCGGAAACCGTCGGCATCTTCACCGCCGCCGGATATTTTTTCGCCCGGGATATTTATCAAAAACTCAAGGTGCCCGTCGGCATCATCAACAGCTCCTACGGCGGCAGCGCGATCGAGGCCTGGCTCAGTCCCGCCTCGTTTTCGGTCGAACCTTCGCTGAATACCCTGAAGCAAAGCTGGGCCAAAACCCAGACCGGCTACCCCGGGAAAAAAGCGGCTTACGATCAGGCGCTGGCCACGTGGACCGCCGAACAAGCCGACGCCAAGGCCAAAGGCGAAGCGTTCAAAAAACGCGCCCCTGCCGCTCCCGCCGGCCCGGATTCCGTCAGCGGTCCGTCCAACCTCTACAACGGCATGATTCATCCGCTGCTCCCCGTCGGCCTGCGCGGCGTGCTCTGGTATCAAGGCGAAGCCAACACCCGCCGCGCGGCCGAATACCACAAACTCTTCGCCGCCCTCATCACCGGCTGGCGAAAGACCCTCGATCAGGGCGACGTGCCTTTCTACTGGGTGCAGCTTCCCAATTGCGCGATGGGCAACGCCCAGTCCACCCAATGGGCCTTTCTCCGCGAAGCGCAGGACCAACGCCTCTCCCTGCCCGCCACCGGCGAAGCCATCACCATCGACATCGGCAACCCGCTCAACATCCATCCGCGCAACAAACAGGATGTCGGCCACCGGCTCGCCCTCATCGCCCTCGCGCAGACCTACGGCCAACAAGTCGTCTTCTCCAGCCCGCGCTTTGCCAAGGCCGTGCCCGCAGGCACCGCCATCAAACTCGCTTTCACCTCGGCTGAAGGGCTGAAAACCCGCGACGGCTCCGCGCCCCTCGGCTTCGAAATCGCCGGAGCCGACAAAAAATTCGTCCCCGCCCAAGCCACGCTCGCAGACGGCACCATCACCGTCTCGGCCGCCTCCGTGCCCGCGCCCGTCGCCGTGCGCTACGCCTGGTGCAACAGCCCCGAGACCAATCTCTACAACGCCGCCGGCCTGCCGCTCGCCCCCTTCCGCACCGACGATTGGGCCCCCTGAACGCGCACCGCCCCCCTCCTTCCTCTTCCTCTTTCTCTTTCCTCTTAATCTTTCTCTTTCTCCCTCCGAGTCACCTCCGATTTCTCCGTGTATTCCGTGTGTTCCGTGGGCACTCCGCTCCGAAATCTGCGATCATACCCGCAATCCGCGGTTACGTCCGTCCTCCTCTCCTTCCGTCAATGCACTCACCCGAAACCTCCGCGCTCTTCACCCGCTGGCGCAATCCCTCCAACGGCGTGGAAAGCCTCGTCCTCACCAAACGCGCCGCGCCGGTGCAGCAGTCGTTCTATTACACCAATCCGAGCTTCTCCGCCGACGGCCGCTACCTCTGGCTCCGCTGCGGCTTTCCACCCGAGGGCGGCCGCCACACGCAACAGGTCCTCGGCGTCGCCGATCTCGAACGCAACGAACTCCGCGTGTATCCGGAAACCCAATTCCCGTCCGAATCCCCCGCCGTGGATCCCGCGACCGGCGAAGTCTATTGGGGCAACCACCTCGACACGTGGAAACGCGGCCCGCTCGCGACCGACCGCGCCGTGCGCGTGAACAGCTTCCCCGCCGAGCTCGTCGCCGGGCGCCTCGAACGCATCGCCACCCACCTCACCTTCTCCGCCGACCACCGCACGCTCAACATCGACGCCCGCTTCGTCCGAGAGGACGGACACCAGACTTGCTACATCGGCGAACTGCCCGTCGACGGATCGCCCTTCAAATTGTGGCAAAAAATCGAAGGCCGGTTTCACGACCACGGTCTCTTCAGTCCGACCGATCCCGACGTGCAGATGTTCGCCCACGAATACTGGCAGGATCACGCCGCCGAACCCTTTGACGGACTCCGCCCCTACCACCGCATCTGGCTCATCCGTCGCGGCGAGCAGGCCCGCCCCCTCCTCAAAGAACCCGTCTCCCACAGCGGCCATGAATGGTGGGACGCCGACGGCCAACACATCTGGTATCTCCACTACGGCGTCGGTGTGAAAAAAGTGAACATCGCCACGCAAGCCGAGACGCTCGTCTGGCCCGGTGCTCTCTCCCACGCCCACTCCGACCGCACCGGCCGCTACCTCGTCGCCGACCGCATGGACCTCCCGTCCCCCGCCGACTGCCACGTCCTCTTCCGCGACACCGTCACCGGCAAAGAAGTCGAGATCGTCAACCGCGGCCCGCTCGCCCAGCACCTCACGCAATGCGTCCACCTGCATCCGCATCCCCAGTTTTGCCTCAACGACCGCTACATCTGCTACACCACCACCGTGCATGACCGCGTCGATGTCGCCCTCACCCCCGTCGCCGACCTGATCGTCCGCACCGCCTGAATCTCTCCCAGGCAAAGTAACCCAATAGGTTACTTTGCCCTTTCCCCTTCAGGCCCTCCCTCCGTCCTCCGACTCTTTCTCTTCCTCTTAATCTCCCCCCTCCGATTCTTCCGTGTGTTCCGCGAGCACTCCTCTCGAAAAAATCTGCGCCCATCTGCGTAATCAGCGGTTACCTCCGCCCCCTCTCCCTTCCCAAGTTTCTCCAATCACCAACCCGCATCCCTCAACGATCACCTGATTTCCCACACAGCCTGATTCCTCCTTCTTCCCCTCACCGTGCCACCCACACGGACAGCTACTGCTTTCCCCCACCCCAAAATGAACATATCAAATAACACCCCCTCAAGGCAGCGACCATCCCGCTGCCTTTTCTTGCTGTCGTTCGTCATCGCCATTCTCGCACCGGCGCTCTCGGCCCAGACCGCCACCGTCACCATCAATGCATCTTCCGTCGTGCGCGATATCCCGGCCGGTCTCGGCGGCGTCTGTGCCGCGACCCCTTTCTGGAACACCCTGACACCCGACTATCGCGGCGACCTGGTCAAGGCCCGCATCGGTGTCGTGCGCATTGTCGGCTACCCCGCCGACAGCGCCGGCGGGGTGGGAACCCTCGCGGATCTCGACACCAAGGTCGCCCAGATCGTCAACGCCGGCGCCTCCCCTCTCTTCATCCAGTGCATCGAGTCGAACAGCAACACCACGTTCAAAAACGCCCTGCTTCGCCTCGACGGCACCCTCTACCCCGCCGATGATCCCACGCCCATCAACCAGCGCGTGGCCACCAATATCACGTATTTGGTGAATCGTTACAAAGCGGCGCCGTTCAACCTCTCCACCCAATATTGGGAGATCGGCAACGAGCCCGATCTGGCGAACGTCAACTACCAGGTCGCCACGCCCCAGGAATACATCGACTTTTTCTCGCTCGCGCACACCCAGCTCACCGCCTCCGGCGTGCGTGGCAACGTCCTCCTCGCCGGCCCGGTCGTCAGCTGGGAATACGGCTTCGGCAACTACCGGGACGATATCATGAACGCTTTCCTGCCCGCCTGCAAAAACCAGGTCGATATCGTCACCCGCCACGTTTACGGCCTCATCTATTCCTGGGAGGGCTTCGCCAACACCGCCTACAACCAACTCAATCACACCGCCGAGATGGTCCACTTCGACCACACCATCGGCACCACCCGCGGTGAGAAGGCGCTGCTCACGAAGATGGGCACCTCGGGAGTTCCGGCCACCGTCGGCACCGGCATCACCGAGCTGAATCTCTTCAACGACGGCGTGCAGATCTACAACCACACCATCGTCCAGGGCCTCTGGTTCCTCCTCGCCGACCATTACACGCTCTACAACCCGCGCAGCTACGTCACCAACGGGTTCCAGTTCGACCGGACCAACCACTCCCTCGCCTACTACAAGGCCGACAACACCCGCAGCTTCCCCTACTGGGCCGCCTACATCCACGGCGTCCTCACCGGCGACCAGGTGCTCGCCCAGACCAGCAGCGACTCCCACGTCGTCGTCACCGCCAGCAAGGACGACTCCTATCTCTACGTCCGTGTGCTCAACCGCCACGACACCACGACCTACACCGCCAACGTCACCATCACCAACGCCCCGCCCGTCACCGCGCCCACGCTCTTCAAACTCACCGCGACGGACACGTCCCGACACCGGCACCGCCACCGCCTACGGCACCTCGTTCAGCCACGTTCTGCCGCCTCTGACCGCCTGCGTCTTCCGTTATCCGCGCACCGACGCACCGACTCCTCCGACTCCTCCCGCCTCCCCTGCCGCCGTGGTGCTGAGCACCGACTTCACCACCGCTCCGGCCGGACTGCAGCTCTACGCCAATCCCAGCACCCCCCCCACCATCAACCCCGCCAACTTCCAGCCCTTGGTCACCGGCGGTGATTTGAAGCTCACCACCACCACCGGTTATCTCGCGACCGCCGCGGTGTTCAACGGCCAGCCTCTCACCTCGGCCAAGAGCCGTGTGCAGGCGCGTTTTGGTTTCCAAGTGCAGCAAAACTACGCCGACGGCTTCGTCTTCGGCGCCTACTCCGCCAGCCCCGGCACCCAAGGCGACTACGGCCAGGCCCTCGGCTACTATGGCCAGAACAACCGGCTCTGGGGCGTCAAGGTGGACAACAACCCCGACCAGATCGCCATCGTCGGCAGCACCGTCAACAACATCGTCGAGGGATGGGCAACGCAGCCGCTGTCGAACTATGCCGCGGTGGATATGTATATGGTGATCGACTACGATGGCACCGCATGCACCGTCCGCGCCCGCCTCTATCAAGGCTCCAACGACACCGGCGTCCTGAAAGCCGACATCACCAACCGCGTCGGCAATCCCGCCACCCTTCCCGCCGGCACCGTCTTCGGCTTCACCGGCGGCACGAGCAATTTCAGCCAGGTCACGCTGATCCACGACCTCGCCATCCTGACCGACGCAGGCTGGTCCAACCAGGACGTGGGCGCCGTCGCGGCCGCCGGCAGCACCATCATCGCCGGCGGCACTTTCACCGTGCGCGGTTCCGGCCAGTATATCTGGAACGCCCTGGATGAATTCCAATACGCCTACCAGCAGGTCGCCGGCGACTGCACGATCACCGCCCGCATCGTCACCCAGCAGAACACCCATGCCATTGCCCAGGCCGGCGTGATGATCCGTGAAACCCTCACCACCGGATCCAAACACGCCATGATGCTGGCCACCCCGACCTCGGGGCTCCAGTTCATCCACCGCAACTCCACCAGCGGAAGCTATTCGGTGCCGGTGACGGTTACCGGAGCCGCACCTTCCTGGCTGAGGCTCGTCCGCACGGGCAACACGTTCACCGCATTCACGTCCGCCAACGGCACGACCTGGACGCAGCTCGGCACTCCCTACACCTACACCAGCGCCAACCTCTGGACCACCGGCCCGGTCTATGTGGGTCTCGCCGTCAGCAGCCGCGCCGACGGCACCCTCTGCACCGCCACCTTCGACAACGTGACCATCACCACACCGTAGCCCATGGCCGCGTCGAGCCTACCCTCGTCCACGTCGCCGCCCTGATCGCCCGCACCCCGGAACCTCCCTCGGGCAAAGTAACCTATTAGGTTACTTTGCCCTTTCCCTTTAATACCCTCTCTCCGCCCTCCGACTCTTTCTCTTTCCTCTCAATCTTTCTCTTTCTCCCTCCGGCTCCGCCCTCCGTCTTCCCCCATGTCCAACACCACGTCTTTCCTTCGCCGCGCTCTCTGCCGCACCGCGCTGGGCGCAATCCTCCTCGCGCTCGCCCCCGCGCTCCGCGCGCAAAACACCGACGCCACCGACACCGCCCCCGGCGTCGGCGAACCCGCCGCGGCACCCGCTCGCGCCACCGCCACGCCGGCCACCCCCGCCGCTCCGGCCGGACCGTCCTTGCTGGCTAACGGCGATTTCTCCGCCGCCACCCAGGATCCCCTCTGGCCCGACGGCTGGCCTCACGATCCCTCCCAGCCGATCACCTGGGAGAAAGAAGGCTCCATCCGTTTCCTGCGTCTCGTTTCACAGAAGGAAGGCCAACTCGTTCAATTGACGCGCACCCTGCCTCTTTCTCCCGACGTGAAAGGCCTCGTCCTCACCGTCCGCTTCCGTATCGCCAACTTCAAGTTCGGCACCAACGGCTCCGGCGCCCCCTCCTTCACCAAAGACATCCACTTCTCCTACAAATTCCTCGACGCCCAGGGCCAGCCCGTCGCCAAGGGCGGCGGCTTCGTTCTCGATTCCCACGCCAAAGACTGGACCGACGTCAGCCGCCGCTTCCTCGTCCCCGAAGGCGCCGCCGCCATCCAGCTCATCCCCGTCATCGCCCAGGTGAAGTCAGGCACCCTCGACCTCGGACAAGTCATCGTCACCCCCATGCCCGCCGCCGAGGCCGGGGCTCTCGCCCAGGCCCCGCTCCTCGCCGCCAAAAAACAAACCGAGGACGAAGCGGACATTTTAAAACTGCTGGAGCTGCCCTCCAAAACTCCCGAGATCAAAGTCTCCGGCAACCGGCTCGTCACCGCCGCCGGCGCCACCGTGTGGTTGCAGGGCGTCAACGTCCCCAGCCTCGAATGGTCCGCCAAGGGGGAATACATCCTGCGCTCGGTCAAGGTCGCGATCGACGATTGGAAAGCCAACGTCATCCGCCTCCCGGTGAACGACGGATTTTGGTTCGGCCGCGGCAAGGCCCCGCAAACCAGCAACGACCCCGAAGCCTACCGCCTCGTGGTCGACAACGCCATCAAGCTGGCCGCCGCCCGCGGCGCCTACATCGTCCTCGATCTGCATCGCTTCCATGCGCCCGAGGACGGCGCGGTCGAGTTCTGGAAGGACGCCGCCGCCCGCTACAAAAACAACCCCGCCGTCCTCTTCGACCTCTTCAACGAACCCACCGGCATTCCCTGGGCGGTCTGGCAGAAAGGCGGAGACTTTCAGGTGAAACAAAAGGGCAAGACCGAGCTCCTCACCAAACACTCGACGGGCATGCAGGCCCTGATCGACGCCGTCCGCTCCACCGGCGCGAAGAACATCGTCGTCGCCGGCGGCCTCGGCTACGCCTACGATCTGAGCGGCGTCCTCAACGGCTTCGCCCTCACCGACTCCTCCGGCAACGGCATCATGTATGCCACCCATTTCTACAACTGGCATGGCGGTTGGCAGAAACGCTTTCTGGATGTCGCCGCCAAGTATCCCATCCTCGTGGGCGAGTTCGGCGCGGACGTTAAGAAGATGGGTTTCATCCCCGCGAAAAACCAGGAAGACCCCTACACGTGGTCGCCCGACGCCCTCGCCCTCGTCCAGAAATATCGCCTCAACTACACGGCCTTCTGCATCCACCCCAAGGCCACTCCCCGTCTGATCGAAAACTGGAACTACGATCCCACGCCCTTCTGGGGACAGTTCGTCAAAGACGCCCTCGCCGGGAAAAAATTCGAACTGAAAAAAATGCGCTGAACTCCGAACGTAGCGGGGAACGTGAGCGACCCGACTCCCGCTCCTCCCCCCTCTTTCTCTTTCCTCTTAATCTTTCTCTTTCTCCCTCCGTCCCCTCCGATTCCTGACGAACGATAAAGAGTAAGAGAAAGAGGAAAGAACCCGATCCGCCCCACCTTCCTCCATGCGCCTGGCTGCCACCCTCCTTCTCGCCCTGGGCCTGCTTCTTTCAGCCCTCTGCGCCGCCCCCGCGTCACGAACCGCGCTCGGCGTCCTCCAAGCCACCCCCGCGCAAGCCCCCGCCCTCGCCGACGCCGGCGTCACCCTCGTCGTGCTCGGCGTCTCCTGGGAAAACTTCGAACCCACCGCCGGCACACCCAACCCCGCCTACATCCGCCAACTCCGCGCCGACCTCGACGCCTACCGCCGCGCCAACCTGCAAGTCGTCCTCGACCCCGGCATTCAATACCCGCCCGCCTGGCTTTTCACCCTCCCCGACAGCCGCTACCAAAACCAATACGGCTCCCTCTACGCCGACCGCGCCTCCGGCAAAAACATCGCCAACACCGTCTTCAACGCCGCCGTCCGCGCCCGCTACGCGTTCCACCTCGCCGCACTCTTTCGCGAACTCGGCGTCGATTTCTTCGCCGTGCGCCTCGGCGGCGGTTGGTATGGGGAACTCAACTACCCCGATACGACCTACGCCAAACACCCCAACTGCTACTGGGCCTTCGACCCCATCGCCCAAGGCGCCAAACCCGGCCTCCCCGCCGGCCTCACCGCCTGTCCCGTCCCCGGATGGAAACCCGGCGACGCGTCACCCGGCCACGCCTCCGCCCGCCGCTTCCTCGACTGGTATCTCGCCAGCCTGCAAAACTACCACGACTGGCAAATCGCCACCGTCCGCCACCTCTACCCCGGCCCGCTCATGATGATGTATCCCTCGTGGGGCATCCGCCCCGGCCAGCTCGAACCCGCCGTCGCCGCCGACCTCGCCGGCACCACGTCCCCCGAAAAAAACGGCGAGATCCAACGCGGCTTCGACTTCGCCCGCTTCATCGGCGGCATCCGCGATCCCCAGGTCTGGGTCCACTGCACCTGGCTCGACGCCAACCCCGCGTGGAGCGACGAAACCAGTCCCGATCCCGCCCGCTGGAGCCCCGTTCATTACCTCGCCTTCCTCGCCCGCCAACACACGCCCGCGCTCACGCTTTCCTCCGAAAACACCGGCGGCGGCGGCCCCGAAATCCTCCGCCTCTGCGCCGAGCGCAGCCGCGCCTACGATGTCAAAACGCTGTTCTGGGCCTTCGCCCCGACCTCTTCGACGGCCGCCCTCCCGAGCTAAAAGACCTCCGCCCCGCCTTCGGTCCCCACCCGTTCTCGCAACCCGAATCCCCATAAGCCGGTCAACCGGCCTGCATGAAACCACTGGCTTCAATCCTTCACGCCGAAGTGCTCGCGGCTGGACAGATCATCAAAGGGAAGCGCAAGGTCGCCTGACATGAACTCATCGCCCCAAGAGGTCACGGTCGTTTTCAAAACCCATCTCGACATCGGGTTTACCGATCTCGCCCGCAAGGTGGTCTCGCGCTACCACAAGGACTTCATCCCCGCGGCGCTGGCGCTTGCCCGCAAAACCCGCTCCAGCCCCAACCGTTTCGTTTGGACCACCGGCTCCTGGCTCGCCTACCGCTACCTCGCCGACGCCGGACCGCAGGAGCGCAAGCTGATGGAGGAGGCCATCGCCGAAGGCGACTTCCACTGGCACGCCCTGCCGTTTACGACCCACACGGAGTTGCTCGACCCGAGCCTCTTCCGCCTCGGCCTCGAATTTTCGCGCAGGCTCGACGAGCGGTTCGGCCGGAAAACCATCGCGGCCAAAATGACCGACGTGCCCGGCCACACCCTCGGCATGGTTCCGCTCCTCGCCGAGGCCGGCATTCGCCTTCTGCATCTGGGCGTAAACCCGACCTCCGTGGTGCCTTCGGTTCCCCGTGTCTTCCGGTGGCAAACCGGCGGCTCCGAAGTCGTGGTGATCTACGAGGAAAGCTACGGCTCGACCACCCGTCTGCCCGGTGGCGTCGGTCTCTGCATGAACCTGACGGGCGACAACCTCGGCCCGCAGGATCCCCGCCAGATAGATAAAGTTTACGACCAGCTGCGCGGGCGATTCCCGGACGCCCGAATCAAGGCGGGCGGCCTGGACCCGGTCGCAAAAACAGTCTGGGCGAACCGCGCATCGCTGCCAGTGGTCACCTCCGAAATTGGCGACACCTGGATTCACGGCGTCGGCACCGACCCGCAGAAAGTCGCCCGCTTCCGCGCCTTGAGCCGCCTGCGCACGACGTGGATCAACCAGGGAATCCTGGTGGAACGCCAGGACGTCGACCTCGCGTTTGGCGAGCAACTGCTTCTCGTCGCCGAACACACCTGGGGCATGGACATCAAGAAGCACCTTCACGACCGCAAGATCTGGAGTCCGCGCCGGCTCCGGGCCGCGTTGTCGGCTCCCAACTTTCGCGCCGTGACCGCTTCCTGGCGCGAGCAACGCGCCTACCTGGATCAAGCCGTCGCCGCGCTACCCGCAAGTCTGCAAGCCAAGGCCAGGGCATGCCCGCCTCCTCCGCCCAAGCCTTTCCGTTTAACGACATCCACGCGGATCGGCTTCGGTAAACCCTTCACCCTGGGCCCCTGGGAAATGGCCATCGACGACTCCGGCGCCATCTCCCGGCTCCGCCAGGCGGGTCGGATATACGCCGATGCATCGCATCGTCTGGGAGCATTGGTCTACGAGACATTTTCCGCCGGCGACTACGAACGGTTCTACCGTCAATATTGCCGCCTCAAGACCTGGTGGTGCGTGGCGGACTTCACCAAGCCCGGCATGCGCGGATCGACATCACATCGATACCGGCCGCGCGTCCATCGCATCGATCTTTCTAAAAGACACGATTCCGCCCAGATCGCGCTCCGCTTCCCCGCGGCGGCCCAACGGCTGGGCGCGCCGGCGGATGTTGTCCTCCTCGTCTCGGCCCGCCCGGAAGGCTTGGACATGAGTCTCCGGTGGAAGGGAAAACCGGCCAACCGTCTGCCCGAGGCCCTCTGGTTCCACCTCAACCCGCGTCTCCCCGAACACACCTGGAGCTTTGAAAAAATGGGGTTTGCCGTGAACCCCGCGGACGTCGTCAAAGGCGGCAACCGCCATCTGCACGCCGTGACCGGTCCGGTGACCGCAGCCGATTTCTCCCTGACAAGTCCGGACGCGATCCTCATCGCGCCCGGAACTCCCCGCCTGCTCGATTTCACCCGGCAAAAACCACGCTTAAACCAAGGTGTCACGTCGGTCCTTTATGATAACGTCTGGGGCACCAATTTCCCGATGTGGTCCTCGGAAGACGCCTGTTTTCGTTTTGGGCTCGGCTGGACCAATGCGCCTGCCACGGCCTGACGCGCATGTCTCCGCCCCCCCCGGCGGCATCGACCGTCCCTCCGCTCAACTTGTGAAGGCCATTGGCCAAAACCACTCCCGGAGAATCGCCCCGTTGGGCGATTCTCTGCGTGGTTAAAAACTCCGCCTTCCGCTTCCACCATGCGCCGGCCCGTCATTTTGGTTCTGGCATTGGGCATCCTCGCCTCATCCGCGACCTCCGCCTTCGCCGCCGCCCCGCCTCCGCCCGCCCAAACCTACGAAGCCGAATCCGGCCTCCTCCTTGGCAAAACCCGCCTCGCCCGTGAAAACCCCGACGGCACCGGCCGCACTTTCGTCACCGGCTTCGAACACCTCGGCGACGGCCTCGCCCTCGCGATCAAAACGCCCGCCGCCGGCTTCTACTTTCTCGATCTCGGCTACGCCTGCGGCGGCGACAAACGCATTCCCGTCTCCGTCAACGGACGCGCCCAAGGCAGCCGGTTCTTCCCCAAAACCACCGGCTTCGGCGAAGCCCGCTACGGCCGCGTCTTCCTCGACGCCGGTGACAACACCCTCCGCATCGGCACCGACTGGACCTTCATCGACGTGGATTTTATCCGCCTCTCGCCCGCCGCCGCTCCCGCGCCCTTCCACCTCTCCGCCGCTCCGGTCAACCCGCACGCCTCGCCCGAGGCCCGCCAACTGTTCACCACGCTCACCCGCGAATTCGGCCGCCGCACCTTCGCCGGCCAGCACGACTCCAACCCCGGCTCCCTGCCGCGCCTCAAAACCATCGCCGACCTCACCGACGGCGCCGCCCCCGCCATCCTCGGACTCGACCTGCTCTACTACTCCGGCACTTGGAACCACCCCGACGGCGATGGCGCGATCGAAACCGCCCGCGACTGGGCGCTTCACCGCATGGGCATCGCCCAACTCTCCTGGCACTGGCTTTCCCCCGGCGGCAGCCGCGAACCGGTCTGGGATAGTTTTTCCACCCTCAAGACCCTCTTCGACGTCGACCGCCTGGCCGACACCTCCACACCCGAGTATCACGCCGTCATCGCCGACCTCGATCGCATCGCGGAAAAACTCAAAGTCCTCCGCGACGCCCGTGTCCCCGTGCTCTGGCGTCCGCTGCACGAAGCCGAAGGCCAATGGTTCTGGTGGGGCGCCCGCGGACCCGAGGCGACGAAGCGCCTCTACCGCCTGATGTTCGACCGCTTCACCCGCGTGCATCACCTCGACAACCTCCTCTGGGTCTGGACCTCGACCGACAGCCCCGCCGCGCTCGACTGGTATCCCGGGGACGACCTCGTGGACATCATCGCGACCGACCTCTACGCACCCGCCGGCATGACCGGGGTTTCTTCGCAACCTTCGACGGCCTCCGTGAGCTCTACGCCGGCCGCAAACCCCTCGCCCTCGGCGAATGCGGCGCCCTACCCGCCCTCACCCCCGCCGCCCCCTGGCTCTGGTTCCTCGTCTGGGACGACTTCATCACCCGCCCGGACGTCAACCCGCCCGACTTTGTTCAGACAATCTACCGTGATCCTCGCGCCATTACCCTGCGCGTCCTGCAATCTGCTTCCCCCTCTTCGTTGAGCCGCTAACGTCTCACGCTTTCCCCATGCGCAACCTGATCCACGCCCCGCTCCCCGAGAACGAAATCGCCGCGATTCTCGCCGCCACCGCCGGCCGGCCTTCGCTGCCGCTCCTCGGCGATCCCATCTGGGCCGCCGCGCGCGAAAACCCCTCCGTCTCGTCGTGGCTGCCGCAACTCATCGCCAGCGCCGTCACCGAGGCCGACGAGCCCCTGCCCGTCCTCACCAACGAACTCTACGCCGACTTCTTCAAGACCGGCGCGCGCCTGCCTTTCGAAAAACCCTACTTCGAGCGCCGCCGCCGCCTGAGCCGCTCGGCCATCGCCGTTCTTCTCGGCGACACCGCCACCCGCGAATGCCTGCTGCCTTCGTTCCTGAAAAAATTCGGCGAGATCATGGACGAGGAATCCTGGTCCCTGCCCGCGCACGTCTGGACCGAACCCACCGGAAAAAATCCGTGGATGATCGATCTCTTCGCCGCCGAAACCGCCAACAACCTCGCCGACATCCTCGTCGTATTCGCCGCCGTGATCCCCGCCGATCTCGCGCAACGCATCAAGACCCGCCTCCACGTCCAGATCTTCGAAAACTACGTCGCGCCCCGCGCCGCATTCACCTGGTTTAACATCACCAACAACTGGAACGCCGTCTGCCACCAGGGCGTCCTCGGCGCCGCCCTCGCCATCGAGGAGGACCACGCGCTCGTCGCCCGCATGCTGTCCCTTGCCGCCGCTCGCCTCCCCGCGTTTCTCGGCGGCTACGGCGCCGACGGCTCCACCTCCGAGGGCCCCGGCTACTGGTCCTACGGCTTCGGCTGGTTCGCCGAACTCAACGCCCAGCTCGAACACCGCACACGCGGACAACTCTCCGTCTTCGAGGCCGACACCAAGGTCGCCGCCATCGCCCGCTTCGCGCCGCAGGTAACGCTCGCCGAAGGCCATCTCGTAAACTTCTCCGACGGCGGCCGCACCGGCCGCCTCAGTCCCTCGCTGCTCACCTACCTCGGCCAGCGTCTCGCCGATCCGGTGCTCGTCGCGCAGGGCGCCGCGCTCTACCGCCATCAGGCCGCCAAGGGCCTCGATCTGAGCATCCTCCGCACCGACTTCTTTTTCCTCACCCGTCTCGTGCTTCGCGCCCCCGCCGCCGCCGTCATCACCGCCGCCCGCGAACCTGTTCAACCCGATTCCTACTTCCCCGACTACGGCGCCATCGTCACCCGTGGCGTGGACGCCCGCGGCCACCTCTGGGAATTCGCCGCCAAGGGCGGCCACAACGACGAGCACCACAACCACAACGACTGCGGCAGCTTTCTCCTCAACGTGGACGGCGCCCCCGCGCTCGTCGAAATCGGCTCGCCGGAATACGTCCGCGCCTTCTTCAGCGACAAACGCTACGACTTCCTCGCCGCCCGCTCGCTCGGCCACTCCGTGCCTTTCGTAAACGGCTGCGAACAACCCGCCGGCAAAGAATTCGCCGCCGCTGTATTGAAAACAAAAATCGGTGGCGACCGCGTCGAGTTCGTCGTCGACCTGACGAAATGCTACCCGCCCGCCGCCCGCTGCAAAAAACTCGTCCGCACTTGGCTCTTCGAAAAATCCACCGGTCTCCTCACGGTCACCGACACCTATGAACTCGACGGCCCCGGTGAGATTGAATCGCTGCTCATCTCCGAGAACACCGTCACCCGCGACGGCGCGGACGCCCTGATCGCCACCCCCAAGGCAACGCTCCGCATCACTCCAACCGCCGGCACCCGACTCGCCACGGTCGAAACCTGCGATTACCGCGGCCACCACGGCACCGACGAAAAAATCCAACGCCTCCGCTTCGCACCGGAACCCGTTGCCACCTCAGCCGGCTCCGTCGGTTATTCGGTCGTCTTGGCGTAAGCCGCCAGGCCCGCGCTACTGCGCGGGCGGCTGGAGCTGCCAGCTGCCGTGCGTGTATTCCATGAGCTCGATGCGGTTGCCGTCGGGATCGGCCGTCCACATCTGCAGCGAATGATCGTAGCCGGTGCGAATCTCGCCCACCTCAAGACCGCGCGAGAGCAGGGTTTTCTTCAGGTCGGCGATGCCGGTGACTTCGAGGCAGAGGTGTCCGTAGCGGTTGCCGGCGCGGAGCGGATTCATGTCTCCGCCCCACTGTTTGGCGGAGAGCATCTGGTCGAAGATCTCGATGAACGTCGTGTCGCCGCACGCGAGGTAGGTGCCATACGTGGCACCGTCGGCGTTGACGAATGTGAACGCGACCTTGAGGCCGAGTCCGTCGCGATAAAAGGCGACAAGACGATCAAGGTCGTTGGTGATGAGGCAGAGGTGGGCGAGTCGGCGGATCATGGGGTATGTTTTATCGTTCTCTTTCTCCGTTATCCTCCTCCTTCGCGCGTTCGTAAATCCTCTTCTGCCTCGGTTTGGATGCGGTTATTTCAGCGACTTCGGACCGTCGTCGGGACTCGCGAGATCTTTGCGCTGCCACACGCGCACGTAGTCGATCACGAGATCGGCGGGCAGCTTGGCGGGGTCGAGCGGGTCGTATTCAAAGCCTCCGGGAAGCATGTCGAAAATGAGATACGACTGCACCGAGCCGACGCGCGGAGAGTCCCAGCTGCCGCCCAAACGGCCTTGCGAATAAACCGAGACATGGCCGGGCGTCCACAGCATGCCGATGGTGAAGAAGCCGTCCTTGTCGGGCTGGTTATAGTGCACGCTCGTGCCGGCGGATTTGTGATACTTGACGTAGCCGTCCCAGTGCATGCCGAAGGTGGTGCGATACGGGCCCCACATCGACTGGCCTTCGAAGACGTCAAACTCCATGCCGCCGTCCTTGGTTTCGCTGCGACGATACGAAGGCCACTCCTTCGGGCCGCGCTCGGGCATGAGCCAGAAGGCGGGAAACATGCTGGGCGCGGTGGGAAGTTTCACGCGGACCTCGTAGTAGCCGTAGCGCTGCGTCCACTTTCCGTAGCTGTCGAGCCAGCCGGTGGCAAAGGTGGTGGCCTTGCCGTTGGGATCGTCGTTGTGGAAGCCGTCGCGTTTCTCGATGCGCAGGCGGGCGACGCCGTCGCCAACGATGATGTTTCGCTTGGAGAAGCCCACGCGCTTGTCCCAGTAGTTTCCGCTGTAGGGATTCCACTTGGTCTCGTCGTAGGCGGTGCCGTCGAAGTTGTCCTCGAAGGTCTTCACCCACTCGCCGGCGACGGGAGGACGCTGCCCGAGCCAGGCGGGTGCCGTCGCGGGCGGAGGGGCGCTCGCGCCGATCGCGAGGATTTGAAAGGAGGCGGGTTTGGTGGCGTCGGCCGGTGTAAGCACAACGCCGGTGGTTTGATGGCTGGTGTAGCGTGCGCCGGGCGTTTCCCTCACGCCCCAGCTCTTTTTGCCTTCGAGAACCTCTTGAGCGGGATCGGCGATGATCTCGAACGGAGTTGTCGGGATGAATGAAATTACGATGTCGGTCGTCGCGCCCGGAGCGACGGGCTTACCGGTGGTGCTGAAATCGGAAACGCCACCGCGGCTGGTAAGCTGGACGGTGAGCGAAGCCGGAGCGGAGCCGGTGTTCTTCACGCGGACCTTCACCTGAAGAAAATCACCGAGGTCCCAGAAACCCTGAGCCGGACGAAGCAACGCGTTTTGGTCGGGCTTGCCGGTGAACGTGACGTCCACGGGTTTGCCGGCGCCGGCGGACCCGGCCTTGGCGCCGGCGCGGGCGACGAGTTGCTTGGCGGGGTCGAATGCGACGCTGTCGCCAAAAATGAGCCCGTTGGCAGGCTTGGTGCGCACGAGATCCGGATTGGTCGGAGCCTGTTCGCCTGGCCGACCTGCGGCGACGAGGGCGTCGATACGGAAAGTGCGGGCGGCTTTTTCGTTTTTGCCCGTGAAAACGATGATCTGGCTGATGGCGGCGGCGTTGACCGGGGCGGACGCCTTGCCCGGCGTGGCGAAAAAGGCGCGTGCCTTGCCCGATTCGCCCGGCTTCAGGTAGGCGGAGCCGGCGCAGGTGTCCGCACCGCTGTCCACGCGAAGGGACACACTGATGATCTGTTCGCAGGTGTTGGTGACGCGGGCCTCGATGTAACCGGCGCCGGCGAGATCGTATGGGATCGCGGGAACGAAGTTGACGCCGGGGAAACCGGCCGGCCCGGCGGCGACCGCAACATTCAGGCCCGTGCCCGAGGAGGCGGGCGACAGCGTGACCTGCTTCGGGTGAGACGGCACTCCCTCGGAAAGTGCGACGACCGTCCGTGCGGCGGTCTCGGATGTCGGCGACGGAAGGACGTTTTCCGCACGCACCAACGGCGCAGCAATGAGAATGAGCAACAGAAGGCGGGCGGCGGCAGCCAGGCGGAATGGGGTCGTCATGCGATCCCAGCATAACCGAAACCGCCCTCGGAAGGCAGTCCGCCGCCGACCGGCGTTGTGCCGTTTGCCGATGAGACGGTTCAGATCGGCAAACGCGCCCGTCGCTTAAACAAACGCTCCCTGCTTGCGCAGCGTTTCGCGCAGCAGTTTCACGTCGAGATCGCGGGTGGATTTCAGCCCGAGCTTCACGCACAGCGCCGCCGCCGCGCCCACGCCTTCGCCGATCGCCATCACCTGCGGCGTGATGCGGATCGCCGCGTGCGCCTCGTGCGTGCTGTCGATGCAGCGTGATGCCACCAGCAGATTGTCCACGCCTTGCGTGCGCGTGCAGCGGAAGGGAATCTCATACCACTTCCCCGCCGGCGGATGAATGCGCACGGTGCCCTCGCCCGTCGGGCTGTGGATGTCGATGAACCAGTCGCCGCGCGCGATGCAGTCCTCGAACGGCACCACATCGATGATGTCCTTGGCCGTGACCGTGTAGTCGCAGCGGATGCGGCGGGTCTCGCGCACGCCGATGTGCGGCGCCGTCTCGGAAACGACCGCGTTCTCAAATCCGGGAATGTGCTTCCGCAGGAACGCCGCCACCTCGGCCACCTGGCGGCGGCCCTCGATCATCGCCTCGGTGACGTCGCGCAGCTTGGTGCCGTCCTTGTTGATGATGCGCGTGGTGTTGAAATTCCACTCGCCGGGTCTCGGATTGCGCGACGAAAGCACGTCCTCGCGCGGCACGGTGACCTCGCCGCGGGCCTTGGCGGCCTGCCACGCCTTCGCGAAGTCCGAATCGGCCTTCTTCGACGCGACCGCCCGCTCGTCGTCCACGCCGGTCATCTTGAAGATCATCGTCATGGGCTGCACCGCCCCGTCGCTCTCGCGCCCCTTATCCGACGGAACGCCCGCCAGCACGCTCACGTCGCCGTCGCCCGACGAATCGACGATCATCTTGGCCAGAATGACCTGCCGGCCTTCCTTCGACTCGATGATCACGCCGCGCACGCGGCTGCCGTCGCGGATGACCCCGGCGACTTGCGCAAAAAAATACGGCGTCACGCCGGCGCCCGTCACAAAGCGGTCGAGCGTGACCTTGGCGGTCTCGGAATCGTAGGTGCCCGAGGCTCCGTAGTCCTTCGCGCCCCAGCCGTTGTCATTCCAGCCGCCCGCCGCCGACCACGAGTCGACGACCTCCTTGAACAATCCGCGCACATGCGGAAACGGCATGATCGCGCTCAGGATGCCGGCCGTCCAGGTGCCGCCGAAGCTGCCGAAACGCTCGACGAGGATCGTCTTCGCGCCGTTGCGCGCGGCCGACACGGCGGCGCCGATGCCGCCGGGGCCGCCGCCGACCACCAGCACATCGCACTCGGCGATGACAGGCAGCTTGCGCGAGGGCTCTTCATAAAAACCAAGGACAGGGGCGGGATTCATGCCACCACCCTGCCACCCCGCTTCCGAATCCGCCACCGGCGACACTTGATAAGATTACATATAAAGTTGTAGTTTTTAAGCATGAAACCCGCCGCGACGCCTCCCGCCATGCTCACGTTCGAGGACTGGTCGTTCCTCCATGCCCGGCTGCTCTGGTGTTACGAAGGCGAGGTCGCCGCGCCCAACCGCCGCCTCCTTTCGCAGCGAAACCAACTCTCCGCCTGGTGGATTCAGTCCGGTTCCGTCACCGTGAAGCGAGGCGGCCACACCTGGATCGCGCGCGCCGGCGAATGGATCTTCTGCGGCCCGCATCCGATGCACCAGGACTTCTCGCCGGATGCGCGCATCCTCTCGATCAACTTCAAGCTGGAGTGGCCCTCCGGCGATTCGCTCGTGGACCAGATTCTGGTCGTGCCCTCCGGCGAACATCCCGCGCTGGGCAAGGCGGCCCGCGCGCTCCTGCGCGTCATCAGCCGCCGCTTTCCGCGCATCGGCACCGCGCTCCAGCCGCAACCCGTGGAGCTCACCGATTTCTTCGAATTGCAGCAGCTCTTCGCCGCGTGGGCTCAGGCCTACCTGAAGACGCTGCTCGCCGCCGGCGTCGTGCCCGCGCGCGTGGGAGGCCTCGACCCGCGCGTGCTCGCCGCGCTGCGCCGCCTCGACCGGCACGACTGGCGCACGCCCTTCCGCGAAAAATCCCTCGCGAAGGACACGGGCCTGAGCGCGGGGCATCTCGACCGTCTCTTCGTGCAGCAACTCGGGCTCACCCCGCGCGCCTACCTTCAGAAGCGACGGCTTGAAACCGCCACCGCCACCCTCGCCGACTCCACCGTTCCCGCCAAAAAAATCGCCTACGACCTGGGGTTCTCATCCCCGTCGCATTTTTCCCACTGGCTGCGTCGCGCCACGGGAAAATCCCCGCGCGGCGTGCGCGCCGCCTCCCGATGATGGGACCGGCTGGAATCACCGGGAGCGCCAGAAGTAGTAGATGCCGTCGTTTTGGCCGGGCTTGAGGACGGGCTCGGTGTTGGCGGGAATGTCCGCGTCCTTGCGGCTTTCGACGTGGCCGTCGGCAAAGGCCATGTTGGCGTGGCCGTTGTGGGCGCTCACGTCGGGCTTCGCTCCCTGAGACGCGGCGGTGAATTGGCCCTTGGAGTCGGGCACCGCCCCGTCGGCGATCAACATCGTGCGATCGGGACGGGTGAAGAACGCAAACTTCATGAAGTGGTAGCTCGTCGCAATGTTGCTCATCGTGTAGGTCGACACGCGCGAGCCCGAGGCGTAGCTGAACTGGTCCTGATAATAGTCCATGTGGGACCGGCAGGTGAAGATCTCGAAGTTTTCGGACTGCCAGTCGTTGGGATTGGAGCTGGTCCCCTTCGCCTCGGCCAGCGTGCCTCCGCCGATGAGGGCCGCCCGCCAGGTGCGTCCCGCCTGCAGCAGCGGATCGGTCGAGTAACTGTCGCCGGCGGCGCGCGGGATCGAACCGCGGTCGGCGGTGAAGATCGTGATCGCCTGGTAGAGGGTGCGGAGCTTGTTGGTGCAGGTCGTGTTGGCGGCGCTGCGGCGGACGTTCGCCACGACGGGAATCAGGATCGCGAGCAAAATCCCGATGATCGCGATCACGGTAAGCAGCTCGATGAGGGTGAAACCGCGCCGCCCGCGCCATGCGTGACGGGGACAACGCACCGGAAAATGAAAAGGGGAAGACATGGCTGGGGCGGCCGGGGTGCCGAAGCCGCATACTAGTGGAATCCACGAAAGGCCGTGAGTCCCGATCCGACCGGGCGCGTGCCTTTTGCCGACAAGCCCAGCCCATCGGGTTCAGGACTCACCCCGGCATTTTTTTTGAAACTCTCCCGGAGGCATGCCGGCAAGGCGGCGGAAGGCCTTGGAAAAATGGAACCGGTCCGAGAAGCCCGACAGCTCCGCCGCGTCCTCGATGCTGAGCTTGGGGTTGGCGAGCAGGCGCTTGGCCCGGTCGATGCGCGCCTGCAGCAGGTAGAGACTGAGATCGGTGCCCATGGCCTGCTTGAACTTGCGCCCGAGGAAATCCGGATGGCAGTTGAGATGGTCGGCGAGATCCTTGACGATGAACGGCTCCTGCAGATGCGCCGCGATGTAAGCGATGGCCTCGCGCACGACGTAAGGCACGTCCTGCGGATCCATGTAGGGATAACGCAGGGCGCGGACCTTGTAGAGATCGGGGCGCACTCCGCTCGCGGCGAAAAAAAACTGCGCCAGCCGCGCCACGGTGCGCAGGGTCTGGCGGTGCGTCGGGATCGTTTCCGGATCAATGCGCGGGACATCCTTGAGCTCCTTGAGATAGGGCGCGGGATCGTAACCCATGCGGCCGCAATACCGGCGGATGCGCATGGCGGCGCGCTTTTCCTGCCCCTTCACGACGACCGAGCCGTAGTAGAACACGCCCAGCACGCGGTCGCGGATGATGAGCGGCTCGGCGATGTCGAACAGGCCGAGATGGCAAAGCCCGTTGAGCCCGGCCTTGCGGCGCACCACGAGCCGGTTGACGGCGATCTTGTTGCGCGTGCAGTCGCGGCTCCAGTCGGGTTTTTTCGCGAGCTGACAATACGCGCAGGAATGGAACTGGTGAGATTCGTCGAGCCGCATCGCAGGGACGTCAAGATGCGCGCCGTTTAACATCCCCGTGAGATCGTCAAAACTCATGCGCATGCCGCTGCCCGCCTCGAAGGATTCCATTAATTCCTGGAGCAGGGGGCGGGGGTCATCCATGGGGGCGTGCTGCATGACTTCGGCGATGGCGTTGAGTCGAAGCCCGACCGGCGGGAGTCTCAAGCGGCAAATCCCCTCCGCGCCGTGCGGTCGGCAGACGGCACATATCCGGTCGGCTAAAAGTTCACCCCGCGGGCCCGGCATGGAGTAGAATAACCCCACTTTATGAAGAGCTACCCTCTGAGTGCCCGGCCTGTTCCCTTGGACGATTCCTGGGATGTGATCGTCGCAGGTGGCGGCCCCGCCGGCTGCACCGCGGCGATCGCCGCCGCCCGCGAAGGCGCGCGCACCCTGCTCCTCGAATCCACCGGATCCCTGGGCGGTGCCGGCACCAGCGCGCTCGTGCCGGCGTGGTGCCCGTTTTCCGACAAGGAAAAGATCATCTACCGCGGACTCGCCGAGACGGTTTTCACCGCGGCGAAGCAAGGCCTCGCCCACGTGAACGCCGACGATCTCGACTGGGTTTCCATCAACGCCGAACGCCTCAAGCGCGTCTACGACACCCTCGTGAGCGAGGCTGGCGTGACCGTGCTGTTCCAGACCAACCTGTGTTCTGTCGAAAAATCGGCCGGCGACGAGGTTTCGGCCCTGATCGTTTCCAACAAGTCGGGACTCACCGCCCTGCGCGCCAAGGTTTACGTCGATTGCACCGGCGACGCCGATCTCTCGGCCTGGGCCGGCGCCGAGGTCCGGCAAGGCGACGACCGGGGGGAAACCCAGGCCACCACCCATTGCTTCACCCTCGCGAACGTCGATTCCTACGCCTACCGGCACTCGCCCGATCTGGGCGCATGGGACCCGCGCAGCCCGATCCACGCGATCATCGCGTCTGGTAAGTATCCTGAAATTCCCGACAAGCATCTGTGCAACAACCTTGTCGGCCCCGGAGCGGTCGGCTTCAACGCCGGACACATCTGGGATGTCGACAACACGGACCCGGCCTCGATCTCCCTCGCCCTGATGCAGGGCCGTCGCATGGCCGAGGCCTACCGGCGGGCGCTGGCCGAATTCGCGCCCGGGGCGTTTGCCAACGCGTTTGTCATCGCCACCGGCGCCGTGCTCGGCGTGCGCGAGACGCGCCGCGTGACCGGCGACTACGTGCTCACCTTGAAAGACTACCTCGATCGCCGCAGTTTCCCCGACGAGATCTGCCGCAACAGCTACTTCATCGATCTCCACCAGACCAAGGAGGAGCACAAGACGAAGATGGACGAGGTCGAGATGGTCACGCGCTTCAAGCACTACGGAAAGGGCGAGTCGCACGGCATCCCCTACCGTTGCCTGACACCCAAAGGCTTGAAAAACGTGCTCGTCGCCGGCCGCGCGATCTCCTGCGAACGCATCGTGCAGGGCAGCGTGCGCGTGATGCCCGTGTGCCTCGCGATGGGCGAGGCGGCCGGAATCGCCGCCGCGTTCGCCGCGCGCTCGCCAAGCCACGATGTGCATGCGGTGAACACCTCCGCGCTGCGCGACCGGCTGCAACAGCACGGCGCCTACCTCCCGCCTGTCGATCTTGCCGCCGCGCTCGTCCCGACGCCCGCCTGATCCCAACGCCAACCGAGGCAGGTTCTCCGCCAAGGAAACCGCCGCATCACCCGTGATTCATTTCGACGCGGCCACGCCGCCGATGTTCATCACCCACGGCACGGCGGACACGATCATCCCCGTCGAACGCTCGCGCCTGCTCGCCCACGAGCTTGAGAAGCGCGGCCTCGACTACTGGTATGTCGAGATCGCGGCGGCCCCCCACTCCTACCATCTCGAACCCTCGCAGATGGACCTCCGCCCCGTCGTCCTCGCCTTCCTGAAAAAACACCTCGGCGAACCCCGCCGCGCCTGAACGCCCCCTCGCCGCGCGTCACTCGCGCCACCCGTCCGGCGCGCAGCCGAACTTCGCCTTGAACGCCCTCGAAAACGCCGACTGGCTTTCGAAGCCGCACGCCTCGCTGACCGCGCCCAGTTTCATCTCCGGGTCCGCCATCAGCTGGAGCGCCCGCTGAAAACGCAGCTGGTCGAACGTCTGCTTCGGGGCCGCCTGCAACACCTCGTGAAACAGGCGTCTCAGGTGCGAGGGCGAAACGTGCACCGCACGCGCCACCTCCGCCTGTCCGGGATTGTCCTCCATCCGCTCCGCATACCAACGCAACGCCTCGCCCACCCGCCGGTCGCTGTCCGCGTCCTCGCCGCCCTTCGAGTCCTTGCACGCCTCGTGAACCAGCAGGCTCAGCTCCAGCAGCACGTGCTCGTAGCGCATCATCATCCCCGGCGCCGGATGCCGCCAGTAAACCGCCGCCCGCCTGGCCAATTCGCGCAGCCTGCGGCCATCCGCCGCCGACAACGCGATCTCGATCGCCGCATCGTCGCGCACCAGACGGCGCAACGGCTCCGGGACCGTCGCGAAATGAAACACCACCACCTCCGCCTCCCTTCCCGCCTCGCCCGTCCATCCATGGGCGTGCTCAGGCCCCGACAGCCATAACCGCCGCCGACCGACCCGGCCGGCCTGCCCCGGCAGCAGCATCCCGATGGCGCCCCGCACCACCGCCTGAAACTCCCAGCATCCCCTCCGCGTGGGCTCATACGGCTTCACGCCATAGCGCCGCGTTCCCGTGCCCAGGTAGATCAACATGCGCCCAAGACAGGCGATCATGAGCGAAAACGTCAAACTGTCGGGCGAAAGAGCCAAGCGCCGCGCCGCGCCAAACGGGTATCGTGGAATACCCGCGAATCCTCCGCGTTCCCAATGCGACCGTCCGCTTCCCATCCCGTTTCCGTCCTCATGAAAATCGGCATCTGTCTCGATCCCATCGCAACTCTCGCCTGGCCCTCCGCGCCCGGCGATTTTCTCGAAGCCAACGTGCAGGGCCTCTTTATCCCCGAGGCCCCCGACACCGACTTCGCGCCGGTCGCCGCAAAACTCGCGCCTCTCCATGGACGCATCCTCGCCGCCAACTGTTTTCTCCCCGGCAACCTCAAGGTCACCGGGCCGTCCGTCGATCACGACCGGCTCGCGCGCTACGCCGACACCGCCTTCCGCCGCGCCGCCGCGACCGGCGCTCGCTTCATCGTCTTCGGCTCGGGCGGCGCCCGCCAGATTCCCGACGGCTGGTCGCACGCCGAGGGTTTCGAGCAGTTCGTCCGCGCCCTCGAAATCTGCGCGCCGCTGGCCAAGAAGCACGGCGTCACGCTCGTCGTCGAGCCGCTCAACCGCGGCGAATGCAACCTGATCAACACGGTCGTCGAGGGCGCCGTCGCCGTCGCTCGCGTCAATCATCCCAACATCCGCCTCCTCGTGGACATCTTCCACATGCTGCGCAACGACGAGTCTCCCGACGACATCGTCAAGGTCGGCCCGTGGATCGCCCACGCGCACATCGCCGAGAAGGCCGACCGCACCGCCCCCGGCGTGGCGGGCGACGATTTCCGTCCGTGGTTCGCCGCCTTGAAGCGGGCCGGCTACGCCGGCGCGCTTTCGCTCGAATGCAAATTCGGCCCCGATCCGCGCAAGGAAGGCGAAGCCTCGGTCGCATTTCTCCGCGCCCTGCCCTCCGCCTAAGGCGGTTGAAGGAATGCGTAGCCGCGAGCGCCAGCGAGTGGGGGCCCGTCCACTCGCTGGCGCTCGCGGCTACATTTTTTGAACAGCTCTAAACCTTCCGCCCCCGGAGGGCGGCGCGGGCGCGGACCAGCACGTCCTCGAGATCCTGTTTTTTCATGGGCTTGCTCAGGTAGTCGTCCATGCCCGCCTGGGAACATTGCTGCCGGTCTCCCTCCATCGCGTTCGCCGTGAGGGCGATGATCCAGGGCCCGTCGCGGCCGGCCGGCGTTGTTGCGCGAATCCGCCGGGTCGCCTCCAGGCCGTCCATCTCGGGCATGTGCACATCCATGAGAACGATGTCGTAGGATATCCGTTGCAGCGCATCCAAAACTTCCAGGCCGTTGCCTGCGATATCGGCGCGATAACCGAGTCGTGAAAGCATGTGCAGCGCGACCTTTTGGTTAACCGAATTATCCTCCGCCAAAAGGATGTGCTCCGCGTGCACCTCGCCCGCGGGCGGAGGCGCCGGCGGCTGCGGGGAGGCGACCGCCGCCTCGACCGCGCACAGGAGCCGCTCGATGATCGAATAAAGCTGGAGCGGTTTCGCCGGCTTGTTGAGGTAGGCGGCGAAAAGACCGGATTCGTCGGTGCCGGGCTGGCGGCCGACGGAGGAGAGCAGCACCAAGGGAATGTTGCGGCCCGCCGGCAGGGCGCGGATTTCGCGGGCCAGCGAGAGGCCGTCCATGACCGGCATGTGCATGTCGAGGATCGCGAGGTCGAAGTGCTCGCCCCCGCGCAGGAGCTCAAGGCATTCGAGGGGGCCGGACACGACCCTGGGGATCAGTCCCCATTTCTCGGCGAGCGTCGCGAGAATGCGGCGGGCGGGCGCGTTGTCGTCGATCACGAGCAGGCGCTTACCCCTCATCTGAAGCTGATTGAAGGCCAGGTAAGGCTTCGGGCCGGCGGCGACCCATTCGGCCGGCAACGTGAAAAAGAAGGTGGAGCCTTTGCCCGGGATGCTTTCAAGCCACATGCGGCCGCCCATCATCTCGGCGAGACGCCTGCTGATCGCAAGGCCCAGCCCGGTGCCGCCGTATTTGCGCGTGGTCGAGGCGTCCACCTGGGTGAACGAGGCGAAAAGCCTGCCCTGCGCCTCAAGCGGAATACCGATGCCGGTGTCTCGCACGGCAAAGAGCAGCTCCCGCCGGTTCGCCTCGCCCGTGACGGCACGGACCGAGATCTCGACCTCGCCCTGCTCGGTGAACTTGAGCGCGTTGCCCACGAGATTGACGAGGATCTGGCGCACCCGGGTGGAGTCCCCGCGCACCTCGTCGGGCACGCCGTCCGCCACTTCATAGAGCAGGTCGATGCCCTTCTGCGCGGCGCGCGGCGCGAGCAGGTCGAGCGTGCTCTCCACGCACTCGGGGATGCTGAAACTCTCGTTCTCCAGGTCCATGTGGCCGGACTCGATCTTGGAAAAATCAAGGATGTCGTTGATCAACGACAGCAGGCTCTCGCCACTGATGCGGATGATGTCGGCAAACTCCTTCTGCTCGCGCGTGAGCGGGGTGTCCATGAGCAGCGAGGTCATGCCGATCACGCCGTTCATGGGCGTGCGGATCTCGTGGCTCATCGTGGCGAGGAACTGGCTCTTGGCGATGTTGGCCTGCTCGGCGCGGACGGCGGCCTGGCGCGCGGTCTCGGCGGTCTCGGCGAGCTGGACGTTGAGCACTTCGGCCGCGTGCTCGGCGGCCTTGCGCTCGCTGATGTCGCTCTCGATGGCCATGAACCCGATGAAGGCGCCGGCGGGGTCGAGCAGCGGCCGCACCTCGATGCTCAGCCAGTAGCTGCGGCCGGATTTGCCGTAGTTGATGACTTCAACGTTGAAGCCCTTCCGCGAGGCCACGCCCTGACGCATGATTTCAGCGGTCGCCGGATCGGTCAGCGGCCCCTGCAGAAACGAACCGGGCGTGCGCCCCTTGGCCTCTTCGAGGGTGTAGCCGGTGATGCGGGTGAAGCCTTCGTTGGTCCAGTCGATCCGTCCCTCCTTGTCGGATATGATGACGGCGTTGCTGGTATGGCTGACCACCATGGCGAGTTTGCGCGCTTCCTTCTCGGCGGTGCGGAGGCTTTCGGTCATCTGCCGGGCCAGCACGATGGCGCGACTGCGGCTCAGTCCCATGGAGAGAATGACGCCGGCCAGCAGCAGGGTTATGACCATGCCCGCGGCGGCCATATACGCCGGAATCGCGCGTTCGACCTGCGCCTCGAATTTTGGGGTGGATGAGATCACCAACGTCCACTCCCGGCCGCCGATCGAGACCGGGATCATGCGGTGAAACAGGCGTCCGGCCACCGGATCGCCATCCTTGGAAACCGAGACGCCCACCGGCATCTTGTCCGCATCAAACATCAGATTGTTGGCCGAAGGCGCCGGGCCGTCGAAGACCTCGACGTCGACGTAGTCCTCGGTAAAGCCCATCACATCCTTGAAAATACCGTCTATGACCAAGGGCGCGTAAACCAGGCCCCAGAGGGCGTCTTTGCGTTCGGCCGGGGTGGCGGGCTGGGTGCCGTTGCGGTAAACAGGGACAAAATACAGGAATCCGGAGCGTTTTTGATTGTCCTGGACAAGCTGGATGGAGGCGGTGATGGCCGGTTCGCCGGTGGCAACGGCCCGCTCGATCGCTTCACGCCGGATGGGTTCGCTGCCGACGTCGAAGCCCCAGGAAGGACGGTTGGCATCCAATGGGTCGATAAACTTGATGACGTAAAGATCGGCGGCATCGCCGGACGTCCTGACGTTGAAATCAGGGGCGTTGTCGGCCCGTTCGGCGGCGATGAACGCGTCGAGATCGCCGCGCATGACCCGTTGGATAAAACCAAACCCGGAGGCTCCGGGGAACTCGGTCGCGATGTTGCGGGAATCGGCGTAGGCGCGGAACTCGAGGCGCTCGACACCCTTGCTGGCGGAGTAAACCCCGCGCGCGCCCTTGAGTCCGTAGACGATCTGGTTGGCGCGACGCCCCACTTCACGGGACAGACGCTCGGCGAGGCCGTCGAAGCGGACCTGTGACTGGGCGAGATAAAGCTCGCGGGCTTTTTGGGCGAGAAGGACGGATACCGCCATCCCGGCCAGGACGACACACACCGCGATCAGCTAGCTCAGACGCGTCGTGCGATCGGCGGACGGACTGACCCCGCTTCCATAGGCTTTTTTATAGACCGCATTGCAGCGCCAGAGAATAAGAGGACCGCCCATGATGACCAATATCAATGCATCCAGCAACGCCTCGGCGGCGGGGCCGATGCCGGGCGCGATCCACGGCAGCAAAAGCATGACGCTCAGCTCGGTCAGGGCGATGATCACTAAAATCTCCGCAAACAGTCGGGGGGTATTCGGAGTATTTTGCATGCGCCTAAGTTCTGCGAACCTGAGAGCCGATCAGTTGCGTGTCACGTCAGCAAAATGTCGTGGATGTCCGGAGCGACTGCCGGTGGTCCTCGGAGGTGGGCGGGAGCTGATCATGCGCGGGCGGGCAAGCGGACGGAGTGGGTTTTCAACCAATCGACCTCGGCCGGGAACACCGTGTGGGCCGAGCCCGGGAATATCTGCTTGGTCACCGAGGCGTTGAACGCGCCGAGCGCGGCGGCGCTATGTTCGACGTGCTCAAGCGGGATATGCGCGTCGCGCTCGGCGCAACCGATAAGGACGGGCGTCTGCAGGAGATCTACGCAATCGCGGGCGATATCCGTCGGCCCGATGAGCGCGCCGCTCAGCGCGGCGACAAACGCATAACGGCGCGGATGGCGCGCGGCGTATTCGAGAACGAGACACGCGCCTTGGGAAAATCCGGCGAGCGCGATGCGTTCCGACGGGATGCCGGCAGCGAGCGCCTCGGCCACGAGCGTATCGATGACGGCAAGGGCGCTGGACAGCCACGGCTCGTTATTCGCGGGCGGAACGAGGAAGCGGTTCGGATACCAGGTGTTGTTCGTCGCCTCGGGAGCGAGGTAGGCGAGATCGACGGCGTCAAAAATATCGGCGAGTCCGGAAATGTCTTCGGCGGAAGAACCGCGTCCGTGGACAAGGATCACGACGCCACGGGCCTTCGCCAGCGGCGCGCCAAAACGGAGAGTATGGGTGGTATCGTGGAGGTGCATGGGATTTAAATCTTTCTCGTTCTTCTTAATCTTTCTCGTTCTCTCGGAGTTTCGTGACGAAAGAGAACGATTACGAGAAAGAGGAAAGAAGCGGTGGACGGTTTTACTTCGCAGCGAGTTTGGCGGCGATCTGGGCAGTGTGTTTGCCTTGGAAGCGGGCGATGGCGAGTTCGTTGGAGGAAGGCTGGCGGCTGCCGTCGGCCCCGGCGAGAACGCCCGAGCCGTAGGGAGAGCCGCCGGTCACGTCGTTCATGGTGGAGAGCTCGGGCGCGGCGTAGGGCACGCCGACCACGACCATGCCGTGGTGGAGCAGGAACGTGTGCATGCTGACGAGCGTGGTTTCCTGTCCGCCGTGCTGCGTGCCGGTGGAGACGAAGACGCCGGCGGGTTTGCCGATGAGCGCTCCCTTGGCCCAGAGGCCGCCGGTCGAATCGAAAAACGCCTGGAGTTGCGCGGAGGCGCTGCCGAAACGCGTGCCGGAACCGAAAAGGAGTCCGTCGGCGTCGGCCAGGTCCGCGGGCTTGGCGACTGGGATGTGCGCGAAGGCTTTCTTCGCCTCGGTTGCGCCCATCTTGGCGAGGACTTCGGAGGGAAGCGTCTCGGAGACCTGAAGGATCTCGACCTCGGTGCCGGGAACGGAGCGGGCGCCTTCGGCAAGAGCCTCGGCGAGTTGATGGACATGGCCGTAGAGGCTGTGGAAAACGATTTTGATTTTGGTGCTCATGATGGTGTGTGGATTGAGGATTCTTTAAGGAGGCAAAGTAACCCAATAGGTTACTTTGCTTAGGTGTAGATGCGGGCGGGTTGGAGGGGCGGAAGAAGACTTTCGAGCTGCGAGCGGGCGCGCTCGAATTGGGCGGGCAGCTTGAGCGCGGCGCCGAGGGAAGCAACGGGCTCATCCACGGGAAATCCCGGCGTGGCCGTCGCGATCTCGAAGAGGATGCCGCCGCGTTCACGATAGTAGATCGAGTGGAAATAATTCCGGTCGCGCACATCGGAAACGTTGTAGCCCGAGGCGTGCAGGCGGTTTTGCATGACGAGCTCGGTCGCGTCGTCGGGCACGCTCCACGCGATGTGGTGAACCGTGCCGGTGCCTCCAATGCCGGCCGCGGCGGAGGCGTCGGCGATCACGTCGATGTAATGACCCGAACCACCGCCCGACGCGGCCTCGAAGCGGGCGCGGGCGCCTTCGCGTTTCACGAGTCGGTAGTCCATCGTGCCGGTGAGAAGCGTTTCGGTCGGCGCGGCGGCACGCACGGTCAGTTCCGCCGTGTGCATGCCACGCAAGGCGTGTTCGGCGGAGATACCGTTGCCCAACCAGCCGGTGCGGGTGTCGCTCGCGACAGCGACGATCTCAACAGGGATGCCGTCGGGATCGGCGAACGCGACCACGTCCTCGCCGAAGCGGACGCGGCGGGCGACGGTGACGCCGTTGCGTTGCAGGCGCTCCTGCCAGAATCCAAGCGAACCGGCGGGCGCGGAGAAAACGATGGCGGTGCTCTGGCCGGCGCCGACACGGCCGCGCGCCTCGTGGCCGGGCCAGTAGAAGAAGGTCACGATGCTGCCGGGCGTGCCCGTCTCGTCGCCGTAGTAGAGGTGGTAGGCGGTGGGATCGTCGAAGTTCACCGTCTTCTTCACGAGACGCAGGCCGATGAGGCCCGCGTAAAAATCCACGTTTTGCTGGGGATTGCTGGCGATGGCGGTGAGGTGATGGATACCGGTGGGCGTGTTGTTCATGGGAACAGACTACCAACACTCCGGCCGGAGGCCTACTGCGCAGAACGGCTTGCCGTCATGCGTGGCGCGCATAGCCTCCGCCCATTGTGAACCTTGATCTTCTCCGCTCGTTCTTCGCCATCGTGGAGCACGGCAGCCTGAACAAGGCGGCCGACCGGCTCCGCGTGTCGCAGTCCACCCTCACGCGGCAGATGCAGACGCTGGAGCAGGAGGCGGGCGGTGCGCTGCTGGAGCGCGGCCCGGGCGGCGTGGCCTTGACGGCGACGGGCCACGCGCTGCTTGAAGGCACAAGGCCGCTGCTGGCGAAGTTCGACGCGGTGCTGGCCGGTGTGCGCCAGCGGGCGCGCGGTCAAAGCGTGGAGCTGCGCATCGGCTATCTCATGTCCGCCGCGGCCGACTACCTGAACCCCGCCCTGTCCGCCCTGCGCAAGGCCCATCCCGAGGTGAAGGTGAAGATGCGCGACCTCTCGCCCGGCGAACAGATCGCGGCGTTGCGCGCCGGGGAAATCGACGTGGCGCTGGTCGGCTACGCGGGGACGTTTCTTGAAAAGGAATTTTACGTCAAAAATCTCGCCGTGCTCCCCGTATTGGTGGCGATGGTGGAGGATAATCCGTTGGCAAAGCTCGCGGCGGTGAAGCCGGCGGATTTACGCAAGTCAGTGTTCGTGGGCGCGGCGGAAGCCGACATGCCCGGCCACAACCAATGGGTATCGCGGCTCTGCAAACGCGCGGGATTCCGCGCGCGCTTCGTGCAGGACGCGGACAGCCTCACGCACGCGCTTTCGTTGAGCGTGACCGAAGGCGCGGTGTCCCTGCAGCCCGATTACGCGGGCAAAATCAAGGTGCCCGGCGTGGTCTTCCGCCCGCTGAAGGACAAGGCGGCGACCTGCCCCTTGATGGTGGCCTGGCAACGGGGAAAAGTCTCCGAGCCACTAAAAACCCTGATCGCAGGCCTGTCCGCCACCACTCCCTGAACCAATCCCTCGCGCCCAACCACAGTGACCCTCGATGCACAAGCGTGTTCCGGCCGGAACATACTTGTGCATCGGTTGAAATGTCCAGGGCGGGGCACAACCGGAGGTGTCTCGTGGACGACCTCGGGGAATTTTGCGTCACGGCAAACCTGACGGGGCGTTTCGCATTCGCGTTTCCTCCGTAAATTGTGCACCGTCCATCCTCACAAATGAAGTCCGTCCTCGATTTCAAGGCCCGCAAGGGCAAGGCCCGCATCAGCATGTCCACCGCCTACGCGAACTGGGAGGCGCGCTTCCTCGCGGCCTCGCCCGTGGACTGCGTGCTCGTGGGCGACAGCGTGGCCACCGTCGTCGACGGCGAAGCCACGACCTTTTCCGCCACGCCCGAAATCATGGCGCGCCACACCGCCGCCGTCTCCCGCGGACTCGCCGGCGCCAAGCTCCTCATCGCGGATTTCCCCTTTCTCGCCGCCCGCAAGGGCATCGCCCCCGCCGTCGAATGCGCCGCCCTCCTCATGCGCGCCGGCGCCCATGCCGTGAAGATCGAGGGCTCCGACGGCCACGAGGATGTCATCCGCCATCTCGTGCAATCCGGCGTGCCCGTCATCGGCCACCTAGGCCTCACGCCCCAGTCGGTTCACGCGCTCGGCGGCTACAAGGTGCAGGGCAAAACCGAAGCCGCCGCCGCCGACTTGCTCCGCCAGGCCCGCGCCATCGAGGGCTCCGGAGCCTTCGGCCTCGTGCTCGAATGCGTGCCGACCGAAGTCGCCCGCGAAATCACCGCCGCGCTCTCGATTCCCGTCATCGGCATCGGCGCCGGCCCGCATACCGACGGACAGGTGCTCGTGTTCCACGACCTGCTCGGCCTCAATCCCGGGTTCTCCCCGAAGTTTGTCCGCCAATTTGCCGACGGGAATAAAATCGTGGCCGGAGGACTCGAATCCTTCGCTGCCGGCGTCGCCGACGGCAGCTTCCCGAACAAAAAAGAATCTTACTAACTTTTAATGTAGGAGCGGCTTTACGCCGCGATCCCCTCAACCCATCGCGGCGTAAAGCCTGTCTCCTACACCAAGCCGACTTTCCCAATGACCACCGCCCGCAAGCCTCGCCTCCTCTTTCTCCTGAGCGGCTCCATCTCGTGCTACAAGGCGTGCTTCGCGATCTCGCGGCTCGTGCAGGCGGGCATCGAGATCCGCACGGTGGCCACGCCATCCGCGCTCCAGTTTGTCGGCAAGGCAACTCTTGAAGGCCTCACCGGCCATCCCGTCGCCAGCGACATGTGGGAATCCGGCAAGGCGATGGACCACATCAACCTCGCCCGCTGGGCCGACCTCGCGCTCGTCGCCCCCGCCACGGCCAACACCCTCAACCGTCTCTCCTCCGGCCTCGCCGACGATCTGGTCGGCAGTCTCTTCCTCGCTTGGGAAATCCAGAAAAAACCGTGGTGGGTGGCCCCCGCGATGAACGTCGCGATGTTCAACCACCCGCTCACGCAGGCCTCCCTGCAAAAACTCTCCGGCCTCGGTGTGCGCGTGCTCCCCACCGGCGAAGGCGCCCTCGCCTGCGGCGAAGAAGGAGCCGGCCGCCTCCTCGAACCCGAGCAGCTCGTGATGCAAGTCCTCGCCGAACTCGGCCCGAAGCTAGCGTGAAGATCCTGATCACTTCCGGCGCGACCCGCGAATACCTCGACGACGTCCGCTTCCTCACCAACGTGAGCACCGGCGGCACCGGTGCGAAACTCGCCGACGCCCTCACACAACGCGGCCACACCGTCACCCTTCTCCGGGGCGAAGGCGCCGTCCTCCCCCTCAAGCTCCCGGCCCCCGCCGTGCAGGTATTTTCCTCCACGGACAATCTCCAAGCCCATCTCAAGCGCCTCCTCGGCACCGGCGAATTCGACGCCGTCCTCCAATGCGCCGCCGTCTCCGACTACCGCCCCGCCGAGCTGCATGACGGCAAAATGACCTCCTACGCGCCCGAGCTCACCCTCCGCCTCGTGCCGACGCCCAAGCTTCTCCCCGAGCTGAAATCCTACGCGCCCGCCGGCCATGACCCGTTCGTCATAGGCTTCAAGCTCACCTCTGGTGCCGACGCCGAGGCCCGCCTGCTCGCCGTGTCCAAACTCTTCGCCGACGGCACCGTGGACACGGTGATCCACAACGACATGGCCGATCTCGCCGCCGGTGACGCCCGCCCCTTTCTCGCCTACCGCTCCACCCACCAACCGCCCGCCGAACTCGCGGGTCTAGCGGCTCTTGTGGATTGGTTGCACACGCTGCTTTCAACAACCGGACTTGCGCCCCGCCCCCGGATTCGTTGATTGTGATCCTTCACGCCCGTGTATCGCACCTTTCTCAAAACCAAGCTGCATCGCGCCACCATCACCGCGGCCGATCCCGATTACGAAGGATCGGTCACGATTGATCGCGACCTCTGTCGCGCGGCCGGATTGCTGGAGTTCGAGCAGGTCGACGTCCTCGACATCAACAACGGCGCTCGTTTCACGACCTATGTGATCTACGGCGCCGTCGGCGAGATTCAGGTCAACGGCGCCGCCGCCCGCCTCGTTTCGCCCGGCGACCTCGCCATCATCATCGCCTACTGCCGCCTTCCCGAAGACCAGATCGAGGGCCACATGCCCCGCGTCGTTTTGCTCGGTCCGGGCAACAAGGTCATCGGCACGCAGGAGCATCCGATCCACGCGCCGTAAGGCTCCTCCGCTTTACCCGTAAGTCGCTCGTCGGCAACCTCGGCTGACCGCGATTGAGGTTGTGCCTGTTGGCGGGTCGTCCGATAGAAAGCCTCGGCGAAATCTCGCGCATCTGCCTCCGCGTGATTCGCACAAGCCCCCATGATCACCACCACCCTGTTCGGGATCGTCCTCGGCGTCGGCCTCGCGGCGCTCCTCACGCTGCTCTTCGGCGTTTACACCATCGGGCCCACCCAGCGCGGCGTGCTCACGACCTTCGGCCGCGCCCAGCGCACCACCGGCTCCACCGCCGACGATCCGCAGCTCGGCGCGTTGCTCACCGACGAGGAAAAACTCCGCTACAACTACCCCAACGTCCGCGTCATCCCCCCCGGCGGTCCCTACTTCAAGTGGCCGTGGCAGCGTCTCTACAAGGTTGATATGACCATCCAGACCGTGGACATCACCTGGGACCCGGACATCAACCAAGATTCCATCGAGGCCGTCACCAAGGACAACCTCACCGTCCAAATCTCCGGCCAGATCCGCTGGAAGCCCTGCGAGCGCAACCTCTACGCCTACCTCTTCGGCATCTCGCAGCCGGCCGCGCATGTCGTCGGCTACTTCATTTCCGTGCTGCGCGACCGCATCGCGACCTTCCACGGCCAAGCCGCAGAGGGCGCCGTCGAGGGCGTCTCCATCAACGACCTCCGCCGAAATCTCTCCCTTATCAACAGCTTCATGGAAGACGCGTGCCGCAAGACCGCCGCGCGCTACGGCATCGACCTCGACGCCGCGCTCATCACCAACATCGACCCGCCGTCCGACGTGGACGAGGCGCTCGCCTCCATCAACACCACGCAAAACCAGGTCGCCGCCTCCATCAGCCAGTCAAAGGCCGACGCCGACCAAAAGCTCAAGATGGCCGAGCAGGCCGTGCAGATCGCCGAAAACCGCGCCCAGGCCGAAGCCGCGCCCCTGCTCGAACTTGGCAAAACCCTCGCCTCCATGCACGCCGAGGGCGGCAAGGCCGCGCTCGACAGCTACCTCCGCAACGCGAGCCTCCCGCTCCGCGAAAAAGCCGCCCAGACGATCCTCAAACTCTAACGCACCCCTCGTCATGACCCTCCTCGTCTCCCTCATCATCGGCGTCATCGGCACGTTCATCGCCACGCCCATCCTGCTCGCCATCGGCCGCGTGTTTCAGCTCTGGCGCGTGCTCCCCGAGCGCACCGTTCTCGTTTACACTTTCTTCGGAAAAGTCGTCGGCCAGGTGGAAGAACCCGGTCTCTTTTTTCCGTTGGTTCACTTCGGGCCGAAGGCGCTGCTCTTCCCCCTGTTCGGAAAAGCCTACACGGTGCGCACCCTCATTCACCAGGCCTACCTGCGCAACCAGCTCGTCAACTCCGAGGAAGGCGCTCCCATGGGCGTCGGCATCTGGTTCGAGATGTTTGTCCACGACCCCAAGGCCTTCCTCTTTCAAAACTCCGACCCCATCGGCTCCCTCAAGGCCAACGTCGCCACCGCCGTCGTCAAGCAGCTCTCCAATCTCCGCCTCGAGGTGCTCCTCGAAAACCGCGACGCCCTCTCGCGCAAGGTGCGCGAGGAAGTTTCCCCCACCTCCTCGCAGTGGGGCTTCAGCCTCGGCTCGACCTACATCCGCAAGGTCGCGTTCCGCGACAAGGGCATGATCGCCGAGATCCAGCGCAAGGTCGTCAACCGCCTCCGCCAGGTGACCGCCGCCATGCGCCAGGCCGGCGAGAACGAAGTCGCGATCATCCACTCGGAAGCCGACAAAAAAGCCTCTCAACGACTCGGTCAGGCGCAAGCCGTGCGCCCGCAGGTCGTGGGCCGCGCCCTCGCCGAAATCCAGCGCACCCCCGAGGTCGCCACCGCGTTGTTCACCCTGCTCGACATCCAGGCGACGTTGAAAAGCCCGGGCAAAATCGTCCTGACCTCCGGCGACTCGACCGGCCTGCTGCTGAACAGCTAGGGCCATCAAACTGTAGCCGAAAAGGAGGTCGGACCTCCCGGTCCGACTACAGTGGACTCCCGCTAACGACCATCGGGACCGACCGGGAGGTCCATCCTCTTTTCGTAAATCCCCCGACCACCCGGACGGCGGAAATCACCTCGGACGCCCCGCCGAAAGCCTCGCCGCGGACATCGGAATCCATCAGGGTTCATCCAACGCTCCCGCCGCATGCTTCCCTCCGCCGCCTCCAAAACCCTGCAGGGCTGGAAACGCAACCTGCTCACGTCCGGCGAAAACATCGCGGGGGCCGATCTGATCCGCCGCGCCCAATGCCGCCAGGAATACCGCATGGCCTGGTGGCGTCTCGTGCTCGCCACGGTGCCGGGCATCGAGGCGGCCCTCGACCGCGTGAAAACCGGCGGGCTGTTCGAGTATGCGATCGTCGTTTATGCGGTGGTCGTCCTCTTCATCGCCAAGAGCCGCCGCCACCACACCGCGTGGCGGTGGGTGTTCGCCCTCGGCGACGTGGCGTTTCTCCAATTCTACGCCTTCTCGCACTTCGACGGCCGCTCGACGCTGGAGGCCGCCTTCGCCTACGTCGCGACCGCCAACATCGTCATGCTCACAAACTCGCTGCGCCTCTCCCTCCCGGTGCTGTGGGTGTCGGCGGCGGGCATTCTCGCGGGCTATCTCGGTTTTTTCCAGGCGGGCATGGACGACGTGCGAGTCCGCGTGGGCGGCGTGATGCTGCTGCTCATCTGTCTCGCGCTCGCGACCATGATCGTGCGAGGGCAGCTCCGGCTCCTCTCCGAATCACGCGCCCGCGCCCGGCTCCGTCGCTTCGTCTCCCCCGAGGTCGCCGATGAATTGGAGCGCCGCAACAAGGTCTTTGACCGCCCCGCGACCCGCGAGGTCACCGTGATGTTTGTCGATATCCGCGGCTTCACCCCGAACGCCGAGTCGATGTCCCCGGAGGATTCCGTGGCGTTTCTCAACCAGTTTTTCCAACGCGTCACCGGAGCGGTCTTCGCGCAGCAGGGCACCGTCGACAAATATATCGGCGACTGCGTCATGGCGCTTTTCGGGGCGCCCATGCGCCAGCGTGACGACGCCACCCGCGCCGTGAACGCCGCCCTCGATATAGCCCGCTCCATCGCCGCGTGGAACGAAGAGCGCGTCGCCCGCGGCGAGTTTCCCGTGAAGATCGGTATCGGCCTGAACACCTCCCTGGTCATCGCCGGCGCGATCGGCACTCCGCAGAAACTGGAATACACCGTCATCGGCGACGGCGTGAACGTCGCCTCCCGTGTGTGCGAGCTCACCAAAAAGCACCCCGCCACGATCCTGCTCACGGAAGCCACCCGAAGCTGCGTGACAGGCGATTTCCCGTGGCTGGATTTGGGCGAGGTCACGTTGCGCGGGCGCAACGCCCCGCTGCACCTCTACGGGCTCAACGCTTAAACTGAACCGGCTAGAACTTTTAAGTAAAGTTGTAGCCGTAAAGGAGGTCGCCCCCCCCGGTCCGATCCAGTCGGACTCCCGCGAAAGATCATCTGACGGACCTGGAGGTCCGTCCTCCGCTATATCCCATAAACGGCTATAGTTTTACTGAAAATGCTCAGCCCGCCCGCGCCTGCACCTGGCGCCAGATGGCGAGCAGCGCCTGAAAGTCGCCCTCGCGGTCGTGGCTCTCGACCACGAAGTCGAACTTGCCGATCTCCTTCAGCTCGCGTTCGGCCGTCTCCATGCGGTGCGCGATCTCGGCCTCGGCCTCGCCGCGGCCGCCCAACCGCACGCGCAGCTCGGGAATCGCGACGTTGATGAACACCGTGCCCATGCGCTTCGCGAGGAGCGGATTGCCCGCCGCCGCGTTGCGGAAGTTCTCCACGCCCTGCACGTCCACGTTGATGATCACGCTGCGGCCCGCCGCGAGCGGACCGAGCACCGACGATGCGAGCGTGCCGTAGCGGTTTTTTTTGTGGACCCACGCCCACTCCAAAAACGCGCCCGCCGCGACCTTCGCGTCAAACTCCTCGGGGGAGAAAAAGTGGTAATGGACGCCGTTGACCTCGCCCGGACGCGGCGCGCGCGTCGTCGTCGTGACCACTCGCTCGAAGCCGGGAATCTCAGCGACCATGCGCTCGCACAGCGTGGTCTTGCCCGAGCCGGCGGGACCGGCGAGCACCAGCAAAACCGGCGCGGATGCGTCGGAATGACCAATGACCAATGACGAATGACCAGTGTCGGGCATGGGAGGAGCGAATTACACCAACGGCTTTCTATGCAGGGATTTGAGGTAGGGCGGGACCGCTGGGACCGCCGATGCACCCAACGGACGGCCCAGCGGTCCGTCCCTACCCAATGAGATCACCCGAATCATAATGACCATGGCCTCAGTAGGTGAAGGCCACGCCGACAAGCAGCAGGCCGTAGGCGGCGAGCGCGCCGCCGAGAATTTTTCCGCGCACAGGAACGCGGTAGAGCCATTCAAAGAAATCGCGCAGGCGGAACGGCGACGCGCCAAGGTAGATCGCCAGCGCGATCGCGATGTAAACGGCCGTCACCATGAACAGGCGCTGCGGTTTGTCATACTCCATGTAGGCCGCGTAGAGCAGCGGCGACGCGCCCAGCAGCACCAGCACGCACAGGCCGCGCACAGCCAGGAAATCGGGCACCAGCTTGAACGAAAGCGCCGCGATGATCGCGAAGCCGATGGTCAGCTGCACGTGATACTCGCCGAAGTCGGCGTTAGAAAGGTTCCAGGCGTTGTAGAGAAACCAGAGCGCGCCCGTGCCGAAAAAGGCATACGCGGCTTTCTGCGAACGGGGCAGCGCCTTGAACGTCGCCGTGATCGCCGAGTTGCCGATCAGAAAAAGCACCCCAAGGGCGAGCAGCAGCAGACCGGGGATGAGGGTGGCGATTAAAAGTGACATGCGTAAAAATTAAGAAGAACCGCGGGTCTCGACCCCGGCGAGCACGAGTTCGCCGTAAAGAGTGCTCACGCTGGCGCGGTCGATCTTGAGCGGCACGAGCTGCCCCACGAGTCGCGGGTCGGCGTCGAAGATCGTCACGCGGTTGCCGCGCGTGCGACCCGTGAAGCGCTGGCCGGTCTTGTCCGGCCCTTCGACGAGCACTTCCTCGACGGTGCCGAGCAGGGCGGCGTTGCGGCGCTCGGAGTTTTTGCGGAGGATGTCGAGGAGCACGGCGTTGCGGTGTTCCTTCACCTCGTCGGGGATCTGGTCGCCGAGTTCCGCCGCCGGCGTGCCGCTGCGGATGGAATACTTGAAGATGTAGGCCATGTCGTAGTTGCACGTCTCGAACAGCTCGCGCGTCTGCTCGAACTCTTCGTCGGTCTCGCCGGGGAAGCCCACGATGATGTCGGTCGAGAAATACATGTCGGGCCGCACCGCGCGAAGGGCGTCCACGATCTCCTTGTAGCGCTCGCGAGAGTAGGGACGGTTCATCGCCTTCAGGATGCGGTTGCTGCCGCTCTGCATGGGCAGGTGGACGTATTCGCAGAGTTTCGGGAGGCGTCCGTAAGCTTCGACAAGATCGTCCTTAAACCCGCGCGGGTGCGGCGAGGTGAAGCGAATGCGCTCGATGCCGTCGATGGCGTGGACCTTTTCGATCAGCTGCACAAACGGCGACACGCCGCCGGTATGCGCATAGTCGCGTCGACCGTAGCTCGTCACGATCTGGCCGAGGAGCGTGATCTCCTTCACGCCGCGCTTCGCCAGCCCCTCGCATTCGGCGACGATCTCGTCCATCGGACGCGAGCGCTCGTCGCCGCGCGTTTTCGGGACGATGCAGAAGTGGCAGTCCATGTTGCAGCCCTGCTGGATCGAGACAAAGGCGTTGACCTGCTGCTGCGCGGCGCCGTTCGCATCCGCCTCGGGCGCAAGGTGGTCTTTGATGGTGTTCTGCGAACCGGCTTCTTCCGCGATGTCGATGATGGTCTCGCCAATGGGCACGCCGGCCTCGCGGGCGGCACGGAGGTTGTCGAGGTAGTCGGGAACCTGGTGAAATTTCTGCGTGCCCACGATGAGGTCCACGTCGGGCAGTTTGTCGAGGAGCTCGGCGCCGCGGTTTTGCGCCATGCAGCCGAGGATGCCGAGGACGAAGTCGGGCTGGTGTTTCTTGCGGTGGGAGACGTAGCCGGCCTTGCCGATGGCCTTCTGCTCGGCGGCGTCGCGCACGGAGCAGGTGTTGAGCAGCATGATGTCGCAGGCGTTCTCGTCCTGGACGATGCGGTAGCCGCGGGCGCGAAGCATCGCCGCGACGGCATCGCTGTCGCGTTCGTTCATCTGGCACCCGTAGGTTTTGATGTAGACCCGATTCATCCGAGGGAGGGTTTTAACTACGCGGCCCCTAGGGAGGGTCAAACGGTAAAGCAGTCCCGGCTCGCCTGCGGACGCGCAACCAATAGCCTGAAAGCAGGTCCCATACGCGTGTGAACCCTCTCGCCCGCAATATCCTCCGCCTCGCCGCCCTGCTGGCCGCCGCCACGGCCTTCGCCGACGCGCCCGCGCCCGCCGCCAAAGCCTCGACTCCGGAAGATGACCTGTTCGCCCAAGGCAAGGCCCTGTTCGACGCCTACGCCCCGGCGGAAATCAAGGAGCAGTTCGAGTTTCCCACGCGCGCGAAGTGGGACGAGTTTGTCGCCCGCCTGGAAAAGACCCGCCAGACCGGTTCGCTCGCCGAGCTCGCCGCCTACGAGCCGGAAGCCAAGGCGGCTCTCGCCGCGTTGCGCGTTCTTCCCGAATACCAGGACTACGCCGACTGGCTGGTAGAGCGGATCGACGAAATCGAGGCGGCCAAGGAAGCCGAAAAAATAACAACCGTCCCCGCGCCGGTTCCAACCCCGGTGCCCTCTCCGGGTCCGGCCCCCACCCCGACACCGGCCCCCACCCCGCTTCCACCGCCGACTCCCGCCGGCCCAAAAGTCCCCCTTTACGATCTCTGGGTCGGCCGGATTCAGGATCGCCCGCGTCCGAAGCGGGCCGATGAATTCCTTCCCGAGTTGAAAAAAGCCTTCGTCGCCGAGGGTGTGCCCGCCGAGCTGGCGTGGCTCGCCGAGACGGAGTCCATGTTCAACCCCAACGCGCGCAGTCCGGCCGGAGCGCGCGGGTTGTTTCAACTCATGCCTGACACCGCTCGCGCCCTGGGCCTGAGCCTGTTCCCTTTCGACACCCGCACTGATCCGTCGAAGAGCGCGCACGCCAGCGCCAAACTACTGCGCGGGTTGCATGACCGCTTTGATTCCTGGCCGCTCGCCCTCGCCGCCTACAACGCCGGCGAAGGCCGCGTGGGGCGGATGTTGAAAAAACAAAACGCAAAGACGTTTGCCGAGATCGCCGACTCGCTGCCCACCGAAACCCGCCTCTACGTCCCCAAGGTCCTAGCGACTCTCAAGGTGCGCGAAGGCATCGCGCCCGGTGCGCTGGGCGACCCCGTGAAGCCGCCTGCCACCCATTAGGGCATTTCAAATAAAACTGTGGCTTAAAAGGAGGTCGGACCTCCCGGTCCGACCCGATTGGACGTCCTCGAAAAAATATCAAGACGGACCTGGAGGTCCGTCCTCCGCACGGCCAATTACGGCTACGGTCCCCGTCACGCGACCGGGAGGTCGCGTCTCCATTATTCCCAGCGCGGCACACACCGCCAATCCCTCACTCCGCCACCGCGAGCTGTCCGCAACCCGCGCCGATATCGATGCCGCGCCGCTGCCGCACCGTGCTCGGCAGATCATATTCGGCCAGGATGGACTGAAACTTCTTGGCGGCGGCGTTCTCGCTCGGCGCGCCCGCGTAGCCGGCGGTCGGATTGAGCGGAATCAGGTTAACCTGCGCCGGCATGCCGCGCAGGAGCGCGCCCACCGCGTGCGCCTGCGCGGGGCCGTCGTTCTTTCCCTCGATGAGCGTCCACTCGAAAAAAATCCGCCGTCCCAGCTTCGTCGTGTAGTAGCGGCACGCGTCCATGAGCATGTCCAGCGGCCACGCGCGCGCGGCCGGCACCAGCGCGAGTCGTTCGGCCTGCGTCGCGCCGTGCAGCGAGACGGCAAGGTGGATGGGGCGGTTCTCGTCGGCCATGCGGATGATGCCCGGCACCACGCCGACGGTGCTGAGGGAGATTTTTTTCGCGCCGAGCGCCATGCCGGAAGGATCGCGCAGGATGTCGATGGCCTTCATCACCGCGTCGTAGTTGTGCAGCGGCTCGCCCATGCCCATGAGCACGATGTTGCGCAGCCGCTCGTGACGGTGATGCGGCGACTCGTGGCCGGCCTCGGCCAGCGCGGGCGTCTCGGCGGCGGTCGCGCGCAGCACGCGGTCCACATGCACGGCCTGCGCGACGATCTCGCCCGCGGTGAGATGACGAGTGTAACCCATCTGGCCCGTCGCGCAGAACACGCAGCCCATCGCGCAGCCGACCTGCGAACTCACGCACGCGGTCGTCCGCCCCGTGTAGCGCATGAGCACGGTTTCGATGCGGTGGCCGTCGTTGAGCGCGAGCAGGTATTTGCGCGTGAAACCGTCGGAGGAATGCGTCTCGCGCGCAACCGGCAGGCGGCCAAGAGTGGTCTCCGACTCCAACTTCGTGCGCAGGCGCACGGGCAGCTCCATCATGGCGGCGAGGTTGTCCGCACTTTCGTAATACAGGTAGTTCCACAGCCGCGCCCCGTGCACCGGACTGAAGCCCCAGGCCTCGACCTGCGCGGCGAGCCCGGCGCGGGTGAAGTCGAAGAGGTTGAGCGGCGCGGAAGACATGCAGCCGAGATACGGTTTGGCCGCGCAAAGGACAGTTCTTTTCTCGTCCTGCCCTCTGCCGCCCATATGCGACTTGCGCCCATGCCGCCTCGGACGACAGTTTGGATGTCTGGCGGGCAATCAGCCCGGCCCACCCATGACCCCTTTTGATGCACCGTTGCCCAAGCCGGGAGACCTGCCGGTCGCGACCAACGACCTGCTCGCAATGGTTGCGCAGCTGACTCCAAATTCGGTCGTCATCACCGATCCGCAGTCCCGCATCCTCTGGGTCAACGCCAGCTTCACCCGTCTCACCGGTTACGAGTTGGCCGAGGTGCAGGGGCACAGCCCCGGGCACATCCTGCAATGCGCGGCCAGCGACGCCGCCAAGGCGCGAGAGATGGGTAACGCCATACGAAACGGAAAACCGTTCAACACGACCATCCTCAACCAGCGCAAGGACGGCCGGTGCTACTGGGTCCGCATCGACGGCCAGCCGATTCGCGACACCGCCGGCGGTGTCGTCGCCTTCATGGCGGTCCAGACCGACGTGACCGAGCGCGTCGAACGCGAGACCGCCCTCGCCCGCAGCGAATCCAGTCTCCGCGAAGCCCAGCATATCGCCCGGATCGGCAGCTGGGAATACTACCCGCAAACCCGGACCCTTATTTGGAGCGCCGAAACCTTTCGCATCCACCTCAGGCCCTTTGCCCTCATGGTCGACGTCGCCGACGCGATCACCGCCTATATCGAGCCCCACCGTCCCATCATCGAGGCCGCCTTCACCCAATGCATCGAAATGGGCGTGCCCTTCGACGTGGAGCTGGAGCTGCGGCAGGCGGACGGCCGCGTCATCTGGGTGCGCAGCATCGGCCATGCGGAGACACGGGACGGCCACGTTGTCCGCGTGGCCGGCACCATCCAGGACATCGACGAGCGCAAGCGCGCCGAGCTCGATGTGCTGCGCCTCGCCGAGCGCATCAGTCTCGCGGCCAAGGCCGCCGGCATCGGCATCTGGGAGCACGACTTCACGACCGGCGAGCTCATCTGGGACGACGCCATGTTTTCGCTCCACGGGGTCGAACGCTCGACGTTCACCGGCCGGCCCGATTTCTGGCGCCAGTGCATCATGCCCGAGGACCGCTTCGTCCAGGAACGCCTGGAGCACGACATCGCCGAAGGCCTCAACGAATTCGACATCGAGTATCGCGTGATGATCCCCTCCGGCGAAAGCCGCTACCTGCGCAACTGCGGCCGCGTCCTCCGCGACCGCGACGGACGTCCGCTGCGCGCCTACGGCATCAACCACGACATCACCCGCGAGCGCGTGAGCATGATCGCCCTGCTCGAATCCGAGGACAGCCTGCGCACCGCCAACGCCTCCCTCCATGCCACCATCGAGGAAACCAACCGCCTCGCCCGCGCCGCCGAGTCCGCCAACCAGGCCAAGAGCGCCTTCCTCGCCAACATCAGCCACGAGATCCGCACCCCCCTCAACGGCGTCATCGGCATGACCAACATCCTCGCCGACACCCCCCTCATGCCCGACCAGCGCGACTACCTGCGCACGATAAAACTCTCCGGCGAAACCCTCCTCACCCTCATCAACGACACCCTCGACTACTCGAAGATCGAGGCCGGCCGCGTCGAACTCGAGCGCCAGCCCTTCGACCTCATCCTGTGCATCGAGGATGCCATCGACCTCGTCGGCGCGCACGCCCTGGAAAAGGGCCTCGAGATCAACCGCCGGATCGGGCCGAACGTGCCGCGCATCATCATCGGCGACGCCACCCGCCTCCGCCAGATCCTCGTCAACCTCCTCGGCAACGCCGTGAAATTCACCGAGCGCGGCGGCGTCACCGTCACGGCGGACGCCCGCCCGCTCACGCCAAAGAGCTGCACCGTGAGCTTCCATGTGCGCGACACCGGCATGGGAATTCCCAAGGACAAACAGGAGGGGCTTTTCGAGCGCTTCCACCAGGTGGACGCCTCCACCACCCGCACGCATGGCGGCACCGGCCTCGGTCTCGCGATCAGCCGGGGACTGTCCGAACTCATGGGCGGCACGCTCGGCGTCGAGAGCCAGCCCGGCCTCGGCTCGGTTTTTACCCTGACACTTCCCGTGATGGTCGCCTCCTCCGGCGTCGCGCCCGCCCCTCCGGTCTTCGTCGCGCCCCAGGAACGTCTCGGCGAAGTCATGCCCCTCACCATCCTCATGGCCGAGGACAACAGCGTGAACCAGCGCGTCGCCCGCCTCACCCTCCAACGCCTCGGCTACGACATCGAGGTCGTCTCCGACGGCGTCGAGGTGATCGGCGCCCTCCAGCGCCGCGCCTTCGACGTGATCCTCATGGACGTGCAGATGCCCAACATGGACGGCCTCACCGCCACCCGCCGCATCCGCGCCCGCCCCGAATGGAAGGATCGCCCCTGGATCATCGCGCTCACCGCCGGCGCCTTTGCCGAGGACCGCGAGCACGCCCTCGCCGCCGGCATGAACGACTTCCTCAGCAAGCCGCTTCGCGTGGACCAGCTGAAGGAAGCGCTCGCCCGCGCCCACCACGCGATCACGTCACCGCCGCCCGCCTGACCCCCTTTTCCCAAAGGTAGGGCGAGGCGTGGGCCCGCCGCGATTGGTTGTTCAACGTGGGAGCGAGCTTGCTCGCGATGTTCGATCCTCGCGAGCAAGCTCGCTCCCACATCCGAAACGGACGGTCCGGCGGTCCGGCCCTACCTTATGATTTCCTCAGTCCTTCCGTTTGCGCGCGATCAGGAGCGTGACCGTGCCGAAGACGACGAAGACCGCGCCCCACAACAGGTTCACGTTCTGGCCGAGCGAGTGTTTCACGTAGATCGCCGGATCGGCGACGAAGCCGTAAATGGAAAGAATGATCCCAAGGCTGAGGAACAGCCATCCCATCGGAATACGCACATCGAGTTGCATGGTCGGGGAAAATTAAGGGTTACCAGAAGATGACGTTGAGGACGAGGGCGGCGCCGAGCACAATCACGCCGAGCGTGACCGGACGCGAATACCAAGGAGTGCCGGGCGCCTCCTGAGGTTTTTCAGTGAGCGAGTAAACCAGACCGCGCAGCTGGTCGTCGGTCTTGTTGGCCTTCGTCGCGAGCGAGATGCCGGCGGTGGCGAGGAAGCAGCCCGTGAAGGCGAAGATCGCCATCCAGAAGTTCTGCGCCATCGAGCTGCGGAAGATGAACTCGGCGGTGATCCAGCCGCCCTTGACGCCGACGTGCTCGCCCATCGGGAGAGTGAGCCCTTGGAAAACCATCGCGGTCACGGTGCCGATCAGCAGGCCGAAGAACGCGCCGTGGCCGGTGGCGCGGCGCCAGAACATGCCGAGAAGGAAAATCGCGAAGAGCGGGGCGTTCACGAAGCCGAACACCAGCTGGAGCATGTCCATGATGTTGTCGAACTGCCGCGCCGTGTAGGCCGCCGCCGCGCTGATCAGCAGGCCGACGATGGTGGTCATGCGGCCGACCTTCACGAGATGCGCGTCGGTGGCGTCCTTCTTGATGTAGCCCTGATAAAGATCGTAGGTGAAGACCGTGTTGAAGGCGGTGACGTTGCCCGCCATGCCCGACATGAACGAGGCCATCAGCGCGGTGAGGCCGATGCCGAGCATGCCGTTGGGAAAATACTGCGCGAGGAGCGAGGGCACGACCATGTTGTAGTCGGGTCCGCCGGCCGGCGTGGACGGCAGGGCCAGGCCGGAGCCGCCTTTTTGGAGGAGGGCGACGGCGATCAGGCCGGGGAGAATAACCAGCGCGGGGAAGAGCATCTTCGGAATCGCCGCGATGATCGGGGTGCGACGGGCGGCGTTCATGTCCTTGGCGGCCATGGCGCGCTGCACCACGAGGAAGTCGGTGCACCAGTAGCCGAAGGAGAGGACGAACCCGAGGCCCATCGCCATGCCGAACCATTCGACGCCCATGGGATTGTTGGCGGCGTTGTCCATATGCGCCCACGAGTGGGTCCACGCGCCGGGCATGCCGCGCTCGGCCGAGTAGAGGTTGAGGTTCTTCATCAGCCCGTCCCAGCCGCCGATGTCCTGAAGGCCGAGCAGCACGAGCGGCAGGAAGCCGAGCACGATCAGGAAAAACTGGATCACCTCGTTGTAGATCGCGGAGGTGAGACCGCCGGTGTAGATGTAGATCAGCACGATCAGGCCGGAGACCGCGATGCAGAGGCTGTAATCAAAGCCGAGGATGGCGTTGAGGAGCGTCGCCAGCGCGTGCATCGAGATGCCGGAAGAGAAAACCGTCATCACCGCGAAGGTGAGCGCGTTGAAGCCGCGGGTCTTTTCGTCGAAGCGGAGTTTCAGGTATTCGGGGACGGAGCGGGCCTTCGAGCCGTAGTAAAACGGCATCATGAAAATGCCGACGAACACCATGGCCGGAATCGCGCCGACCCAGTAGAAGTGGGCGGTGGAGATGCCGTATTTGGCGCCGGAGGCGGCCATGCCCATGACTTCCTGCGCGCCGAGATTGGCGCCGATGAAGCCGAGCGCGCACACCCACGCCGGCAGCGAGCGGCCCGACTCGAAGAAGTCGGCGCTGGTTTTGAGGTGGCTCTTCAGCACCCAGCCGATGCCAAGCACGAAGGCGAAATAGACCGAGAGGATCAGGTAGTCGACCCAGGCCAGTTGCAGAATGACCGGACCGGCAACGGCACCGTCGGCCACCGCAAGAAATGCAGGGGAAAACAAAGGGCTCACGGGGTAAAAAGGGCGGGGTTGAGACGCGAAAACGTGCTCACGGAGCTAGCGATGAGCCCTCGCCATAGAAAGCTTTTAAAACCGGCGGCGGCTCTTACGGGAATACACGACCTTGACGTCGCCCCGCCGGAGGGGCGTTGATGCGGACCGCACCATGTCCCTTCACGCCATCAAACGCACCGTCGACATGCAGATCATCGCCGAATGGGTTGATCCCCGCTCGCGCGTGCTCGACCTCGGCTGCGGACGCGGCGTGCTCCTCGAATACCTGCAGCAGACCAAGGACGTTTTTCCCGTGGGCGTGGACCTCGATTTTGACAAGATTTCCGCCTGCGTGCGCCGCGGGCTCACCGCCTACCAGGGCGACATGACCGCCTTCATGCAGTCGTTTCCCGACGCCCACTTCGACCGCGTGATCTTCTCGCGCACGCTCGAGGAATTGTCCGCTCCCGGCGCGGTCATCACCGAGGCGTTGCGCGTCGGCCGGGCCGTGACGGTCGGCTTCGTGAACCACGGCTACTGGAAAAACCGCGCCGACATCTTCCTGCGCGGACGCAAGCCGCTGAACCCCGTCTACACGACCGAGTGGTTCGAGAGCCGCCCCACGAATCCGGTGAGCATCGCGGATTTCGAGCACTTCTGCGCGAGCCGAAAAATCCGCATCGCCCGCCGCGCCCACCTGAGCGGCGACTGGAAAACGCCCTGCGGCTTCGCGCCCAATCTGCTCGCCGGCTACGCGCTCTACGACCTGACGCGGTGAAAGTAGACGCGGCGTCCCGCCGCGTTTCGTGAAAACACCCGCCTCAATCCAACGCGGCAAGATGCCGCGTCTACTACCTCACCCCTTCCACTTGATCAACCGCTCGGCCTGGATGAGGCACACGCAATTGCTCCCGTCGGCCGTGTGCATCCAGTAAAGGTCGAGCGCGGGAAACGCCTTGTCCATCGCGCGCTGGAGTCCGCCCACCTCGATGAGCACCACGCCGTGCGGCAGCAGTCGGTCGCGCGCCTGCAAGAGCAGCTTGCGGATGATGTCCAGGCCGTCCTTGCCGCCGTCGAGCGCCATGCGCGGCTCGCGGTGAAACTCCGCCGGCAACGCGTCGCAGTGCGCGCTCGGTTCGTAGGGCGGATTGCTGATGATGACGTCGTATTTTACCTTCGGCACCGCGTCGAAGACGTCGCTCTCGTGCAGCTTCACGCGCTTGGTCAGCTTGTGCTTGGTCACGTTGATGCGCGCCACCGCGAGCGCGTCGGGCGACAGGTCGATCGCGTCCACCTTCGCCTGCGGAAAATGATGCGCGAGCAGGATGGCGAGGCAGGACGAGCCCGTGCAGACATCCACCACCCGCCTCACCTTGGCCGGATCGGGCAGCCAGGCGTTGAGCTGCTGCGGGATGATCTCCAAAAAATAACTGCGCGGGATGATCACGCGCTCATCGACGTAGAACCGGTATTCTCCGAGGAACGCCTCGCGCGTGAGGTAGGCGGCGGGAATGCGCAGATCGAGCCGGCGATAAAGAACTTTCTCCACGGCCATGACCTCGGCCTCCGTCAGCTTGTGTTTCAGCACGGACGGCTTGCTGTCGAGCGGGCGCGCGAGCGTGCGGAGCAAAAGATAGAGCGCCTCGTCATGCGGATTGGTCGCGATCTGGCCGAGCGCCGCGCCGGTTTTTTGATAGCGGTCGATGGCGTGCTTCAGCCAGTCGCCAAGCGTGACCGGATGGGTGGGTTTTTTGCGCGCCTTGGGACGGACCGGCGCCTTTTTTTTGGAGGAAGCCACGTAAAGGAAAACGCTGGGAACCCGCCGAAGAAAACAGCCGGCGGGCCGCTTGAACAGCAAAACCAACGGCGGGAGGCAATTAACCTTCCAAAAAAACAGCCCGGCCGCGGCAGGACGTTTGCAACAACCGCACTGCCTTCTTCGCCTATGCCTTGGCCTTCGCCTCTTCCGTCACGTGGACATGGTTGAAAATGTGGTCGGGGCAGTAGCACTGGTCTCCGGCGCATTTCGAGCAGTAGCGGAAATCCAGATCGCGATGCGTGTCGCTGTTTTTGGCGCACACGTGGCAGCGATGCCGCGGACCTTCGGGGGTGGCCGACCGTGCGAACCGGTCCGCCTGCACCGCCATCCGTCGGCGGCGCTGTCGCATCGTCTGGATGATGTCGCTCCCGAAAAACAGCAGGAAGTTCCCCGTCGAGGCGAGGATCTGCAGCCGCGTGTCCCAGCCGCCCAGAATGAGCCCGGCCGTGTAGCCCGCCCACGTGACGAGGGCCAGCCACTTGATCTTCACCGGCAGGATGAAAAAAATCGCCAGTTCGAAGTCGGGGTTGAGATAGGCGAACGCCAGAAACACCGATCCGGCCATGAACGCGTTGGCCACCGGATAATCCGGCGTGAGAAAACCCGCCGCCACCGTGAGCAGACAGCCGGTAAAAATGAAGAAGTTGAACCGGAACGCCCCCCAATAGGTTTCCAGCGCGCTGCCCATCAGATAAAAAAGATACCACGCAAACGCGATGAACAGCGGGCTCGACGCAGGCGGCACGAAGAAAAATGAAACCAGCCGCCACACCTCGCCCGCCTGCACCAGCGAGGGAACGAGCAGGAGCCGGTTGACGTCGATCGAACCCAGCATCCAGAGGAGGTAAATCCCCACCTGGCCGATCACGAGATACAGCGGCAGGTGGGTGATGGCGTAGCGCCCGAAAAGACGTTCAAGTTTGTTCAGCATCGAAAAATCGCCCCAACGAAAACCGCGCGACCCCGACCGGCGCGAACCTATTTCTTCGCCGCTCCTTCAAGTTCGGCGGCCAGCTTTTCCTTCTGCGCCTTCAACGAGGCCTCCTTCACCGTCAGCAGCAGGGCGCGCGCCTCGGCGGACTTCCCCTGCTTGATGAGGATGTTGGCCTCGTGCAGACGGATCGTCTGCTTCGCCAGCGCGCCCGGGACTTTCTCCTCCAGCGCGCGCCAGTTGGCCAGCGCCTCCTCCCACTCGGGGATTTCAAGGTCGTAGAACGACTCGCAGTAGCGGTAGGCATACGGGATGTTGCCCGGCGACAATGCCATCGCCTGCTCGAAGGCGTCCTGCATGGACTTGTCCAGCGTGGCGCGCGTCCACTCGCCGGCCTTCAGAAAATCGTCGCGCGCCTCCGTGACGAGCACGCCGATCTGGTAGTGATAAAGCGGCTCCTTCGGCGCGAGCTTCACGGCGGCGAGGTAGTAGTTGAGCGCCTCGATCGGCTTGCCCTCCTCCGCGAGGTAATTGCCGAGCTGGTTCTTCACCACGGGCAGGTCGGGGTTGATCTGGTTGGCCTTGAGCATGAGGGCGGCGGCGCGCTTGCGCTCGCCGATCACCGGCTTCGCCAGAAACAACGCGTAGCTCACGTAGCCGGCGGACAGGTTGGGGTATTTGCCGATGTAGTCCTCGTAGTCGTTGGTCAATTTCTGGAACTGCGCATGCAGGTCCTCCAGCTCGGACTGGCTGGTTTTCGTGGCGGCGATCGTGAGCAGGGTCTGCTGCCGGTCGTAGATGGCCTTGAGCGCCCGCTCCGCGCCGGCCGGCGCCTCGTCGCCAACCGGTTTCGGGGCTGCCGTCTCGGCGCGCAGGCACGCGCCCGGCAGGCACACCAGCGCAAGGGCTATTAGCAGGGACGGCTTCATGGGAACGGGTGCGACAGGCTGCGGGCGCACAAGTGCCGCGTAAACATCCAACCTTGCCCGCCGCCCCCGGCCCGCCTCACTTGGGTCATGCCCTCCCGTGAACTCGTGATCGGTTTCGATGCCGACGACACCCTCTGGCACAACGAGACCATCTTCGAGCACGTCCACTCGCGCTACCGGGACATGCTCTCGCGCTACCACGACGCCGCGACCGTGAACCGCACGCTCTTCGCGACCGAGATGCGCAACCTCGAGCCCTACGGCTACGGCGTGAAGGGCTTCATGCTCTCGGCCATCGAGACCGCCATCGAGCTCTCCGACGGAAAAATCAGCGCCGACGAAATCCGCCGGCTCCTCGAACTCGGCCGCGCGATGCTCGAACATCCGGTCGATCTCCTCGATGACGTCGCCGCAACCGTCGCCACCCTCGCCGCCGCCCACCGCCTCATCCTCATCACGAAGGGCGACCTGCGCGACCAGGAGCGCAAGCTCGCCAAGTCCGGCATCGCCGAACACTTCCGCCACGTCGAGATCCTCTCCGAAAAAAACGAGCGCGCCTACACCGTGATCCTGCGCCGCCACGCCATCTCCCCGGAGAATTTCCTGATGGTGGGCAACTCCCTCAAGTCCGACATCGCCCCCGTGCTCGCGCTCGGCGGCGCCGCCGCCCACGTGCCCTACCCGCTCACGTGGGCCCATGAACACGTGGAGGAGCTCCCGCCTGCCGAGGGCCGCTTCTTCGAGCTCAAGTCCATCCGCGAGGTCCCCGGCATCCTCGCGGCCCTCTGATTCCGCATCGTTCTCGTTCTTCTTTCTCGTTCTCTCCTCCGCCCCCTTCGTCTTTCGCCGCCGCCCCCATGTGCTGTCGCTACGTTCTTCTTCAGGAGCACACGAAGTCCGTTTTGGCGCAGCTCGGCGTCCTCATCGAAAACGCCGCCCTTCCTTCCTCGCGCTACAACCTCTCGCCCGGCGCCGGCATTCCCGCCGTGCGCAACCGTCCCGCCTCCCACACCCGCGAACTCGCCTCCCTCCACTGGGGCCTCGTCCCTTCTTGGACGCACGACCGTTCCAATCCCCCGCCCGTCAACGCCCGCGCCGAGTCTCTCGCCGGCAAACCCTCTTTTCGCGATGCGTTCCGCTCCCGCCGCTGCCTCATCCCCGCAAGCGGCTTCTACGAGTGGGCCGTGCAGGGCCGCGTCCGGAAGCCATGGCTCTTCCGCCTCCGTGACGAACGCCCTTTCGCCCTCGCCGGCCTATGGGAAACCTGGCTCGCGCCCGACGGCGACGTGCTCGAATCCTGCGCCGTCGTCACCACCGCGCCCAACGCCTTGATGGCGCCCATCCACCACCGCATGCCCGTGATGCTGGCCGGACTCGCCGATTGGGAGGCGTGGCTCGATCCGCACGTCACGGAACCCGCCTCGCTCATGCCGCTTCTTCGTCCGTTCCCCTCTGAAGCCATGACCGCGCTCGCCGTGTCCCCTCACGTCAACAACGTCCGCCACGACGACCCGCTCTGCCTCGTCCCCGCCCCCGAAGACCCCCAGATGGGCCTGGGCCTTGAAGTTTTCTGAGCCGGGCAAAGCGTATCCGTTCAATTGTTATACAAAACAAATTCGCGCCGCCCGTGATCGCACAAACCTCGCTCAATCCCTCGCTAAAGCCCCCTCCTCCTCCTCCCGATCCGCCCGCCGGATTGCGAAAATCAAAAAACATATTGCGGTAACCACGTTTAACACTCAGGAGATTGACACCCTTGTCTTAATGCGTTCACCCCTGCGCAACTTCCTCCCCATGCACAAAACCCCGTATCTCACGTGGGCCCTTTGCGCTGCCCTTACCTTTGGCCCGGCCCTCCATGCCGCCAATATCCAGGTGCCCCTGCCCCAGATATTGAACGAGATGGATTCGCTCCTCAAAGGCCGCCATCTCGCCCAGGCGAGCCCCCTCCTCGACGGCGTCCTGGACCGTGTGGACAAAGGCGAAACCCTCCCGCAAGGCGTCAACCTCGACAATCTCCTGCTGCTCTCGGCCAACACCCACTTTCAGCTCAAGGAATTCTCCGTCGCCGAGACGGTCGCCCAAAAGCTCCTCAAGCGGGTGTCCACCGGCCAGATCGCCGCCGACGCCCGTCTCGTGCTCGGCCTGGCCCTCGCCCTTCAGAACAAGTTTGCGGAAGCCGTGCCGGTGTTCGGCGCCCTCGAGGAATCGAGCGTCTACCACGACAAGGCCCTCATGTATCGCTCCATGGCCGCGCAGCAGGCGGGCCAGCCCACCGTGGCCATCGACGCGCTCAACCGCCTCCTCGCCACCGCCCCTCATGACGCCGACTGGGCCGACTCCGCCCTCACCCTCATCTCGCTGCAACTCCAGCAGCCAAACCTTGAGGCGGCGACCAAGGGCCTGGCCCTTCTCCGCAGCAACCTGAAGATCGTGGAAAACATCGCGGGGCTCAACACCCTCAGCCTCCAGCTCGGCGACGCCCTGCTCGCCGCCCAGGACCCCGCCGGCGCGCTCGCCGCCTACCGCACCGTTTTCCCCCGCGAGGAACTGCTCCGCCGCCAGGATCTGCTCACCAAGCGCATGGAGGCCTGGGTGGTCCGCCAGAAAGCCCTGAATCTCACGTCCGTGACCGATGCCGACGCCCTCCGCCGCGTCGAGGCCCGCATCAAGGCGACCAAGGCGGCCCTGGACGAAATCACCAAGAAGGCCGACTACGACTCCGCCCTCTATTACCGTCTCGGCCACACCTTCCTGCTGCGCGGCGGCGACTGGGAGGCCGCCCTCGCCCTCGAGCGACTCCTCAAGGACTACCCCGACTCCGAGGAAAAGGAACGCTCCTCCCTTGAGCTGGTCCGCGCCTACGCCGAATCCGGCCGCCTCGACCGGATGAAGGACGCCCTCGAGCGCTTCACCAAATCCATCCCCTCCAGCCAGCTCCTTCCCCAGGCCCTCTACGTCGCCGCGCAGGCCGCCGCCGACAAGGGTCGCGGAGACATGCAGCTCAAGTTCCTCGACATGGGCGTGACGCTGTTCCCCAACGCCGAGCTCACCGAATACATGATCCTGATGCAGGCCAACGCCTACTTCGCATCGGGCAAGTTCACGGAGGCCCAGGCGGCCGCCACGCGCTACGTCAGCGCCTACCCCAAGGGCAAGTTCGCCGAGGACGCCACCTACCTCAAGGCCATGGCCTCGCTGGTGCTCGGCCGCATCGAGGACTCCATCAAGCAGATCAACGAATACCTCGCCCAATACCCCGAGGGCCGCTTCGTTTCCGACGGCCGCTACCGCATCGGCGCCGCCGAATTCGCCCTTCAACACTACGAGTCCGCCGAGCAAAAACTCACCTCCTGGCTCAAGGACTACCCGCCGGAAGACCCCCGCCGCGGGGAGGTGCTTTCCGCCTTGGGCGACGTTTATGCCGGCGAAGACCGGATTGACGACGCCATCGCCAGCTACCGGAACGCCCTGCTCGTGCCGCTCTCCGACGATCTCATGGGTTACGTGCTCGACGAGCTCACCCGCCACTATCAGGGCAAACGCGACTACAACACCGCCGCCACCATGTGGTCCGACTTCGCCCGCGACCACCCCGACCATCTTTTCGTGATCAACGCCGCCTACTGGATCGGCAAGCTCCGCGCCAAGGAAGGCAACCTGAACGCCGCCATCGACCAGATGAGCTCGATCGCCCAGCGCTACATGGCCGATTCTGACCGCGACACGGTGGAACGCCTGCTGACCCAGATCGCCACCCTGCTGGCCCGTCCGCCCAAGGCCGGAGCCGACGGCGTCAAACCGCCCGCGCCCACCACCGCTGAAATCGCCCAACGGATCGAAAGCCTCCTGATGACCCCGGAGACCCGCAACAACCCCACCGTCAAAGCCCGCGTGTGGTTCACCGAGTCCGAAGTCGCCTCCTTCCGCAAGAACACCCCTCTCCGCGACGAACTCCTCACCCGCATCGGCGATCGGATTCCCCCGGAAGCCCTCCCTCCCGGTCTCCTCGGCTGCGTCGGCGATCTGCTTCTGGAACAAGGCAAGCTCGAGCCGGCCAAGGCCTTCTACAATGCCATCATCCTGCGCTTCCCCAAGTCGATCTATGCCGACTTCGGTTACGTCGGCTTGGGCGAACTGGCCTACCGCAAGGGCGATTACGACACCGCCCTGACCCAGTTCTCCAACGCCATCGACCGCGCCGGCGCCCGGTTCAAGCTGCTCGACGCCACCCTGGGCCGCGCCAAGACCCTCTTCGCCAAGGGCAAGCTCGACGAGGCCAAGGAACTCTTCGAACAGATCGCCTCCAACCGCCAGTGGCGCGGACCGGCCACCGCCCAAAGCGTCTACTCGCTCGGCGAAATCCTCGTCAAACGCGGCGGAAGTGAAAACCTCGCCCAGGCCCAGGCCACCTTCCAACGCGTATACCTCTCCTACAAAAAATACACCCCTTGGGTCGCCCGCGCCTACATCAGCAGCGGCGAAACCTTCGAAAAACTCGGCCAGCTCAGGGAAGCCCTCAACACCTACCGCGAAATGGTGCGCGACAAACGCTTCGCCGATTATCCCGAGCTCGCGCAGGCCAAGTCCCGCATTTCCGTCCTCGAACCCCAGGTGCCGGCGACCCCGGCGGGAGGCTCCTCATGAAGTCCTTTGCCTGCGCCCTCCTTGCGCTCGTCTGCGTCTCCCCGCTGTGCGCCCAGCGTTACATCCTTAAGGACGGACGCGCCCTTAATCAGGCCGATGTCGTCGTGAAGAACGGCCGCCTCGTGAAAGCCCTCGCCGGCGGCGGCGATGGCAGCGCCGAGGTGTCTTATACCTTTTCCCAGGTCGTCAAGCTCGACTGGCCCGAACCCGCCGAGATCGAAGAGGCCGCCACCCTGCTGGCCGCCGGCAAGGCCGTCGAGGCCCAGGAAAAAATCACCCCCGTCTACCAGCTGTTCGCCCCGTTCCCCTCCGTGCCGGGCTCCTGGTGGAGCGACGCCGCCGTGCTGCGCGCCCGCTCCCTGCTCGCGCAAAAGAAGATCTCCGAGGCCGAAAGCGCCGCCCGCGAGGTCATCACCGCCGGCGCCGACGGCGACGACGTGAAGGCCGCCCAGCTCATTCTGGCCGAGGTCCAGCTCAAGCTGAACAAGCCCGACCTCGCCGACGCCATGCTCGACACCATCCTCCAGAAGCGCGCCACCGCCGAGATCGAGGCCCGCGCCCTCATCCTGCGCGGCGACATCGCCTACGAAAACAAGCAGTTCGACAAGGCCCTTGAGTTTTACCTCCAGGTGCCCGTCTTCTACGGCTCCCACGCCGAACTCCTCCCCTCCGCTCTCCTCGGCAGCGCCCGCGCCTACAAGGGCTACGGCGACAACGGCCATGCCGAACGCGCCTACCTCGACCTGATCAACTCGTTCCCCGACTCCGCCGAGGCCGCCGCCGCCAAGGCCGAGTCCAAGCTCTGATTTTTAACCTCCCTCTCAATCCAACGCCTCCCCCTATCATGAAGACTCCCCTCCTCCGCTGGTTGTCCGCCGCCGCCCTGTTCGCCCTCCCTTCGGTCCTCCGGGCCGCCGAGACCGCCCCCGTCGTGGTCAAACGTTCCCTGTTCCAGGAACTCAACATGCCCGCGATCTGGTTCCTCGTCGTGTGCAGCATGATCGTCGTCTACTTCGTCCTCGACGTCTACATGAAGAGCGCCCCCCGCCTCCTCGTCCCCGTCGCCTCCCTCGACACCCTCCGCGACTTCTTCCGCAAGGGCGACTACCAGGGCGCCTTCAACTACTGCGCCGCCAATCCCGACACCGTCACCAACGTCGTCCACGCCGGCCTCAAGCACGCCCCAGGCGGCCAGACCGCGACCGAAGACGCCATGGGCAGCGCCATCATCGGCGAAAACTCCAAGTTCCAGAACAAGATCGCCTACCTCTCCGTCATCGGCGTCATCGCCCCCATGGTCGGCCTCACCGGCACCGTGCTCGGCATGATCGACGCCTTCTCCCAGATGGGCCAGGCCGGCGCGGCCGACCCCTCCAAGCTCTCCGGCGCCATCGGCCACGTGCTTCACGCCACCGCCGGCGGCCTCATCGTCGCCATCCCGGCCTTCGTGTTCTACTACCTCCTCCGCAACCGCGTTTCCCACCAGATCCACGGCCTCTCCATCGCGGTCGCCGACCTCTTCCGCAAGTTCCCCTACGGCCAGCTCACCGAGGTCGAGTTCGTCGGCGGCGAATCCTATGCCGCCGCCCCGACCTGGAACACCGAGGCCGCCCCGGCCGCCGAGCCTCAGGCCTGAGCGCCCGTTTCCTTACCCCTCAATTTAACCCTTAACTCCTTTTCAATATGGCAGGTGGTGGCGGCGGAGGTGATGGCGAGCCCGAATTCCAAATCGCCCCGATGATCGACGTGCTCCTGGTGCTGCTCATTTTCTTCATGAGCATCGCCATGACTGCCGTCACGCGCTACGATCCCACGATCGAGCTTCCCGCCGCGCCCGACGCCAACAAAAAGGAAAACTCCGAGGGCGAGCTCGTCTTCAACATCGCCTGGAAGGCCGCCGAAAACCGCGCCATCACCACCTACGACGAGGCCCCCGTGAACCTCGACAACGTCGTGAACATCCTCGCCGCCCGCAAAAAGGCCGACCCCAAGGTCCGCGTCCTTATCCGCAGCGACTCCCTCACCCCCGTGCGCTACATTTCCGCCGTCGTCGACACCGCCGCCAGGGCCGGCATCTCCGACGTGACCTTCGCCACCCTCAACCGCTGACCGGCCGACCATGCGCTTACCCGTCCAAAATCAGAACGCCGACGTCGGCTTCCAGATCGCGCCGATGATCGACGTGGTCTTCGTCATCCTGATTTTCTTCATGGCGCTCGCCGCCCAGATCAAGGTCGAGCAGATCCTCCAGACCAAGCTCCCCGGCGTCGCCCAGGCCTCCAAGGCCGCCGAGTTTGTCGACGAACAGATCCTCCAGATCAACGAAGACGGAGAGATCACCCTCAACGACGAATCTTACGACCCGCCCCAGAGCCGCGAACTCCCCAAGCTGAAGGCCACGCTCATCCGCCTCAAGGAGTCCAGCGACGCCGCCAAGAGCAAGGTCGTCGTCACCCTCATCAGCCACCCCGATTCCCCCTACTTCCACACCATCGACGTGCTCGATGCCCTCGCGGTGGCCGGAATCACCAACGTTACCTTCACCTCGGATACCGAACTCTAAGGATTATGTCCGATACCCCTCGGCTTGGCCTCTACCGGCGCCTCACCAGAAGCGTCCCCATTCTGGTCACGGTGATCATTCACGCCGTGGTCGTAGGCATCGCCGGCTATGTGGTAACCGAGACCCTCATCAACAAAAAAAAGATCCTCGAGGCGGCGCCGCCGATGGACTCCTCCTTCAAAAAACAGGTCGAGCACCGCCTTCAGGTCGCCCGCAAGGCCGGCGGCTCCGCGCCCTCCCCCGTCTCCGCCCAGCGCATCGTTTCCACCGCCTCCGACGCGCTCCAGCTCCCGGACATGCCCCAGCTCCCCCAGGTCGGCGCCAGCTCCCTCAGCGGCGCGGGCTTCGGCGCCGGCATGGGCACCGCCGGCCCCGGCACAGGTTTCAACACCGGCGGTCTCGGAACCGGCAACAGCGGCGCGGGTTTCATGCCCATGAGCTTCCTCGGCATCACCAACCAGCGCGCCTCCAAGGTCGTCTTCGCCGTCGACGTAAGCCAGGACCTCATGGACATCAGGAAAGGCGGCTTCCTCGCCTTCGGCATCATCCGTGACGAGATCATGCGCCTCGTCAGCACCCTGTCCTCCGCCACCGAATTCAACGTGGTCCTTTCCGAACGCAGTGGCGTCCGGTTGTTCGCCGATCAGCTCATGCCTGGCACGGTCGAAAACAAGACCAAGTTCTTCGCCTGGATGAAACCCATCAACTCGAACATGGACAACCTTGGCCTCAATTCTGCCAAGGGTTCGGTCCCTTGGCGGCGTGTGATCCCCCCCAACTCGGGCATTGATCCCGACTACCGCGCGGCCTGGTGGCTCAGCCCTGTGCACGCCGCCATCCAGCTCAAGCCCGATGTCATCTTTGTCATCACCGGATCATACGGCAACGGATGGCTTGAGATGTCCGACGCCGATTTTGCGAAGGTCAAGGCAGACTACGAGCGGGCCGACAAGGCATGGGTCGAAGACCTTAAACGCCGGCGCATGGATCCGGACGAAGTGGTCAAGGCCCGCAACGCCGCCCTGTCCAAGGCCCGCGCCGATCTTACCGCCATCAATCGCAAGCAGGAAGCCGCCGGCAAACCTCCTTTTATTGTCGTGGACAACAAACGTCTCGTTGAAGCCGATATTCAGGCTGCGGTGCGCAAAGCCGGTTATGCGGACTTCAAGGTCGACCTGACCGGATGGAGCACCAAGGACGGCCTGCCGATGTGGCAAAGATACTGGCAGCCCGTCAAGCTGTCCAACGCCGGCCCCGAAGACGCCCAGAAATTCATCTCCCGCCTGCAAGCCACCTTCCTCCGGCAGACGGCTTCGCTGAACATCTTTTATTTTGTGGGGCCCTCATACAAACCCGATAGCACAAGCGAGGCCTTCAACAAACTCGCCCGCCGCTATAACGGCAAGTTCGAGATCCTCACCACCGAGCGCCTGAAGCAAATTCAAAAGGCGTCCGAAGAAGCCGCCAAGTAGGCCCGCCCCGGCGGTTTGCCCCGTAGCCCTGATCGCGAGCTCAGGGACCGCGGCGCGAAGCCGCGGCTCGCGCACTTCCCTCTGCTTCAAGCCCGTGATTTTGCACTCGCTTGAAAAGCTATTGCCGTTTCCCTTTGGGTTCGATTTCGCACCTCCGCAAACCGAGATACAAGGACATGTCCGACGCCCCCAGACTCAGCCTTTACCGCCGCCTCACCAGCAGCGTCCCCATTTTGGTCACCGTTATCATTCACGCCGTGGTCGTGGGTGTCGCCGGCTACGTGGTCACCGAGACCCTCATCGGCAAAAAAAAGACCTTCGAGGAGGCCCCTCCGATGGACTCCTCCTTCAAAAAACAGGTCGAGCACCGCCTCCAGGTCGCCCGCAAGGCCGGCGGCGCCGCACCCTCCCCCGTCTCCGCCCAGCGCATCGTTTCCACCGCCTCCGACGCCCTCCAGCTCCCCGACATGCCCCAGCTCCCCCAGGTCGGCGCCAGCTCCCTCAGCGGCGCGGGCTTCGGCGCAGGCATGGGCGTCTCCGGCCCCGGCTCCGGCTTCAACACCGGTCTCGGCGGCGCGGGCGGCAGCGGCGCCGGCTTCATGACCATGAGCTTCCTCGGCGTCACCAACCAGCGCATCTCGAAGGTCGTCTTCGCCGTCGACGTGAGTCTCGACATCATGGACATCAAGAAGGGCGGCTTCCTCGCCTTCACCATCATCCGCGACGAGATCATGCGCCTCGTCAGCACCCTGTCTCCTTCCGTCGAGTTCAACGTGGTGCTCTTCGAACGCGATTCCGTCAGACTATTCGCGGACGAACTCATGCCGGGCACCGTTGAGAACAAGACCAAGTTCTTCGCCTGGATGAAACCCATCAACTCGAGCATGAGCGCCCTCGGCGTCAGTTCCGCCAAGGGTTCCGTTCCCTGGCGCGCCGTGGTCCCGCCCAACGTGGGCATCGATCCCGACTACCGCCCGAGCTACTGGGTCAGGCCCGTTCACGCCGCCCTCCAGCTCAAACCCGACACCATCTTCCTCATCACCGGCTCCGCCGGAAACGGCTGGATCGAGATTTCTCCGGCCGAATTCGAACGCCGCAAGCGGGAGGCCGCGGAGCGGACCAAGGAAATTGAGGAATGGCTCAAACGACAGCACCTCACCGCCGCCGACGTGAACAAGGCCCGCGGCGCCGCCATGGGCAAGGCCCGCGCCGAGCTCAACGCGATCAACAAAAAGCAGGAAGCCGCCGGCAAGCCCCCCTTCATCATCGTGGACAACCGCCGGCTCGGGGATGCCGATTTTCAGGCGGCCGTGCGCAAGGCCGGTTATGATTTCAAGATCGATTACACCGGCTGGAGCACCACGAACGGCAAACCGATCTGGGACACCCAGGCGTGGGCAAGCAACCGGAACGGCGCCAGTCTGGAAGACGCGCAGAAATTCATCTCCCGCCTGCAAAGCGCCTTCGTGCGGCAAACCGCTTCGCTCAACATCTTTTATTTCGTGGGCCCCGAATACAAACCCGGTGCCGCCAGCGAAGGCTTCACCAAGACCGCCCGCCGCTATAACGGCAAATTCGAGATCCTCACCACCGAGCGCCTGAAGCAAATCCAGGACGCCGCGGAAAAAGCCGCCGCCAAGTAACGCCCGCGCGCGCGGCCTTCGCGAAAAACTCTCCGCCATGACCTACTACGTCGCCATCCGGGGAGTGAAAAAAGACCCGATGCCCGAGGCAACCCTCCGGGCCATGATCGCCGACGGTGCCGTGGGAGCCGACGCCCTGTGCTGGCGCGAAGGCTGGAGCAACTGGCAGCCCGTCGCGACCGCCTTCCCCGGGCTCTTCCCCGGTCACGTGGCCCCCGCCCATCCGGCCCCGATCATTCCGGCGATCACCACCGCAGCCATGGTTCCCCCGGCCGACGCCGAGACCGTGCGCAAGCAATACCTCACGCACGAAGCCTCCCTAAAATCCGTGGGGACGCTCTATTTCCTGGGCTCGTTCCTCATGCTCGCGGCGGGCGCGGTCTCGATTTGCGGGCTGATGCCCAACGAACGCCAGAACCAAGGCATGGCCTACCAGGTGGGTTTCGGGCTTTTCCTCATCGTGATCGGAGCGCTTCAATTTCAAGTCGGCCGCTGGTTGCGCGTCCTCAACCCCAATGCGCTCACCCCGGCCACGATTTTTTCCGCCCTCGGCCTTCTCGGTTTCCCGCTCGGCACGCTTATCAACGGCTACATCCTCTACCTGCTGCGCTCGAAAAAAGGCGACATGGTCTTTTCGGAATCCTACGGCGAAGTGATCACCGCCACCCCCCACATCAAATACAAGACCTCCCTCTTGGTCTGGATTTTTCTGGGACTGCTCCTGTTGATGATCGGGTTCGCGATGGTCGGCATGCTGGCCGGCACCCGTCACCGGTAAGAAAGAAGGTGGGGACGGACCGCCGGGCCGTCCGCTTCCGCATGAGACGCGATTACTGAGACGGCGTGGCGGGCGCAGGTGCCGGCGTCGCCGTGACAGCTGCGGGCTTGTCGGCGGCTTGGGCCGCATCATGATCGGCCTTCATCTTGGCTTGCATGGCTTCCATCTGCGCCTTGCGGTCCGCCTTCATCTTTTCTTGGGTCGCCTTCATCGTTTGTATGAGCGCGGCGGCCTCGGGACTGATCTTCTGGAGTTTTTCCTCTGCCAGCTTCGACCGTTTTTCAACGAGAGCTTTGATCTGCGCGGTGAGTTCGATCAACTCGGGGTCCTTCTGCAGTTCCAGGCCGGCCTGCTTGAGCATTTCCCTTTGCTCCGGAGTCAGCCCCGCTTGCGGCCCTTCGGAGGGCATAAACATGCCCGCAGACTTCATGGCGGCGGGAGGCGCAACCGGAGCGAGCGGTTGCCCCGCCTGCTCGGCGCGCAGATTGGCAATGCTCAGGCCGGCCAGACAAAGGACAACAAACAGGGAGGTTTTTTTCATGGGTGTAGGTTCAAGTCATTTCAGAGAGTCAGATTAAATTCAAAAGAGATTTTTAATAAAAGGGGTCAGGCCGAGTATTGTTGTATTTTGGACTGCTTGAGCTTGCTCATCAGAGATCTCGCCGTGCCTTCGGTCCCAAGCCCCAGTTCGCGCACCAACCAAGTGATCGACGCTCCGCTTTCCGCTCGCACCGCCCTCGCCAGCTCCAGCTTCCAAGACTTCGTTTTGGGCGCCGCCAACGCCTCCGCTTGGGTGTGCCCGCTCTCTTTGAGCTTCTGATCCAAAACCTGCCTCCACCGCTCTTCGCGCAACGCACCCGCCTCCGCCGCGCCGAGTCCTGGAGTCAACGCCAGTTGCGCATGCTGTTTGGCCAGCGTGCGTCGCCAAGCCTCCGAGCCGATTGCCCATCCCGATGAAAATCCCTCGTGCCCCAGCTTCTTTTGCTCCTCTTGATCGGCCGCCAGCCCGGTGAGATACGCCACATAACCCGCCCAGCCCTCCGGAGTGTCGCCCCAGCCCCGGCCTTCCAACACCCCCAGCGGATCCAGCCCGCCGAAACGCGGCCCTCTCATAAACCGCCTCAGACTGCTCCAGCGAAATGCAGCCAGCTGTTCGACGGGAATCACTCCCGCCCGCACGGGATTCAAGTGCACATAGTCGATCACCCGCGCCATCGCCTGATTGTCCTCGATCGGCAGCGCCTGATACCGGCCCTGAAACAGATGCCCCCGCTCCTCCCGGAAGCGGTTGAACCTCGTCGCCACCGTGCTCATCAGCCAATGCATCCCCGTCGTCAGGTTCGACTCGGGCGTCTCCAGCACCAGGTGAAAGTGATTTCTCATCAACACATACGCCTGCAATCGCCACCCCTGCCTGCCCACCGCCTCCTCCAACGCTTCCTCAAACGACTGCGCCGCTCCCACGCTTTCAAACACATTCCTCCTATAATTTCCACGGTTGATCACGTGGTAGATCGCTCCCGCATATTCCATTCTCAACTTCCGCGCCATGCCCCGCACCTCATTTCTTCACTCAGCCTTCTGCAATCCTAAAATACAACAATACTCGGCCTGACCCCTTTGCTTATCCGGCTACTTATGAAAAAATACGGACACCGTTGGCTCGGACCTTTGGCTCGGACGACCCCTTTGGCTCGGACCGAATTAGAATTAGCGCCATTCCCGGCCCGACCCCGTAGGATCGCCGTTTATCCGTTTTTATACGCCAAAAGCAACCCCCTCAATGAGCGCACACGATCTTGCACATAAATACGCTCAATCTCTTCGAGATATAAAGATTTCGCAATAATCCTAAATTCAACCCCACGTTCGGACAACGAATAAACCCAAACTCCATCGGCGATTTTATATATCGCAGGGCCTAGCCCACTAAAGGATCCATAGCTCATTGAATCAACTGGCTCATTTGGACCTCGAAAACAACACACCCGGCCAATACTTATCAGATCGTCCTCTTTGATATCAAAAAGATCATCATATCCATACGCACGGAAGGGGAGCGGATTCAAGCTGGATTCCGGCCCTACATAATCAAGGTAATCTAGAATTTTCCGCAGAGGTGACCCCGAAAAATGCACATATGCCTGCTCTTCCATTGTAAGACGATTGATCATTCTAAGTTAAAAATTTCCTCCAACACAGCATCCGGCCCGGTGGCCAGGGTTTCAAGAGTTACTGTCGCACCGGGTCGCCTACGGGGTCAGGCCGTAAACGGGCAATTGAAGCTGGTTTGATGTGATCATTGTTTTAATTGCCTATTTATGGCCCGACCCCGTAGGATCGCCCTCGGCTCGTTGGCCTATATCAAATCCTTGCACCGGACACCGTTGGCTCGTCGCTAATTCTGACTTAATTCTGGCTCTTGGCTTTATTATTATTTAACATGTTTCTCAAGTAATTCATTTGATCAGTCAAATATTTCCTTTCGATCTCATTGAGATCGTCGGAAATAGCAATAACACTCTCGATGCCAGCAGAAGAAGATGAAAGCACCCAGCCATAGCGTAGTGGATCATAATACAGGCTGCATCCGTCACCGGAAAATGCACCGTGGCTGAATGTAAACATATCCTCACCAGGAGGAATAAAATTACACTTCTTGGCAATTAAATGTAATTCATCAATATCTATATTAAACAAGTCTTCATATCGATATTCCAAAAGATATGCCATAAGGGGCGTTCCACGAACACGGGCAGGAGCCAATTTATTCACAATCCATCCGATCGGACTTCCCGACAGATGCGCATAGGCTTGCTCCTCCTTGCTCCAGTTGACGGATTTCATATTTAGAATATAAAATACTTATATCGACAGTCAAGGAATCGCATTACCAAACTCATCGATTTCCTCTAAGATACCAAGACCGCTCGGGGGTGGGTCTTTCAACATCTTCAGAGATATTGTATTACCCTGAGCATCTTTCGGAATAAACTGAAGCGCACCGCCAGATTGATTAAAAGCGGGCCCAGCTCGCCCATAATCGCCTGAAATCGATTGGTTGCTCTTAACGCGAAACCGCCTTACGGTGCCTCCTTGGTAATCTGCCGGGTTTCCTGTTATAGCTCTAGTAGAAAATGGTGGATTGTCCACGGCGAAATTGTGTCCTTGATCACCGCCATACCGGGTCAATATTTGCGGATGATCAAGCCTCTTGCTTGCGATAAATCTACCGCCGGCAAAGCCTTCGTTCGGTGGCCAAGGCCCAGGAGGATTTGAATCCCAATCTCCCGACCCAGAAACTCTGGTATAACCATGGTGGTTTAGACTTTCTAGCCTTCGCAATGCGGGAGCTGAATCCTCAAGAAATTGAGCAAACTCTTGTTTTCCCGATGGGGTGCTAAGATCAAATTGCTCAATCAACGAGTTATAAAGATTTCCTGACTTAGCTGCACGCTCTGCGGCTGAGGCCCCAGGCGTTGCTAACGTTCTGAATTGAAACCGGTAAGCTGCCTCTATAGCATCATCACTAACATTTACTCCATCCAACAAGTGATATATATTGGCTGCACGTCGATAAAATATCGGCAGATAGGCAGCAATTAACTCATCCCGAAGCCCTTCTCTACGAATATAATCAAATGCTTCACGGGTAATTGACTCGTGAGTAATACGCGGCTGGCTCAATTTTTTTAAAGTGCCCTCCACTAGTTCGCAAACGGATTTGTTCCCGAACTGAATTGCCCCGAGCCGCAAACCTAAATCAAACTGTAATCTGCGCACCAGATCTATATCCCCGACATACCGCGATGCACCCCTAAAGGATTTAACTACAAAATCTGCCGGAAACCTTTGGGCGGCTGAAACCCCACTAAGCACCATCTGCCCAGTCTTCGACAGATTCAGCACATATTTAAACCCTTGAGCAAACTTAGCAGCTGCTCCCGCTCCTATAGACATGCTTACCAACTTCTCCGATGCGAGTCCTGTTGTATAGCCGGCCACATAAAATTGGAGCGCGGCATCCCCGAGCTCCGATTGCCAGGCTACATTTTGTTCCGCCTCATCCAAGAAATTGCCCAGCATATTAATGACCATGTCGCTTCGTTGCTCCGAAGTCATATCAAGCAATATGCCAATGGGCTCGTAAATGGCCTTGGCGGCTTTTATCGGACTCGCATAAAAACTGGCTATCTGGTCCCGAACTTGACCGGGAATACCAACGACCGCGCCAAAATCTGCTTTGGCACCATCCCAGGCACCATCAATAAATCCCTTGGCATAGTTGGAGGCCAAACGCCCTCCCGTAAGGGCATGCTCATATAAACCAATGCTGGAAGTGGTCGACAAATTGCGACGCACAACACTCACGACACCCACCGGTGAATATACGGGCGTGCGGATAATCACATCCGCCAAAGCGGGAGAAAAGCGGACCCTCTGGGTATCATAACTATCGGCAACCAATTCGCTGGTTTCGAAAACAGAATAATACTGCGCGGTAGTCGTTCCCACCGTCTGCAAGTGCACCGCATCCGTGGTGACTGAACCGCCTGCCGCAGGAGTGTAGGTCGCCGTCAGGCTTACATCGCCGAATTCGGCCATACCCTCAACCCAGAGCGTAAGGGAACCGTCGGTCGCCAAAGAGGCCAAAGGACCGCTAGGCGCGGCCAGATTCACACTCAAAGCGGCCGCAGTAATGACCTGTGTGCCATCGCTGTTGAAAATGCGTATCGCCGCAGCATTGTTGACCGCAATGCTATAGGTGCCGCCACTTCCCGGGAGAATCCCCTTGGGTAACCGCACCACCACTTTCGACATATCGTTGTCGGCAGCGTCCACAACGGTATCGCGGTTGTCCGCCTGCCCCGCAGGACCCTGCTCATCATTATCATTATTGATAGAGAGAAGCAGCTTTAACGGATTAGCCTCATCTTCTTCCGACACACGAACACCTGGGTAGTCCATCGTGCCCGGCCGATAGATTGAAAGCAGCCCGAATGCATTATCCCCTCCCCCACTATAGGATGGATCAAAATCGAAATCATCCGGCGCAAGGTCGGGAGCAGCCTCCGGCACATCCATTTCCGGCTGATCAATACGAGCATCAAAATGTATGATGGTTTCGCCAAACTCAGCATCGGCGGTAAGGGTTTGCTGCTTCTTTATGATCTCCTGCCCGTTTCGAGTAAGGATAACATCCACTTCGCCTACGGCCGTAAACGTGGTGTAGAATTTTATCTTGTCGGCGTTTTCATCATCCCGGACAAACACGACATCCTGCCCAAAGGCCGCGGCCTCCAGTGTGCCGCTGTCATATTCGTCCATTTGCTCATCCGACAGGACGGCCGCTTTGTTTTCGTAAATATAGGTGGCCCCTTCGGTGTCACCGATATCGTAAACTCCGTAAACTTCACCCGTGGTCCTATGGACAAATTTAATGCCGATCTCGTCTTTGATGTCCCCAAATATGGCGAGGTCCACATGACCGCCCAGCATGCGATCAACCGACTGGGTTTTCATATCCACCACATAAACCGTGGCTTTCTTTCCGGCGGCACCATCCATCGATTTATCCGTGCCGAGCATTTCCTCAGGATCATCGACGTAAACCGGGGCTCCATCAGGTGCGGTGATCGCTGCCTCATAGCGCGGATTCGGCGGATTGGAGAAGTTGGCGGTCGAAGAACCCTCCTGGAAGGTGCGATCACCAAACGTGACTGCATATTTGGTGCCGAGGATAAGCTCCAAGACGCGCTCTTTGCTGCGAGCACTGCCGGTCACCTGCTGGGCTGTTTCGATAATCTGGCCACTATCCAAGGTGAGCTTGGAAACGTGGCATTGTCCGCACCGATTGACGTGCTCCTTGCCGCTATTTACCAACCGGAACGTAACGGCCACTTTATTTTCAGCCGCGGGAGGGACGCCGTCATCGCCCGGATCAGTGGGATTACTGCCTTGATCAACCTCCTCGAAATCCCCGACTCCATCACCATCGGAGTCTCCATCATTGGGATTCGTTCCATTATAATACTCATCCAAATTCGAAAGATCATCCGAATCACTGTCTCCATTGGCATCATTCACCAAGGGATCCAATCCATTATCAATTTCCCACTTGTCGGGAATGCCATCGCTATCACTATCGGCGAAGAGGGGGTTGGTGTGATAAGTATTCAGCTCTTGCGCATCCGTTAGTCCGTCACCGTCGGTATCACTGCGGAGAGGATTGGTGCCAAGAGAAACCTCCAGCCCGTCTGACAAGCCATCACCATCGGTATCTGCGTTATTCGGATTTGTCCCAAGCGCGGCTTCTTCTGCATTCGTAAGCCCGTCATGATCCGGATCCCCAGAAGGGCCGTCGCTGGAGTCTAATGGATCATACCCATTAGCATACTCAAAGCCATCGGTCCAACCGTCGGCATCTGTATCGGCCACAAGGAGATCCGTCCCCAAGGTGTATTCCTGAAGATTCGTGAGATCGTCCGTGTCGGGATCCAAGCCTGCATCTGCTGCGTTGTTGGGATCCAAGCCATTGGCGATCTCCCATTGATTGGGCAGGCCATCGAGATCAGGATCGGCATTATTGCCGCCATCGGCAGGATCTAGCGGGTTAAGCCCATAGTGAACTTCCGTTCCATCAAGCATGCCATCGCCATCGGTGTCGGAATTCAGCGGGTCCGTGCCAAGCGCGAGTTCCTCAAAATCGGACAATCCGTCGGAATCCGAGTCGAAGGCCACATAAACAGGCGAAGGGCGGTCGGTCGTCGATTTATCGCCAAGCTGGCCGGAGCCATTGCTACCCCAAGCTTGGAAGACGATGATCCCCGAATAGGGGCTGACCGCGACCGTGTGCCGCCCCGCCGCAAGCGCCGTAATACCCGAAGTGCCCGGCACGGTGGCCGGGAGTTTCACAGACGTGCCGGTGGTGCCATTACCCAGTTGTCCGTAATCGTTGCCACCCCAAGTAAACAGGGTGCCATCGGTCCTGAGCGCCGCCGAGTGGTCATAACCGGCGGCGATGGCGGTGTATTGCCCGGTAAGAGTAACCGGTCCGGCAAAGCCTCGCGAAGAGTTGGTGTTATCCCCCAGCTGACCGGAGTAGTTCGCACCCCAGGCCAAAACACTGCCGTCGTTTTTAAGGGCCAGCACGTGCCAAGAACCAGCCGAGATCGCAATCACGTTGATAATCGTGCCGGCGCGAATGGGAACGTTGGTGCTGGAGGGACTATAATTGGTGCCCAGTTGGCCGGAGCCGTTGTAGCCCCAGCCCCACACGGTGCCATCGGCCTTGAGGGCAAGGCTGTAGGACGGGCCGGCCGTGATGGCGACCACGCCGCCCAACCCGGCAACTTGCACGGGGCTGAGTTGCTGGCCGGCCGACGAGCCGTCGCCCAACTCGCCGGAGCCATTGTATCCCCAGGCCCACACCGTGCCATCGGATTTGAGCGCCAAGCTGTGGTCATCACCCGCAGCAACGGCAACCACACCGCTCAATGCGACGACCTGCACCGGACTCAACTCTTGGGTAGTGGCGGTGCCCGTGCCCAACTGCCCATTGCCATTGTAGCCCCAACCCCAGACCGTCCCGTCGGATTTAACCGCGAGACTATGAAGGGCGCCCGCAGCAATCGCTTTCATCCCGGCAAGCCCAACGACCTTTGCCGGATACAGGGATCCGGACGAGGTCCCCTGACCAAGTTGACCGTAATCATTATCACCCCATGCCCAGACCGTGCCATCGCGGCGCAAAGCCAAAGTATGATCCTGACCCGTGGAGACTTGATCGCCTGTAAGATAGGCAGCCGTCTTGGTTTCGCTGGCGACGCTGCCGGACTTAAAGGCTTTCACCTTTAGTAACCCTTGAGCTGGCACCAACGTCGCTCCCGAGACGATAGACGCACTGCTGGCGGTGGGTTCGCTTCCGTCGAAGGTATACCGCAGGGTAACCCCGGGATCGGAGGATGCAACCGTCACGGTGGGGGCAGAGAGGTAGCGACCTCCATCAGGCGAGAGAGTAGGAAGCGAAAGCTGATTGGCGAAAGTCAGCGCCTGCACAAGCGCGGGCGTCGTTTGGTTTACGTTGGAGCCTTGGCCAAGCTGTCCATAAGAGTTGTAGCCCCAACTCAGCAACTGGCCTTGGTTGTCCACGACAACGGTATGCTGGCCGGCAGCGATGCCCGTGATGACAAACAAGCCCGACACGGCAGCCGGGAGCTTCACCGGGCTTGCGGTCGTGCCGTTTCCGGTCTGGCCATAATAATTGGCCCCCCAAGTGAACAATGTGCCGTCAATGCGAAGCGCGGCGGAATTGTCATAGCCGGCAGCGATGGCAATATATTGCCCGGTAAGGGTAACCGCTCCGGCCACGCCACGCGAACTGGTGGAGTTATTGCCGAGTTGACCGCTGCCATTGCTGCCCCAAGCCGAAACACTGCCATCAGTCTTCAAGGCCAGCACATGGTAATTACCTGCCGTAATCGCAATCATGTTCGCGACCGTGCCGACCCGGATGGGAACGTTGGTGCTGGATGGACTGTAATTGGTGCCCAGCTGGCCAGAGCCATTGTAGCCCCAGCCCCACACCGTGCCATCGGACTTGAGGGCGAGACTGAAGGAAGAGCCGGCCGTGATGGCGATCACACCATTGAGGCCGACAACCTGAACGGGGCTGACCTGCTGGTTGGCCGTCGATCCGTCTCCCAATGCCCCAGAGGAATTCAATCCCCATGACCATACCGTGCCATCGGACTTGAGCGCCAAGCTGTGAGAGGAACCGGCCGCAACGGCGATCACGCCACTCAATCCGCTCGCTTGCACCGGACTCATCTCCTGAGTGGTAGCGGTGCCTGTGCCCAACTGCCCGTTGCCGTTGTAACCCCAGCCCCATACCGTCCCGTCGGACTTCACCGCAAGACTGTGGCTTTCACCAGCCGCTATCGCCTTTATCCCAGTCAAACTTTGAATCTTGGCCGGATACCAAAATTCGCCCGAGTTACCCTGCCCCAGCTTGCCATAACTATTCTTTCCCCACGACCATACCGTGCCGTCGCGTTTCAAAGCCAAAGTATAGTCTGGCCCGTCCGAGATTTGATCCCCGACAAGATAAGCGGCCGTCTTGGTATCGCTGGCAACACGGCCCGACTTGAAAGCCTTTATCTTGAGCAATCCTTGGACAGGGACCAACGTGGCCCCAGAAGTGATGATCCCACTGCTTTCAGTGGGTTCGCTTCCATCAAAAGTATAACGAAGCGTAACGCCGGGGTCGGCCGATGTCACAGTGACGTTTGGCGAGGCGAGGTAGCGACCGCCATCGGGCGAGAGAACCGGAAGAGCAAGTTGTTTGGCAAAGGTAAGTGTCTGGACAAGCAAGGGGGTTGACTGGTTTACGTTCGATCCTTGGCCAAGCTCACCGTAAGCGTTGTAACCCCAGCTCAACAGTTGCCCCTGATCATTGACCGCTACGGTGTGCTCTCCGAGGGCGACGGCAGTGATACCAGAGATTCCCGGAACTGCGACCGGAAGCTTGTATGGACTTGTAGTCGTGCCATTGCCGAGTTGGCCGTAGGAATTTCCACCCCAAGTAAAGAGCGTTCCGTCGGCACGGAGAGCGGCGGAGTGGTCATAGCCTGCGGCGATGGCGGTGTATTGCCCGGAAATCGTGACCGCTTGGGGGGCGTAGCGTGGAGTGGTGGTGTTATCGCCGAGCTGCCCAGCGTTATTACCGCCCCAAGCCCACACACTGCCATTGGACTGGAGCACCAAGTTATGCCATTGACCGGCAGCGATGGCGACCACGCTGGTGATCGTGCCTGAGCGAACCGGGGTATTGCTGCTCGTGGTATTGCCGGTGCCCAGCTGGCCGGAGCCATTGTAACCCCATGCCCAGACCGTCCCATCAGACTTGAGTGCCAAGCCATGGTAGTAGCCGGTAGTCATGGAAACCACACCGCTCAAGCCAGTGATCTGCACAGGGCTGAGCCGTTGGGTCGCGGTGGTTCCATCACCCAACTGACCGTTGCTATTGGAACCCCAAGACCATACCGTGCCATCGGATTTAAGCGCGAGGCTGTGATATTGACCGGCAGAGATGGCGATTACTCCACTCAACCCGGTAACTTGCACCGGGCCGAGGCGCTGGGTCGTGGTGCCATCTCCCAACTGGCCATTATTATTGTAACCCCACGCCCAGACCGTCCCGTCAGATTTGAGGGCAAGACCGTGTAGCGGCCCCGCTGCAATTGCCGTTATGCCAGCAAGGCCTGTAACTTTGGCCGGATACCAAAACTCGCCCAAGCTCCCCTGCCCCAACTGGCCATTGGTATTATACCCCCAAGACCATACGGTGCCATCACGTTTCAAGGCTAATGTGTAATCCTGCCCAGCCGCTATTTTATCGACTATTGGGTAGGATGCTGTGGTGACGGACAAGGCTGAACTCGCCGTATTGCCAGCAACATCCTTAGCCTGGACTGTAAGGTTGTAGTTGGTCGCATCAGCCAAATTGGCAACGGAGAAATCGGGCGTTATCGTGGAACCGATCAACACTCCATCCAAGTAGATATCGTAACCGACCACGCCCACGTTATCCGTGGAGGCGTTCCAACTTAGCAAAAAACTCGTGGTTGTAATGTTACTTGAGCCCAAACCGGCCGGCACCGAAGGTGCGATCAAGTCCAAATTATCGAGTTCAAAGCTGAACAGATTCTTCACTTGGCCAATATTGGCGAGGGCATAGTCGTCGGCAGTGGAGGTTGAAAAACTCCAAGGATATGGCTTTGCCGTGGTGGGCGACTGATCCGGAGGGAAAGGATGACCGGTATAATTGAACTCCCGTAAACGGCTATAGAAGGGGGCCGCCACGTTCTTGAGCTGGCCGAGGTTGATCGCGGCATAGTCGTCAGTAGTAGGGCCGGGATTTGCCACCCCTGCATCCCAAGCGTCCACCATGGTGGTGAGCGGACTGTTCGCCTCCACCAATCCTTTTGCCTGCATTGCCAGATAGGCTTTCTTGGCGATGTTTTTGACCTGGCCTTGGTTGGCCGCCGCATAATCGTCGGCCGCCACCCCAGGGCCGGTATTGATCACGCCTTGCTCCGTCCACCATGCGGGAGCGGCCGCCCACAGAAAGGCGGGCACGAGAACGCCCGCCAACAATGCCACAAGCACCGGAATGCGCACGGCACCGCGTATCATCTTCAAACGACGAGGGAGGAAGCTCATGGGGAAACAGGAAGAAACCCCACTCAAGGTGCCGCGGAGTTGGGATTGGTGCCGGTCTGGAAATCCCCCATCGAAAGATCGCCTGATGGAGCAATCCGGAGCTTGCCCCGCACCTGCGCATCCCCCGCTACATCCAGCTTGGCCATAGGGGCAGTCGTCCCGATACCGATGTTGCCGGGAGTTGTGATGTTTCCGCTATAAAGAGACAGCGAGGTATTTACCACGGCATGCCCAACATCGGTGATGGTGAGCCCCCCAGCGCCATACGCATGCGTAAAATCTGCATAGTAATGCGGATCCCCGGAATTTCCCTGCAGTCTGATGCCTCCGTTTGCAACCTCAAGCTTTCCACCCGGATTCGTCGTGCCGATGCCAACGTTGCCGGAGCTGTTCACGAACAGCCTCGCAGTGGAACTGCCTGCTGTGTGCAGACCAATACCCATCGTCGGCGAGCTATTGATAATGGCAAAATGCCGACCCGTGGAGTTTGATACGAGTCCGGCAAAGGAGTTGGATCCAAATGGATTTGAGAGAAAACTATAGGTGCTGCCGCTAGTATCAATTGTCACCCTACCCCAAGGGCCGGGATCTTGAAGTCTCAGCGTGGTCTCTTCGCCATTTTGGAACAGCTCGCCGTAGATACCGGCTCCGGCCGAATCACTAGAAACGCGAACTCGACCATTCTTCACCTCAAGTTTGGCAGCAGGAGAAGCCGTGCCAACACCCACATTGCCAGTGGAATCCACCAACACCTGCTGACTGGAACTGCTGCCACCTATGACGGTAGCCCCTGAAAGCGTCGCGCTGGTCAGCGTTTTGTTGGTCAGAGTTTGAGCCGTGGTCGTCTGCACTACCGAGGAGGGGAGAGCGGTCGTTGGCACGGTGCCGGTTGTGAGCTGGGATGCGTTCAAACTGGTCAAGCCGCTGCCGTTGCCACTGCTGGTAATCACAGGCACACCGCCAACCGTAAGCGTTCCGCTGATCTTGGCATTACCGACAACGTCGAGCTTTTCGGCAGGCGTGGCGGTGCCGATGCCGACGTTACCAGACGGAAAACTGACATTGCGATTATTATAAACAGACAGGGCGGAAGTTCCTCCAACCAACCAATCAAAGGTATAATTACCCGTGGATATTCCATCCGTGAATCGAATACCATAGGCATAAGCCCCAGATGTCATAATATACCCGTCTCGATAAAAATAGAGCCCATTATTCCCATTTTGAGTCATGGTTATACCAATTGAGCTCGATAGTAGACTTACACTAGCACTAGGAACCCCGTTTGACGCATGTATACGCCCAGTCCCAGAAGCATTGAGAGCGACCCCTTGATTTACCCCGCCGGCATTTAATGTCAGTCCAGCAGCGCTTCCAGTAATTGTATTACCATTGATGGTCGTTGTCTGCCCGGATGTATTAGTAACCTTTAAGTTACCGGCGACATCAAGTCTTTCAGCCGGTGTGGAGGTCCCAATACCCAGGTTGCCACCCGATGTAAGCGTGGCCTTCACCACCGCGCCTACATTGGGAGCAGACTCCGTGAAGAAACGCATGGTCCCCGAATAATTATCAACGTTCCACTGGGGAGAGCTGGAATTGGACAACAGCCGCAGGTTAGCCCCATCGGCAGCGGTTCCGCTACCAACGGTGAGCCCACCGCTCACAGTATTGTCATTGGCGATAGTGACGCCACCGGTAAAACTACCCCCGGTCGCAGGAATGACCGGAGCACCATTGACCGTAAGCGTTCCACTGATCTTAGCATTGCCGACGACGTCGAGCTTGACGGTGGGCGTCGTCGTGCCAACGCCTACATTTCCCAATTCATTAATGGTCATCCACTCCGTGGAAGCTGTGTAACCTGTATTATCTGTAAAAAATCCAATTCTAGAGGCCGGTATGTTCGCGACATTTGCAACGTTGTATACCTTCATGCCATTGAACCGTGCCGTGAATTGGGAGTTTCTGCTCAATCCGTAATAGTATGCCTGTGAAGTATCGGTGGATACATTGAGATTGGCAGCCCCCACCACATTGCCGGAGGCAAAATTAATGCCCCCATTTACATCTAATTTTGCCGCAGGTGCAGTTGTTCCAATGCCAACGTTGCCAGAAGAAGTTATAGTAAATCGATCAGCACTTCCTGTTAGATCCCAAATGCTAAATCTCCCTGAATTTACAACCCCTATGTCGTTACCAATCTGCCAAGTTCTCGCTGCCGATTTAAATATCAGTCGAGTATCGGAACTCGACACATTCGTTGATTCAATCGTTAAAGCGGTCTGATTTACGCTCGTGAGGTGAAGCCTGCTCATCGGAGATGCCGTGCCAATCCCGACATTGCCATTGCCGTCGATACGCATACGCTCGGTAGCAACCGTCGGATATATACCCGTCCTAAATTGGATCGAACGAGGCCACGCCGCGTTGTCATTACCAAGCAACAATGCGCTTGTATCTCCTCCATATGATCCCAACGAAATCATATTAATGGTGGCATTGTTAACATCATTACCCGATCGCAGGGTGGCCCCATAGGGAATAATGATGGTTCCGGTAGAAGGTGCGCCCAAATACAAAGTATTGGTGCCCACGGCAAGCCACCCCGATGGTGCCGTGATATGACCACCGACATTAAGCGAAGTATCGGTGGTCAAAAGTCCGGCTGCCGACCTGTAGAGATTCGTGTCACCCCCAAACCATAGCCCTTGGGCCGAAGAGGTTCCTGTGGGTAAGGTAAAACCACCATTGGCTGTCAGATTTCCAGAGATTGTGACCGGCACATTGAAATTCGCTCCGGTTGCCGGGTTAAGTGCAATTGAAGGAAGTCCGGTCGCGGGATTGAATAAACTTAACGTGTTTGTTGCATCAAGTTTGAGCTGGGGATTGCTCGTACCTTGATGCCAGATCCAGTCGGCCCCAGAAGCCGAAGCACTGAAGTCGATAGTCGCCGGATTCCCATCAGTGTAGATGAGACTGTAGCCAAAATTTGATCCACTGGTGCCAAAACTGGCGGTATTGCCGTCAATATCCAAGGCGCCTGTGGCAGAAAGATTACCAGTAACCGCAAGGTCGGCGGCAAAAACCGCAGACCCGAACGACGAGACCAGCGCCAACGACATGCATGCGCGTGCGAGCGCAACAGGGAGCGATTTCATAGAGGAAAAGGGAAGCTGGAGGACTTCAGTGAAAATAACCTAAGCTGGAGGAACGTAATCGTTTCTCAATATCCGCAAATCCACGTCAACACAATTACCGCAAATGGTATTATTTTTTACCCATTCGTCATAGAGCCCAATAGGCGGCTCCTATTTGGTCCACCGGCGCAGGAGCCAGATTTGGGCGATCACGAGGGTGAAGTCCGTCGCTGGAACGCTCGCCCAGCCAAATGACAACCATCCGCTGGCAATCGCCACGGCGCTGAAGACGCCGGCGGAGAGGCGGAAGGGAATCGTAAGCTCCAGCAGCGTGCGCAGGCGCGCTTCGCCTCCCAACAGGAGGGCCAGCAGGTAGCTCGCGCCCACCGCCCACACGAACGCGCCCACCCAGCGGAGCCAGATCAAGGCTTCCGCTCCTGGCACGGCCACACCCATGAGCGGGAGCACCTGCGAGGGGACAAAGACCAACCCGAGGCCCGAGCAGAAATCAATCCCCCCCGCCCCGAGCGCGAGCCACCAGGCAAGGCGTTGAACAGGGATTCTCATAAATGGTGGAGCCTGCTTGCAGGCGATGGTTTGATGTGGGAGCGAGCTTGCTCGCGAGGATCGGAATCGCGAGCAAGCTCGCTCCTACGACGGAAAATCCTGTGCGCCTTGCGTCGCCACGAGGCCGGAGCGTCCGTCGATCTCGGCCATCACGAGGTCGCGCACGGGAATGGCGGCGCGGTCGCGCAGGATGTCTTTCGCAAGGTCGTCCATGCGCACGAATTTCACGCCGCGCTCGGACAGCGCGGTCATCAGCTCGCAGAAGAGCCCGATCCGCCCCATGCCCTCGATCTCGGCGTGGAGCGTGAAGACGTTGGGCCGATCCTCGCGCAGGAGGCTCAGGTAATGCGCCACGATCTTGTCGTCGGAGTATTCGGGTCGGCCCATGAGTTCGTCGAAGGTCGGCAGCGTGCTGGGGATCTCGACGGTGTTGAAAACACGTCCGTTGATGCGCGGGAAAAACGGCGATTCGCCGCGCGTGTCGCTTGCGTAGAGCAACCCGGCCTCGTCGTAGACCTGCTTGCTGTTGGCGCAGGCCTGCCAGCCGGGCGCGCCGGCGGTGAGCGCCTCGGCGCCGAAAAGGCGGCGGAATTCCTCGCGGGCCTGGCGAAACTCTTCGCGGACCTGATCAAGCGTCATGCCGAGAACGTAATCCTGCCAGCGGAAGTGGTCGTGGCAGTGGATGCCCACTTCAAAACCGTCCTTCTCCACGCGGCGGATGACCGCCTCGTTGCGCCGGCCGATGTGCGGCGCGGGCAGAAGCGTGCCGTTGAGGAGGGTGCGCACGCCGTAGATCTGCACGACGCTCGTGCGGGAAACTTTTTGGAAGAAGCCGGGGCGGAAGACGCGGCGGATGGCCTTGCCGGTGTTGTCCGGCCCGAGCGAAAACAGGAAGCAGGCGGGCGCGTTGAACTCGCGGAAGAGCGCGGTGAGCGCAGGCACGCCGAGACGCGTGCCGCGGTCGGTATCGACATCAACCTTGAGCGCGAGGACGGGCATGGGATGGACGAGATTGGGGAGGTAGGGACGGACCGCTGGGCCGTCTGGTTGGAGTTGCGCATGCCTCTGGCCGTTTGCGGCGGGCCCAGCGGTCCCGCCCTACCCGCAGAAAAATTATTCCAGCGAGTAGTCCTTGTGAGCGAGGTGGTAGTCGAGCGTGAGCTTGATCGCGGTCTTGAGGTTCACCTTGGGCTTCCAGCCGAGCTGCTTCTTGATGTTGGCGATCGAGGGCACGCGTTTCTGGATGTCCTGGTAATACTTTCCGAAGTAGGCGCCGGAGGAAACCTTCACAACCTTGGCGGCCTTCACGTGCTCGGCGTAGTCGGGATAGTCCTTGAAGGCGGTGATGATGAGCTTGGCGAGGTCGGCCACGCTCACGTCGTTGGCGGGATTGCCGATGTTGAAGATCTGGCGAGAGGCCTTGCCGTCCTTGTTCTCGATGATGCGGAGGAGCGCGTCCACACCGTCGTCGATGAAGGTGAAGGAGCGGCTCTGCTTGCCACCGTCCACGAGCTGGAGGGGTTTCTTGAAAATGACGTTGGAGATGAACTGCGTGAAGAGGCGCGAGCTGCCTTCCTTCGGCTCCATGACGTTGTCGAGCTGCGGTCCGATCCAGTTGAAGGGGCGGAAGAGCGTGTAGTCCACGTTGTCGCGCACGCCGTAGGCGTAGATCACGCGGTCGAGGAGCTGCTTGGAGGAGGCGTAGATCCAGCGCTGGCGCTCGATCGGGCCGTAAACCATCGAGCTGCTGGCCTCGTCGAGCTCGGCGTCGGGGCACATGCCGTAGACCTCGGAGGTGGAGGGGAAGATGATGCGCTTCTTGTATTTCGCGCACTGGCGGACGATGGAGAGGTTGGCCTCGAAATCCAATTCGAAGACGCGCAACGGATCCTTCACATACTGGACCGGGTTGGCGATGGCGACGAGAGGGATGACGACGTCGCACTTCTTGACGTGATACTCGATCCACTCGCGGTTGATGGTGATGTCGCCCTCGACGAAGGTGAAGCGGGGGTTGCCGAGGCTGGCGGTCAGTTTGTGGCTGCCGATGTCCATGCCATAGACCTCCCAGTCCTTCTGCTTGAGAATGGCGCTGGTGAGGCTGCTGCCGATGAAACCGTTGGCTCCGAGGATGAGGACTTTGAGTGGCATGGGATTTAGAGGGACGAGGGTTTAAAGGATTTGCCCAACTTGCAAGGGCGCCGCGACGCCGTGCCGCCAGCCGGTGCGGGTGAGTTCGAGCGAGCCGTCGGCGGTGGCGATGACGACGGGGTTGACGGAGAGGACTTCGCCGGGCTTGCCGCGACGGCCGACCGTGGCGACCGAGACGGGTTCGGCCCACCACACCATGAGCCGCGCGTCGCCGATGTCGGTGAACGCGCCGGGATACGGGTCGGTGACCGCGCGGATGAGGTTGAAAATCTGCGCGGACGTCTGCGTCCAGTCGATGCGGCCGTCCTCGGGTTTGCGTCCGCCGAAATACGTGGCCTGCGACTCGTCCTGCGGCGTCTCCTTCGCGGTGCCGGCGAGGAGCGCGCCTATCTGGCGTTCGAGCAGGACGCGGGCGCAGGGCATGACCTTGCGGAAGGCGACCTCGGCGGAGTCGCGAGAGCCGATGGCGACGCCTTCCTGGTCGACCACGTCGCCGGCGTCGGCGCTTTTCACCATGCGATGGAGCGTCATGCCGATGCGCGGCTCGCCATGGAGGACGGCCCAGTTGATCGGCGCGCGTCCGCGGTATTTAGGGAGAAGGGAGCCGTGGATGTTCCAGGCGCCGAGGCGAGGCATCGCGAGGATCTTGGTCCCGATCATGTGCCGGTAGTAGACCGAGAGGATGAGGTCGGGCTTGAGAGCGGCGATCTTCTCGCGCCACTCGGGGTTGTTGACGGACTCCGGCGTGAAGACCGGCAGGCCGTGCTCGCGGGCGGCGACTGCGGGGGTCTTGAACCAGATGTTCTCGTTCGGGTTGTCCTCGTGCGTGATGAGGGCGACGACGTTGTCGCCGCGGGAGAGCAGCAGGTCGAGGCAGGTGTGGCCGACTTCGCTGTAGCCGAAGAAGAGGATGCGGGGCTTGGTCTTGGTCACGGGCGGGGGCGGATTGCAGACTCCGAAAAGGTAGGGACGGACCGCCGGGCCGTCCGGTTAGAGATGCGCATACCCCTGATAATTCGCGGCGGGCCCAGCGGTCCCGCCCTACCCACAGACAGGAGGCATGCAGAGGTTGGCATCAGGACTTCGTGTCGAGGATGTGGCTCACGTGGTAGCGGGCGCGTCCGCGCACGACCTGGTAGGTGCGGCCGACGTATTCGCCGATGAGGCCGACGCCGACCATCGTCACGCTCACGAGGAAGAAGAGGATGGCAAAGAGGGTGAATACGCCGGAAGTCTCGCGGTCGAGGTTGAGCGCGAAGCGGCGGAAAAGCAGGGTGAACACCAGCACGATACTGCCGAACGAACAAAAGCCCGCGAACATCGTGAAGAGCTGGAGCGGCGCGGTGGTGAACGCGGTGATGAGGTCGAAGTTGAGCCGGATGAGCTTGTAAACGGAGTAGTTCGAGACGCCCGCGTGGCGCTCCTCGTGCTTCACGGGCACCTCGGTGGGATTCTGCGAGAGCGTGTAGGCGAGCGCGGGGATGAAGGTGTTGACCGCGCCGCTCCGGACGATGGCGGCGACGACGTCATGGGAATAGGCGCGGAGCATGCAGCCCTGGTCGGTCATCTCGATGTTCGTCATCTGGCGGCGGGCGACGTTGACCATGCGCGAGGCGTAGCGGCGGAAGGCGCTGTCCTGGCGGTTCTGGCGGGCACCGCCCACGCAGTCGAAACCGGCGTCGGTCGCGGCAAGGAGCTTGGGGATTTCCTCGGGCGGATTCTGGAGGTCGGCGTCGAGGGTGACGATGACGGCGCCGCGCGCGCGCTCGAAGGCCGCGATGATGGCCATGTGCTGGCCGTAGTTGGCGTTGAACTCGATGACGCGGGTGACGTCGGGGCGGGCGGCGTGTTGCGCGGCGAGAAGTTCGCGGGAGCGGTCGGCGCTGCCGTCATTGGTGAAGATGATCTCGTAGCCGCGGCCGAGACCGTCGAGCACGGGGTAGAGCCGCGCAAAGAGGATCGGCAGGTTGGCCTCCTCGTTGAACACGGGGATGACCACGGAGAGCGGCAGGGTGGCGGCGGGAACGGTGCTCATGGTTTCGAGTGGGCCTGAAGAATGGAAACGAGGGTCGTGACGACGCGCGCGACCTCGGCGCAGGTCAGGGTTGGAAACAGCGGAAGCGTGAGGATGTTCCGGCAAACCGCCTCGGCCTTCGGAAAATCCCCCTCTTTCCATCCTTGGCGTCGGTAAAGCGCGAAGAGATGGATGGGCGGATAATGCACGCCCGCGCCGATGCCGGCGGCCTGCAGCTGCGCCATCACCTCGGCGCGCCTGATCGTGAGCGACGAAGGCAGCACCACCTGGAACATGTGCCAGTTGCTCTGCGCGAAGTCCGCCGGCGGCAGGCCGAGGCCGACGGCGCGGACGGCGGGCGTGTCGAGCAATTCAAAATAGTAGCGCGCGAGCTCGCGGCGTTTTTCGGTGAACTCGTCGAGGCGCGCGAGCTGGCCGAGGCCGACGCGGGCGGCGACGTCGGTGAGGTTGAACTTTCCGCCCAGAATCTCGACCTCCATGCCGTCGAGGCCGGTGCGCACCACGCCCTGGAGCCGGTATTGCTCGGCGAGCTTGGCCTCGCGCTCGTCGTTGAGGACGAGGCAGCCGCCCTCGATGGATGTGATGTTTTTGTTGGGGTGAAAACTGAACGACACGAAGTCGCCGAACGCGCCGATGCGGCGGCCCTTCCATGTGGTGCCGAACGACTGCGCGGCATCCTCGATCACGCGGAGGTTATGCTTTTTCGCGATAGCATGGAGCCGGTCGCGGTCCACCGGCAGGCCGGCGAGATCCACAGGCATAATCGCGCGCGTCGCGGGCGTGATCGCCGCCTCGACGAGGTCGATGTCGATGTTGCGCGTCACCGGATCGATGTCGACGAACACGGGCTTGGCGCCGACCTCGAGGATGACGTTGCTCGTCGCCACCCAGGAAAGCGGCGTGGTGATGACCTCGTCACCGGGGCCGATGCCCGCGATGCGCAGCGCGATCTCCATTGTGCAGGTGCCGGAGTTGAAAACGCGCACGGGACGTCCGCCAAAATACGCGGAGAGCTTCGCCTCGAAGGCCTTCACCTGCGGGCCGGAGGTGATCCAGCCGGAGCGCAGCACCTCGGCCACGCCGGCGATGGTTTCATCGTCGATGGTCGGGCGCGTGAGCGGAATGAAAGGCTCCACGGGTTTAGAGGAAACAGCCGGGGTCACGGGGAAGATGAGGGGGACGAGGGACGGTTTACGACAAGCACGAAACGCACGCCTTCAGCCAAGACGGTATAGGGCATGCCGGCGGCCTGCCAGCGGCTGAGACCGGCCTTGGGAACAAAGGCGTAGGCGGTCGCCGGCTCTTTCCATTGGACGGCGAAGGCCTCCTTGCTGAGAAAGCGTTTGGCGGCCATCTCCGGCTCGGCCTCGATGCCAAAGGTCATCTCGTTCTTATAGTTCACCACGCTGATCAACCGCCCCAGATACGGCGGGATGTCCTGCGCATAGGTGCCCACGCAGTAGACCGCGTCACCCGCCTTGAGCATGGGCTTGAGGGTAAGCGCAAGGGACTTGGCCGAGCGCGTGTCAAAGGCCTTGCCGATGAAATTGGTCGGCAGGTAAAACGCCGCGCACGTCGCCAGCATCGCCACCAACGCGCCACGCAACCGGTCGCGCCGCAGGCACACGGCGACCGCGACGGCGCCGCCGACCAGCACCACGCCCAGCACAAAGCGCCACGGCAGCAGCACCGCGGAAAGCTCGGGGGTTTTCGCGGGCACGGGCGCGACCGCCGCGGCCGCCGCGAAGACCGCCGCCAGCCCGACAAACACCCACAGGCCCGCGCGCAACCCGCGCGCGTTCGTTTTCCCGTCGCGCCATGCCCCGGCCAGATAGCCGCCGATCAGCACCGCCGCCGCCGGGAAAACCGGCAGGATGTAGGGGATGAGCTTCGAGTCCGACTTCGAGAAAAACAGCGTGATGAACGCGATCCAGATGACCAAAAACCACGCCTCCGCATGCTGGTGGCGCGCGCGCCAGCCGCCGGCGAGCGCGCTGCGCACCGCCTGCCCGCCGAACGCCACCCACGGAAACAACCCCGCCAGCAATATCGGCCCGAAAAACCAAACCGGCTGGTAGCGCCCGTGAACCGTCGTGGTGAACCGCAGGTAGTGCTCATGCACGAAATAAAACCACGCGAAGTCGTGCTCCTTCACCGCCGAATGGTTGGCCTGCTCGGCCAGCACGTGCCACGGCGCGGCGATGCCCAGCAGCACGAGGACGCCGATCACCGGATAAAACGGCCACAGCGCGCGCCACTTGTTGAACAGCAGCACCCACACGAACGCCACCGCGCACGGCAGCAGGAAACCGATCAGCCCCTTGGTGAGCGTTGCGAAGGCCATGCTCGCGTAGAACGCGATGAACAACCACCGCCGCAGCGCCCCGGGCGGCTGTCGCATCGCAAAAAGAAAGGCGAACAGCGCCGCGCTGATCGTCACCGCCACCGCCATGTCGAGCAGCACGATCTGCCCGAGCGCATAGTAAAGCAGCGAGGTCGCCAGCACCGCCGCCGACCACCAACCCGCCGTCCGTCCGTAGAGCACACGCCCCGACGCATAGGCTAGCAGCACGCCCATGAGCGCGAAGGCGGCGTTCCAAAACCGCGCCGTGAACTCGCTCACGCCAGCCACCTCGAAGGTCAGCGCCGACAGCCAATACATCAGCGGCGGCTTCTCGAAATACTTCACGCCGTTCAACCGCGGCGTCACATAGTCGCCGCTCTCCGCCATCTCGCGCGGGATCTCCGTGTAGCGGCCCTCGTCGGGATTGTTGAGCGGACGCACCCCGAGGAACGCCCCGAACCACACCGCCAGCGCCAGCGTCAGTAGCAGAAGATCGCGCCCCCAGCCGGTTTTATCAGCAAACGGATCAGAAACGGTCGGAGACACGGCAGCTTGGGCGAACGTCATGGGTTAAAGGTAAGTTAACTGAAGCCTCCCTCACCCAAGGGCAAGACTGCGAAACCAACCCGCCCTCGGCCGGCCAAATTTCCTTCCCTTGATTGCCCGCTTGCCTCGCGCGCGGCCCCGCGCCCACAGTGAAGCGATGCCCGCCGCCAAGCCCTTCATCTTCATCTGCGGAGCCGATGACTTCCTCGTCAACCGGCAGGGCAAGGCGCGCTACGACGAACTCGCCAAGGACATCACCGACGAATTCTCCCGCGAAATCATCAGCGGCTTCGCCAACAACGTCGGCGAGGTCGAGTCCGCCATCAACCGCTTCCGCGACAGCGTGCAGACCGTTTCCATGTTCGGCGGCCAGCGCGTCGTCTGGCTGAAGGACGTCAACTTCCTCGCCGACTCCGTAACCGGCCGTGCAGAGAGCACGTTGAAACTCGTCGAGGACCTCCAGCAGCTCCTCGAAAAGATCAACCCCGACGAAACCGCCGTGGTCGTCACCGCCGCGCCCGTGGACCGCCGCCGCGCCTTCCCCAAGTGGTGCGAGAAAACCGGCGACTTCTCCCTCGTCGGCGGCGACGCCGAAGGAGCCGCCGACGCGCTCGCCAGCGTGATCCTCACCGAGGCCCGCGAGCTCGGCGTCTCGTTCGGCGAAGGGGCCGCGCAACTCCTCCTCGCCAAGGTCGGCGCCAACACCCGCCTCCTCATCGAAGAGACGCGCAAGCTCGCCACCTACGCACAGACCGACGACGCCACCGCCGGCGGCAAACCCGTGGTCATCGAGGAAGCCCACGTCGCCGAACTCACCGCCAACACCGCCGAGGGCGACTTCTTCGAGGCGGCCGAGGCGTTTTTCAGCGGCGACCTCAAGTGGACGCTCGCCGCGCTGCACCACCACTTTTTCACCGGTGGCGATTCGCGCCCCATCATCAGCGCGCTGCAAAACCGCAACCGCATCCTCCTCCAGGTCCGCGCGCTGGCCGACGCCGGCGAGGTGCGCGTCGGCCAGCGCGGGCTCGACGGCCTGCCCAAGGCCACCGCCACCTACGGACGCCATTTCGTCGGCGCATCCGAGAAGAGTTCGTTCAACCTCTTCAGCCAAAACGCCTGGTATGTCGGCAAGCTCGCCGGCTCCGCCAAGCTCCCCACGCTGCGCCGCCTCATAGACAACCAGCAGGAGTTCATACGCGCCTTCGAGGAGATCATCCAGCGTCCGCACGAGCAGGAAGAAGTCCTCCGCGAGATGACCGTGCGCTGCCTCTCGGTCTGAGCCCCGTGCCGTGATGACGACGTCAGGCGACTCCAGCGCTTCCTTTGTCCTCACGACCCGACGCCGGTTTTGGGCCGCCGTGCTGCTCACCGGCTCGTTGGCCTGCAACATCGCGGTGCTGATGCTGCCGTTCATGCAACTGCGCGTCGGGCTGAGCCAAAGCCCGTATTCCCTTCTCAGCTCCGTGGACATGCTTTGGTCCAGCGGACTCTACGTGCTGGCGATCCTCGTGGTGGCGTTCTCCGTGGTTTTTCCTTTTGCGAAGCTCGGCGTGCTCCTCTGGCTGTGCGCCCATCGCGAGATCAACGCCCGCCGTCTCCGCTGGCTCACCTGGGTGGAGCGTTTCGGCAAATGGTCCATGCTCGACGTGTTTCTCGTGTGCCTGATTCTCGCCCTCACCTCGGGCCAGTTCCTCGTCGGCTCGACTCCGCTCGTGGGCATCCCGGTGTTCGTCGCGGCGATCATGCTTAGCATGGCGGGCGGCGAACTGCTCTCCGTCGCCCTGCCCTTTCCGCCCTCGCCCCCGCCTCTCAAGGGCGGCGTGTTCGCCGGAGGCGGCGGCTGGCTCACGCTCTCCGGCTTGGCTCTCGCCGGCACCATCGGACTGCCGTTCCTGCGCATCCACGACTGGCTGCTCGCCGACAACAGCTACAGCATCGTCACCATCGTCCCAACACTGATGAGCAAGGCCGTCGTGCCCGCCGTCATCACGGGCGCCTTCCTTATTTTCACCCCGCTGGCCGCGTGGATCGCCTCCTGCGTGTGGTGGTTGCGGCTGCGCAACGGACAAACGGCGGACGCCGCCTACCGGCACATGTTGCTCTGGCGACGGTGGAGCATGCTCGACGTCTTCGGACTCGCGCTGGCCATTTTTCTGGTCGAGGGCGACTACCTCATGAATACGGAGGTTCGCTGGGGCGCCCTCGCGCTCGTCGCCCTGCTCGGCCTCCAGCGCGTGTTGCAGGCCGCGCTCGACCGCACCTTCAGGCGGGCGGCCGAAAACGCCGCCTAAAACCACAGCGTTGCGCCCGCTCGCGCCGTCCGTTTCTCTCCGTCTTTTCCCATGTCGATTCCCAACGTCCTCGCCGAACGCTACGCCTCGCCCCTCATCAAAGACATCTGGTCGCCCACCGGACGCATCACCATCGAGCGCGACTACTGGATCGCCGTCATGAAGGCCCAGCGCGACCTCGGCCTGCCCATCCCCGCCGCCGCCATCGCCGACTACGAAAAAGTCAAAACCAAGATCGACCTCGCCGACATCGACGCCCGCGAACGCGTCACCCTCCACGACGTGAAGGCCCGCATCGAAGCCTTCAACGCCCTCGCCGGACGCGAGTCCATCCACCTCGGCCTCACCTCCCGCGATCTCACCGAAAACGTCGAGCAGCTCCAGATCGCCCGCTCCCTCGAAGTCGTGCGCATGAAGACCGCCGCCGCGCTCCTCAAGTTGTCCAAGCGCGCCAAACAATACCGCACGCTCATGCTCACCGGCCGCACGCACAACGTGCCCGCCCAGCCCACCACCCTCGGCAAGCGTTTCGCCATGTTCGGCCAGGAACTCCTCGCCGCCTTCACCGGCCTCGACGAGATCACCGCCCGCTACCCCGTCCGCGGACTCAAAGGCGCCGTCGGCACGCAGCTCGACCAGCTCACCCTCTTCAACGACCCGAAAAAAGTCGCCCGCCTCGAAGCCGGCATCATCAAACACCTCGGGTTTAAGACCACCCTCAACGCCGTCGGCCAGGTTTACCCACGCTCGCTCGACTTCGAAGTCGTCTCCGCGCTCCACCAAGTCGGCGCCGCCGCCGCGAGTTTCGCCACCACCCTCCGCCTCATGGCTGGCCAAGGCCTGCTCACCGAAGGTTTCCAAAAAGGCCAGGTCGGCTCCTCCGCGATGCCGCACAAGGTCAACGCCCGCAACTGCGAGCGCATCTGCGGTTTTTCGACGATTCTCTCCGGCTACGTCACCATGACCGGCGCCCTCTCCGGCCACCAGTGGAACGAAGGCGACGTCTCCTGCTCGGTCGTCCGCCGCGTCGCGTTGCCCGACGCCTTCTACGCGATCGACGGCCTGCTCGAAACGCTCCTCGCCGTCCTCAACCAGATGGACGTCTTTCCAGCCGCCATCGGCGCCGAAATCCAACGCCAGCTCCCCTTCCTCGCCACCACGACGATCCTCATGGAAGCCGTGAAAGCCGGCATCGGCCGAGAAACCGCGCACCTGGCGATCAAGGAAAACGCCCTCGCCGCCGCGAAGGCCATCCGCACGGGCCAAGGCGAGAGCGACCTCGTCGTGTTGCTCGCCGCCGACACCCGCCTCGGCCTGACCGAGAAGGCGTTGCGCGCCATCCTCAGCGACAGCAAACGCTTCGTCGGCGCCGCCCCGCAGCAAGTGGACACATTCGTCGCCACGGTGAAAACCGCCACCCGCAAGGTCGCCGGCGCCGCCACCTATGAGCCCGGCAAGCTGCTCTGAGATTGCACCTCGGGCTGGGCATTGTCTTATTGCCCTCATGCCACTCGTCGATTTCCCAGAGCTTCAAAAACTCTCCCGGCGCGCCAAAAACCAACTCGCCGAGGAGCTGTGGCAAGCGGCCAACGCCAACGCTCCCGTCTCCGCCGCCCACCGCCGCACCCTCGATTCCCGCTGGGCCGACTACAAGTCCGGAAAAACCAAAGCCGTCAGCCTGACCGAACTGAAGCGCCGCCTTGATACCAAGTGAGCCCCCAACCGGTCATCGCCCTCCCCGAGGTTGAAGGCGATCTTCGGTCCGCCGGTGAATTTTATCAAAGCTGGCGATCTGACGGCTTCACCCATCTCCGGACGTTGTGGGATGAAACCACCGCGTGGATTGAGGCGAATCCCGACCTCTTTCCCAAATGCTACCGTGACTTCCGCCGCGCCCCGCTTCGCAACAGCTACTACGCGGCGTTCTACATGGTTGAACCGACCGTCACCATAGTCGTCGCCGTGCTCGACCTTCGCCAGCGTCCCGCAAGAGTTCGACGACTCTTACGCAACCGCCGCTAACTCCTTTAATACCCATGCCCTCCCCCGCTCCCTTCATCTTCGGCCTCGATCTCGACGGTGTCGTGGTCGATTTCTACGGCGGCCTCAAGCCCATCGCCGCCGCCTATTTCGGCAAAAAGCCCGAGGACCTGCCCGACGACTATACCTTCGGCCTGAGCGAGTGGGGCCTCCTCGAAAAACACAAGGGCACCGGCGGCTACGATCTCACCTACGACGCCCTCCACCGCCACGCCGTCAACCAGCACGAGCTCCTCAAAACCGCCCCCGCTATCCCCGGCGCGGCCTACACCCTGCGCCGGCTCTCGCGGCTCGGCGTGCATATCCGCATCATCACGCACCGCCTCTACGTCGGCGGCCTGCACGGCAAGTCCGTCATCCAGACCGCCGAGTGGCTCGAGCGCTTCGACATCCCCTACCGCGACCTCTGCTTCGTGAAGGACAAGCTCTCCATCAACGCCGACCTCTACATCGACGATTCGCCGAAGAACGTCGAGGCCTACCGCGCCGCCGGACGCCCCTGCATCACCTTCGACAACCCCACCAACCGCCACCTCGGCGACACCCTCCGCGCCCGCAACTGGGACGACGTTTACAACCTCGTCGTCGCCGCGATGCCAAAAGCCTGAGCGGGTTTCCGTCCTCGGTTCAGCCCGGACCGCACTTTGGGTTTGCCAGCGGCGCCCGCCGCCCGCCAACCTGCACCTTCACGTTCTCTCCTCACTCCCTTTCAAACCAAACACACGCCATGTCCGAAGAACTCGTAGGTAATGTCCTGGTAGGCCAGTCCGGTGGTCCCACCGCCGTCATCAATGCCAGCGTGGCCGGCGTCATCGCCGAAGCGCTCAACCACGTCGAAATCGAGGAGATTTACGGCACGCTCAACGGCGTCCTCGGCATCCTCCAGGAAGACTTTATCGATCTCGCCGCCGAGTCCCAGCAGACCATCCGCGGCCTCAAGTTCACCCCCGGCGCCGCCCTCGGCACCTGCCGCTACAAGCTCAAGAAGCAGGCCGACTACGAGCGCGTTCTCGAGGTCTTCAAGGCCCACAACATCCGCTTCTTCTTCTACGCCGGAGGCAACGATTCCCAGGACACCGCCGACAAGATCTCCAAGCTCGCCCAGCAGCAGGGTTACGGCCTCCGCGTCATCGGCATCCCGAAGACGATCGACAACGATCTCCCCATCATCGACCACTGCCCCGGCTACGGCTCGGTCATCAAATACATCTGCACCACGATCCGCGAGATCGCCTGCGACAACGAGGCCATGGGCCAGCACGATCTCGTCCAGATCGTCGAGGTCATGGGCCGCAACGCCGGCTGGATCGCCGCCGGCGCCGCCCTCGCCAAGCGCAAGGACCACCCGCACGACGCCCCCCACCTCATCTACCTCCCCGAGATCGCCTTCAGCACCGAGAAGTTCGTCGCCGACGTCCAGCGCGTCCTCAAGCGCGAGAAATACTGCCTCATCGTGGTCGGCGAAGGTCTGATCGACGCCGACGGCAACTACGTCTCCGCCGCCGAGGCCACCGACGCCTTCGGCCACGCCCAGTTGGGCGGCGCCGCCGACTATCTCCAGGGTCTCGTCGAGCAGAACATGCCCGGCATCAAGGCCCGCACCGTGAAGCTCGGCATGGCCCAGCGCGCCGCCGTCCATGCCGGTTCCAAGACCGACGCCGACGAGGCTTTTCTCGCCGGTCAGGCCGCCGTCAAGGCCGCCATCGCCGGTGAGACCGACAAGATGGTCACCCTCCTCCGCGGCGACCAGGACCACTACACCGTCGAGACCGGCCTCGCTCCCCTGAGCGACATCGCCAACGGCGTGAAGAAGCTCCCCCGCGAGTGGATCAACGAAGACGGCGTCAGCATGAACCACCAGTTCCTCCGCTACGCCCAGCCGCTCATCCAGGGCGAGACGGTTGTCCCCTACGACAACGGCCTCCCCGCCTTCGCCAAGCTGGACAAAAACCGCGTCGAAAAACAACTCGCCGCCTACGAGCTCTGATCCGCGACCCGGACCCCGTAGCCAAGATTCCAAAATCCCCTTCAAAGCCGGTCGCTCTCCGCGACCGGCTTTTTTTGCGCACCCATTTCCCCGTCCAACGTCCGCCCGCCCGGCTTCCCGCCCCCCGACCTGTTTGCCACTTAATAAGTGACAGACAGGTCGGGCCCTCCAAGGAGCATTCTTCCTGCGCCATGCCTTTGTCCTCCCTCACCACCCGCGGCACCTTTGCCGCCCTTGGCGCCTACCTGTGCTGGGGGTTGTTTCCGCTTTTCTGGAAACACCTCGCCGGCATCGACGCGCTTGAACTGATCGCCCACCGCCACATCTGGTCGCTCGTCACCGTGGCCGTTCTCCTCGCGTGGCTCGGCGGCTGGCGCGACATCGCCGCCGTCTTCCGCCAGCCCGCGCTGCTCGGCCGCACCTTCGCGGCCAGCGTGCTCATCACCGGCAACTGGCTCGTCTTCGTGTGGGGCGTCAACAACGGCCACGTCATCGAGTGCTCGCTCGGCTATTTCCTCACGCCCCTCGCCAACGTCCTGCTCGGCCGCTTCGTGCTCGGCGAACATCTGTCCGTGCGCCAAGGCTGGGCGCTCGCGCTCGCCGCCGCCGGCGTGGCCGTGCTCGTCATCAAGGTCGGCCACGTGCCGTGGATCGCCCTCGGCATCATCTCCACCTGGGGACTCTACAGCCTGCTCAAGAAAAAGACCCCGCTCGCCGCCCTCCCCGGCTTCGCGCTCGAAACCATCCTGCTCGCGCCCGTCGCGCTCGGGTTCCTCCTCTGGCTGGCCTTCACCGGACGCGGCGCGCTCGGCCATGCCGACACCACGACCACCGTGCTCGTTTTGTCCAGCGGTGTGGTAACCGCCCTGCCGCTCCTCATGTTCGCCGAGGCCGCGCGCCACCTGCGTCTCACCACGCTCGGGCTTCTGCAATATCTCGTGCCCACCTGCCAGTTCCTGCTCGGCTGGCTGGTTTATCGCGAGCCATTCACGGCGGATCGCGCCTTCGCCTTTGCTCTCATCTGGGCCGGTCTCGCCCTCTACGGGGCGGATCTACTGCGCCGTAAAGGACGAGGCGTCGCAGCCTGAGGCGATGAATCGAGCGTAACGGCATACGTTAAAACGAAGCCAGAGGCCCCCCGTTCACAGGGCAGAAAAGCCACCCCCTCTCCATCCCGACAGATGCACAAGTGTGTTCCGGTCGGAACACACTTGTGCATCTGTCGGATATCACTCTCGGTCGCCTGCGCCGCGGTGGCCTCGCAAATGCCCTTTACGCACCGTCCGAAAGTTTCATTTTCAACAGACTGATGCCCACGTTGTCCCCCCTGCCATGCGTTGGCTGATCCTCACCTCGTCCACCGGCACCGGCCACAACATGCGCGCCGACTCCCTACGCCAGTGGGCCGACCGCGTCTACGGCGACGCGGTCGAGGTGCGCATCCACGCGGTCCTGGAAAACACCCACGCCGTCTACCGCTTCGGCGTCGGTCTCTACAATTTCATCCAGCGCCACGCGCCGATCCTCCATCACGTCTACTTCAACTACCTGGAGGTCGCCGCCATGCACCGGCGCGGCAAAAAAATCCTCGGACGCGATAACTACACCGCGCTCATCAAGGAATGGCGGCCCGACCGCATCATCAGCGTCCACGCCCACACCAACCACGGCTTCTTCGACCTCGCCCGTATCGCCCTGCCCGACAATTCCCCGCGCTGCATCACCTACTGCGGCGAACTCTCCGGCGGCTACGGCCTCAGCCGCCACTGGGCAAACCCGCGCGCCGACGGCTTCATCGGCGCCACCCGTGAAATCTGCGCCGCCGCCAGCGCCGTCGGCACGCCCGACGACCGCGTGCTCTTCGGCAGCTTTCTCCTGCGCCCCGCCTTCTACGCGTCCGACGCCGAACTCGAGGCCGCCGCCATCGCCAAGGCCCGCAAGCTCAACCTCGACCGCAACGTCTTCACCCTGCTCCTCAGCACCGGCATCGCCGGCGCCAACAACCACCTCGCCATCCTCCGCGAACTCGCCGCCACCGGAAAAAAAATCCAGGTCGTCGCCCTCTGCGCGCGCAACACCCTCGTGCGCGACGAGGTCGAGGCGTTCGCCGCCAAGCATCCCACCCTCACCATCCGCACGCTCGGCCACACCGAGCTCATGCCCGATCTCAAGCGCCTCGCCTCGGCCATCGTCGCCCGCCCCGGCACCGGCGCGACCAGCGAAGCGATCCTTCTCGGCACTCCCCTCATTCACAACGGCATCGGCGGCGTCATGCCGCAGGAATTGATCACCGTGCAATACTGCCGCCTCCACAACTGCGGCCTCATCGGCTACTCCCCGCGCGAAATCGCCCGCCAGGTCGTGCGACTGCTCGACGAACCCGGCCTCGCCGACTCCCTTCGCGCCAACCTCCGCGCCGCCCGCCCGCCCGGCCACCCCGAACAGATCGTCCGCTGGATTCACGACCGCCCATGACGGACGCCGCCCTCAAAGCCGCTCTTTACCTCGAAGCCGTGCTGCCCGCGCTCGCCCATCTCGCGCCGCACGACGAGGAGTTGCGCCGCGCCGCCTCCGGTCCGCGCGCCTTCGCGGTTTGGCTGACGGTGCGCGGCGGCTCGGTTCGACGCCTGTCCTTCTCCGCCGACGGCCTCATCGCCACCGGCACCACTCCGCAACCCGGCGACCTTCGCCTGTGGTTTCCGTCCGCCAACCAGTTTCTCCGCACGATGGCCAACCGCCCCGCCCTCGCCCTGCCCGTCGGCGGCTGGAATTCGCTCGGCCAGGTCCGCCGATTCTCCGCCGCCGGCGCGCGCCTCGAAACGATCCTCAACACCCGCGCCGACTCCCACCTGCGCCTGCACGCCTGGGGCAACGTCCTTGTCGGCGTCGCCGCCGCCTGCGCCTGGCTGCGCCATCATCCCGCGCAACGCGCCGGACTGAACGGCGCCGGCGTGATCGCGTGTCCTGATTTTCCCGCGCCCATCTGGTTCGACGCCGACGCGCTCACCTGGGGACTCGGCGAGCCGCCCGTGCATCCCACCGTCCGCATCACGTTCGCCAACCTCTCCGTCGTCCTCGCCGAACTCGACAACCGGCTCGACGCCCCCGCCGCCCTCGGTCTCGGCGACCTGAAGATCACCGGCCTGCAACCGCTCGCCGAAAAGCTCGGCCTCGTCATGCTGAAAGCCGGAAAACTCCTCAAACCAGCAACTAGCAACTAGCCACTAGTCGCTAGTTGCTAGCCGCTAGCTCAGATGAACTTCACCGAATCCCAGTCCCTTTTCCGACGCGCCGCCGCCGTCATCCCCGGCGGCATCTACGGACACACCACGCCCGCCGCGACGATCCCCGGCGCCGTGCCGTATTTCGCCGCCTCCGGCAACGGCTGCCGCTACCGCGACGTGGACGGCAACGAGTTCATCGACTTTATGGGCGGCTACGGCCCGATGGTCCTCGGCTACCATCATCCCGAAGTGGAAGCCGCCGCCGAGGCCGCCCGCCGACGCGGTGCCGCGTTCAACCAACCGACTCCGCTCCTCGTCGAACTCGCCGAAAAGCTCGTTGCCCGCATCGACTTCGCCGACTGGGCCGTCTTCGGCAAAAACGGCGGCGACCTCACCACGTGGGCCGTGCAGGTCGCCCGCGAAGCCACCGGCCGCCCGAAAATCCTGAAGATCGCCGGCGCCTACCACGGCGCCGATGCCTGGTGCACGCCCGGCCACGGCGGACTCATCCCCGAGGACCGCGCCCACATTCACGATTTCTCCTTCAACGACGTCGCCGCGCTTCAGGCACTCTTCGCAAAACACCGAGGACAGATCGCCGGTCTGATACTCACGCCTTTTCATCATCCCGCCTACGCCGACTCGCAATTGCCGACCTTCGAGTTCGTGGCCATGGCCAATCTCCTGTGCATGGAGCACGGCGCGCTCCAAATCCTCGACGACGTCCGCTGCGGTTTCCGTCTCACCACCGACGGCTCGCACACGCTCTACGGCTACAAGCCGGACCTCGCCATCTACTGCAAGGCCCTCGCCAACGGCCACCCGATCTCCGCCTGCGTCGGACGTTCCGGCCTCAAGGCCGCCGCCAGCCGCGTCTTCCTCACCGGCAGCTACTGGAACGACCCCGCGCCAATGGCCGCCGCCCTCGCCTGCCTCGCCATCATCGCCCGCGACAACATCCCTCAAAAACTCGCGCGCACGGGCCAGCGCTTTGTCGACGGCTTTCTCGCGCTCGGCGTGAAGCACGGCATCCCTCTTGTCGCCAGCGGCCCGCCCGCGATGCCCTACGTGCGCGTGGCGAACGATCCGTCCTTTCTCCGCATGCAGCATCTCTGCGCCGCCGCCATCGCCCACGGCGTTTTCCTTCATCCGCATCACAACTGGTTCATCAGCGCGGCCATGACCGACGCCGACATCGACGAGGCTCTGCAACGGCTCGACCAAGCGATGACCACGCTCGCAAGGTAGGGCGGGTTGCCCCCAGAGCGGTTTCAGTAAAACCATAGCTGCTGATCGGCTGCGCGGAGGACGGACCTCCAGGTCCGTCCTGATGATCGTCCGAAGGAATCCACAGGGATCGGACCGGGAGGTCCGACCTCCTTGACGGCCGCAATTTTATTCAAAATTCCTCAATTCTACTTTGGTAAGATTGTGCGGAAAAAAGGTGGAACGCGACCTCCGGGCGCGTTTTGACAGGCGAGAGGTTTCGACGGCGCTCGGAGATCGCCGTCCACCCGGTCAGCCGGCGGCAGTTTTTCGAAGAAGAACCAACCCGCCTGTTTTCAGCCGCACGCTTCTCGGCGCCTTAAGGATAACGAGCCCTACCCGCTCAGATAAACACGCCGTCGCGCATCGAAAGCACGCGGTCGCTGCGCTTCGCGATCTCGGGATTGTGCGTCACCAGCACGACCGCCTGGCCGTTCTCGCGCGCCAGCCGCGCCAGCAGGTCGAAAACCATGTTGGAGTTTTTCTGGTCGAGGTTGCCCGTGGGCTCGTCGGCCAGGATCACCGACGGCTCGTTGGCCAGCGCGCGGGCAACCGCCACGCGCTGCTGTTCGCCGCCGGACAGCTCCGTGCCGAGCCGGTGCGTCTTGTCGCCCAGCCCGACCTCGCCGAGCAGGTGGCGCGCCCGCTCCGCCATCGCCGCCTCGTCGAGCCGCCCGCGCTTGCGCATCGGCATCATCACGTTTTCCAGCGCCGAAAATTCCAGCAGCAGGAAGTGGAACTGGAACACAAAGCCGAGGTGCCGTCCGCGCGCGGCGGTGCGCAGCTCGTCGCTGGAGTTCGAAATCAACCCGCCATCTATCCAGATAGTGCCGTCGTCGGGCCGGTCGAGCAGGCCGAGCTGGTAGAGGAGCGTCGATTTGCCGCAGCCCGAGGGCCCGACGATCGCGTGGACGCAGCCGCGCTCCGCCTCGAACGAGACGCCGCGCAACACATGCACGCGCCCGGCGCCGTGCCCGAGATAACGGTGCAGGTTCTCGCAGCGGATGACGGAGCCGGTGGCGGCGGATGCGCTCATTGCGAAGCCCCCCGGATGACATCACCAGGCTCAAGCCGCGCGGCGCGCCGCGCCGGAATGAGGCTCGCCGCCATCACGACCACGGAGGCGATGCCCACCGCCGCGACATAATGCCAGACCGACCACGCCACCACGAACGAGTCGGTCGAGAAGATGCCGCGGATGCGGATCGGCACCTTTGAAACGCCGTAGGTGGCCGCCGCGCCGAAAACGCATCCGGCGATGGCGCCCGCCGCGAGCACGATCACGCCCTGCCAGATGAAGATCCGGGCGATGTCCGCCCGCGTGTAGCCCATCGAGCGCAGGATCGCGATGTCCTTGGTCTTCTCCATCACCACCATCGCGAGCGTGTTGAACATCGCCAGGCCCGAGATGAGGATGATCGTCGAGACCGTGATGGCGGACGACAGACGCAGCGCCCTGAACACATCGAGCCAGGTCTTCTCGCGCCGCTGCCAGGGCGCGACCGCGTGGCCGATGACCTCCTGTATCCGCGCGGCATCCTCCCGCGCACGACCAGGGTCGAACAGGTTGACCTGGAGAAACGAGGCCCCGGTGGGCTTCTGAAACAACGAGCGCGCCTCGGCCAGGTGCACGTAGAGGCGCACCTTGTCGATGTCGCTCACCCCGGTCTCGTAGAGGGCGCTCACGCGGTAGCGGCGGACCGCGCCGTTCCACTCCAGCGTGAACGAATCACCGGGATGAAGATTGTGCCTCGCGGCGAGCACGCTGCCGACCACCGCGCCGGTCGGAGCGACGCGGAAGTCGGACAGGTCCCCCTGCACGATCTGGCCGGCGAGATCGGACACCGCGAGATGATCGGAGATGTTCATGCCCTGCACGCGCACGGTGGCGCCGCTGACATTGGTCGCGAGGTTGGCCGAACCCTCGAGGACGATGGAGACGCCCGACACGTTCTTGAAATGGCGGACCGCCTCGCCGATGCGCACGGGGTCGGCGATCCCCGGGATGACCTTGCGGTTGCCATCGCTCGCCACGAGAAAATCGGAACGACCGGCGGGCCCGTCCGCCTCCATGGGAAACAGCGTCGCCTGCAGCCGGTCCTCGATGCGCAGCGCGCCGTTCGTGCCGAGGATGGTCTTGATGAAAAACCCCTCGAAGCCGCTCGTCTGCGCCTGCGTGACGACGAAGAAACCCACGCCGAACATGATTCCGAAAAGGCTCATGAACATGGCCCGCCGGCGCGCCGTGAGAAACCGCAGGGCGATGCGCAGGTTGGGAGTCATGAAACGGCGGCGGCACTCATGGCTTCACCGCGCGAACCCGGTCGCCCTGGCGGTAGGCGTCGAGATTGTCCGAGATGACGAGTTCGCCCTCGTTCAGTCCGCCGGCGATCTCGACCTCGTTGAGGCTTTCATAGCCGCGCTGCACCCGGCGCTGCACCACATGGCCGTTCTTCACGACGAGCACGTAGTCGCCCAGCAGGGCGCGGCGGGGGATGATCAGCACGCCGGGATGCTCGCCCACGGTGATGCTCGCCTCGCCGCTGAGACCGGGGACGAGGCGCTCGGGCGCGATGGCCACTTCCAGGATGACGGTGTAGCGCTGCGTGAGCGGATCGGCGCTGGGCAGCACGCGCGAAACCTTCGCCGGAAACTGGTCGTTGCCGTAGCTCAGGAACCGCACGGAGGCGGACTGCCCCACCGCGATGCCCGCGAAATTCTCCTCGGCGACGCGCGCCTCCACCACGCGGGCCTTCGCCAGCAGCGAGGCGAGCGGGGCGCCGGGCGCGATCAGGTCGCCCACGTGGGCCGAGACCGCCACCACGTCGCCGCTGATCGGCGACATGAGCGAGGTCTTCTCGATCTGGCGCTTCTGGGTCTTGATCTGCGTCGCGAGGCTGTCGATGACCGACGTCTCGTTCACGTTCTCGATTTCCTGCTTCTGCTCGAGCTGGCGGACCTCGCGCTTGCGCTTGTCGAGCTCGGTGGCGGGATACCGGCCGGCCTCGGCCAGCTTGGTGAAGTTGGCAAGATCGGCGCGGACGGTCTCAAGGTCGAGCTTCGTGGCCGAGCCGATCTCGCGGCGGCGCACGGCGGCGTTGTAGTCGTTGGTCACGCGTTCGAGGTCGAGCCTGAGGTCGGTGTCGTCGATCTTGAGGAGCATCTGCCCCGACTTCACGGCCGCGCCGAGCACGAGGGCGGAGTCCCGCACGCGCCCGCCCGCCTCGCTGCGGAGGTCCATGATGTAATCGGCGCGCACCGTCACGTTGGCGGGCACGGCGTTGAGCGCGTTGCCCCGCTTGACGGCGGCGACCGCGGCCTTGGGCTCGATCAGCCTGAGCGTGAACCACACGCCGCCGGCCAGGACCAGCGTCGCGATCACTCCAACCAGAAGGCGTCGGGATTTCATGGGAAACGGATGTCCTTGGAGGGTTTGGTCGCGCGTTCGCGCAACAACGCCTGCTCCGAAAGCAAAAGGATCAGCTGGCCGCGCAGCTTGACGAGGTTGGCGCGCTCGACTTGCGCGGCCCCTCGACGATCCTGCCACTCGGCCTCGGCCAGCCGGCCCGACTTGCGCAAGTCCTCATCCACCCGCTGGCGGGAGGACGTCTGGACGAAACGCTCCTCGGCGATCTGCAGCTCCCTGGTCGCGAGCACGACATCCGCCGCGCCGTCGGCGAGTGCCTGCGTCAGCTGGATGCGGGTTTCGTCGAGGGCCTTTTCATTTTGGCGCACCACCACCCGCGCCCGCCTCACGGCCGCGCGCGTGGCGAAACCGTCGAAAATATTCCAACGCACGTTCACCCCGCCGTAATAGGAGAGGACCGCCGTCTGGTCGGCGCCGCTGGTCTGGTCCTGGTTGGCGCCCACCGCGAGATTCACCATCGGGCGCGTGCGCACGCGGGTGATGTCCGCGTTCAGGCGGGCGGTCGTCAGCTCGCCCTGCGCGCGGGCCAGCGCGGCCGGCACGACCTGCGCCGCCGGCGCAGGGGCCTCGGGCGTGAACAACGCCAGCATTGCCGGCGACACGCCGGGGATCTCCGAAGGCAGCCCGTCCGGGGAAAACGAGGGCAGCCCGTTGATGACGGCAAACTCGCGCAGCGCGCGCTGGAAAGCCGAGCGCTTCCGGTCGCGGGCCACCTCGGCCGCCCGCACATCAAGCTGCTCGGCGGTCAGCACGTCGGCGGAAACCTGTCCGCGGCCGGCCTGTTCGCGCGTCGCCTTCAGGTGGTCGGCCAGGCGTTCGTAGGATGCGTCCGTCTCGGCCACGTAGAGTTTTTGCAGCATGAGGGCGAGATACCGCTGGCGGATGTCGAGCACGAGCGAGCGGCGGGCCTCGTCGTAGTCGTTGGCGGCGAGCTGGCGCTGGATTTTCGCGACGCGTTTCTGGTTGTCGAGGGAGTTCCAATGCCAGAGCGGCTGCTCCGCGCTCACATTGTAGTAGGTCTGGAAAGCCATCTCTTTGCTGGCGTCCGTCGCACGGTAGCCGGCGTTGACAAAAACATCCGCGCGGGGGCGGGTGAGGCTGCGGGTTTCCTCCTCGCGGGCGTCGGCCGCCAGCGCCTTCAGCCGCGCGTCGATCACGCGGGGCGACGCTTCAAGCGCCTTCGCCGTCAGCGGCTGCAGACCCTCGATCATCGTCTCGGGCATTTGGAGAAGGGCCGTCGCGCCAGCCACCGGCGCTTCACCGGAAGTCGTCTGGGCAAACGCAAGCATGCTGCTGAACAAAAACGTCGTTAAGAGGAGACACGGAGACCGGAGCATTGGGAATGGTAGACTTAAATAACCGCAATCAGGCGATGGAGTTGGCAACTACCAATTAATATGGACATTTATTACAAGAATATTTGCAATAGTTGCATCATGTCGGCCAGCGCCACTCCTTCCGCCCAATCCATCGCCGCCACCGAACAGGAACAGGCAATCCTCTCGTTTTGGGTTCAAGTGAGCGATCTGCTGGGCTATCCGCGTTCGGTCGGGCAGATTTTCGGCCTCATTTTCCTCTCGGAACCCCCTCTCAGTGCGGACGATCTCGTCCAACGTTTGGGCATCAGCCGCAGCGGCGCCGGTCAAGGATTGAAAGCGCTTCAAGACATCGGCGCCATCAAGACCGCCCACCAACTCGCCAGCCGCAAGGAACATTTCCAGCTACAGACCGATCTGGGCGTTTTGGTAAAACTCCTCCTGAACGCCCGCATCCTCCCCAAGCTCGAAGAACTCGCCCAGCAACGCAAGGCGCTCGACCTCGCCGTCCGCGCAGACGGCCCCGCCCATCTCGTCCAACGTTTCGATCAACTCGAGCGCTGGAAAGGCAAAACCGGACCGCTCGTTGAACTGCTGAAGTCTTTTTCGCGTTAACCCCGCCTCTTTTTTTCACCCATGATCTATCTTCTCGGAGGTTCCGGTTATGTCGGCCAAGCCTATCAGGCCCTGCTGAAGGGCAAGGGCGTCTCCTTTAAAAACCTGCAACGCGCCGAACTCGATTATGGCGATGTGCCGCTGCTCACCGCCGCGTTAAAACGTGATCGTCCCGAGTTCCTGATCAACGCCGCGGGCTACACCGGCAAGCCCAACGTCGATGCGTGCGAACTGCACAAAACCGAATGCCTCTTCGGCAACGCCGTCCTCCCCGGGCGCATCGCCGAAGCCTGCGAAGCCGCCGGCGTGCCCTGGGGTCACGTTTCCTCCGGTTGCATCTACACCGGCTCGCGGCCCGACGGCTCGGGCTTCACCGAAGACGATGTGCCCAACTTCACCTTTCGCACCAACAACTGCTCATTCTACAGCGGCACCAAGGCTCTCGGCGAAGAAGTCCTCGCGGGCCGGCCGGACCTCTACCTCTGGCGCCTGCGCATTCCTTTCGATCATCACGAAAACCCCCGCAACTACCTCACCAAGTTAATGCGCTACCAGCGCCTGCTCGAAGCCGAGAACTCCATTTCTCGGCTCGATGAGTTTGTCGCCGCCACCTTCGCCTGCTGGGAGAAGCACATCCCTTACGGCACCTACAACGTCACCAACCCGGGCCACGTCCACACCCGCGAAGTCGTGGACCTCATCCTCGAAAGCGGCGTCTGCCCCAAAGATTACCAATTCTTCACCAACGAAGCCGATTTCATGGCCAAGGCAGCCAAAACCCCGCGCTCCAACTGCGTGATGAGCTCCGCCAAACTCGCCGCCGCCGGCATCACCCTCACCCCCGTCCGCGACGCCATCCGCGACGCCCTGGCCAACTGGCAAAAAGCCTGAACGCCCCATGAAAATCATCGTCACCGGCGGCGCCGGCTTCATCGGGTCCAACCTCGTGCGCCAACTGGTCGTTGAACACGGCCACACCGTCCTCAACGTCGACGCCCTCACCTACGCCGGCAACCGCCACTCGCTCGCCGACCTCGACGGCAACCCCCGCCACCGCTTTGCACAGGCCGATATCTGCGACGACGGCGCGATCCGGCAACTCTTCGCCGATTTCCAGCCCGACTGGGTCATGCACCTCGCCGCCGAAAGCCATGTCGACCGCTCCATCGACGGCCCCGGCGCTTTCATTCAGACGAATATCGTGGGCACCTACACGCTTCTCCAAGCCGCCCGCGCCTACTTCGAATCGCTCACCGGCCAAGCCCGCGATCGCTTCCGTTTCCTCCACGTCTCCACCGACGAAGTCTACGGCAGCCTCGGCGCCACCGGGCTGTTCACCGAAGAGACCGCCTACGACCCGCACTCGCCTTACTCGGCGTCGAAAGCCGCCAGTGATCACCTCGCGCGCGCCTGGGCCGATACCTACAAACTGCCCGTTCTCGTCACCAACTGCTCCAACAATTACGGCCCCTATCAATTCCCCGAAAAATTGATCCCCGTCGTCATCCTTAAGGCCCTCCGCGGCGATCCGATTCCCGTCTACGGCAAAGGGGAGAACATCCGCGACTGGCTCTACGTCGGCGACCACGCCGAAGCGCTTCACACCGTGATCGCCAAAGGCCGCCCCGGCCAGACCTACAACATCGGCGGCAATAACGAGCGCCGGAACATCGACCTCGTCCGCCTCCTCTGCGCCCTCCTCGACGAACTCCATCCCCGCGCCGACCATAAACCCCACGCCGACCAGATCACCTTCGTCACCGACCGCCCGGGCCACGACCTGCGCTACGCCATCGACGCCTCCAAAATCCGCCGCGAACTCGGCTGGACCCCGAAGCAAGACCACACCTCCGGCTTCCGCGCGACCGTGCGCTGGTATTTGGAAAACGAATCCTGGTGGCGCACGATTCTCGACGGCAGCTACCGGCTCGAACGGCTGGGTCGCGCGGAGGGAACAGGGGAGTGAGCGAAAGGGACAGGAACGAAAAACCATGGCCGCAGACGATTCACTTCAACAATTCGGAACCTATCAAAAAGCCTGCGCGCTTTTTGACCACGCCGTGGCCGACCTCACCCCCTTGTCCAAACAGACGATGTGCATGCGCCTCGTCTCCCGACAAATCGCCAGCGCCGACTCGATTGCCGCCAACATCGAAGAAGGCTACGGCCGTCGCAGCCGAAAAGATTACGCGCATTTCCTCGTGATCGCCCGCGGTTCCGCCACCGAAACCCGCGGCCGTTACTCCCGCATGAAACACTGGCTCCCAGCAGAAGTTATCACGCCCCGCGTGGCGCTCTGCGAAGAGATCATCGCCATCCTCAGCGCTACGATCCGCCGCCTGCGCGAAGAACCCTGATCCCCCTCGCTCCCCTCTCCCGATGTCCGCCCCCTCACTCCCTCACTCCCTTTCCCTCACTCCCTCCGCCAAGACGATCCCGCGGCGCGGGATCGTCTTGGCGGGCGGCTCCGGCACCCGCCTCTATCCGCTCACCATCGCGGTTTCGAAGCAGCTTATGCCGGTTTACGACAAGCCGATGATCTACTATCCGCTGTCTATTCTGATGCTGGCCGGCATCCGCGAGATCCTGATCATCTCCACGCCCATCGACCTGCCGCTCTTCAAGCGCCTCCTCGGCGACGGCAGCCAGTTCGGTGTGACATTCAGCTACGCCGAGCAACCCTCGCCCGATGGCTTGGCCCAGGCCTTCACCATCGCCGCCGACGTCGGATTCCTCACCGGTGGCGAACCCAGCGCCCTCGTCCTCGGCGACAACCTCTTCTACGGCCACGACCTCGTTGCCTCGCTCAAAGCCGCCGACGCCCGTCCCTCCGGCTCGACCATCTTCGGCTACCATGTCGCCGACCCCAAAGCATACGGTGTCGTCGAATTCGCGTCCGACGGCCGCGTGCTTTCGCTCGAGGAAAAACCCGCGCAGCCCAAATCCAACTACGCCGTCCCCGGCCTGTATTTCTACGACAAGGATGTCGTCGCCCTGGCCCGGGCCCTCAAACCCAGCGCCCGCGGTGAATTGGAGATCACCGACCTCAACCGCCTCTATCTGGAACGCGGCGACCTCCGCGTGGAACTCCTCGGCCGCGGCACCGCCTGGCTCGACACCGGCACGCACGACAGCCTCCTCGACGCCGGGCAATTCGTCCAAGTCATCGAAACCCGCCAAGGCCTCAAAATCGCCTGCCTCGAAGAAATCGCCTACCGCCAAGGCTGGCTCGACCACGCCGGACTAGAAGCCTCCGTCAAACGCCTCGGTAAATCCAGCTATGGCCGGTATCTGCAAAACTTATCACCGCAAATCTGACGCCTCGCCCTTCGCCCAAATCCCATGTCTGCTCAAAAAAATTTCCAACTCTGGTGGCAATTCACCCGCCGCGAAGTGGAAACGCGCCATAAAGGGAGCCATCTGGGCATTCTTTGGACGCTGCTTACTCCCCTGCTTGAGTTCGCTATCTACACCATTATTTTCGGTGTGCTTTTTGGAGGCCGATATGGCGTAGCCAAACAGGAATCGCACGCCTCTTACGCCTTGGGCGTCTTCCTCAGCCTCACACTCTTTCGATTGCTGGCCGAGACGATCGGCACCGCACCCGGCATTATCCTCAGCCAAGCCAATCTCGTTAAAAAAGTTGTGTTCCCCGTGCAACTGCTCCCTCTCTGCACCTTGGGCGGCATTCTATTCCGCGTCTGTATCAGCCTCTTGCTCTTCTTGGTTGGTTTTCTCCTTTTCGGCCCCGGCCTGCATCTTACCAATCTCTGGTTACCGGTCGTCCTGCTACCGCTGATTTTGCTCGCAGCCGGTCTGGCTTGGTTTCTTTCGGCGCTAGGCGTATTTTTGCGGGATATAAGCCAGCTCACCGGGGCCCTCACACTTATCCTTCTTTATAGCAGCGCGGTGTTTTACTCGGCCGACATGATAGCAACCAAGAGTCAGCTTGCCTGGAGTATCCTGCGCTTCAATCCGCTGCTGCACATTATAGAAGATGCACGTCGAGTGCTGCTCTGGCAGCTTTCGCCAGACCCCGGCTCGCTCGCATATACATGGGGGGTAGGACTGCTCACCGCATTCATCGGCTACACAGCCTTCCGTAAACTCCGCCCCGCCTTTGCGGATGTGCTATGACAACTCTAAGCCTAAGCCTTAAGCTGAAGATGAAAAGCCCGCCTCGAGCCATAAAAATCAACAATCTAGTCAACTGATCGCGCGTGCGCGTCCTCTCATAATGCCGAACGACAATGATATCGCCATAGACGTCCAAGGCCTGAGCAAGGCCTACCGCATCTGGCGCGACCCGACTGCACGGCTCAAGTTTCCGCTTTTCCAAGCCGTAGGCAGCGTGCTGTCCCGCTCCCTACAGCCCAAAGCCCTGCGCCGCCGGATCGGAGAATCACACGAAACACCTTACTATAAAGACTTCTATGCGCTTCAGGATATAAATTTTACCGTGCGGAAAGGCGAGGCGGTCGGCATAGTGGGCCGCAATGGTTCCGGCAAAAGCACACTTCTGCAAATCATCGCAGGCACCCTCACTCCAACTACCGGCACGTCTAAAGTAAACGGACGCGTCGCCGCGCTCCTTGAACTCGGCAGCGGCTTCAACCCCGAGTTCACAGGGCGTGAAAACGTCTATCTGAACGCCATCATCCTCGGCTTGAGCAGGGAGGAAATCGACAGACGCTTCGACGACATCGCTGCCTTTGCCGACATTGGTGATTTTATCGAGCAACCCACCAAGACCTATTCCAGCGGCATGACTATGCGCCTCGCTTTTGCCGTAATCGCACATGTGGATGCCAACATCCTTATTGTCGATGAAGCCTTAGCCGTTGGTGATGCGTTTTTTGTTCAAAAATGCATGCGCTTTATAAGAGAGTTCCAAAAATATGGCACCCTCCTCTTGGTCACGCATGATACAAGTGCACTTACTTCCTTATGCAGCCGTGCCATTTGGTTACATCACGGAAAAAATAACGGCAGTGGCACGGCCCAAGACATCGCAGAGCAATACCTCGAAGCAACATATGCAGAAAAACAAGGCGCCTCCCTTTTTAGTAAAAAAGTGAGCAATAGTCCGAAAACCACTCGTCCATGTCAAGATGAACGTATCGTCGATCAACGAATCAAGTTTATCAATCAAAGCAACCTGAGAAACGATATAGAAATTTTCAATTTCAACCCCGATTCATCAGCCTTTGGCGCAGGCGGCGCGATCATCGAACATGTGTCGCTACTTGATGCCAAAACAAGACAAGCACTGGTCTACGGGGTAGGCGGCGAAAAAGTTATTCTATCTATTACGGTTCGAGCCAAAATACAGCTGAAACAACCTATCGTTGGATTTTATCTTAAAAATAACCTAGGAACCCTCCTTTTTGGAGACAATACATATCTTAGTTATCACACCAGTCCACACTCGACAAAACCAAATGAGGTTATCGTTGCACAGTTTCAATTCCAAATGCCGTATCTGCCGCCAGGAAGCTATATGATCGCCGCGGCCGTAGCAGATGGCAATCCAAACGAGCACGTCCAACACCACTGGCTACACGAAGCACTGCCCTTCACATCACATTCCTCACATTGCTCCTTGGGATTGGTAGGAATCCCCATGCAAACCATAACCCTTAATATAGTTCCATGAAAATTCCATTTATCCAACCCCGCACACCGCTTACCCTTAACAAGAGCCAATCCGAATATATTGAACTCTTAAAAAAGACTATATTAAATTCAATATATTACCCCGGCCCTCACGTCCCAGAAGGAAAAGTATGGCCGGAATGCCCGGCACTGTCAATGATCGGCACAAAGCGCCTTGATAATGTGCAGGCCCTTGTCCTTGATTGCCTTGGGAAAAAGGTGCCTGGCGATTTTATCGAGGCAGGCATATGGAAAGGCGGCGTTATCGCCTTGATTGCAGGTCTGCTTAAGATCACCACCACCCAAGACCGCATAGTCTGGGGCGTTGATTCATTCGAGGGAATCCCGCCCGCAAAGCCAGAATTATACCCCGCAGATGCTGCACATATTGGCTGTCATACTTATGAGATCCTCAAGAACAATTCCCAAGAAGACGTCATCGGTTACCTGGATCGCCTGTCTTTAAATAGCGAAAACAGAATCAAGATTATAAAAGGATGGTTTTCAGACGTGCTGCCAACGCTATCCCCCCAGAAAACAAACTTCGCATTAGTCCGCGTAGATGGTGACACATATGAATCAACCATTCAATGCTTGGAAAACTTGGAGCCACGCACAAATCTAGGCGGATATATAGTTATAGATGATTACTTCTCCTGGACTGGCTGCAAACAAGCGACCGATGACTACAGGGCAAAGAAAAACATCAAAGAACCACTAACCACTGTCGATTGGACATGCGTATATTGGAAAAAGGTCAAAAACACACCATCACAGCACTAATATACAAAACCCATGCAGGCCATTCTCACGGCGCTTAGTTTCAAGCCCACCTACCTAAACGATCCCCCCGCATGGATCGGGCACATACCCCTTGCGGCCACTTTAGTCAAAGAGCTAAGACCACAAGTCCTCGTCGAGCTAGGCACGCATTATGGCAATTCGTATTTTGCATTTTGCCAATCTGTATCAGAGAATCAACTCTCCACCCAATGTTATGCGGTAGACACATGGCAAGGAGAGATGCATGCAGGCCTATATGATGAATCCGTTTATCGACTCGTCTCTGACTACAACCAAAAACACTATAGACATTTCTCCAAGCTAATTCGAGCAACCTTCGACGAAGCGGCGGCACAGTTTCCCGATAACAGTATAGATATTCTACATATCGACGGACTTCATACCTATGAAGCCGTCAAACACGATTATGAAACATGGCTCCCAAAGGTTCGATCAGGTGGCGTGATTCTATTTCACGATGTTTGTGCTAATCACGACGATTTCGGAGTATGGCGCCTCTGGGAAGAAATTCAAACACAAACCCCACACACAATCACCTTTCAACATAGTCATGGACTTGGCGTCCTCTTCAATGGCCAACTAACGCCCAAGCAAGGCTTCCTTCGTCAACTCCTAAACAAAACCGAGACACAAGCATGGCAACATATCTTCATGCAAACCGGCGAACAAATCCTCGCCTTATATAAACAGCAAATAACACACGCCCAAGTTTTTGTCCTTTATGACGGCCTGTTCCAGGAAGAGAAATCGGAATACGCTACATACAACTGGGGCCAAAATACTATAATTCGCTTCAAAGCGTTAGGACGGTTTGCCAGCGAGGGCCCCATCCTGTTGCGTATTGATCCTACAGACCGCATAGCCCATCTAAATATCCGTCGTATTAGTCTGTATTCCGAGGATAACACGATACAACCAGCCAAGGAATTCAAACTTACAGACGATACTATGAAAGGCATAGCTCTTTTGCCTACAGAGGGCTCATACGCAGATAGCGTAGCTCTCAATAATGACCCCCAACTGCACTTACCTCCCTTTACATGGAAAGGTCCATGCCCTTGGTTTCTCGAAATAGAGCTCACTGCTACCAATGCGCCTGAGGCGTTAATGCCTCTCGTGGAAAAGCAGGCTAAAAAACTGCAATCACTTGATCAACAAATCACACAACAAACGACCGCGTTTACTTTGTTACAGCAACAACTGACTGATAAACAGCACGAACAAGAGAATCAAATCAGTTCATTTCAGCGCCACATTGGGATACTTGAAAATACAAACCATCATCTAAAACTGATGCAGTCACAACTCAGGATGGATGCGCGAAAGCACCAAGAGATAATACTCTATCAAAATCAAGAGCTGGAGAAACTGAAAGGCAAGCATGCGCTACTTTTTCAACAACTACATGTGATTCATGAATCATTATGGTGGCGAGTTGCCACTCCACTTCGAATACTAGAACGGCTCATACGCACCCCACCAGTTTGCGTTGGACAGAACTGTCGATACGAAATCGAACACGGCATTGGCACGCATAGATTCAGCCGTCTACGCGAGCCGCTACGCGTGTCGGGATGGTTTATGGATTCGGAAGGTCGTCCTGCAGACTCAATCCAAATCGATTTTGGAACCCAAACCTTTGGATGCACACCGACCATGAGGAACGACGTGACGGATCATTTCGAGCATGAGGGACTACATCTCGATAATTCCAAGCTTGGCTTCGAGACCTCAATCATACCTCCGGGTGGAATTCATGATGTTCGCATTAATGCAATTTGCCACAACGGGAGCGTCGTCTGCCTGCAGCGCGGGCGGCGATGGAGTTTCAGTCAAGGGAAATTTAAGTTGGAGATGCCCGTCACATCTGTGGTCACCAAAGTGTCCCGCGAGGTTCATGTGCAAGGATGGTTTTTCGATGCATTGGGTCTCCCCGCCCGAGAGGTACGAATTTTGATTGGACAACGGACACTGGCGTGCGAGCCGGTCGACCGACCAGACGTGGTAAATGCGTTTCAGGGCATTCTACCGGTAATGGCAGCCACAGGCTTCTCTCTGCATTTTCGCGTGGGCCTTGGCATGAAGCGGATCAAGGTGATTGCAATAACACAGGACGGCAGGCAAGTCACCATTGGCTCGCGCTTTATTTGGACTGGCTCGCTGGTCCCACCGCCCCAGAGAACACCATCCGCACGTATCCTCCTGGAAGCGTTACGCCTGCTCTCTGTCAAGCCCCCGCAAATCGAGACGTTCCCTCCTACCGCGCCCGTCGCCGTGATATTGCCCATCTATCGCGATGTAGCCATGACCCGTGAGTGTATTGTCAGGGCGATGATCGATATTGACGGCAAGCCGGGCCGACGACTAGTCGCGATCAATGATGCCAGTCCCGAGACGGCCATGATCGAGATGCTGACAGAGCTCCAAAATCGCTGGCCGAGCTGTATTCAGGTGATACACAACGACACGAATCTCGGTTTTGTGTGCACAGTTAACCGGGGCCTAAAACTCATTCGGGCAGGCGAGGACGTCATTCTCTTAAATAGCGACGTTTTCACGCCGGAAAATTGGATCAATCGCCTGCAAACCGAAGTCTATTCCAGCCCGCGATGCGGGATCGTCACCCCCCTTTCCAACAACGCAACGATCTGCAGTTTCCCGGCCGCGTTCACGGAAAACAAGGCATTTTTGGGGCTTTCCGAACAAAAAATAGACCGACATTTTGCACGAGTGCGTTATCCAAACGTCGAGGCCCCGACTGGCGTCGGGTTTTGTATGTTCATTCGGTGTGATTGCCTGGCTGCGGTAGGCTTTTTGGACGAGCAAAGGTTTGGACGTGGCTATGGTGAAGAGAATGACTTCTGCCAGCGAGCCATACGGCTTGGCTGGAAAAATATGCTCACCCCAAATCTTTATGCCCTGCACTTGGGCAGTGTGAGCTTTGGCGCGGAGAAAACCTCGCGCATCGAGAATGCCTTGCGCCAGCTATCGGAACTATATCCGTCCTACCATGAGGATATCGCCCGTTATACGCGAGAGGATCCTTTGCGCGCCGCGCGTTTTGCGCGGGGTGCAGCCATCATTGCGGCGCAGGAATGTCCTGTCATTCTCGCGATCAGCCACCGCTTGGGCGGCGGGACTCACCAACATATCGAGGAATTAGCGCAGCATTTGACGGGACACGCTCACTTTCTCGACCTACGCCCTGGCCCTAGGGAAGGCTGGCTTGAACTGCGGCTGACGGTCGATTCCGCCGAACCGGTCCTGCTTGATGCTCACGAAGACTGGGACCATCTGCTTCGTTTCCTCCGGTTCGTCGGCGTGGGACTTGTCCATATCCATCATACGTTAGGCTTGCCTGCACATGTCCACAGACTGGCCATTGAACTAGGGGTGCCGCACGTGGCCACAGTGCATGATTTCTTTTGGCTCGGCGCAAATCCTACACTAACGGATCCCCACGGTGTCTATGCGGGTGACTCATTGCGCGCCCCGCTAGGCTCCCCCAATTATCGCCCTCCTCGTGGCACAACCCTGCGTTCTTGGCGTGAAAGCCACCGCGAGCTGCTAGAGCAAGCCACGGATATCATTTTCCCAAGCCGCTCAGCCCGCGAACTGTTTGAGAACGCCTATTCTCCGCGATCAGTCCGGATCATTCCGCATATAGAAGATGCGCGGCTGACACTGGCCCCCGTGCGCCACCAACGCGGCCCGATCCTCACGATCGGAGTGCTGGGGGCACTCAGCTTGGAAAAGGGAGCCCTATTACTAGAGGAACTGGCTACCCTGGTCCACGACGCAGACATGCCTTACCGGTTCGTGCTAATCGGCTACGCATCTCGCCCTCTTGCGCATGTGCATATTACCGGACGATACAAGCCGGGCGAGCTTGCCCACTTGATCGCTCAGCATAATCTTAATATCATTTTATTTCCCGCACGCTGGCCTGAAACCTACAGCTATACACTCAGCTATGCCTTGGCCTCCGGGCTGCCAATTATCGCACCCGCATTGGGGGCGTTCCCCGAACGGCTCGCGGCTTCAGGAATCCCACACATGCTCTTCCGCAAGGAAGAAACCACCCACCAAATCCTTGCACATATAGAGAAGTTTGCGACAAACGTGGAAGCACAGACTCCAATAACTTTCAATCCCCTCAAAACGACCGATTATTACAGATCGGACTACCTGAGCCATTGCGTATCCCAAAAACCAAGAAATGCGTAGCACGCATATAACGGCTTCGTGGCCAGATCAAGAAAACATCCCTCCCCTGCTCGGCCAATTTCGCCTCCATTGAATCCTACCGAATCTTCACATGCCCGCTTTTCGATACGGTAAAGTGACATGGATTTAGTCAGGCGCATTGGGTCAATCAACTCTTGATACGAAAACTCAAGCACCAGCAATCACAGCAATGGAAAAAATTACAGGATCTAAACCTACATCAACAGATATTATCTTGGAAGCAACCGCCCCACCGGCAAGAGATTCCCATTATCCAAATCTCAACATCCTAAAATTCCTACTGGCCACATTGGTAACGTGGTCCCATTGTTACCCGCTAACAAATCATGATGAACCCTTAGCTAGACTTACGCGTCATATTAATGGAGGAAGCTTGGGAGTCTGGGGCTTTTTCTTCATAAGCGGCTTCCTTGTCACCCAGAGCTACAGAAGGAGACCGAATTGTTTCTTATTTATTATAAATCGAATCCTCCGCATCTGGCCCGCTCTCATCGCCGCACTTCTTGTCTCAATTCTACTCGGATGGCTCACAAGCCATACAGAGTGGGTCACATTCAAACGAGGCGCGGTAGATTATTTCGTCACCAACATAAAACTGATAGCTGGAGTAGCCTATAGTCTCCCTGGCGCATTCCCCGAATCCCCTTTCCCTAGTGTCAATGGCTCCCTATGGACCCTCCCATGGGAAATCCGAATGTATGTGATCGTAGCTATCCTAGGCATATCCGGCGTTCTGGCTAAACGAGAACCCCTCAACTTAAGCCTGATGATACTGACTGCCGGCGCAATAACGCTACCGCACATTAGCTCCATCGCGGCCATTTTTGATAATATAACTGTTCCGTGGATGCTCGTATCATTTCTCCTAGGAGTTGCCACCTATGCCAATCTGCATGATACCCAACCAAATTCTGGCATATCAGAACAACCATTTGACGCCCCGAAACGACTGGGCAAATGGACTCAAAAAGTGTCGAAACTCGATCTTTTCGCCTTGGGCCTAGTTACCATGGGCGTTGGCGCCATGATATGCGGATTTAGTAAAACATTCTGGTTACTAATACTTTGCGGTTTCGTTCTTTTAACGGGATTTAGCCGGCTAATCCCCCCCGTGAAATGGAAACATGATTTATCATATGGCATATATATATACTCCTTTCCCGTTCAGCAGTATTTAATTAATGAAACAGGATTACGGGCCCCATGGAAAATTTTCTTGCTGACCATGCCTATCGTTCTGCTACTAGCTTATCTTTCTTGGCGCTTCGTCGAGAAGCCCTTTCTAAGCCTGAAATCAAGACCACCCAAAGGCGGTTCAATAATATGTCCCTCAAACAATCAGCACCTAAAGCCCTCGCAGATTTGAGTGCCCCCCTAAAGTCACACGGCCACTTGATTCTATATTTTTATATTATCGCTCTAGTCATTAAGCTAGTTTGTATCGCCAGTCTTGATGTGGCCGCGATTCCTCATGGCCACGACGAACTCTTCTTTGTTGACAGTTCCTTGCGCGCTTATTGGTGGCCGTCTCATTACGACCATATGACAGCGATAAAAGAGCCATTATGGCCGCTCGTTATGGGGGCGCTCAAACAAATAGGACTCCCGTTACGCGTAGTCATGGAGTGTTTACTATGGGGGGGGGCCCTTTGGGCTGCCCAGATAGCATTGCCCAAAGAAAATAAACTGGATAGCATCCTTCGCGCACTACTCTTCATACTTTTGTTCTGGCACCCACTTGCCGTTCCAACTTTCGAAAGGACGACATACGATGGTTTTTTCGGTATATTATTTACCCTGGCGTTAGCATCATTATTTTACATAACACGCGCCACAAGCCCTACATCGCTCTTCAAGCGAGTCACTTTATTCTCAATCATTCTCGGATTACTTTCAATCACTCGAGGAGAAGGCGGAGTCATTTTGATTGCCGGCATTCTCGCCGCACTCATAGCTTCATTTTCCGTTCGAGACAAAGAACCTGCGCTTATTCGAGCAAAAAGCAGCTTATATGTAGTGCTGATTTCACTCGTCTGCACGGTCTCCATACAAGCTCCCGTGCGCATAATGAACAAGTTAATCTATCAGAATTGGGCTATCTCGGAACAGCAAGAACACCATTATAGCCGAGCAATGCGACTACTCGCTGAAATTGAACCAAAAACTTATAATCCACATGTTCCCATTGCGTTAGAAAGCATTCGCCGAGCAAGCGCCTTCTCTCCCCGCGCTGCACTAATTTTAAAAGAATTTGAAGGGGATTTGGGTAGATTTTGGTCACCAGTAACTTTTGGCCACCCCGTGCCCAAAGGCGAAATTGGCGGAGGATGGGTGCATTGGGCCGTCCGAGATGCACTTTATAGAAACGGCTATTATAGCAGCCCACTTGTTGCTCAAAAATTTTACAAGCAACTTGGGGATGAATTGGAATCGGCGTTTCAGAACGGGCATATCCCCCGACGGCGAGTACTACATCACATCATCGGCCCTATCCCCACGCTAGCATCCGTATTTCATTCTGCAGGACGGCTTATCAGCGCATGTTTTATCCGCCCAGAATACATCCCAATTGAAGACTATCCGGACTACCACTATACAAGACGATTCGACAAAGCATGTAATCGTAGGGCCCTTTCAATCGAGCGGACCTTAAACCAACATAGACTTATGGGAATAGGCTTTAACCGCCTAGCCCCACGCCCACTAGTTTCCGCAAAATTTAGACGCAACAATGGAGACCTCCTCAACGGAACCATCTATCACGACTACCACTCCGCCCTGCCCACCGGAGAAGGACGTTGCTTCTTCACCTTCGAAGCCTCCAGCGTCCTGTCCGGAACCCTTATACTCGAAGACTCTGATTCATCAACAGTAGAATTCAGCTTCATAAATGGCAATGCAACAATCCCCAAATCATCGTGGCTACTAGAAGCTAACCGAAAAACAGCCAACAACCAATCAAGTTTAGCATTGTCCTTAATCAAGAACTATAAAACCTACTACAATATCTGGAATCTTCTGATGATTACCTCACTCATCTTCTGCCTTGGCATCGGAATTACATGTCGACACTGGAGCTGTAAATATATTCCCGGAACATTAGCAGCCCTCGTATTTTTAGGACTTCGCTTTGGCATGGCCTCAGCCGTTGACTCAACTGCATTTTTCATGACCGACTCACGATACATTTTCCCATTAGCAATGGGAACTACAATTGTCTTGATTTCAAGCCTTCGCGCCGGATTCCGGTCCGTCTAATTTCTCCATACTGGCCACCATAAATCGCCCAATGATACACTTTTCTTATATAATACTGGGGGCCGGCCCTAGTGGACTAGCCCTAGCACACTCCTTCATTAATAATGGAGTTCCCAAAAATAAAATTCTAGTCTTGGAGAAGGAAGCCATTGCTGGTGGGCTCTGCCGATCACAAGAAGTAGATGGCGCTCCGTTGGATATCGGAGGCGGTCACTTTCTGGATATGCGTAAAAAGGAGGTCTTGGACTTCCTCTTCAGATTCATGCCAAGAAGCGAATGGAGATTTCATCAGCGTGTATCAAAGATAATGATCCATGGGCACCTTATTGACCACCCCCTTGAGGCTAATTTATGGCAATTACCAAGACCTCTCCAAATCGATTATCTAGAGTCTATTGCGAAAACAGGTTCCCTGCGCGGAGAGCCAATGCCTACATCTTTTGTCGATTGGATAGAGTGGAAACTAGGCCAACGTATCGCCCAAGATTACATGCTTCCTTACAATAAAAAGTTATGGTCCACAGACCTCAACAAGCTGGGAACTTATTGGTTATATAAATTACCCAACGTTTCTTTCAGGGAAACACTGCAGAGCTGTCTTGAGGGAAAAGCGTTTGGTTCTCTTCCCGCCCACGGAACTTTTTTATATCCAGAATCCCACGGCTACGGTGAAGTATGGAGGCGAATGGGCGAAGCCCTCGGAGATCAAGTCATTTTCAATTTCTCCCTCCAGCATATAAACATAGAAAGCAGGATTATAAATAACCAATGGCAGGCCGATACGATTATAAATACGATTCCTTGGCCTTGCTGGACGAGTGCCGTTGATATTCCAGAGGCTATCAGGCGAAAAATCGCCGAACTCGAACATGTTTCAATCAATGTGGATTACCAACCAGAGAATTTGAATTCACACGCGCACTGGATTTACGATCCAAGCAATAGCGTATCCCATCATCGACAATTATTACGCCATAATTTTTGTCCAGGGTCCCGAGGCTATTGGATAGAAACGAATGCAAAGCGCTCGCCTGATGCTGTTTCATATTTTCGCAATCACAATGATTTCGCATATCCAATAAATACCCAAAGGAAGCCGGAAGCGATAAAGGCCATTCTAGAATGGGCGAAAAGCAAACGAATCGTCGGCGCCGGGCGCTGGGGCACTTGGGAACATATGAACTCTGACATCGCTGTCCACGAGGCCATGTTGCTTGCCGACAAACTTCTCGCCGAAAACACCCAATGAAGATATCCCTCTGCCTGATGACATGGAACGAACTTGGCGGATGCCAATTGGATATTCCCCACCTACCGCGCAACGCCTTCGACGAGATCTTCTGCGTCGATGGCGGCAGCACGGATGGCACGGTGGAATATCTTACCACTCAAGGCATCAAAGTCCACAAACAGCCGAAAAAGGGCCTCAACGCCGCCTATAGGCACGCCAATGACGTGGCCACTTGCGACGCGGTCGTCGTATTCTTCCCCAAAGGAACCACTCCCCTTGAGGATCTACGCAAATTTCGTCCCCTGCTTGAGGCAGGAAACGAGCTCATCGTTGCTAGCCGCCAAATCACGGGCTCCGTCAACGAGGAGAACACACACTGGTGGCGGCCTCGCAAATGGGCCGTATGGTGGCTGGCATTTGCCAGCATGCTCGTGTGGCGCAGGGATGGCTACTGGGTGCGCGACGTCCTCCATGGCTATAAGGCCTTCACTCGTTCCGCCTTTACCCGAATGAATATCCTGGATCACGGACTCTCCATCGACATCGAGATGGTGGTTCGAGCCTATAAGCTTCACCTAAAGCGCTGCGAATTTCCTACCAAGGAGATTGCCCGCCTACACGGTGCGACGCATTTCAAAATCTGGCCCACCGGCAAAAAGCTCCTTGGTTATTTGTGGTTTGAACTGGGCCGTAAGGCATGATGTGCATCGCACGTCCCGCGCCCTTCGGGAGAACTGATGCGACAAAACCGCGTATCATCCAAAGCCGCAGGTGAAGGCGATATACAATGCTCTCCGTCATTACCGCCACCTTCAACAAGCTGGAACTCTCGCAAGACTACCTTTCTAGTCTGGAGGCCAATCCTCCGGACGAACCATGGGAAATCATCTGGGTGGACGACGGCAGCACCGACGGAACCCGTGACTGGCTGCAAAACCTGCCGGCGCCGCGCCATCGGGTTATTTTTAACAATCAAAACCTAGGTTACGCGGCCAGTAACAACCGAGGCGCCCAAATTGCCCAAGGGGAGATTCTCGTCCTCCTCAACAACGATCTGGTGCTCACGCCCGGCTGGTATAAGCCCATGATCGCCTCGCTCACATCCATCAAACACGTGGGCATGGTCGGAAACATCCAGATACAGCCCAAAACAGGAAGAATCGATCATGCCGGCGTGATCTTCGACTTGGTCGGTCTGCCCGATCATCATCTTAAAAACCGCGGCCTGCGCGCAGCCAAAGGCGCGGGGCATTTTTTCAACGCCACAACCGCCGCCTGCTGCATGATACGCCGAGATGTCTTTCTCTCCGTGGGCGGTTTCGATGAGCGTTATCAGAACGGATGCGAGGACCTTGATCTCTGCCTGCGTCTTCAGGCGCAAGGATATCGTCACTGGGTCGATTATCACAGCGTCGTCCATCACCACGTCAGCTCCAGCCCCGGGAGAAAAACCCGTGAACAAGACAATCTCCGTTTGTTTTTAAGCGAATGGGGTTCGGTCACCCGGACGTGGGGCGAACGCGACTGGCCGAAAAATTACCTCTCCCGCCACCTGTGGAGTCCCGCCCGCCTCAATGGGCCCAAAACCCTTGATGCCCTCCTGCGACTCCTCCGGTTTCGCAAAGGCCCATCCGCCTGGGCGGAAAAAATTCGCAGCCAAATCTTAAGCGACTGACCGAGGTCGCGGCCCATCAGTCAACCGGCGGTAGTAACGGTTGTAGGCAAACACAGGTTCCACGAGTCGGCGCCAAGAAGGCCCGGCCTGCGCTCGGCCTGCTGGCCGAACCTGCTCGGTCCATTGCTCAAATGCCCGCTCATATTCGCCGGGTTGATGGCGAGCGATCATCGCGCCCAACTCGGCCCGTAACGGCTCAAGTTCCTTAACCGATGCGCCCTCCATCCCAAGCAGGCGCGCAACCGCCGACTTGATGTCTCCGACCGGATAAAGACACCACTGCGATGCCGTTCCGGGAAGTTCTCCGCCAACATGGAAATCCGGATACACAGGCAGGCATCCTGCCGCGATCGCCTCCAAAAGCGCCAGCGATTGCCCCTCGTAGTCGCTTGTAAAAACGACGTATTTCCACGCCGCGAATGTTTTCGCGACCGATGCCGGCGCCCGCCAACCAAGGAAAGAAACCCGTGGATGGGCCCCCAGCCGCTCGGCCAGCCAAGCACGGTCCGGGCCGTCGCCAAGCAATTCCAAACGATAATCAACCCCGGCTGCATCGAGGCCGGCCGCCAAATCCGGCAGGCGATCCACCCTCTTTTGGGCACGCGTCATGCGACCGCAAAACCCGATCACACACCCGGCAGACTTGGTTCCCCTTGCTCTTCCGGCTTCATAAAAAAGCTCGTCAACCGGTAGCGGCATGGCCGCCGAATTCTGCGCGACCTCCACAGATACCTGGCGACAAATATGCGAGTGCAATGCCGGGCTTACGCTGAGGAAACCATCCAGAAAAGAGGCATAATAATTCACATACGCCTCGAACCCCGGAAAATGGTTATGCACATATCCTATTCGCAAAGCCGAAGCATCCGCCCCCGCCAGCACATCCGCCCCCCAGCAATTGTAATAGAGGCTGATCGCAGGGGCCGCTCTTTCGAAGGCCTTGCGCGCTCTCCTCGCCAGAAACCCCATGGGGACATGAATGCCTGCCTGCAAAGCCTGGAATTTCATCCCGTCGTCGCTTTCCGCCGTCACATGCTCGCTTCCCGGAATCGCCAGGAGACTTAAAAAGCGCTGATTGCCGCTTGGGTCCTTGGCATGCCGACGGAGAATCTCATCCATTCCACCCTGACGCGCGGGATACTTTGAAATATGCAGGACGGACAAAGCCATGGATATTTTTAGACCGCTACCGGCTGAAGTGTCCACCCCCCTCCTAAAACAAAGCCATCAGGTCGTCACCAAGTCCCAAGCCCGAAAAAAAACAGGCGCATCCTCCTCCATGCGGGGCCTGTCTTGCAGGCCTGCGTAATGCACCAGGCGAGCCGAAAGTCGGCTCGCCTGTTCCTGCCAGTCGCCCCCGACCACGGGCATATAATTATAAGTTTCGTCCAAATAGGCCACCGGCACATTGTATTTCCGGGCGTAGTAATTGATCCCCGTTTGCTCCGGCCAGCGCACCGCCGGCCAGCGATTATGCGGGTCCAGTAACGGCCGGTGGCAGGCGCTCAAAATCAGCACACCGCAATTAAAATAAAGTTCCTCGGCTCGAGAAATCTTGCCGAGTTTCGCCTGGGCATCGGCCAGCTCCTTCCTGCGCCGCCAGGAATCCGGACCTCGCTCGTCCGCTATCGCCCCCAAATGACCAACCGGCACCAAAGTTGTCAGGTCGGGACAGTCGGGCGAAATCAAGATGTCCCCATCCAGATAGATAATCCGGTCATAGGCCGCCAATAGCTCATGCATCTGGAGTTTTTCAAAATGCGAACGCTTGCGCCGGTTAAGCGGCCACCAACGTCTGATTTTCCATTGATCGAGCACTATAAAATCAAACCCGTGTTTTCGCGCATAAGCCCGGAACAGAGGATGCGACCAGCGCGCCTCCGGCACTTCTCCAACCGCGAGGGTTATCAGCGCCTTCCTCATAAACCCGCAGCCTCGTTAAAAAGCCTCGCAAGCTGCATGCTGTTTTTATGCGCATCGAACTTCTCTTCCACCCAGACCCGTGCCGTCGTGCGCAACCGATCCATTAACGCGTCATTGTCGCGCAGCTCGACCAACGTCTCGACCCAGCGCCCCGGTTCCTCGGGCAAAAGCACGCGGCCGGTCACGCCGTCGGTGATCGCTTCGGTGGTTCCCGCGACCGGAGAGGTGAGAACGAGCACGCCGGCGGCCATTGCTTCCGGAATCACATTGGGCAGCCCGTCGCGGTCGCCGTCGGGCGCGACCACGCCCGTGTGCAACATCGCATCCGCCCACGCAAAATGCCCGGCGATTTCCGTTGGCGGACGATGCCCCAGAAACGTCACTTCGTCGGATACCCCGAGTTTGCGGGCGAGCGCCTTTAACGTTGCGAGCAAATTCCCTTCGCCGGCGATGCGCGCCTCAAAGGGGACGCCGGCCGCCTTGAGCGCGGCATAGATGCGCAGTTGGTGGTCGAGGCCTTTCTTCGGCACGAGCCGCGCCACGCAGAGCAGGCGCAGCACCGGACGCGGCGCGCGCAGGGGTTTGAATGTCGGCAGCGTCGAAAGTCCGCTCAGGATGGCGTGGATGTTGTCCGGCGGCAGTCCGCGCACGATCAGCGTCTTCTTGACCATCGCGGTCGAGGTGTGGACGAAGCGCGCCGCCGCCAGCTTCTCGCAAAGCCACCAGTCGCCACCGTCCTGATACACGTCGTAGGCGTGGCACGCCGCGCTGAAGCGGTGCCCGTAGCAGCGCCACAGCAGCCACGCCGCCGTGGCCGGCGCCCCGCCCCACGCCGCGTGCACGAGCGCGGGACGCTCGCGCCCGATTTTCCCGGCGTAGACCGTCGCAAAGGCCGCCCCGAGCATGTTCTCCCAGAAATTCAGCCACGAGGGCGGACGCCGCGTGAACAACCCGCGCACCAGCTCCGCGAAGGCCCGCGGACGCCGCAGCGTGTGCCACGGGAAAAGCCAGCACAGGGTGACGAGCCGCCACTTGGTAAAATTCACCACCCGCACGCCCTCGAATTCGCCGCCGCCCCCCCACAACGAGTAGATGCGCAGGTTCTCGCCGCGCGCCCGCAGGCTCGTGATCTCGCGCTGCATGAACAGCTCCGTCGACTTCGGAAAGGTCGTGAAAAGGTAGACGATGACCGGTCTCATGCCAGCAATGGAATAGCTTGGGACTTCGGAAAGGTAGGGACGGACCGCTGGGCCGTCCGGTTCGAATGCGAGAGCCATCTGCGGCGGGCCCAGCGGTCCCGCCCTACCCAAAGACAAGAAACGCAGCATTCCGGTCTCATCGGCCGGGATCAGACGGCGGGCCGGAGCACGAGGCAGACGTTGGCCCCGCCAAAGCCGCTGCTGTTGTTGAGCACGACGCCGGGCGACGCCGCCTGCGTGGCGCGGACGATGTTGAGCCCTTCGCACGCCGGATCGAGCTCGGTGATGTGCGCGGAACCGGGGATGAAACCCTTGCGGATCGCCAGCGCGCAGAACGCCGTCTCCATCGCGCCGGCCAGCGAGAGGCCGTGCCCCGTCAGCGCCTTCGTGCTGCTCACCGCCACGCGCGCGGCGTGTTCGCCAAGGAAGGAGCGGAGGGCCTTGCACTCGGAAACGTCGCCGATGGGCGTCGAGGTCGCGTGGGCGTTGACGTAGCCGAGATCGGCGGCGGTCATGCCGGCGCATTTCAACGCGCGGCGCATCGCGGCGGCCAGCCCGAGGCCCTCGGGGTGCGAGATGGCGACGTTGTGCCCGTCGGACGCCTGCCCCCAGCCGATCAACTCGGCGTAGGGCGTGACTCCGCGGCGCATGACTTCCTCTTCGTTTTCCAGCACGAGGCCGACTCCACCGCCGGTGCCGACGAAGCCGTCGCGATTTTTGTCAAAGGGACGCGACGCGGTGTTGGGATCGGTGTTGGGTGAAAGCGCGCGCATCCCAGCAAAGGGCAGGATGGCGTCGACGTTTCCGTCCTCCGAGCCGACCACGAGCATCCGCTTCTGCCGGCCGAGCATGATCTCGTCGAAGGCGAAGCCGAGCGCGTGCGACGAGGACGCGCACGCCGAGACGAAGCCGCCCGAGGAGCCTTTTATTTTCAGGTGGGCGACAAGGTTGAACTGCACGCTGCCCGCGATGCTGGCGACCACGCTGAGCGGCGGGCAGCGCATCACGCCCATCTGGTGCATGCGGTTGATGCTCCGCGTCAGCGTGCCGGGCGAACCGGCGGAGGCGGCGTAGAGCCCCGTGTCGTCGTTGGACACGTCCGCCGGAGAAAGCTTCGCGTCGGCGATGGCCTGCTCGAGCGCGCAGGTGGCGTAGAGAACGTTCGGCCCCATGCCGCGGAGCAGCTCGCGGCGGATCTTGTAGGGCGCGGGGATGACCCAGTCTTCCTGGTCGGGCGCGTCCGTCTCGAAACCGCGCACGGGCGCGATGACTTTCACGGGGATGTTGTCCGCCGCGAACGGCGCGTAGGTCGCCAGGCCGTGGCGCAGCTCGCGCAGGTTCGTTTCCACCGTGCCCGCCTCGTTGCCGATGCTGGTGATGAAACCGACGCCGGTGATGAAAACGCGGGGCATCAGGCCTGGGGCGCGGATTCGGCTTCGGGCTTGGGGGCGGGCGACGGTGCGTCCACCAGGCCGAAGGTGAGGGTGATCTCCTCCGCGATCACGGCCTTTTCCTGGCCCACGCGGATGCTGCCTTCAAACACCGCCAGCGGCGCCTTCACGCGCTTGGGCTTGAGCTGGAGCGTGAGCACGTCGCCGGGCTTGCACACGCGGTGGCAGCGCACGCCGTCGGTCGAGGCAAAGAAAATAGTGCCGGAGCCCACGACCTTGCCTTCCTCCACCGGCAGGCCGGCCAGCAGATACCACACGCCGAGCTGCCCGAGCGCCTCGAGCATGAGCGAGGCCGGCATCACCGGGTTGTCCTTGAAATGTCCCTGCAGAAAAAATTCCTGCCCCGTGATGCGGTAGCTCGCCGTGGCCTTCGCCGCGCTCACGCGCGCCTCGTCCAAAAACAAAAAGGGCGGCTGGATCGGCATCCGCTCCAGCAGCGCCGCGTTGTCGAAGACGGTCGCGCTCGGAGGCGACGGCAGCCCGCGCGCACGGCAATCCACGAAGTTCTTGATGTCGCCGATGGTGCTCAACTGGCGCAGCTCGTCGTTCGCGATCTGGGTCTTGGTGATCTCTTCGACGAGCATGACGATCTCCATCATGGTCAGCGAATCGAGTCCGAGATCCTCGATCACCCGCAGGTCGTCGCTGTCCGCCGTCGCCAGACGCGGACGCAGATCGGGCTCCACGAAACGCTCGAAGATGCCGAGGATCACCACCGGCAGGTGCTTGGGATCGCCCGTCTTTCTAAACTCGATCGCCTCCTCCACCGCCTTGGCCGGACAACGGCGCAGGCTTTCGCGAATGCCTGCCTCTTCCTCTGCGGAAAAGACTTCGGGCGTTTTCACGGCACACTTGTCGATAGAGATGATTGAGGGGACTGAATCTGACATGGGAACTTTATTGAGAAAGTTCGCACGGAAAGAAAGTAAAAGCTTTGCGTCGTCAGATACTTTTAACGCTCTAAAACATAGCCTGATAGAGCCTAAGGCTTGCTTTTCGCGTGATCATTGCAGTCCTAAGCCTTTCCTTTTCATGAGTGTCGCCGCGCCCACCACCGTCTTTGTCATCACCCATGAGTTCCATCCGCGGCGCGGAGGCATCGCCACGTTCACCGAGGAAATCGCCCGTGCCGGCGCCGCGCTCGGCCACTCTGTCGAGGTCTGGGCGCAGCAAACCGCCCCCGGCGCAACCGACCTCCCCGACAACTCCTGGCCGTTCACTCTCCGCCGCCTGCCCCTCCTCAAGGGCACCCACAACTTCACCTGCCGGCTCGCCCTCGCCCGCCACCTGATCCACGAACGCCGCCGCCTGCGCCACGCCACCGTCTACCTCTCCGAGCCCGGTCCCATGCTCGCCATGATGATGCTCATGCCGTGGAGCACGTTCCGCCCGCGCCGTCTCGTGCTCACGTTTCACGGCTCCGAGATCCTGCGTTTCCACGCCGACCCCGTCACCCGCTGGCTCACCCGCCGCCTCATCCGTCACGCCTTCCGTATCAGCACGCTCACCCGCTACACCCGCAAACTCCTCTGCGACCGCTTCCCCGAGGCCGCCTCCAAGACCTTTCTCACCCCCGGCGCACTCCGCGCCGACTTCGCCACCAAGTTCACTCCCGCCACCGCCCGCACGGCCGACCGGATCATCGTCCTCACCGTCGGCCGCCTCCACCCGCGCAAGGGCCAGCTCTTCACCCTCGAGGCCCTCCAGGCCCTCCCCCCCGCGCTCCGCGACCGCGTCGAATACTGGATCGTCGGCGCCACCGGAAAACCCCACTACGAAACCACCCTCCGCGCCGCCGCCGCCCGCCCCGGACTCGCCGTGCGCTTCCTCGGCGACGTCCCCTCCGACCGCCTCGACGGCATCTACGCGCAGGCCGACATCTTCGCCCTCACCAGCATCGACCACGGCCACAGCGTCGAAGGCTTCGGCCTGGTTTACCTCGAAGCCTCCGCCCACGGACTCCCTGTCGTCGCCCATCATGTCGGCGGCGTGCCCGAGGCCGTCCTCGACGGCGAAACCGGTTTCCTCGTCCTACCCCGCCATCCCGCCTCGCTCACCGAGGCCTTCCGCAAACTGATCGAGGCCCCCGACCTCCGCCGCCAATTCGGCGCCGCCGGGCGCGCCTGGGCGCGCCGCACCACGTGGACGCACGCCGCCGGCCTCCTCTTCGCCCCCGGCGACGAACTCCCCGAAAACGAGCTTCCATGAAGATCCGCCTTGTTCAGGACCATCTCCGCAGCGGCGGCACCGAGCGCCAGACGCTCCTCCTCGCCAACGCCTTTCACGCCGCCGGCCACGACACCGCCGTCGTCCTCTTCCGCCCCGGCGGCGCGCTCTTCCCCCGCCCCCCGGCCTCCGACTCCGAGCCCATCGCCCATCGCCCATCGTCCTCCGCCTCCGGCCCTCAACCTTCCGCCCTCCGCCCCTCCGGCTCTCCGTCCTCCGGCCTTCCGCCCCTCCCCCTCCACGTCCTCCAACCCTTCGACACCCGCCAAAACTGGTTCGCCCCCGGTCTCGTCCGCACCCTCCGCGCCGCCGATCCCGACATCGTCCTCTGCATGGGCGCCATGGCCAACTGCTGGGCCGGCCACCTCCAAAAGAAACTCCCGCGCGCCCTCGTGAGCGGCACCATGCGCGGCGGCAAACCCCTCCCCTGGCTCATCCGCCGCTCGCTCCCGCACCTCGACCACATCGTCGCCAACAGCGCCGAGGCCTCCGAAGTCCTCCAACGCGACCACGGCGTCCGCCCCGACCGCGTCTCCGTCATCCACAACGCCCTCGTCTTCCCCCCGCAGCCCGACACCGCCCCCCGTGGGAGCGAGCTTGCTCGCGACTCCGCCCTCCGCACCGAACACGGCGCCGGCCCCGCCACCGTCGTCCTCCTCTGCGTCGGCATGTTCCGCCCCGAGAAAAACCAGCGCGCCCTCGTCGAACTCGCCGCCACGTTGCCCAAAACCCTCGACTGGCAGCTCTGGTTCGCCGGCGAAGGCATCACGCGACCCGCCTGCACCGAACTCGCCGCCCGCCTCGGCGTCGGCGACCGCCTCCGCTTTCTCGGCTTCCAGCGCGACCCCGGCCCCCTCTACCGCGCCGCCGACCTCGCCGTCCTCGCCTCCAAGGCCGAGTCCCTCTCCAACTTCCTCATCGAATCGCAGGCCCACGGACTCCCCGTCGTCGCCGCCGACGCCCGCGGAGTCAGCGAATGCATCCAGCCCGGCGTCACCGGCGAAGTCGTCCCCGCCGGCGACATCCCCGCCCACCGCGCCGCCCTCCTCCCGTATTTGGAAAACCCCGACCTCCGCGCCCGCGCCGGCGCCGCCGCCATCCTCTTCGCCCGCCAGGCCTTCGAACCCGCCCGCCAGGCCCGCGCCTACCTCGACCTCTTCGAAAAACTCCGCAAGTAACCCAATAAAATCGTTCTTCTTTCTCTTTCTCGTTCTCCCCTCCGAGGTAGGGCGTGACCGCCGGGCGCGCCGCTCCGTTAAGTTTCGTCCATTGACGAAACCCATCCGTGGTTAAACCTCCGTCCTCCGGGCTCTCAGCTCCAAGCTTCCTACACCACCCATGAAAGTTCTCGTCACCGGCGGCGCCGGCTTCATCGGCTCGCATACCCTCGACGCCCTCCGCGCGCGCGGCGACACCACCGCCCTCCTCGACGACTTCAACGACTTCTACGACCCCGCCGTCAAACGCCGCAACGCCGCCGCCACCGGCGCGCAGATCTTCGACGCCGACCTCCGCGACCGCCCCGCCGTCCACGCCGCCCTCCAGTCCTTCCGCCCCGACGCCATCCTCCACCTCGCCGCCCGCGCCGGCATCCGCTCCTCGATTCAAAACCCCCAGCTCTACGTCGAGACCAACGTCACCGGCACCCTCAACCTCCTCGACGAAGCCGCCGCCCTCGGCGTCACCCGCATCGTCCTCGCCTCCTCCAGCTCCGTTTACGGCGACAACCCCAAGGTCCCCTTCGCCGAGACCGACGCCCTCACCTCCATCGCCTCCCCCTACGCCGTCACCAAGCTCGCCGCCGAAAACCTCTGCCGCATCTACGCGCAACTCCACGGCCTCTCCATCACCGCCCTCCGCTTCTTCACCGTCTACGGACCCCGCCAGCGCCCCGATCTCGCCATCTCCAAATTCGTCAACGCCATCGCCGCCGGCCGCCCCATCGACCTCTATGGCGACGGCTCCACCAGCCGCGACTACACCTACGTTGCCGACACCTCCGCCGGCATCCTCGCCGCCCTTGATCGCCTCAGTCCCGGCTTCCGCGTCTACAACCTCGGCGGCGACCACCCCGTCACCCTCGCCACCCTCGTCGAGACCATCGAACGCGTCCTCGGCAAACGCGCCCTCGTCAACCGCCTCCCCGCCCAACCCGGCGACGTCGAACGCACCTGGGCCGACCTCACCCGCGCCCGCGCCGACCTAGGCTACGCCCCGTCCGTCAGCCTCGAAGAAGGCCTCCGCCGCTACGCCGCCTGGCTCCGGAGCATCTACTGAGTCTAGCGTAATAGGGTGACAGGTAGGGACGGACCGCTGGGCCGTCCGCTTCAGCTCATGTAAGTCGGATGACTTCGCGGCGGGCCCAGCGGTCCCGCCCTACCGACGATCCGAAATAAAACGTGATACGGCATACTAGAGCGGTTTAATAAATGTCGTAGCCGCTATAACGACCGTAGCCGCGAGCGCCAGCGAGTGGTGGCTCGTCCACTCGCTGGCGCTCGCGGCCACAGTTTTATTTGAAATGCACTATGCGGGTTAATCGTTCTCGTTCTCCCGCAGTTTCTGCCTCGGCCCCTCACTCCACCGCCTCGATGCGATCACTATAAACATTCACGAGCTTGTGCGTCGGCAGCAGCCGCTCGATTTGCGGCCACACGACCGCCAGCCGCTGGTGAAAAACCGCCCGGCGGAGATTACCGAATCGCAGGTGGACAACGCGCGGAGGTGGCGCCGAAAGAATGATTCGCCCCGAGAAATCAGCATCCTTGGTCACGATCACGAGATCGTGCTCACGGGCATGGCGCCAGATTTCAGTGTCGGTCGGATTCGAGCCAAGCGCGGTGGCGTGGCCTATCGGCAGGGATGGAACGAAGGAGAGCCGCGCAGGCAGATTCTGATCGAGCAGAAAGCCCTTCATGCCGACGCCACGACCGAGTAATGATTGCCCAGCAGACGCGAGGCGTAGTCGAGACAAGCCTGCACGTCCTCACGGGTGAGCGCGGGATATTCGGCCAACACATCCTCGACCGAGTCGCCGGCGGCGAGGAACTCGAGCACCGTCTGGGCGGTGATCCGCGTGCCACGCACGACCGCGCGACCATTGCAGATGTCGGCGTCGATGATGATCCGGTCGGTCATGGGAATACCCTAGCCGTTCATCTTCGCCGCGCAAGCCAGCAGACCGAGTAACACCCGAACGCTCCGACCGAATGGTTAAAGTATACGATCATATGGTTTATGAGGTCGCCCACGCCCACCGCCCATCCCCTCTTTCTCGTTCTCTTAGAGCATTTCAAATAATGTCGTAGCCGCCTGATCCTTGTAGGGCCTCACCTTGCGTGAGGCCGCGCGGTCTTTTCGCCTTCGCACGCCTCACCGGCTCGACACAAGGTCGAGCCCTACGACAGAAAATTACGGCTACAGTTTTATTTGAAACGCTCTAATCGTTCTCGTTCTCCCTGCCTTTCAAGGTTCCGCCCACCGCCCCTCAGGTTTGCTCATTCGTCTGCCGGGGGGGCACCCGCCTCGTTCGCCCACTCCGCTCCCGCTCCGGGGCCACACGCCCGCATGTGACCATCTCCGCCTCTCGGCTCCGTCAAGTTTCAGTCTTCAGATTTTTCCTGCACCAGCCCCGCCTGCCGACCCTCTTTCTCGTTCTCTTAATCGTTCTCTTTCTCTTACAACTCCGACCACCGTTCGCCAGCTCAGCCACTCCGCCGTCTAAACGCACGAACCCCATTCCCCGCCTTGCCTAACTGGCCTGCACCTGCATGATGATAACCATGGCTCTCACGAGTGTTTATCTGGCCGAAGAAGCGCTGGCCCTGCCCGCCGCCGAGCGTTCGGCCTTGGCTCGACTGCTCACGGAAAGCGTGTCCGGCGATGAACGGACGGACGAAGCGATCCGCCAAGACCTCGACGCCCGCCTTGCCCGCCTCCGTTCCGGCGCGGATGCCGGCCTGAATTTTGAAGCTGTGTTTGGCGAGCCGGCATGAAGGTGATTTTCAGCGCCCTGTTTAAGCAGGATCTGAAAACCGCCACCGAACGTTACTCGGAAATCTCTCCGCGCCTGGGTCAGGATTTTGGTGAACGTGTAAAGGCGGCCGTTCGCACCATCCTCCGCTGGGAGGGAGGCGACCATGTGGGCCCGCACGGTTATCCCTGCCGTCGCTGCCAACCCTTTCCCTACCTGCTCTATTACCAGATCGACGCCGAGGTTTTGTATGTCCTCGGGTTGGTCCATGAGCGCCGCCACCCGAGTCATCTCAAAAAACGCTTGGGCTAAAGCGACGATCCGACAGTCGCTTAGTTCAGGCCTCAACAAGGCTGGCCTGTGCGTGATCGAGCACGGCCTCAACCTGTTCGCGACTCACACCTGGGAACCATTCGAGAAATTCCGCCACCGTGGCTCCGCCTTCAAGATTTCCGAAGAGTGCTTTTACCGGAATGCGCGTGCCGACGAAAAGCCAGACCCCGCCGACCTTGCCGGGAATCCGCTCCACCGCCGCGCACTGTGACCAATCGAGCATGTCCCCAACTTGCCCGAAACCACCCCCCGCACAAGCCTGCGGAACCGTCGGCCCCCCGCCATTTCCGAAGGTAGGGCGAGGCATCCCTGCCGAGCCGCGGCTCACCGGGACGGTTCGCCCTACCCTCAATCCCCAGCCCCTCGCTCCGCCCGCCGTCCTATCTTTCTCGTTCTCTTAATCGTTCTCGTTCTCCTCCGAGATCAACCCGACCACGGATTAAGCTGCGGATGGTTTTTCCCCAGCCACTCGATCACCTGCTCGCGCAACTCTCGGGCGAACGCCGCCAGTTCCCCGGCCTCTTTCGCGCTCACCTGTCCGGGCGCATCGTATTCGGCCGTGTTTCGCTTCGAGCGACACGTGTCCAGATAATCGGCATCCGCCTGCCGTTCCTTTCCAAGAATCAACGGCAGCGCCTGCAACGTGCGGTAGTGCGCCAGGTTTTTCTCCGGACGCCAGCCCTCGGCATAAACCAGAATGGTGCAGAGCTTGAGCACCGCATTGTAGGTGATGCCGAATTTCCAATCGGGCGAGAGATCACGCGAGGGGCTGTCTTCAAAATAAACCGATGCTCCGTGAGAGGAAAACCAAGCTCGGCCAAGGCGACCGAGGCGGAGGCGGGCCAGCGGCCCGTGCCGCCGAGGACAACGCCGGCCCAGCTTCGTTTCCCTTTCACCCGCAGGGCGCAAGCAGAGCGTCGGATTATTTTGAAGACAGCCCCTAGGCGTCCTCCAAGTCGCGGTCCACGATGGCGAACAGATCCGTGATCTGCTGTCTCGAGGTCTGGTGCGTCCGCAACCACCCCGCCTTATGCCAGTCGTGCAAGCTCATCGGCTGTTCCCTTGATGAAGAGCTTTTCCTTGGCAAGCACGTCGCCAAGGAACGGATTGTTTACGCGACCCCGCACAAACTCGGCCGCCGTCATCGTCACGGGGTTGATTTCGCGCCCCAACTGCTCGGTCGCCTTGCGCAGACGCGGCGCGAGCGCACGCAACCCCGCATCCCCGATCACCATCAAATCCACATCGCTGCCCGCTTTGCCGGCGCCCGACGCCAACGAGCCAAAGACAAACGCCAGCTCCACACCCGCGAGTCCTTGCAACGCCTCCGCCAGAACCTCGCGCAGGCCGGCGGTCTTGAGCACGAGCTGACGCAGATCGGCAAACAACGGATGCGCCGCGTTGGCCTGAAAATAGCGCCTATTACCATCCCGTCGGCTCAACAAGAGATCGGCGGCGCACAACTTTTCGACCTCCGTCTGGAGCGTGCCGAGGGAAAGCCCGCTCTGCCGCGTGAGTTCGCGCAAATGCAGCTCGCGGCCTTCATCCGCGAACAACAGCCGCAACACCTCCGCGCGCACTTGGGGAAAAAGAACTTCAAGCAAACCCATAATGTATGCTTAATACATACGATAGTATGGTTAAACCAGTCAATAAGGTTTTCCCGCGCCCGCCTCTGTTCGCCCTTCAGGTCTCAGGTTTTCCGACATCCACCGCCGCGCCAGCCTGCGCCACCGTCGGGCTCGCTCCATTGCCAAAGGTAGGGCGAGGCATCATCCCTGCCGAGCCGCGGCTCACCGGGACGGTTTTGCCCTACCTTCAAGCCTCAGACCAGCCCCGCCCACTGTCCACCGCCGTTCCGTCCTCCTCCCTTCAGCCCTCAAGCTTCAGGTCTTCCGACCTCCAACCCCGCCCGCCGCAGCCGCGCCAACAGCCGCCGCTCATTCCGCCGTGCCGCCGGTTTGGTTTTCCGTTTTCCGTCCACCGTCATCCGTCCTCCGTCCACTGTCCCTCCGGCTCTCCTCCGTCCGGCCTCCGTCCGCGCCCCCCTCATCGTTCTCGTTCTCTTAATCGTTCTCTTTCTCTCGGGTCCCCCCCCGCCCGCCGCAGCCGCGCCGACACGCTTCAGGCGCAAATCTCACCGATGGCCAGCCGCACGCTTTGTGGACCGGTCATCCGCAGACTGACCGGGAAAATCTCGCCCAATTCCAATCCATGACTGCGGGCTGCATTGCCGGCAAAAGAAGCCTTCACGATGCTGCCGGCATATCGCACGGCTCCAAGTAGATTGGCCTCGGAAATCCGGCCCGCACGGCATTCCGCCCCCAGCTCATTCAGGTAAAGCGGGACGATCTGCATAAGCATCCGCACATGCCTGATGTCTTGCGGCCGGTCCATGTTCGCGAGCGACACCAGATTGTAGAGCTTCGCCTTCAACAGCACGAGCGGTGCAGGCGTCCGATAGTGGGAGCCATCCGCCAGCTCGATGACGGTGTTCATGTTAAGGTCAGCCTCCGTGAGTCCATTGACCTCGTTGAGCACCTCGATGGTCAGCGCCGGTTCGTTTTCCTTGGCCGGCTTGATCAGGATAGCCACGGCGGCGGAATCGGCATCATTCGTGAAATGGCATTCCCATCCGTTGCGCCTGGCCAACGTCTCGGCCAGCGCGCGGGTGCCGTAGATGTCCGCATCCCCGCTGGTGAAGGGCGTATACGCGGCAAGCGTCGGGGATTGGTTCGCGTAAATCTCCGCCCACAAGTTGACCGCCTGGCCTCCCACGATCAGCGGCAATTCCCCTCCCGCCAGAATCTCGGAAAAATCAGCCGGGATGCGCGGAATCTCAGACATACTCGGCGTGCCGGACGATGCGGGCACCCCCTTGCCGAACGTGGATCGCCGCGTTTTGGGCCTGGATTTGCTGCGGAGTCGCAAGGTTCAAGTCCATCTTGGCCGCGTCATACGCACGCATCTCGGCTTTCCAGTCGTGAAAGTCTGCCACCGTGGCCAACCGCACCTTCGGCGCAGGAGTATTGGGATTCCTGCGGAAAGCGGCGACAAAATGGGTCTTTGCCTCGGTAAACTTCACAGTCGGAGCCAAAATCACGCCCTGCATAGTGTCAAACCAACCCAGCACGGTGAAGCCGAGCCAGCAACCGCCGCTCATTCTGCCGTGCCGCCGGTTTGATTTTCCGTTTTCCGGCCTCCGCCAACCGTCCTCCGGCCACCGGTATTCCTTTCAGTTCGTGTTCCCACACTCGCAGGACCCGCCAGCCGGCGCGGCGGAGGGTGCGGGTGACGAGCCGGTCGCGGGCTTGGTTGCGGGCGATCTTCTCGCGCCAAAATTCCGCGCGGGTCTTGGGCTGCGTGGCGTGGAGCGGACAGGTTCCCCTCCATAGCTTCAGCGACGGAGGGCCGTGCCGTCAGACGTCTTTCCCTAAATACCGTCCGCGCCGCACAATTTACCATAATCAGAACTTGCTATGCGAGCGCGCTTGCATACGATCCCTTTCATGAAAAATGACTTTGGCGCAGTAGAGGTTAAGGAGAGAATTGCCGACGTGCTGAACGGCGGCACGAAACCCAATACGACGGCACGGGCCAAGGCGCTTTCGAGCGTGCAATGGTTTCTCGCCACCGACGATGCCCGGGCAGTCGGTCTACGCGGCATGACGGCCGCCCTCGTTCCCCTTGATAAGGCTCAAATCTATGATGGCCGCGACAACGAGGACATGAAACGACGCTATTTTGAAGCACTACTCAAAGTGCCGCTCAGGGTAATTGCAGTATCGGAGGACGTGCGTTGAAGCACACCTGTCCGAAATGCGGCCACAAATGGGATGCGCCTGCGCCGCAGCAGACCAAGGCAGGTAAATTCAGATGGGAAGGCGTGAGCGTTAAAAAGCGAAGCGAAGCGGCCAAAAAAGCGGCCCAAGCGCGGTGGGCAAAGACCCGGAAATCAGCGGGCAAGGGTCGGAAGTAGTCCCACTCGGCGTAGCCGGGCGGCAAGACGACGCGTATTCTTTTTTGCCAGTTCGTGCTCCCACACACGCAGAACGCGCCATCTTTGATTGCGAAGCGTGCGATTCACGAGCCCGTCACGTGCCTGGTTTCGGGTTATTTTGGCATCCCAAAACTTCGTATTGGATTTCGGCCGAATGGCGTGGATCGGGCAGCCGTGCCAGAAACACCCGTCCACAAAGACGGCAAGTTTCTGCTTGGGAAAAACGAAGTCTGGTTTACCAAAGACTGCCGCCTTCCGCCGCCAGCCAGTGATGCCGTGCGCTTTGAACATAAGGATCAGCCGTAGCTCGGTATCTTTGTTATGACCTCTGGTTTCGTGATTAATGACACCGTCCAACTTGGCATCACTATACCAATCGGCATGGCACTTAGCTTTCTTCGATCCTTTGATGTAAGGACTACCTCGGCCAAGGTTTTTACGAATGTTTTGCACGGCAGTTAAAATAGCCAATTGGAGCCCAATAGAGGTCTTAGTGCTATTGAACCATCTGGAACTGGTTATTTTTCTTATAGCCTCCAACCATGACTCAGCCGTGTCGTTTTCTTTTGATAACCCACTACGCAAGCGCGGAAGATCACCTATTGCGGCTTTAACCGATACTTCATCGGCGGGTTCTAATAGCTCGGGTTGCCCCTCAATATCTGAACGAATACCTAGAATTATAAGTCGATGGCGCGCTTGTGGAATGCCGAACTTCTCAGCTCTTATAATAAAGTCTTCCGGTTCAAAAACCCCTACTACTTCTCCGGTGCTTTCGACAAGAGGCATCAATCGGTAATTTAGGGAATCATTGTCATTCCTTCTCGCCTTGGGAATCGCGTTAAGTGGATTCTTTAGGTCGCCAAGTATCTGGTCAAAAATGCTCGCCTTCTTAACCTTGGCTGAAAGCAAGCCTTTGACGTTCTCCATCACAAATACCGGTGGTCGATGCACTGCGAGGATGCGTAAGTAGTGAAGATATAAATGATGTCGGGGGTCTGAATCGTATTTATCTCGGCCTGTTCCATCACCAATCACGCGAGAGCGTCCAACCAATGAATAGGCTTGGCAGGGCGGTCCTCCGATCAATACCCATTTGGCGGCGTTGCCCAAAGCCTCTTTGATCCGTCGATCCACCAGTTCTTCCGGAGCATTCTTGCCGCCCAGTTCCGCGCACCATGCCTCCTTGGCCGCATTTGTGGCTTCGGTCGGATACTTGGCTAACAATGCATCTCTGGTCAGCTTTCCAGCCAGATAGTCAACAATCCGGCTAGTCCGCGTTCGTCGACAACAACAACAGAGCGAAAACCTGACATCAGTGGGCACCGCACATCTGTTATGACGATGCCATCGCGAAGGAAAAGCGTCCGGTATCCTGCGTCACGGCAACTTTCAATGAAGACCAAAAAACTCGATGCCGATTCGCGTCCCCCTTCATACTTTGGCCGCACTCGGACAGGTATACATACGCAAACATGTTTGTCCTTTTCTAAGTGATCTCTGATTTCGTTTAGCTTGTCTTCCGGCAGCAGTAATGAGTTGAGCGCCCTCCAGTCTGGGCGGACTGCGCCTTGGTCTGGTAGCAGAACGTATTCGCTTGGTTTTGCCGTAGATGCCCAAGCCGCGAATTCGAGCACTGCGGCCTCGTTTGCAGGTAAAAGGTCACGATGAGTTGACAGGGTTTCGGCATCGAGATGCCAAGCCCCTCCGGGAGTCTCCAAATCCACTACGAGTTCGCCCTGGAGGATGGGCCAAAAAAAGCTCCTGACGATGCCACGGCGAAGATCCTCAATATTCACTCTCTCATCTACCGATGGAACTACGATAGATAAGCCAGATTCATCAGCTCTTTTCAGGCCAAATATTTTGATAAACTCATCTATAGTATTCTCGTCCGTAACCGGGGACACCGGTTTATCGATATCAACTCGATTACCAAACCAAGCATCGGGCTGAAAGTCTTGGCCGTTTATCGAGTGCGTGCGCACCACCGCCGAGCCCATCAAAACCCGCCTTGGGGTTTCATCTCGCACAGTCAGTCCCAGCATACCATGCAGTCTGCTGGAGGTTGGAAATACCTGCTTTCCGATACCCCATCGTCCTAAGCTACCGAGAGATTTACTAGAGAGTCCTTCTGCACGGAAGAAACTGAAAAATGCGTTCTGCGCGGCCCTTTCAAGCCGGCATTCTTCTACGTCGCCCAACAGCCCCTTGGTCCCAAAGTCCTCGAACAATAGATATCCACAATCTTTTCCGAATAGCTGCTCGAGCGAGGAGATGGATAAGCCGTGCTCGAAGTGGGCTTGGGCGGTGCCGAACATTTTTGCTATATAACCCCGTGCCTCGGCTGAGGCTGACTGCTCATACCTAATCCTGACACGGACTTGGCGTATGTTCTCGTTTGTGCGCAGTGCTGCATCCAAGGAGTTCTGGATTCCCTCGCGAACCAAGGCCTCACTTAGATTATCTAGGCTTTCGGCTGTAAAAAAGGCATCGTTGTTTGGATCCCGTGTCCGGTCGCAAAGACGTTGAGTGTTGAAGTGCCATTTGGGATTCATTTTAGCATTTGGGGTTCAAGATTTTGAAATTAGCCAATGTATCTTGATCTCCTTTTCTAACGGCTTGAATTCGGGGTCGCCGGTGACGAGTTCGGCTTTTTTTTCCTTCGCAAGAGCAGCAGCAAAGGCGTCGGCGAGGCTCAGGCGGTAGGTGGCTTTGTAGATGGCGGCTTGGCGGGCGAGTTTGAGGTCGTCGCCTATGCCCACGATGTCGATGGGCAGGCCGGCGATGACTTGGGCGTGCTCTTCAGCGACGGTCTGAGACACTTCCCTCATCGTGCTGTAGTAAACCTCCGCCCAGTTGATGGACGTGAGGAAAAGCCGATGCTTTTCATGGCCGGCTTGGTCGAGGATTTCCTCCACGGCATCGGCGGCCGGTTCATCCTCAAAGAAGGCGATCAGCGCCCAACTGTCCAATACGCGGTTGGCCATGTTAGAGAGCCCGTTCGTGCTTGCGGTCGGCCATCATGGATTTCATGACGCCGCGGCCTTTGAGCGACCCGCGCAGACTTTTGATGTAGGACCGGGTGATAGGGCGCAGAAGAATGCCTTCGGGGGTGACGGTAACCGACGCCTTGGTGCCATCCTCGATTTGAAACTCCCGGCGAAAACGGGCGGGAATGACGATCTGACCTTTGGTCGTGAACTGAACCGTCTCAGCTTGAGAAGTCGTAGCCATGACAAAAAATAGGATTATTCTTTAAAAGTAAGTCAATCTTGGAAAGTAGGAATCTTTAGCATGTCTTACGCTTCACGACGTTTTCTCCAAACCGGACGAGTTCCGGCGCTTTGGCTGGGCAGCCTGTCCCGATAGCCCAAACGGCACCGCGTGTCCGCCCTTGCGGGCCGCGCGGGAAAGCAAGGTGGCGCGGCGTTGTCCGGAGCGGCATGGACCGCTGGCCCACCTCCGCTCCGTCCGCCTTGCGCGACCCCGCTTTCCCACCCGTCGGCACCGCTTGGTCCATCAGGACAGGCTCCGGGCATCCGGACAGCATACCTGTTTTATGACTTAAAAGTTAACAGACGATGAGTCATAAATGCGGAGGCGCCGACGGACTTGAAACGTGATGACCCGACCGGCGGTCGGGCCTACATGAGCCATCCGCAAGCCTCGCGCATGCACGCGCAAGCCCGGCGCATGCACGCGCAAGCCCGGCGGGTGCGCGCGCACACCTCGGAGGCTTGCGGGTCCATCCCGCCAATACAGTCGCAAGCTCCGGAGGCTTGCGCGCCTATGTTTCAGGCTTGCGGGCGCATGTCCGGGGCTTGCGCGTGTATCCGCTAGGCTTGCGATCCTATCCGCCGGGCTTGCGCGCGCATCCGGCGAGCTTGCGCGCAAGCTTCGGGGGCTTGCGGGTGTATGCGCCGAGCTTGCGGGTCTATCGGCCGGGCTTGCGGGTGACGGGCGGACACGAAAAAGCCCGGAGGGCGGCGGGCCGCTCCGGGCTTGGGCTGAGGGACTTGCACTCCGAATCAGGCGGCGGGATACCGGGCCGAGGTAGGGCGGGACCGCTGGGACCGCCGCGAATCACCAGCGGTTTATGCTCGCCCAACCGGACGGCCCAGCGGTCCGTCCCTACCGTTAATGACGCGCCCTCAGGCGGGGACGGGGGCCGGCGCGGGAGCGGCGGATTTCCGCGCGAAGCGCTGGCCAAGCAGGGCCTTGAGTTCGTCGATGCCCTGACCGGAGCCGCTGGCCTTCATATAGGTATAGGCCGCCAGCGCCTCGGAGTAGAGGTCGCTGCCGAGGGCGGCCACGGTGTCGTCGAAGAACTCCTGGAGCTGGGTGAGCTGCATGGCGACGGGCTGGAGCGCCTGCCAGAGGGCGTAGTCGCGGGCAAACTCCGCCAAGTCGAAGGCGGGAGGGATGATCTGCGCGTTGGCCTGGGCGGTCTGCAGGGATTTCTCCACGAAGAGGTGGGACTTGGGCCCGAACTTGACGAGTCCGGCGCGGTCATCGTCGCTCAAGTCGATGAGGAACGGCAGCTTGGTGCGGATGGTGGTGATGGCGTCGAGCACGGCCTGCTGGTCGGCTTGGGCGAGTTCGGCGGAGACGAGGGTGGTGACTGGCATGATGTTTTTTGTGTTGGTGTTGTAGTTTTGTGATGACGGCAGCCCTCACCCGAAGGGATGAGGTGCAGTTCGATGGCGACTAGTGCAGGTGATATGCCGACTGATTACGGGGCCGTAATGTTATCCATGAAAGTTTTTTGCAGGAGGGTGCGCCGCCCGCTGTAGGCCCGACCGGTGGTCGGGCTGCCGGTAAAGTCTGCCCCGCAAACACCCGACCACCGGTCGGGCCTACATGGGCCGCTACATCGGAGAATCGAAATGGATGTGGCCGGCCTTGAGCCCTTGTTCCTGCACCAACCCCGAATGGGGCGGACCGCTAAGGCGACTCGTCAACGTCGCGGCGGAAGGTGCCTTTGGGCGACATGAAGGGCACTTTGTAAGTCGAAAAATCGCGGTGGTCGGTCGTCACCACCATGGCGGTCTTGTGCTCGCGCCAGAGCAGCACGGCGCACGCATCGGCATAGTCCATGGCCGGAGCGTAGCGGCGCATGAGCTCCATCACTTTGACGGGTTCGGGGTCTTCAATGTTGAAGGCGGCAACCTGCCCGATCAGCTCTTCGAGCACGCGGGGATGGTTTTTAAAATGGTGCGTGGTCTCGATCAGCGCGGCGCGGCAAACTATCCACGGCTTGGGCAGGGGCCGGACTTTTTCAACAGCCCATTCATGATGAGCGTCACCGCTGTTTATCAACGCGATGAGCGCGCCGGAATCAGCTATGATTGTCGGCATAAATACGGGCGCGGATATGAGCCCGGCGAGCCTCTTTGGTTTGCGGAAGGTCAAGGTTCACGCAGCCGACAAAACTATCATGGCCGTAAAGCGGGCTGGTTTTGGGAATGGGGGGGAGAGCGGCGCGGCGGCGGGTTGACAGCTTGCGGACAGGGCGGGCGGGTTTCTTGGCCTTGGTGAGCGTGCTCATACCGGCAGACTGTGCGGCGGGCGCGGGCTTTGGCAAGAACACGAAGAAGTCCTACGCACGGCGAAGGATTGGCTGGGCGCGACCGACCGGCGGGATTTCGGCCTCTATCGCACACGGGCCGGCAAAGCCGTGTCGGTGCAATTGCCGGAGCGTTGAACCGGCGTGGAGCCTTCGCGCTCTTTGGCCTGATGTAGACCCGACCGATGGTCGGGTTTCGGGTGATCGTCGCCCATGCTTTCGGATGCCCGACCAGCGGTCGGACCTACACCAGCCGACTTGACGAATCTCATGTGTCACCTCATTGTGCCACCTATGAAGACGACCACCATGCGCGAGCTGAAGCATGAAACCTCCAAGGTGCTGGGCTGGGCGGAGGCCGGCGAGGAGGTCGAACTCACCCGGCGCGGCAAACCCATCGCCCTGCTCTCCCCTGCCCGCCGGAAGCGCACCCCGGCGCGTCCCGATTTCGCGGCACGCCTGACCGCCATCTACGGCGACACGAGGCTCGCCGACACGGCCACCACGTTGATCTCCGAAGCGCGCAGCGACCGATGAAGGCCTACGCGGACACCGGTCTCCTCTGTTCGCTCTACGCGCCCGATGCGCACACGGATGCGGCCATCGCCCGCATGACGCGCGCGCGGGAGCCGCTGCCGTTGATCTGGCTTCATCAACTGGAGCTGAGAAACGCGCTGCGGCTGCGGGTGTTTCGCGGCGAGATCACGGGCGTTCAGCGCGACATGGCGCTGAATGCTTTTCTGGCGGACGCCGCCGGAGGGATTTATGCGCCGGCCAATCCGGTCTTGAGCGAGATCATGATGGAGGCCGAGCGGTTGAGCGCATCCCATTCGGACAAACTGGGCACGCGCAGCCTGGATATCCTGCACGTCGCGACGGCGCTGGTGCTGGGCGCGGCGGAGTTCTGGACATTCGACAAGCGGCAGGCCGCTTTGGCCAAGGCGGCGGGACTCAAGGTGTGAGGCTTTCCGGCCTTCGCGTTGAACTTCCGCGTTACGTCAACGGCAGCAGGCGCACACGCTGGCGTTGTTCGTCAACCGTCACCAAGGCGCCAGCCTCAAGCTCGGCGGCGAAGCGCCGGAGGGTTTTGATGACCAGCGGAGCGAGGTGCGCAGGGGTCAAATCCTGCGCCCGAAGCTGAAACACACTCGGCGCTCCCGTGCGGGCGTGGGCCAGCAACGTTCCGAAATCAAGATCGTTGGTGAACACGGTCCAATGGTGTTCACGGGCAAACGAGAAAATGACCGTATCGGGAGCGCGCGCATCGCCCGTCGTGCTCCAGTGAACCGTTTCCCAGCCGGCGGCGCGCAGGGTGTCCACCCACGCCGGGCTGAGATTCATGTCCACCAAGATTCTCATGCCACCGAAACGGCGACGTCCTGTTCTTCGGAACGCCACGCGGCATAGGTCAGCGCGGCGTCAAGATCGGCGGCTTCGAGGTAGGGATAAAGCCCGAGAATATCTTCGCGCGTTTTACCGGAGGCGAAAAGACCGACCAGCGTTCCCACGGTCACGCGCAGACCGCGAATGCACGGTTTGCCGCCCATGACTGAGGAGTCGAAGGTGATGCGGTCGAGTTTCGGCATGCCCACAAAGTGGCCGGTTCCTTCATCCACCGCAAGCCCGTGCTCGACGGTTTTTCCGACCGGGCCGAAGGTTTTGATTTTACAGAAGGTAACGAAGCAAATGAAGCGGCTCCGCGGCTTTTCCGTCCTTCGTTCCCTTCGTTTCCTTTTGTTCAAAAGTCAGACAATGAGTGCGGTTTAAGAAAAACTATAGAGCGGTTCAAATATAACTGTAGCCGCGAGCGCCAGCGAGTGGACGAGCCACCACTCGCTGGCGCTCGCGGCTACGGTCGTTATAGCGGCTACGACATTTATTAAACCGCCCTAGCCGCTGATCGGCTGCGAGGAGGACGGACCTCCAGGTCCGTCATGATGATCTTTCGAGAGAGCCCACGGGGATCGGACCGGGAGGTCCGACCTCCTTTACGATCACAATTGTGCTTAAAATGCTTAGTGGGACGTATCACGTTTTCTTTTGGATCGTCGGTAGGGCGGGACCGCTGGGCCCGCCGCGAAGTCATCCGGTTTACGTGAGCCGAAGCGGACGGCCCAGCGGTCCGTCCCTACCTAAAATTCCGCCGAAAGATACGAATGTTTTGATATTACATCATACTGGCCGCACCCCTCACATCTGCTGGCGGAAGAGGGACCAGAACCAGTCGGACGCCTTTATCCACGGCGCGCGGTCCTGCCACTCGGCGAGGATGATCTCGGTGGAGGCGGCTTTGTCGGCCTCCAGCGTGCGGGTCATCCGCGCGGCGAAGGCGCGGTCGTAGATGTTGAGGTTGGCCTCGTCGTTGAGACGGAAGGAGCGGTTGTCGAAATTGGTCGAGCCGACCGAGGACCAGAGGCCGTCCACGACCATGATCTTCGCATGGAGGTTGGTGGGCTGGTATTCGTAGATCTTCACGCCGGCCTTGAGGAGCGGGCCCCAGCGCGCGCGGCCGGCCGCGCGGACCTGGGAGTTGTCGTTCTTGTCGCCGGGGAGGATCACCTCGATGCGCACGCCGCGGCGGGCGGCCTCGACGAGCGCGGCGGTGACGAGGTCGTCGGGCACGAAGTAGGCCTGCTCGAGGAGGAGCGTTCGGCGGGCGGCGGCGATGGAGAGCAGATACATGAGGCGGATGTTTTCGCTGCCTTCGTCGGGCGAGCTGTGAAACATCTGGGCAAACTGGTCTCCGACGTGAACGAGCGGAGGGAAGAAGTCGCCGGTGTGCTCGACGGTGGAACGGGCCTTGATCCAGTTGACCATGAAGATGGCCTGCATCTGCGCGACGACGGGGCCTTCGACCTTGAAATGGGTGTCGCGCCAGTGCTCCGGATCCTTCGCGTCGCCGGTCCAGGAATCGCCGATGCCCACGCCGCCGGTGAAGCCGATGCGGCCGTCGACCACGAGGACTTTGCGGTGGGTGCGGTTGTTGAAATGGGCGAGGTGATACCAGCGGGGCGCATGGTAGCGCAGGACGATGCAGCCGGCGGCGCGGAGCTGGTCGATGAGCGCCTGCTTCATGGGCACGGAGCCGGCCCAGTCGAGGAGGATGAGGACGCGCACGCCGGCGCGGGCGCGGGCGGAGAGGGCGTCGGCGAATTTCTGGCCGATGTCGCCCGACCAGTAGATGAAGGTTTCGAACGTGATGGTTTCCCGCGCGCCGTTGATGGCGTCGAGTATGGGCGGGAAGATGGCGTCGCCGTTGAGGAGCTCGGTGACGGTGTTGCCCGCAAGAAGCGGCGGGCCAAGGAGGGCGCCGATGGAGCGGGGAAACTGGGGGTCGTCGACGCCGTAGGGGGAGACGACGTCATACTCCACCTTGCGCTCGCTGCGCTTGAAGTTGGCGAGCACGACAAAGAGGACGATACCGATGGCGACGCCGAGAAAGAGGAACCACATGCGTTTGCGCCGGCGGTGGCGAGGGGAATGAACAACGCGCAGCACCGCGGACGAGACCGCAAAAACGGGCGGTGGTAACGCGGTTTCGGCGGCGGCGGGCAACCGTATGGGCGAATGTTGTCGGAGAAACGATGCGCTTGAGCAAGGGAGGGGGAATTTTCACGGTAGCGGCATGACGTCCGCCGTGCTCAACGACCTGCTTCACCTGCCCAAACGCGTGCTTCGGGGTGGTTGTGTAGGAGCGGCTTTACGCCGCGATTCCGAAAAACGCGCGTCGCCCGCTCACCCCCGCGCCGACCACGCCTCCGGCATCAGCACCTTCTTCGGCTTCGCAGGATCGAAGAGCCCGAAAACCGTCTGCCCGTTTTTCTGGCGCTCCCGCGCGAACGCGAGCAGCGCAGGTTTATGCCAGCGCGCCTCATGCGGCTGCCCATCAGCCTGGTCGATCCGCTGCAGCGTCACTTTAAACTGTTGCTGCCTGTTGATCGTCACATTGGTCGCCTCGATGCCCGTCACGCGAAAATCCCCGAGCGTTCCGTTCTGTAACAACCACACCGTCCGTTTCCGCGATCGGATAACCCAGAAGATGATACCCCCGCCAACCAGCGGAAAAATCAGCACGAATGCGCCGCCCAGACCGCCCTGACTCAGACGCGCCCCCTCGGGGCAGGCCAGCGCGGGCTCGGCCGGATTGTAGCGCACGCTCACCGCAGAACCTTCCGACCATCTCCGGCCCGTGGTGAAACAGTCGCCTCGTATTGTTTCCGCCCGTGCCGTTTGAAACTTAAAGCCGTAGCGCATTACCTGCGCCTTGTTGATCGACATGTTCGTTTTATCGACCGAAATAATCCGGCCTTGGGCCGACAGCGGTTGACTCGCCGCCAACCTCCACTCGTCCAGCTGTCTCCACGGCAGAAAGGCATTCGCAAAGAACAGCCCCATCGTCAGAAAAATCGCCCCAAAAAGCGCCAGCAGCAGTGAACCTGAATCCCTCAACGCCGCCTGCCTGAGCGTCGTCGGCACAACGCGCGGCGCCGGCGCGGCCAAAAACCGGACCAGCTCTTCATCGACCGCAACGGGGGTTTCGCTCATGACCGGCATCCCATCGGCCGCCGGCGCGGGTTTCAAGCTCCGCCCGCCCGTTTCGCGTTTAACAAAAAGCGGGGACATGCGCCTCACCCGAGACTCACATCCCCGCCGATTTTTTAAAGAAGCGGCCCCGCTTACTTCGAAGCCACGAACAACGCGTCGACTTTCTCGACAAGCGCGCCGTTCCAGCCGGCCGTCTGCCCGCAATAAAGCGTCTGCTGCACCAGGCGGTCGTATTGCGCGTTGGTCAGCTCGCGCGCGGTGGACTCGCAGGCGAGGTAGGCCGTGATCGCGTTGATGTAGGAGTCCTTGCCGGCCTCGTAGGCGCGGGCGGACGAATCCCGCAGCCCCTCGTATTGTTTCATCAGGTCGGCAAGCTCGGCCACGCTGCGGTTCGATTGGTCCAGGAATTCCTTGCTGTAGACGTCCGCCTTCTGCCGGTCGGCGGACATCGCCCTCAGCTCGGCCTCCTTGGCCTGTTTCCGGTAGGCGAATTCCCGCGCTTCCGAGCGGTTCATGCCCCGGCTGAAAATATCCCATTTCACGACGACTCCGGCCGCGTAGAGCGACTGGTCGCGCGGCCCGCCAAACGAGGAGCCGCCGGCATTGTCGAATCCGTATTCGCCATACAGGCTCAGCACGGGCCAGGACCGGCGCTTCGCCGCGATGCCCTGGTTGGACGCCTCCGCGGCCTCCGCCTTCAGACGCTCGATTTCGGCCGGCTGTCCCTTGCCGTCCGGCACCACGTCCGTGAGAACGGCCGTGTTGGCCTCCGGGTTCATCTTCACCCAGCCCTCCTTCACCTTTTCGCTGCTCACGCCCATCGTGGACAGCTCATGATAAAATTGCTGCGTGAAGTTGTTCCGCTCGCGCTTCATCGAAGCCAGCGCAAGCCCCACGTTCTGGACGTCCGACAGGGTGGCGATTTTCGCCTCGTAGCTCTTGGTGACCGTCTCCTGCTCTTTCTCAAGACGGGCGATGACGCGGTCGGCGGACTGGCTCAACGCGTGGTAACGCACCGAGCGCAGGAACCCTTCGACGACCATTCTCGTCTGCCATTCCGTGGTCTGCCGTCCGCGGCTGAGCACCTGCTGCCGGCGCGCCTTGGCCGCGTCGACCAGGGGCTTGATCGTCGGGTCGTAAAGCGGCTGGTCCAGCTCCGCGTTCACCCGCGTGTTGCCGTAGGTGGACGTTCCCGACTTGAAGACGGGGTTGCCGCTCTTCCGCACGTCCTGATACACGGCCCCCTCGTGGGCGTTGATGGAGACCTTCGGCAGGTAGCGCCGCTGCTCGGTGATCACCTGCTGATCCGCGGCCTTCGCGTTCAGGTCGGTCACGGTCATGCCCTGGTCCGCGGACAGCGTCCCGGAATAGATGTCCTGCAACAGGCCGGCCTTCGCGCCATGGGCCGCCAGCGCCAACCCCGCGACCAGGGTCAGTTGAAGCAGCCGGCTCCCCGCGGGTCGGAGACTTTCGGTTTCTTTGGTGTTTTTGGTGTTTCTCATGGTTTTGTTTCTCCTGGTTTTCACATCGGTCGGTTGATTTGTGTTTGGCTGAAAAATTTCCGGGGCGGGCTGTTCATCGCCACTGGAACATGCGCGCCAGCAGGACTCCGGCCGTCTTGCGGATGCTGCCCTCGCGCACCGCGCCCACCGTGTCCATCAGGCCGTTGGGGATCGGTCTTTGCACGCAGAGCAGGCACGCGAAAAACAAAAGCCATGTCACATACACCGTGAGCGAGATCATCAGCCCCACGTTGCTCTGCATGAAAAACGCGCCTCCCTGCGGCCCCAAAAACCGGAACACCACCCCGCCGATCGTGATCGCCAGCAGCACGAGATGCGGCCGCATGATGTGCCAGTAGATCTGCGTTTCGGTGGAATCGAGTTTCTTGTTGGTGGTGTTGAACGTCTGCCGGAAGGGATGGATCACCAGCTTGAGGATCGCCGACATCAGGTGGAAAATTCCCACCACGCGGCCGAGTTCGCCCACGAAGGGGATCGTCCGGCGGTTGCTCAGCCAGTAGAGGCCGTAGATGCTCAGCAGCATCCGCGGGGCGAACACCACGAGCAGGTGCCCGAAATCGGAATGGAAGGGCGAAATCCCCAGCCACCAGTAAAGCGCCGGCGCGATCAGCAGGCAGAACATCCAGATCGTGCCCATGTGATAAAGCACCGGGTCGAAAAAAAACATCCGGTCCAGGACCGAGATGCGCTTCGCCCGCAGCACGCCGTTTTCCACAAAAAAGCATTGCAGCGTGCCCGCGCACCAGCGCGCGCGCTGCCTTACGAATTCGCCGATGTTCTGCGTCGCAAACCCCGAGCTCAGCCGTTCGTTCAGGAACCGCGTCTTGTAGCCGTGGTCCAGCAGCACGTAGGTGGTGTGGATGTCCTCCGAAATCGTCATCTCCGGAATCCCACCGGCTTGCTCGAGGCATTCGCGCTTCATCACGAAGCTCGTGCCGTAGCAGAAGGCGTTGTCCCAGGTGTCGCGCCCGGACTGCAGGACGTCGGTGAACATGCCCTGCGCCTCCGGCCAGGCCTTCTCGCCCCGGAGGTTGTATTGGATCGCGTCGGGGTTGTCGAAAATCTGCGGCGTCTGCACGATCGCCACGCGCGGGTCGTCGAGCAGCCCCACCGTGCGCCAGAGAAAATTCGGCGCCAGGGCGAAATCCGCGTCCACCACGCACACCAGCGGACGGTGCGTGACCTTGAGCGCGTGGTTGAGGTTGCCCGCCTTGAAGCCCTTGCGCTCCGCCCGCACGATGTAGCCGATTTTCTTTTCGTCGCAAAACCGCTTCAGCCACTCGCGGTTGCCGTCGTCCAGAACCCACACCTGGAAATCCGGATAATCCACCCGCATCGCCGCCTCGATCGTGCGCTTTAAAATGTCCTCCGGCTCGTTGTAGGTGGGGATCAGGATGTCCACGCCCCTGACCGTCCCGCGCGCCCTCAGGGCGGCCTCGGCGCGATCGGCCTCGGCGCTGCGGTTGCTCGGCTTGATCAACACGAGGAAATGCCATGTCAGCACCACCGTCGCCCCGAGCTCCACGAGCGCGAAGAACCACGTCCACAGCGACTCCAGGTCGGTCGACAGCGGCATCATGGTGGAGCTGAAGCGCCACCACACGTAACGCCCGTTGATAAAGACAAACGTCACCGCCACCAGCAGCCGCACCGAGCCCTTCGACCACGACACCTTGGGCGAGATCATCCACAGCCCGATGAAGAGAAGGACGTTGGCCAGAACGCCCGGATATAGGTCGGTGATCACTGATGGCTCCTTAGGTAGAGGCTCAACCAGACCAATCCCCGCTGGAGCCATCCGGTGCTTCCGCCTGAGATTAAAACCTTCGTCAGCTGTCCGATGTTTTTCGTCGTCAACGCGGACTTGTCCTCGATCTCGATGCTCACGCGCAACATCGCGGCATCCAACGAAATCGTGTTGATGATGTTGGGCGCGCTGGCCGTGTGCTCCTGCACCTGGACGTCCACCACCCGCCCCGTGATGAAGCGGGATTCGCCGATGACGTAGATGCTCGCCCGGTCGCCCACCGAGATGCTGTTCATGAAATCCCGGCGGAAATAAGCCTCCACGAAGATCGCATGGGCGTCCGCCATGTCGGCGACCGCATCGCCGCCCCCCACGCTCTCTCCGTTCACCACCTGGCTTCGCCAGACGACCCCGTCGATCGGCGTGGAGAGCTCATACGAGCGGTCTATGTCGCGGTAGGATTTCTGCGACGCGATCTGGTTGTCCACCTCGTCCAGCTCCACGCCCAAGGCGAGCCGCTGGACTCGCAGCGTGGCGAGGGCCTGGCTGTCCGAGCCGATTCTCGCGACCACGCCCTCGGTTTCCTGGGGAAGGCCGCCCGCTCCTTCGCGCAACCCGTCCTGCCTCGATTGGATCTGCACCAGCTCGTTTTCGGCCGCCATCAGGCTTTTCTCCGCCTCGATGGTCTGCTCGCGGACCTCCGACCACTGCGCCGAAGTGATGATCCCGTCCTTGAACAACGGCGCCACCCGAGCCTGATTCGCTTTTTTCTCGGCGAGGCTCTCCTGGTAAATCCGCACCTTCTCAACCGCCGATTTTTGGGTCTGAACCAGGACCTGCTGGGCGCCCTGACGCGCGCGGATCAAACTCGCCTCCGCCTCGTCCAGTTTTTTCTGCCGCTCGGAGATCGTCCTGTCCATGCTGTCGAGCTGCTCCTTGAGCTTCTGGCGCGTGAACTGCCGCTCCGCGAGCACCCGTTGGATCTTGCTCAGATCCCGCGTCACGCGGGCGATGCGGTCGCCGGCCTTCAAAACATCCAGCTTGGTGGCGGACAAAAGGCCGATCTGCCCCGGATCCCGTGTGCGGACGGTCACCACCTTGGTGTTGATGATCGCATGCGCGCTGAAAGGGAACAGCGGCGGCAGCAACAGCGCCCAAACCGAGACCAGGATGAGGCAGACCGCACATGCGATCCGCAAGGTTCCGAACAGTTTTCCAACCCAAAATTTCATTATTAAAAAAATAGATGCCTGAGGTGGAAGCGGGCCACGGAAACCCCGAAATGCCGCGCCCGTTTCCCTTTATCGGCGGACGGTTGCAGCACCCTGTTGATGCCGCCCTATAGCCACAATTATTCCAACATGCAGGACGATCACCCCACCCCTGCGGTTTTTATGCTCACTCCCAGCGTTATTCATTTAATTTAAAATCGATGCGAATAAACGGAATCCCCTGTATTAGTAAAGTTGAACGAATCGGTTATGCAGTGTTCTATAGGAAATAACCATTTCAAGACGAAAAGTTTACGAACGTCCAGAGCACAAGTTCGGAAATATGCCCAAACATATTTTCGCCCGCGCCTCCCCTCTCTCGCCCGGCAGAGATACTGGACCGGTTTCAGCTCAAAATAGAGCCGGAGACCTCCGGGCGTGCAGCCACCCGGGCCCCCTTCGTATCCCGCTCGCCCTCGCACTCCGGCGACCCGCGCGCGAGATCGCGACACACCTGCGGACGCTTTTCGTAAATCGTGCAAAAAAATTCCGGCCCGCCCTCCGGTGTCCGTCGGAGCGCCAGAGCCGCGCAGCGTCCGTCGGTCATTTTCATGTAGGCGCGATGCCCGATGAAATGGGCTACGCGACCGGCTTCGACGCCAAGCCGTTCCCAATCGCCGCCGGTGACGCGCGCGTAGGTATCGAGCTGTGAAAAACAGCACACTCCGCAGTGGAGGCAATTGGCAGGGGGGCTCAAGGTTCGTCCGTCGGCCGTTGGGTGCGGCGGGCGCGGCTGACATGATTGCACTTTTTATCCCTCTAGCGAGTCCCCGGTTAACCTGCCGCGCCGCCTGTCAGCCCAAATATCTCATCCAGCCAGACAAATCAGTTTGTCACTTAATAAGTGACAAACTTTATCGGACCGGCTTGGGAATTTTCCCGAGCGTTCCTGGCTCCTGACGGGAAGCAAGCCACAGGAGGACGTGCAACATCCGCTCCGCATCCGGCATCTGCGTGCGTGTCACAAAATAGTCGCTGACCCGCTGACGGGGAACCTCAAGCACACGAGCCAGATTGGCTTTGACTCCCCGTTTTGCAAGATGCGGCTTCATGCTGTCCACAAGAGAGTTCCATAAAGGAGTATCATCCCCCGGCCTCAAGGTGGACCCCTTCCTAACACGACGCACCTCACCGCGCCTCGCTGCGGCCAGCCTGGCCTGATCCACCGCCAGCTCGCCCAAGGTGAACAGCAAGTCCGCGATCAAATTCCTCGGCGTGGGCACACCCGTGTTCGAAAGGCCTTTTTTCATGGAGTTATCGTCACACCCAATCGGATAGTTTGTCACTTATTAAGTGACAAACTATCCGTGAGTCGAATGGAGCGACGGCGTTGGCGGGTGGTTTTTGCGTAGTTTCGGTCAAACCATGCGCAGCGCACAAAGACAATGACGTCTACAATCTCCACTTATGACGGACCCCCTGCACACCTTCCAAACTTGGCTAGAAGACGCCAAACGCCACGGCGTTCAGGAGCCCACCGCCATGGCGCTGGCAACCGTCGACGCAAACAACCACCCCTCCGTGCGCATGTTGCTGCTCAAGCACGCCGACCAGCAGGGATTCGTGTTCTACACCAACACCGACAGCCCCAAGGCCGACGATCTTCGCCACTGCCCCTACGCCGCCCTCTGCTTCTACTGGAATCCGCCCGGACGCCAGGTGCGCGTCACCGGCCGCGTCGAGCTCGTGACCGACGAGGAGGCCGACGCCTATTTCAACTCGCGCCCCTACCTGAGCCGCATCGGCGCCCGCGTCTCCAAACAATCGCAACCGCTCGACGGCTACGCGGAACTCGAACGCGGCGTCGCCGCCGAGATGATCCGCCATCCGCGCGGTCGCGTGCCCCGTCCGGCCAACTGGACCGGCTACCGCCTCGTCCACGAAACGATCGAGCTGTGGCAGGAACGTCCGTTCCGCATGCACGAGCGCCTGGCCTACACGCGCCACGGCAACAAGTGGTCCGAACAGTCCCTGTATCCGTAAATCCCGGGATTTCAGGGCGCGCAGGCGAACGGCGCCACGCGCCTATACCACGGGTTTGCGCCGGTAGAAGAGCAGCCCCGGCAGCGCCAGGCCGATCGCCAGCGCGGCGACGATGAACATCGCCTTGGAGCCGTTGTCGAAGGCGATCTTCAGGAGATCCGGATTGAAGCCCTTGCGCTCCATCTCCACCAGCGCCAGCAGCGCGGTGAACGCGTAAACGCCCGGGATCATCGGGATGATCGCCGCCACGGTGAAAACCTTGGGGTGCGCGCGCCACTTTTGCGCCCAGTAGATGCCGATCATGCTGATCACGCCGGCCGCGATCAACGTCGCCCACTCGATGGGCAGCGGGCCCAGCCCGAACAGTTCGGTCTTATATAGACTGAAACGCAGCGCATGACCGAGGGCCCCCGCGATGGCGCAGTATTTGAGCGCCGGTTTGGGCACGTTGAAAATCATCGCGAAGCCCACCGCCGGCACGGCGGCGAGCCCGAAGTCCTGCAAAAGTGTGAGAAAGATGTTCATAACCAGGTCCAGGCGTTCCATACCGTCATGGCCAACACGATGCCCCCGCAGCAGGCCAGCAGCAGCAGCACGGCCATGACGCCGCGCGAGATGCCCGTGTTGATGTAGCCCTTGACCATGTCGGACACCGCGTTGATGAGCGGAAAGCCCGGCACGAACAGGAGCACGCACGCCGACATCGCGACCTTCGGGCTGTCCACCCAGTGGTGGATCACGCCCTGCGCCGCGATGGACGTGGCCACAAACGCCGCGGTCGCAAAATTGACCAGCGGATTGAAGTGCAGATGGGCCAGCCATTGCCTGACGTGCATGGCCACGCCGCTCGCCACAAAGGTGAGCACGAAGGTGCCGAGGTCGGCATCCGCCCCGCGCGCCAAGAGGCCCAGCCGCGCAAAGGCGGCGCACGAAAGCCCCACCATCACCGACACCAGCCAGCGCGGATAACGGAACGGCTTGATCTCATCCAGCCGCCGCGCGATGCCCGCGAGATCCAGTTTCTTTTCCTCCGTCAGCAGGATCGCGCGCTGCACTTCGGTGACGACGTGCATGTTGATGCCGCGATCGATGTTTCGCCGGACGGTCGTGTGGCAACGGCCCTCGCGGATGGTCGTCACGGTGATGCCGTTGGCCATGAGCGCGATCTCGACCGAATCCATGCCGAGCGCCAGCCCGAGCCGGCGCGAGACCGATTCCACGAGGGCGCTTTCCGCGCTGTGTTGCAGCAGCATGACGCCCGTCTGCGCGCAGAGGCGGGTGACCTCGCGCTGGTCGTCCTTGACCCAGGGCTGGTAGTCCGCGCTCAAGCGCGCCCCCCCTTGGTTCGCACGGCGAAGCCACCCGCCTGCGGGTGTGTGATGCGGATATTTTTCATGTGGTGGGCGGGCCGGTCCATGGTGCCAAGCATAGCGGTGTGTTGGGATGTATCCTCTGCGTTTTTTGGTCAACCGCACGCAAATATAAAAACGAAATGTAGCCAAATCACGCACACACAATCCCAAGGAATGCCCCGCGGGAATGTTCCTCCTTCGCTAAGCTGGTCATGCCATGCACGTCTCCAGCCGCCGCACGCTCTTTCTCGGCCTGTTCCTTTTGCTCTCCGGTTCCGCCGGTGCGGCCGATTCCGCGTCGACGTGGAAAACCGGCGTGACCGCCGGTGCGCGCACCGCTTACGACGACAATGTCTTCCTCCAGGACCGGCACGCCATGTCCGTAAATCCCAACGGCGTGCCCGCCGAGGCGGGCTCCCTGGTGTATTCCGCCTCGCTTGCGCTTGTCGCCACCTGGCAACCCTCCAACGCCCTCGCCATCGACGCCGGCTACTCGCCGGAGCTCATCCGTTACCAGCGTTTTGACTCCGAAAACCACGACGATCACCGCTTCAACGCCGGTCTGCGCGGCCAAAACAACGCATGGAGCTACGCCGCGACAGGCAACTTGCTGCTCGTCGACGGTTCATCCGAGGCGCCCGTCTTCGGCCAGACCGGCGGCGCTCCCGCGATGGGCGGCGAACAGGTGCGCTCGCGACGCGACCAGATGACGACGAAAGGCGGCGCCAACCTCACCTACGCCCTCTGCCCCGAAGCCTTCGTGCGCGCGGCGGGCGACGCGATTTTCCAGGATTTTCAGACGACGCATAAACCCACAAAGGGCGTCGGTTCGACACCCGGCTACGCCAACTACGTCGACCGCTCCGAGTGGTCGGCGGGCGTGGACGCCGGGTGGTTTGTCCGCAAAGACCTCGCCCTCGTCGCGGGCGTACGCCTCGGCGAACAGCGCCAGGCCAATCTCCTCGGCGTAAAAGACAACTACTCCAACACACTCACGCGTTTTCTCGTCGGGGTCGAAGGCAAGGTCCGCCCCTCCCTCTCCCTCAAGTTTTCCGGCGGCCCCGATGTGCGGCGCTACACCGACTCCGCCGCCGCCGGCTTTGATCGCACCCGCACGACCCATTATGCCGAAGGCTCCGCCACGTGGACGCCTTCGTCTTCGGACGCCCTCGCCCTCTCCATGAAGGATTACCTCTGGCTGCCCGGGGGCGGTTGCGGAGTCTACGAGCACATCGTCTACGATCTCGCCTGGAAACACACCTTCACGAAAACGTGGAGCACCAGCGCCGGCTTTAATTATCAGGAAGGCAAAAACCAGGCTTACGTCGCGCCCGCCGGCTACCGCGACGACTCCATTTACACGGTTTCAGGCGGGGCATGCTACGCCTTCAACGCCAATACCAAGATAAACATGGCCGTCAGCCGCGAGTGGAGCGACTCGGTCATCGCGAACAAACCCGGACGCGAATACGTCCACTGGCTCGCGAGCGCCGGCGTGAAATACACGTTCTAAATCAGCGCGGCCGGACGAGCAGCAGCGTGCGGTCGTCGTTGCGCTGCGCGAGGGCGGAGAACTGCCGCAGGTAGCGGTCGAGCTTGTCCACCATCTTGGCTAGCGACGTCTGGTCATGGCGCGCCAGCGCCTGGGCAAAGCGGTCGCGGCCGAACTCGTCCCCGGCGGCGTTGGCCGCCTCGGTGATGCCGTCCGTGTAGAGCGCGAGCAGGTCGCCGGCGCGCATCTCCACCTCTCCTTCCTCCAGCACGGCGTCAAAAACGGAACCGTCGTCAAAGCCGAGGGCGAGGCCGCCCGCGGCCAGCAACTCCGGCTCGCCTCCGCCCGCCCGTAGCAGCAGCGAGGGCTCGTGGCCGGCGCGGACGTAGTTGAAGCGGTTCGTATCGAGATCGAGGATGCCGTAAAAAAGGGAGATGAACATGCCGCGCGGCATGTCCGCGTGAAGCGCTCGGTTGACCCGCTTGACCACGACGGCGGCACGCGGCTCGTTCGCCGCGCAAAGGCGCAGCGTGGCACGGCACGCGGCCATCATGAGCGCGGCGGCCGGGCCCTTGCCGGCCACGTCGGCGATCACAAAACCCCAGCGGCGCCCGTCCACCGCGAGCACGTCGTAATAATCGCCGCCAAGATGGGTCGAGGGTTGCGAGAGCGCCTCGATCTCGACCTCGCCGATGTCGGGGAAAACGTGCGGACGCAGATGATGCTGAACTTCGCCGGCCAGACGCAGATCGCGTTCGCGCAGGTCGCGTTCCCGGTCCTCGGCGTCCTTGCGGGCGGTGATGTCGGTGATGAGCCCCTCGTGGTGGGTGACGTTGCCGGCGGAGTCGAAGCGCACGACCGTGTGGTCGTCCACCCAGCGGATGGAACCGTCGGCGCACACGATGCGATATTCCTGATTGTATTCGTGATGGCCGGTGGCGGCGTGCGCGTCCACCTCGGCGCCCACGCGGTCGCGGTCGTCGGGATGCGTGATGCCGCGGAAACTGAGCCGGCGGCTGGTAAAATCCTCGGGCTGGTAGCCGAACTGCCGGATGCTCTGCGAAACGAATTCGACGGGCCATTGGTTGGCCTCGGATTTCCAGAGCACGACGACCGAGGGCGAACGGTTGATGATCTGCTCCAGCTCCTCGCGCTTGGCCAGCGCGGCCTTGAGCTCGTCCTGCGCCTTGCGTCGGATACTGATGTCGCGACCGACGCCGAAGTAGGCACGACGACCGTCGCGGTCGGTGTAGGCCGAACCGGTCGAGGCGTGCCAGATCCAGCGGCCGTCCTTGTGGCGCACGCGATACTCGATGCCGCCCGCGTTGGTGCCGTGTTCGAGCGTGCCGTTCACAAAGCTGATGTAATTGGGCAGGTCGTCGGGGTGGACGAACTCGGTGTAGGAATGGCCGATGACATCGCCGATTTCGTGGCCCAGCTTGGAGGTCCACGCATCGGACACGAACTTGAAGCGGCCCTCGGGCGTGATCGCGTAAAGAATCTCGCTCGCGGTCTGCAGGTAGGTGCGCCAGCGCGATTCGCTGCGTTTCAATTCCTGCTCGGCGGCATGCCGCGCGGTCACGTCCTCCAGCATCGCGAAGTGATGGGTGACGCGGCCGGAAGCGTCGCGCACGACCACCACCGTGAGATCGCCCCAGATCGCGCGCCCGTCCTTGTGGATGTAGCGCTTTTGAATCGTGTAGCGGTCGCCCTTGCCCTCGTAGAGCTGGCGGGAGAGTTCCTCCTGCCGGTCCCAGTCCTCCGGATGGGTGACACGCCGGACGTTTTCGATGTCGCGCGCCTCGTCCATGGTCAGCCCGATGATCTCGCAAAAGCGCCGGTTGACGTAATTGGCCCCGGGCAGGCCGTCGGCGTCCATCTGGCGCCAGCTCAGGCCGAGCGGCCCCTCTTCAAAAAATATCTGCAGCTGACCGCGGGCTTCGCGCAGCTGCGCGGCCTGCTCGGCATAATCGTGGGCGAGCCGCGCGGTGGATTCCTCGGCAAGCTTGAGCCGGGTGATATCCGTGCGCAGCGCGAGATAGCCGCCGGGCTTTCCGTCGGGGCCGGTCATCGGCACGATGGTGCTCTCGACCCAGTAAAGCTCGCCGCTTTTGGAGCGGTTGCAAATCGTGCCGTGCCAGACGCGGCCGCCGGCGATCGTGCGCCACATGTCGGCAAAAAAAGCCGGCGGATGCACGTCGGATTTCACGATCCGGTGGGTCTGGCCGATCAGCTCCTTGCGCGCGTAGCCGGAAATCTCGCAAAAACGGTCGTTGGCATAGGTGATGACGCCCTGCGTGTCGGTCATCGCCACGATGGCGTGCTCGTCGATGCCGCGCCTGAGCCATTCCGCATACTTCGCGTTTTCCTGATTTAAGGAAAACCCGGACGGGGACACAGGAGAATCTTCGGGCGAAGCCATGGAGAAGCAAAGGAGCCAAGGGTTTAACCCCGCCCGTCCGGGCAATCCAGCCTTAACGCGCGATATAAAAACAACGCGTCTGGCCATCCGGCGCGACCGGGATACGCTCACGACATGACCACCGTCGCCACCTGCAACAACCCCGCCCACGTCCAGCTGGTCAAATCCGTGCTCAACGACAGCGGCATCGCCGTTTTCATACCCGACGAAAACACCGCGCAAACCGCGCCCTACCTCATCTTCGCCATCGGCGGCATCCGCGTGCAGGTGGACGAGGAGAACGCCGAGGCCGCCCGCACCATCATCGCCCAGCTCGACGCCGCGGCGCCGGACAGCGACCAGGTGCCGCCGGCGTTCACTTGACGGCGGTCGTAAATCAGCCTTTCACCGCGCCCGCCGTCACGCCTTTCACCAGGTGTTTTTGCAGGGCGATGAAGATCACCAGAATCGGCACCGTCACGATCACCAACCCCGCGAACAACATGCCGTAGTCGCTGCGGTATTGCGACGTGATGGAGAGATTCGCCAGCCCCAGCGGCAGTGTGCGCGCCCCCGCGCCGGCGTCGCCGCTCGTGAACATGAACGCGAAGAAATATTCCTTCCAGATGCCGATGAACTGGAAGATCGCCACCGTCACCAGCCCTGGTTTCGCCAGCGGCAGCATCACCCGCCAAAACGCCGACGCCTCCGTGCAACCGTCCACCACCGCCGCCTCGTAAAGCGAACGCGGCAGCGCCTTGAAAAATCCCGCGAGGATAAAAATCGCGAAGGGCAGCCCGTTCGCCGTGTAGACCAGCACCAGCCCGAGCTTCGAGTTGAGCAGCCCGAGCGCGCGCAGCTCGAAGAACAGCGGCACGATCGAAAGCTGCACCGGAATCATCAGCCCCGCGAGAAACAGCCAGAACGCCGCCTTCCCCAGCGGATGATAAAACCGCGCCAGCGCATACGCCGCCATCGCGCCGAGCAGCACGATCAGCGCGACCGACGAGACGGTCACGACGACCGAGTTGACGAAATAATCCCCGAACCGCGCCTGGCGCCAGGCGCGCACGTAGTTGTCGGTCTGCAGGTCGCCGGCCGCCGGCAGGGCGAACGCCTCGCGGAAAATCGCCTCGTCGGTCTTGAGCGACGAATACGCCACCCACGCCATCGGAAACGCCACCCACACGAGGTAGCCGGCGAGAACTGAAAAGATGAGAATGCGGGAGAATTTCATGCGCTCGCGTTGTTCACATTTCCACGGCTTCGCGTTTCAACGCGCGCATCACCGCGGCGCTGCCGATGAGCACGAGCACGAACATCACCACGGCGATCGCGGTCGCGCGGCCGATCTGGAACTCCTGGAACATCGTCGAGACCATGAGCGTGCTCAGCGTGTGCGATCCGCTCGCCGGATCCTGCGACGTGAGCAGCCAGATCATCTCGAAGGCGTTGAGTCCGCCGATCACCAGAAACACCGCCGAGATCACCAGCACCTCGCGGATGAGCGGCAGCGTGATCGTGAAAAACTGCCGCGCCTTCGACGCGCCTTCGAGCTCCGCCGCCTCGTAATAATCGGCCGGGATTCCCTCCATCGCCGCAAGGTAGAGCACGAGATTAAAGCCGCACGCCATCCACAGGTAGATCGGGATGAGCGCGCCGTAGAGATGGCCCTGCGACAGCCACGCGAAGCCGTCGAACCCGCCGAATCCGAGCTTCACGAGCGTCGTGTTCACGAGGCCGCCGTGCGGAGCGTAGGCGCTCATCCACAGCAACGTCGCCGCGATGCCGCCGAGCATGTTGGGGAACAAAAACACCACGCGAAACACGCCCGCGCCCCAAACCCCGCGATGGATGAGCGTCGCGAAAAACAGCGCCGCGGGCACCACCACGAGCGCGGGCACGAGCATGAGGTAGAGGTTGTTTTTGAGCGCAAACCAGAACACGTCGCTCTCCAACAGGAGCCATTTGAAATTAAAAAGCCCCGCCCATGTTTGCTCGCCCAGCCCGTCCCAGCGCGTGAACGCCCACGCGAACGACACGACGCCGGGCAAAATCACCAGCGCGCCGAACAACGCCAGCGCCGGCCCGACAAACCCCGCCGCAAAGCCGCCACGCAAACGGCCCAGGTGCTCTGATGCCAAGGTGGACGGCGACCTCCGGGCGCCGTCGGTTTGCGCGTCTTCGGAAACGGCGCCCGGAGGTCGCCGTCCACCCTTGACCAAGCTCGTCCATACGATCCACGCCACGAGCCCGGCCAGCGTGAGCAGCAGCGCCGCCGTCGCAAAACCGTGGTTGATTTCCACGCGGTCGGGATCGGCGCGGCGCGCGCGTTCGGCGGCGGCGGCGGCTTCGAGCTTCTCGCCATATTCACGCGGTGTGATGCGGCCGGTCATCAGGCGGTAACGCGCATCCGTCATGGCCTGGTTGATGAGCGCGAGCTGCGCGGCCGAGGCCGGCGGAGACGCGTCGAACGAACCCGGGCTGCGCGCCAGCAGCTCGGCCGTGTCATGCATCGCCGCGGAGTAGTCGGCGGGCCGCACCGCGCGCAGCGCGACCGGTGAATCAATCGTGCGCGCGAAACGCTGGGCGCAGGCGCGAGACGTGAGGTAGCGGAAAAAATCCACCGCCGCGCGTTCCCGCGCCGGATCGTCGTTGGCGAAGAGAAAGTAGTAGGCGCTCTGCGTCTGCAGCGTCGCCGGATCGGCGATCCCGTCCGGAAACACCGGGAAATTCATCGCTCCGAGCTCGAAACCGGCGGGGAGCTTGCCGCGCATCTCGTTCACAAACCACGACGCCGACACGGTCATCGCCGCCTGCCCGTTGATGAACGCGAGCTGCGCGGCGGTGTGGGTCATGCCCTCCCATCCTTTGATAAGATGGCGGGTCGTAAGCCGCTGCGTGACCCCAGCCGCGCGGATGAAACGCGGATCGGTGCGCGCGCCGGGCGAGAGTTCGTTGTAGGCGCGGTAGCCGTCGGGCCCGGCAAGATTGTAGTGCGCGGCGCGCAGGAAGGCGTCGCCGTAGCGCATGACGACGCCGGGCAACGCGACAGGCGCGATGCCCTTGGCCTGCATGCGGTCGCAGAGCGCGAAGAACTCGTCCCACGTGCGCGGAACTTCCCAGCCATTTTCCCGGAAGCGCTTCTTGTCGTAGAAAACCGTCCACACGGCGTGGGCGAAAGGCAGGCCGTAGATGGGCGCGGCGTTTTTCGATCCCGACTCGCTCACGCTCGTCGCTACGGCCGGAACGGTCCAGCGATCAAGCACGCCGGGGAGAAACATATCGCGCCAGCGGGCGTCGCCCTCCCAGTTCGGGCCGTCGAGATATGGCGCGAGATCCAGGATACGGCCCGCGCGGATGAGGTTCGGATAAAGCAGGACGGCGTCGGTCGCGTCGGGATAATCGCCCGCCATGACGCGGATGCGCACCTGGTCGTTGATGCGCGGATTGCCGTGGATGCGGACCTTCACATCCGGCCTCAGGGCTTCAAATTCCCGCGCCGCTTCCTCAAAGAATGCGCTGCCGTAACCCGCAACAAGCACCGGAACGTCGAGCGTGACGGACGCTCGCGCCAGCGAACACGTAAAAGCCAGCAAACCTGTGATGAGTGCGAAGGCGCGCCGAAGCATTGCGAAAGATGTGTGGGTGTGGAACCGACCGCGCCATCTCTTTTTGAAAAAGTAGACGCGGCATCCTGCCGCGTTGGATCGAGTGGCCTGTTCCGAAACGCGGCGGGACGCCACGTCTACTTGATGTTCCCCAAAACGAATAGCGTTGCTGCGAGACCGGCGGAGGCTAAAAAATGAAGCTTCATGGGATCATCGCGGTGGGCCTGTTGACGCGGACTTTGTTACCGGCACGACGCTGGTCTCGGGGACGGGTTACTAAATCCACAGGCCGGTCCCCCTTCCCCACGTCACTTCACCATGTATCAGGTCAATTTTTCCGAACAAAGCATGCTGGAGCTGAACAAGCTGGATAAGCTTGTTCAGTTGGAGGTCATCGAGCCGCTCATGTCGTTGAAGCCGTCCGATTTGGAACACCCCCGTGAACCCCTCGGTCACTTCCATCGCGCCGGGCAGTCCCTTTATCGGCTGCGCTGCGGCGACCATCGGTTTTACTTTGAGACCAAGGGTCCGGAAGCGCTCCATGTCGTTTATATTCTACACAGCAACTCTTTGGAGGACTTTCTATTGCGCAATAAGCTCCCTGTTTCTGAAAGCCAGTTGGTGGAGCAGCATTCCAAGTTTTGGAAGTATCTGGAGTCGCTCACCAAATAAAGCCGCCCATGGCCAACGACGATCTCCCGCAGTTCGATAACGACAGCGAAAATCCCTATACCGTCGCGCAGGCGAGCAGGATCTATTTTCTGCCCAACTTGATGACGGCGGGAAACCTGTTTTGCGGTTTTGCCGCCTGCCTGCGTTGCATCGAGGCCAGTTTTATTGTTCGCGGGGCCGAAGCGGCCACGGTCATCCCGGCTGATGCCATCTCCCTCTATCGGGATGCGGTTTGGTATATTTTCGGGGCCATGGCGTTTGACGCGCTTGACGGACGTCTCGCCCGCATGGGTGGCAAGGAGTCCCTCTTTGGCGCGGAATTCGATTCGTTGGCCGACGTGGTTTCGTTCGGACTGGCGCCCGCCCTCATGGTGTTTTTCCTGATCATGCGACCCGCCGAGGGAGACCAAACGCTGGTCAGTTTGGGTGGTTTGCTTGGTTTCGTGTATCTGCTCTGCGCGGCCATCCGGCTCGCGAGGTTTAATGTCATCACGCACCCGTTGCTTCACCGGCCGGAGGGCAAGCCGACCAGCAAGGATTTCATCGGGCTTCCCGTGCCTGCCGCCGCCGGCACGGTTGCAGCCTTGGTTATGTTTCTCCTGAATCTTGCCGCACACGACAAGTCGTTGCAGGTATGGGCTTTGGCCCTTCCTCCGCTGTTGCTTTTGGTGGCCATACTCATGGTGAGCACCGTGCGCTATCCGAGCGGCAAACAGATTGACCTGCGCACCAAGACGAAGCTTACGACCTTGGTGATTTACATCGTGGTGGCCGCCACCGTCGTCCGGTTCAAGGAATACGCGATGTTCATCGTGTGCCTGAGCTACATTTTCTACGGGCTCGTCAAACACTGGCGGAATCACGGCATCACCAAGCGGGCGCCACTGGTGTGAACCGTTCTCCGATTAACCGGCCAATAACCCACCAATAACCCGACCCCTGTGAACAACCGCCCTTTTATTGGCTGCTCAAAATGGAGTTCCTCGCAGGTCTGCGAACGCCCTTTCGCGAGCGACAAAGCCAAAGTTATTGGTCTTCCTAGCACCCTATAATAAGACTGATAACATATCTTATTGAACTAGCTTTCTTTTATCCTTTGTTAACTTCCGCCCCAAGCAGCTCACGCCTCCCATGAAATTCAAGATCAACCGCGATCACTTCAGCAACGGACTCGCCCAAGTTCTCAACGTCGTAGGCTCCAAAGCCACGATGCCGATCCTGAGCAATGTGCTGATCGAGGCCGAGAAGGACCACATCTCCCTCACGACCACCAATCTCGATCTCGGCATCCGCTGCAAGATCAAGGCCGAGGTCAAGGAAACCGGCTCCGTCACCCTCCCGGTCAAACGCCTCGCCACCATCGTGCGCGAGCTGCCCAACATCGACGTGGCCTTCGACGCCACGCCCAACCACCAGGTGAAACTCACCTCGGGCGGTTCCACGTTCCGCATCATGGGCATCGGCAAGGAAGAGTTCCCGCCGTTGCCGGAATTCGGCGACGACAAATCCTTCACCCTCGAGCAGGCCGAGCTCACCGCGATGATCAAGAGCGTATCCTACGCGCAGTCATCCGACGAGACGCGCTATATCCTCAACGGCGTCTATTTCAATTTCCGCGATGGCAAACTCTCTCTCGTCGCAACCGACGGCCGCCGCCTCGCGCTGATTTCCAAGGAGCTTGAAGTTCCCGCAGACAGCGCAGGAAGCATCATCCTGCCCGCCAAGACCGTCTCCGAGCTCACCCGCATGCTGGACAAGGGGGAGAAGCTTAAAATCGCGTTTAACGACCGCCGCGCGTCGTTCCAGATCAACACCGACAAAGACTCCAGCGGTCTCGTGGACTCGATCTACCTCTATTCGAAGGTCGTCGAGGGCAACTATCCGAATTACCAGCAGGTCATCCCCAAGGAAACCCACCAGCGCATCAAGCTGGAGCGCGAGCTTTTCCTCCAGTGCGTGCACCGCGCCGCCCTCGTCACGTCCGAGAAATCCAACTCGGTCAAGATCAAGCTCACCAGCAACCTTCTCGAAATCACCGCGCAGAGCCCCGATTTCGGCGAGGCCCACGAATCCATGGCGATCGCCTACAGCGGTCCGGATCTCCAAGTGGCGTTCAACCCGGCCTTCGTCCTGGACCCGCTCAAGGCGCTGACCAAGGACGAGGTGTTTTTCGAGCTTAAGGACGAGGTAAGCCCCGGCGTGTTCAAGACGCTGGAAAGCTTCATCTGCGTCATCATGCCTGTGCGCCTGAACTAACTTTTCATGGGTAGGGACGGACCGCTGGGCCGTCCGGGTTGGCTGGCGCAGCCCGTATATCGTTCGCGGCGGGCCCAGCGGTCCCGCCCTACCCTTGCTTTCATGGACACCGATTACCCCCTCATCGTCGGCATGGTGCTGTTTCTCCTGCTCACGCAGCTGAACCAGCGCAATGGCTCGCCCGTGATCGCGATTTTCAACCGGTGGTTGCGCTGGCTCATATTCGCCTTCGGCGGGGCCAAGGCCGCGCTGGAGCTTGGCTGGACGGACCGTCCCTACCTCGTCGTGGTGCTGGCGTTTTTCCTCCTCTGGTTTCTCCTGGAAACGCTCTACAACTGGCTGGCAATTCACGCGCTGAGCGTGAGTCCGCTGCCGTTGTTTCCCAAGTTTACCGCCAACAACTCCGGCGAAGAATGGCCGACCCATCCACGGCTGCTAAAAATCAGAAACTGGCTTCGGGCAAACGGCTTCAAGCAGGTGCAGGCGCTGAAGGCCGAGGTGGGCCCGAGCATTTATCTGCGCGTGTCGATTTATCAGGATGCCGAGGCCAGGATTCGCGCGCAGATCACGTTTTTCCCGCAGGCCAACGGATCGCTGTCGGTCTGCTACAGCCTCTCGTCCAACACGGTGAGTGGCTACCGTTATGTGACCGACAATCTTTATCTGCCCTTTGCCGGTTTTTATCCCGAAAACTGGCTGGTGAAACGCAACCCCTGGACCAGGTCGCTATCCAGATTAATGGCAGCCCACCGGGATCGGCTGGCCCGGGCCAGTGCCATCTCGACCCCCTGGACGACCGATCCGTTGAACGATCTCAACTCACAGCAGCGCGAGCTGGAGCAGATCAACACCGAGCTGGGTTTTCTCTTCCCCCACAGCGAGCGCGAGGAACACGGCAAGATCAGCCACGAAGGCCGCTACCGCGTATGGAAAGAATACTGGCTGCTCAGCTATTTTGGGTGCAGTGTCAGATATTGAGTCGTTTCCGGACGGTTTATTGCCTGTTCGGGAAGGGCTGCCGGGTTCTATTTCAACCTATATTCCCCCTACTCCATGAAACGTATCCTTGTTCTCCTCTCGCTGGTTTTCGCCCTTACGCTTTCCGCCCGTGCGTCCGACGCCGGATGGATGACCAATTACGAGGCGGCCGCCAAAAAGGCCGCCGCGGAAAAGAAACCCATGCTGCTGGATTTCACCGGTTCCGACTGGTGCGGCTGGTGCATCAAGCTGGACAAGGAAGTGTTTTCGCAGCCCGAGTTCGTCAAATACGCCAAAAAGAACCTCATTCTGGTGAAGCTCGATTTTCCGCGTGAGAAGAAACTTTCCCCCAGCGAGAAAAAGCAGAACGAAAGCCTGGCCGCGAAATTCGGGATCCGGGGTTATCCGACGATCATCGTGCTCGACGATCAGGGAACTCAGCTCGGCAAACTCGGCTATCAAAAAGGCGGCGCGAAACCTTGGATCGAGGGTCTTGAAAAGGTGACCAAGCCGAAAGCCCAGTAATACTTGCAGGCATCATCCGAACACGCCGCGCCATGCATCGAAAAGACACCCTGTTAAGCTTGGGCGTTGGCGTGATTGCCGGGGTGATGGCGTGGGTTGTTTGGAGAAGTCCCGCCGCCGCTGTGCTGATGGCCTGCGTGACCGGTTTTGCCGTGGCGTGGCCGCTGGTGCTGTTCAGGCGTTTGCAAGCGCAACAGGAGACCGCGGGCAAACAGCTGGGCCGAAACGCCCATCACGTCGCGCAAATCGCGGTGCGTCTCGGCGCGGACGCCCTTCCGTTGCCGGAGCTTGGAGGCATCAGGGTGGCGCCGGATTTTGCCGCTTTGCTTCTTGAAGAAATTTTTGCGCGCCGGCCGCGCGTGATCGCCGAGTTCGGCTGCGGGGCCTCCACTATTTTGACGGCGAGCGCCCTGCGCAGGATCGGAGCCGGCAAGGTCTTGTCCTTTGACCACGAGGCTGAATTTGTGGCCGCGACCCAGGCGGAGCTGGAGCGACGGGGACTTACGGCATGGGCCGAGGTCCGGCATGCCCCGCTGGCGCCGACCAGCGCCGATTCCGCGATCCTTTCGTATGACGAGACGGTTTGGGCCGGACTTGCCGACGTGGAACTGGCCGTGGTTGACGGGCCTCCGGGATGGATCACGGGCGCGCGACGCGGTGTGATCGTGCAGGCGCTGGCCGACAAATTGAAGCCGGGCGCGCGGGTGCTTTTTGACGACGGCGCGCGAGCGGAGATCAAGGATGCGCTGATGGACTGGACCCGGCTGCACCCGAAATGGACCGCGCGTCCGCTCGATTTGGAAAAAGGCGCGTGGCTGCTGGACGCACCCCGATAAAAAAGCCCGGCATGATAGCCGGGCTTTTTTATTCGCACTGGGTCCAATACCGCGAAGCTTGTTTCGGCTTGGTTATGTAGGAGCGGCTTTACGCCGCGATTTCGACCATCGCGAGCAAGCTCGCTCCCACGCCCGATCAATCGCGGCGTAAAGCCGCTCCTACATTTTCCGGAAATGCCCCGGAGAGCTTGCTCCGGGGATGTTTACTGAGAGGCGAAATACCCGGGGCCTACCGGCCGCGGCGCTTGGCGGTGAGCTGGGCGACCGAGAAGCGGACCACGCCTTCGAGGGTTTCCACTTCCGAGGGTGCGAGCGAGCTCTTCTCCTTCAGGGCTTCCTGGGCGCGCACGAGGGCGGTTTCCACGGACGTCACGTCGATCTTGTCGAGCGTGATGGCCTGCTCGGCGAGCACGGAGACCTTGTCGTTGTCGATCTCGGCGAAGCCGGCGCTGATCGCGAGGACGAGCAGTTTGCCGTCCTTGGTCACGCGCAGCTCGCCTTCGGCGACCTGCGTGACCAGCGAAACGTGGCCGGGGAGGACGCCGATCTCGCCCGTCAGGGTCGGGATGACGACCGTTTCGATGGTGTCGGAGTAAACCCGCGCCTGGGGCGTGACGATTTCGAGGGTGAGGGCCATGACGGATGCTTACTTTTTGGCGGCGGCCGCGATCACCTCGTCGATGCCGCCCTTCATGTAGAAGTCGCCCTCGGGGACGTGGTCGAGTTCGCCGTCGAGGATCATCTTGAAGCCGCGCACGGTCTCCTTCACGGGGACGTATTTGCCGGGCGCGCCGGTGAACACCTCGGCGACCGCGAACGGCTGCGAGAGGAAGCGCTGGATCTTGCGGGCGCGGTAGACGGAGAGCTTGTCCTCGGGGGAAAGCTCGTCGAGGCCGAGAATGGCGATGATGTCCTGGAGATCCTTGTAGCGCTGGAGAACGCGCTGGAGCTCGCGGGCGACCTTGTAGTGTTCGTCGCCGACGATCGAGGGCTCGAGGGCCTTCGACACGGAGGCGAGAGGATCGACGGCCGGATAAATGCCGAGCTCGGCGATGGAACGCTCGAGCACGATCGTCGAGTCAAGGTGGGCGAAGGTGTTGGCCGGCGCGGGGTCGGTCAAGTCGTCGGCGGGCACGTAGACGGCCTGCACGGACGTGATGGAACCCTTCTTTGTCGAGGTGATGCGTTCCTGGAGGACACCCATCTCGGACGAGAGCGTGGGCTGGTAACCCACGGCGGACGGCGAGCGGCCGAGAAGCGCGGACACTTCGGAACCGGCCTGCGAGAAACGGAAAATGTTGTCGATGAAGAGCAGCACGTCCTGGTTTTTCTCGTCGCGGAAATACTCGGTCATGGCGAGCGCCGAGAGGGCGACGCGCATACGGGCGCCGGGCGGTTCGTTCATCTGGCCGTAGACGAGCGCGACCTTCGACTTGGAGAGGTCCTTCTGGTCGATGACGCCGGCCTCGGACATCTCGTGGTAAAGATCGTTGCCCTCGCGGGAGCGCTCGCCGACGCCGGCGAAGACGGAGTAACCGCCGTGGGCCTTGGCGATGTTGTTGATGAGTTCGAGAATGACGACGGTCTTGCCGACGCCGGCGCCGCCGAACGCACCGGCCTTGCCGCCCTTGATGAAGGGGCAGATGAGGTCGATGACCTTGATGCCGGTCTCGAGGATCTGGGCCTTGGTGTCCTGGTCGGCGAGCGCGGGGGCCGCGCGGTGGATCGGGTAGCGTTTGGTGTGGGCGACGGGGCCGCGGCCGTCCACGGGATTGCCGGTGACGTCGAAGATGCGGCCGAGGATGCCGTCGCCGACGGGCACCGTGATGGGCGCGCCGGTGTCGGTCACGGACATGCCGCGCACGAGGCCTTCGGAGGAGGACATCGCGATGGCGCGGGCGACGCCTTCGCCAAGGTGCTGCTGGATCTCAAGGGTGAGAACCTCCTGCTTGCCGGAGACGGTGAACTCGACGGTCAGCGCCTGATAGATGGGCGGAATGGCGTTTTCCGCGAACTGGACGTCAACGACGGGGCCGATGACCTGGACGATTTTACCGGTGTTGCTCATGAACGGTGGGGACGGGTTTTAGTTAAATTGAAAAGATGAGAAACGGATCAGGCGGCCGAGAACGACGAGGCGGCGATCTCCAGGATTTCCTGGGTGATGGCGGCCTGACGGGCCTTGTTGTATTCGAGGGTGAGTTCGCCGACGAGCTTGGTGGCGTTGTCCTTGGCGGTCTTCATGGCCACCATGCGGGCGCTGTGCTCGGAGGCGCGTGCCAGCAGGACGAACTGGTAGATCTCGCGACTGACGTAGAAGGGAAGCAACGCGGCCAGGACGCTCTTGGCGTCGGGCTCGAAAAGGAACGGCTGGTGGCGGTGGATTTCCTCGTCGGCGGCCACGCCGGCGTGGCGCCGGAGGCTTTCGAGGAACTCGCGCAGGCTGTCCAGGGGAAGCACGGGGCGCAAGACGGGTTCCTGCACCAGCGTGTTTTTGAAACGCGGGAAGATCACCTCGACGGTGTCGATCGCGCCGTCGAGATACTGCTTGGTGATGAACTCGACGGCGGCTTTCACCTCGATGAAGGGCACGCGGTCCTGCACGGGGAAATCGGCGACGAGATCGCGCTTCGTGCGGGCCAAAAACTGGGCGCCCTTGCGGCCGATGGAGTAGAACTTGGCCGGCGTCTTGATCTCGGTGACCAGCTTGAAGAGGTTGGCGTTGAGAGGTCCGCACAGGCCCTTGTCGGAAGTGATCAGGAGGACGCCGCGAGTCTTGACGGTGCGGCGGACGAGGAAGGGATGAAGCTGGTCGTCCACATGAGGCGCAAGGGCGGCGAGCATGTCGGAGAGGAGCCGCGCGTAAGCCTGGCCGGCGAGGGCCGCCTGCTGCGCCTTCTTCATCTTCGACGCAGCCACCAGTTCCATCGCCTTGGTGATCTGGCGGGTGTTTTTGACCGACTTGATGCGCCGGCGGATGTCGCGTGTTGAGGCCACGGTGTTTTAGGAGGTGGACGAGGGGACGATCAGGCGGCGAAGGTGGTTTTCCACTCGTTCATCGCGGCCTCGATCTTGGCCTCGAGGTCCTTGTCGAGGGCGGCCTTGGCGCGGATTTCCGTGAGGAGCGCGTCCTTGCGGCTGGCGAAGAAGTCGCGGATGGAAACGGCGGCGGCGTTGACCTTCCGGATTTCGAGGCCGTCGTAGTAGCCCTTCTGGATGGCCCAGAGGGTGACGACCTGCTGCTCGATGGGGATCGGGTTGAAGGCGGGCTGCTTGAAGAGTTCGACGATACGGCCGCCGCGGTCGAGCTGGCCCTTGGTCTTGGCGTCGAGGTCGGAGCCGAACTGGGCGAAGGCCGCGAGTTCGCGGAACTGGGCCAGCTCGCCCTTGAGTTTGCCGCCGACCTGCTTGGTGGCCTTGATCTGCGCGGCGGAACCGACGCGCGAGACGGAGAGACCGACGGACACGGCGGGACGGATGCCTTGGTTGAAGAGATCGGTCTCGAGGAAGATCTGGCCGTCGGTGATGGAGATCACGTTGGTCGGAATGTAGGCGGACACGTCGCCGGCCTGGGTCTCGATGATGGGGAGCGCGGTGAGCGAGCCCTTGCCGTCGAGGCGTGCGGAGCGCTCAAGCAGGCGGGAGTGCAGGTAGAACACGTCGCCGGGATACGCTTCGCGGCCGGAGGGGCGCTTCAGGATGAGCGAGATCTGGCGGTAGGCGACGGCGTGCTTGGAGAGATCGTCGTAAACGATGAGGGCGTCCATGCCGTTTTCCATGAACCATTCGCCGATGGCGGCGCCGGAGAAGGGGGCGATGTATTGGTTGGCGGCGTTGTCGGAGGCGGCGGCGCCGACGATGACGGTGAACTCGAGCGCGCCGGCGGCCTCAAGGGCGCCGAGGGTGCGGACGATGTTGGAGTTCTTCTGGCCGACCGCGACGTAGATGGAGTAGACGGGGCGGAACTTGGGGTCGCCGGACGCGAGGCCGACCTTGTTGATCTTCGCCTGGTTGATGATCGTGTCGATCGCGATGGTGGTCTTGCCGGTGCCGCGGTCGCCGATGATGAGCTCGCGCTGGCCGCGACCGATCGGGATCATGGAGTCGATGGCCATGATGCCGGTGAAGAGGGGCTGGGAAACGGATTTGCGGGCGATGATGCCGGGGGCGATGCGCTCGACGGGGTAGGTTTCCGTGGCGGCGATGGGGCCTTTGCCGTCAATGGGATTGCCGAGGGCGTCAACGACGCGGCCGAGGAGCGCCTTGCCGACGGGGATGGAGAGGAGCTTGCCGGTGGTCTGGACCTCGTCGCCTTCCTTGAGCTGCGAGACGTCGCCGAGGACGACGCAGCCGACTTCGTCGGTCTCGAGGTTGAGCGCGATGCCGATGACGCCGTCGGGGAACTGCACCATCTCGTTATACATCACGTCGGAGAGGCCGTCGATTTTGGCGACGCCGTCGGCGACCGTGCGGATGACGCCGGTGTTCTTGCGAACGGCTTTGGTGGAAAGCTTCGCGATCTGTTGTTCGATTTGTTCGATGACCGTGGACATGCGACGTGAGGGTTGGATTTTAAAAAGTGGAGGGGAAATCAGGCGGAGGCGGACAGGGCGGCGAGCTGGCCGGAGACGGACGACTCGTAAACGTCGTCACCCACGCGGATGCGCAGGCCGGCAAGAAGGGAGGCGTTGGGCTTGGCGGTGGCGACGACCGGGCGCTTGTAGCGGCCGGTCATGGCGGCGGCGATGGACTGAAGGGCGGAGTCGGCCACGGGGCCGGAGTGCTCGACGACGGCCCGGCCCTTGGCAACTTCGATGGCGACAAGGCGGCCGTAGGCGCGGAGGACGGGGATCGGCTTGGCGGGCGGGTTCTTCTCGACGTAGGCGAGGACGCCGGCGACGCGCTCTTCCGAGAGACGGCCGTCCGCGAAGCTCAGCTTGAAGAGCTTCTGCGCGAGCTGGGTGATCTGTTTTTTGCCGGACGCCATGGTGGATTAAACCGAGGTGAGTTCGCGGGCGGCCGCTTCGTTGTAGCGGCTGCGGTCGGCGTCGTTCAGCTCCTTGGCGAGAACGCGCTGGGTGGTGGCGATGACGAGGCGGGCGACCTCGGTGCGGGCCTCGGCGAGCATCTTTTGCTTTTCGAGCTCGATGGCCTCCTGGGCCTTCGTGATCAGGCTGTTGGCACGCTCGGTGGTGGCGGCGGTTTCGCGCTCGGCGACTTCCTTGGCGGCCTTGCGGGCCTGCTCGATGATGGCGGCGGCCTCGACCTGGGCGCGCTTCAGGATGTCCGCGTTTTCCTGCTGGACGGCGGCAAGACGGGTCTTGGTTTCCTCGGCGTAGCGAAGGCCGTCGGCGATTTTTTTCTGGCGTTCGTCAAGGGTGGCGAGGACGGGCTTGAAGGCGAAATACCACAGGACGACCGCGACGATCACGAAGCTGAAGACTTGGGCGCTGAGGGAGGACAGGTTGACGCTGAAAGCGTCCGTAATTTGGGTGAGCGCGTTGGCGGATCCGGCGGCGTGCGGGGCGGCGGCCTCGGCGGCATGGCCGGTGACTTCGGCGATAACAAGCAGGGAGAGCATGGTAAAAGCGGATCGTGAGCGAAAGAGAGGGGCCGCACCGGCTTGCGCCGGTGCGGTTGCGCGCGGGCGCTTATTTGCCGAGGAAGAGCGCGTAGAACGCGACGGCTTCGGCGAGCGCCATGCCAAGAATGGCCTGGACGATGATGGCTCCGGAAGCGCCGGGGTTGCGACCGACGGCTTCAACGGCCTTGGCTCCGACGAAACCGACGCCGATGGCGGCGCCGAGACAGCCCAGGGCGCCTTGGATGCTGCCGGTCATTTCTGCGAGGATGGTGATCATGGTGGTTCTTGTTTGTGTTGGGTTGCCGTCGTGCGCGGTGGGCCACGCTCCCGACGGGAAAGGGTCAGTGGGACGCGTGCCCGTCGTGCGAATCCTCCTTGTGGTCGCTTCCGCCGTGGTTGCAGATGAGACCGATGTAAACGCTCACCAGCAGGGTGAAAACGAGCGCCTGCACGACGCCGATGATGAGTTCCAGAAAGTAAAAAGGAATGGGCAGCCCCCAGCGCGAGATGGACGACATCGCATGAAGGAGATTTTCGCCGCCGTAGACGTTGCCGAAGAGTCGAAACGAGAGGGAAACGGGGCGGAAGGCTATGGAGATCAGCTCAATGATGCCGACCAGGAAAAACATCACGAAAAGAGGATAGTAGATGAAGGAGGGGAGCTCGTTCTTGTTGGCCTTGTTGCCGAAGATGTCCCGGAGGACGGCGCGCGGACCGGCGTAGCGTAAAATAAAATACAACCAGCAGGAGATGGAGACGACCGCGAGGGCGACGGTGCCGTTGAGGTCGGCGTTCCCGGGGCGGACGATCTCCGTGCCATGGTAATAAAGCGTGCCGACGCCGGGGACGAGGCCGCTCCAGTTCTGGATGAGAATAAAGACAAACAGGGTGAGGAGCAGCGGAAGGACGTGTTTGGCGACCTTGGGGCCGACGATCGGACCGGTAAGATCGCGCACGCCGACCAGCAGGTTTTCAAGCACGGCCTGGCCGCGCGTCGGGATCAGCCGGGGGCGTCCAACGAAGAGGCGGACGGCAAGAATCAGGAGCGCCGCGACCACCCAGCTGGTCACCATGCTGTTGGTGACAGGGAACGGGCCGAGATGGAACAACGCCTCCGCCGACTGGTCCACGCCATGCTCCTCGGCGGCAAATGCCGGCGGCAATCCGGTCATGAGCAGGGTTGCAAAGAGGGTGAGTTTGTTGACGCGTAACATGGACGCAGAGTTAGGCTGGAAGTCGTTAAAAGGTTGAGCTAGGCAACCGTGGGAAACGCCGTCAACACTCGAAATGGCGGCTGCTAACGCACATTTCCGCCGCTAATCCCGCCGCGGGGAAAACCACTGGAAACTGCCTGCGGATTTATAACCGCAAGGGGGGGATTGTGGCGCGGGCGGCTCATGTCCTTATGGCTATGAGCGATTGATGACTTTCGGCGCGTTGTTGGAAGACCGTGGGCAGTTCAAACGGCCAAGACACGGCGGCATCGGGCGTCCACGAGGGGTGCTGGTCGATGAGCGCGCCGACCTGCTCGAAGTATTGGGCGTGATCCGTGCGGAAATACAGCCGCCCCCCCTGCCCCGTCTTGCTGGCCAGAAGGCTCAAAAACTCCGGCTGGACAACGCGGTTTTTCCAATGGCGGCGTTTGGGCCACGGATCGGAGAAGAGCACGAAGATTTCCCCGAGGGCCGTGTCGGCGGGCAGCGCTTCCAAGAAGAGCGTGGCCTCGGCGTGCATCCAGACGACGTTGGTGAGTTTGGCGCGGTTGGATTTGCGGGCGGAGCGTTCCAACCGGTCGCCGATCAGGTCGATGCCGATACAGAGGCGTTCCGGATGGGTCGCCGCGTAGGCCGTGAGGAAGTGTCCGTGGCCGCTGCCGATTTCCAACGTGATGGGCCGGGCGGTCGGCAGCAACGGGGCCAACTGTGCGCGGATTTCGGCTAGGCGTGAGGTGGCAAGGGCTTGGGCGATTTCCAGCGGCATGAATAAACCAACATCATTACGGGATGGGATTCGCGGCTCAACAGCGAACACGCGCCCCCCGCACACACTCGCGGCTCAGGCCGCGGACAAGCCTGTGCTCAGCGGCAGGCTGAAGAAAAAGGCGGTCCCCTGCCCCTGTTTGCTTTCGACCCAGACGCGGCCGGAGTGGAGCTGGACGATATGTTTCACGATGCTCAGGCCGAGACCGGTGCCGCCTTTTTCGCGGGAGCGGCCTTTGTCAACGCGGTAAAAGCGCTCGAAGATGTGCGGAAGATCGGCTTCGGGGATGCCTTGGCCGTTGTCGCGCAGGCAGACGATGACCTCCGTGGGGCTCTGCAACCGCGCCGATAGCTCTATGCGGGCGCCCTTCGGGGTGTATTTGAGCGCGTTATCGAGGAGATTTTCCAGAACTTGGGTGAGCCTGAGAGGGTCAATCTGCAGAAAGCCGATGGCCGGATCGGGGGTGAAATCGAGAGCGTGTTCCTTGCCGGCAGGTCGCGCGCGATAGTCGTCCATGATGGCATGCAGAAACGCGTTGAGATCCGTGGATTCGCGGCTGAGCCCAGGATTGATCGACTCCAGCCGCGAGAGAACCAGCAGGTCTTCGAGGAGCGAGTTGAGGCGATCGGTGTGGCGCTGGATGGTTTTGAGGAATCGTGCGCGGTCGCCCGCCGGGATTTCCTCGGCGCCGTCCACCAGGGTTTCAACGTAGCCCTTGATGACGCTGAGCGGCGTGCGGAGCTCGTGGGAGACGTTGGCGACGAAATCCTTTCGCACGGCCTCCAGTTTTTTCTGCTTGGTGATGTTGTGCAGGACGAAAAGCGTCCACGGGGCCTTTTGGCCGTTGATGGTCTCGATGCTGGTGCCCGTTACTTCCACCCAGGTGGACGCGGGGCCGTCGATGAATTCGATCTCGTGCTGAGGCTGGGCGGTGCCACGTCGAACCGACTCGACGTAGTTGAGAAAACTTACGCTGTGCAGCACGAGCTCCAGGCGCTGGCCAAGGATGTTGACCGCGCGGGGGAATATTCCCTGCAATGCCTTGTTGGCAAGAATGATGTAGTTATTGGAGTCAACGATGAGAACGGCCTCCTGAAGGCTGCCCAGAGTCGCTTCGAGCTGGGCGAGCTGTCCGTTGCGGAGCTGCTGGAGGTGCCCTACCTCGACGATCAGATCGTTGCTGAGCGTGCAAAGCTGGTCCCAAGCGTGACCCGAGGCGCCCGGCAACTCTTCGCGCAGGAAGGGCTGCTTTTTAAGCAATGCCTGATGAAGACTGCGCACCGCGCGGCGATGGTCGAACAGCTTGAGCAAGGTCACGCTGAGCGCGACTGCCAGGAAAAGCGTGATGACGACGAGCATGGCGGGTGTTTAGCGGATAATCCGCCGCAAATCCTCACGCAGAACAACTCTCATCCGCCAACGTGATCGAAAGAACATGGATTCCGGAGAGCGACGAGACGGGATCAGGTGGTCGTTTCCTGCGCCTTGCGTTCGGCAAAGCGATAGCCCACGCCGCGAATCGTCTCGATCCAGTCGGCTTCGGAGCCGAGTTTTTCGCGCAAGCGGCGCACGTGGGTGTCCACCGTGCGGGTTTCGATTTCCGTCTCGTAGTTCCAGACGTTGATGAGGAGATGTTCGCGGGTCTGCACACGGCCGCGTCGCTCGATCAGCAGGCGCAACAAGTTGAATTCCGTGGCCGTCAGCTCCACGGGCTTGCCGTGAATGGTGGTTTCGTGGCGTTCCACATCTATCACGATTTGGCCGGCCTGGAGGTGTTTGGGCTCTGGCGGGGCACCGTCGGAAAGCCGGCGCAAAATCGTCTGCACGCGAAGAACTAGCTCTTTGGTGCTAAAAGGCTTGCATATGTAATCATCGGCTCCCGTTTCAAGTCCTTGCACACGGTCGTTTTCCTCGGCCTTGGCTGTCAGGAAAATAACAGGGACCTTCTTGAGTTTGGGATCGGCGCGCAGCATCCGGCATATCTGGATGCCGTTGAGATCGGGCATCATGACGTCGAGGATGACGAGATCCGGGAGGAAGGAACGGGCGGTGCCAATGCTGCTGTTGGGATCGTTCACCACTTCGACCTGAAAACCTTTTGCCTTCAGGTGATAGGCCACGAGTTCGGTGACATCGGACTCGTCGTCAACCAGAAGGATTTTCTTGGGTTTGGTATCGGCCATACGCCGGGAACATACTTCGCTCGCCGGGATGCAGCCAGTGAATTTCGGCCGTGTTTCACAAATGTTACAGCGACTGCGAATCGCCGCATTTAATTGGCGTCAAGGGATTCTTCTTAAGTCGGTCCTGCTCCCCTGCCCGCTTCTATTAAAACCATTAAGACGCTGATATCCGCTGGGTTAACTCCGCTTATGCGGCTCGCCTGCCCTAAGGTATAAGGCTTTATTTCGGTGAGCTTGAGGGCGCTTTCCTTGCGCAGGCCGCGCACTTGGAGGAAGTCGATATGGGGTGGGATTTTGATTTTTTCGATGTCGGCGAGCTTGTCTATCTGGCGTTGTTCGCGGGACAGATAGCCGTGGTAGCTCACTCGATAAATGATCTCTTTGCGAAGGGCCTCGGGTTGGGCGGCGAGCTCATCGGGCAAGACGGTCATCCCTCCCCCACCCATGGTTACGCGGCGGATCGCATCGCCAAAAGTCCCCTGCCCGGCCGGCGCTTTTTGGGTCTGGAGAAAGGTGATCCAGTGTTCGGTCAGGCGCTTGTTCTCTTCCATGCGGGCCAAGCGGTCCGGTGAAACCAGGCCGTGCGTTTTGGCGTGATGGAAAAGGCGCAGCTCTGCGCTGCCGTGATTGAACAAGAGCCGGTATTCGGCGCGGCTTGTAAACATGCGATACGGCTCGTTGGTGCCCTTGGTTATCAGGTCGTCGATAAGCACGCCGATGTAGGCCTCGTGCCGACCGATGATGAGCGGTTCTTCTTGGCGAACCTTGTGGACGGCGTTTACGCCTGCAATCAGGCCTTGCGAGGCGGCTTCCTCGTAGCCGGAGGTGCCGTTGATCTGGCCGGCGAAGAAAAGGTTTTCGACCTTCTTGGATTCCAAGGACGCGTAAAGCTGGGTTGGCGGCGCAAAATCGTATTCGACGGCGTAAGCCGGACGCAGCAACTGGGCATTTTCCAGGCCGGGGATGCTGTGAACCATGTCGAGCTGGACATCGAACGGCAGCGACGTGGACAGGCCGTTGACATAGTATTCGTTGGTCGAGCGGCCTTCGGGCTCCAGAAACAGCAAGTGCCGTGGTTTGTCGGCGAAGCGCACGAACTTATCCTCGATACTGGGGCAATAGCGCGGGCCGACGCCTTCAATCTCTCCGGAATACATGGCGGACTTGTGAAGGTTGTCGCGGACGAGTTGGGCGGTTTCGGCCGTGGTGTGGGTCATCCAGCAGGAAACCTGACTGGTGCCAGGCTTCCAGCCGATGCGTTGTTCGCCGTTCTGTTCCACGTGGAACAAGTCTTCTGGCCCGCGCGTGTCGTAAAAAGCGAAGAGGGTCGGGTTGGGGTCGCCGCGTTGTTCTTCCATCTTGGAGAAATCGAGGCTGCGGCCGAGAAGGCGGGGAGGGGTGCCGGTTTTTAACCGGCGGAGCTCGATACCGGCTTCAAGGAAACTAGCGGAAAGAGTTTTGGCGCTGAAATCGCCTAGGCGGCCGCCTTCGTTCTTGTTCTGGCCGATGTGCATCAGTCCGCGCAAGAAGGTGCCGGTGGTGACGATAACTGTCAGGCCGCCGAATTCGATGTCGAGGTTGGTGCGGACTCCCGTGACTTTCTGGCTGGTGAAGACCAGACCCGTGACAGTGGCTTGGAAGACTTGGAGATTGGGTTCCAGCTCGAGGGTGTGCTTGAGGCGGAACTGATAGGCCTTCTTGTCGCACTGGGCGCGGGGGGATTGGACGGCGGGGCCTTTGGACTCGTTGAGCAGGCGAAACTGGATTCCCGTGACGTCGGTGTTGATGGCCATCTCACCACCCAATGCGTCGATCTCGCGGACCATTTGGCCCTTGGCCTGGCCACCGATGGCGGGGTTGCAACTCATCTGGGCGATCGTGTCTATGTTGCCGGTCAGGAGGAGGGTGGAGGCTCCCATCCGGGCGGCGGCGAGCGCAGCTTCACAGCCCGCGTGGCCGGCGCCGCAGACGATCACGTCAAATGGTATCTTGTTGTATATCATTATTTACCGATACAGAAGGTGGAGAATAGGTGATCGAGCATGCGCTCGTTATCAATTTTCCCGGCGATCTCGCCGAAGGCGTCGAGCGCACTGCGGAGGTCACTGGCAAGCAGCTCCGTAGGGCCATTGGCGGTGAGCTTGGCGAGGGCGGCTTCCAGGCCTTCGCGGGCGCGGCGCAGGGCGTCGGCGTGGCGGCTGTTGATGGCGATGAGGTCTTCGCCTTGGTCTTGGCGAAAGGCCTCGGCGTGGCGGATGATTGCGTCGGTGAGGGCGTCAAACCCGGTTCCGGTCAAGGCGGATACGGGCAGGCGGGGCAGGGTGGGTGGCGGCTGGGCGACAGGGGGGAGATCCGCGAGGAGGTCGTGTTTATTGAGCAACACGAGGGTATTTGCCGGCATCAGGCGGGCGGCGATTTCGGCGGGCAGGGTCGGGCAGGGTCGGGTGGCGTCAACGACCCAGAGAAAAAGGTCGGCTTCGGTGGCGCGCTCCAAGGTTTTCGCCATGCCCAGCTTCTCCAAGGCGGCGGGAGTGGGGTTGAGGCCGGCGGTGTCTATCAGGCGCAGGCAGTGGGGGCCGAGAATGAGGCGTTCTTCGATGAAATCACGAGTGGTTCCGGGCTCCGGACTGACGAGGGCGCGATCATGGCCGACGAGGCGATTGAGAAGGCTGCTTTTGCCGGCGTTGGGCTCGCCGATGATGATGGTTTTCACGCCGTCGCGGAGGAGTTCGCCGTAGCGGCTGGTGGCGAGCAGGCGCTCGGTTCCACGTAGAACGCGGGTCAGTTCATCTTGGGCGACGCGTCGGTCCTCGTTGGGGAGATCTTCGTCGGGAAAGTCGATGTAAGCCTCCACGCGGGCGAGCACGAGGAGAAGGCCTTCAGTGAGGTCGTGCATGTGCCGTCCGAGGCTTCCGCGCAGCTGTTGGTTGGCGGCGGTGAGGGCGCGTTCGCTGCGGGCGTGAATGAGATCCATCACGGCCTCGGCCTGGCTCAGATCCATGCGACCGTTAACGAAGGCCCGGCGGCTAAACTCACCGGCGGTTGCGGCCCGACAACCACGGTTAAGTAAATCTTGAAGAATAGTTTGAGCTAGAAACGGGTTTCCGTGACAGGAGACTTCAAGGATATCTTCGCCCGTGTAGGAGCGGGGGCCGGCGTAGTAGGTGACCACGACATCGTCGAGCAGTTGGCCGTCGGCGTCGCGGTAGTCGGCGTGGGTGGCGATGCGGGGCGGGGGAGTGGAGCCGAAGATGTCTGCGGCCAGTCGCGCGCAATCAGGGCCGCTGGCGCGCACCACCGCGAGGGCGGCGGTGCCGACGGGCGTGGCGAGGGCGGCGATGGTTTCGGCGGACATTCCGCCTAGGCAACGGGCCGCGCGCTTGAAAGCAAAACGAAATGCCAGTCGCCGCAGCGGGGCAGGCCGGATGTCGGCCGCAAAAAAGCCCCGGCGCATCCGCGCCGGGGCTTTGGGGGCGAAGGAATCGCGTAGTTGTTTATAAACTACTCGGCGGCCGGCGCGGTGCCGGTCACGGCGGTGCCGCCCGTGACGGTGACCTTGTCCATGATCGCCTTGGTGAGTTTGTCCGCGAGGGCGGGATTGTCCTTCACGGCCTGCTTGGCGGCGTCACGGCCCTGGCCGACGAGTTCGCCCTCGAAGGATATCCACGCGCCTTTCTTTTCGAGGATCTTGTGCTCGATGCCGAGGTCGATGATCGAGCCGGTCTTCGAGATGCCCTCGTCATACATGATGTCGAACTCGCACTCGGTGAAGGGCGGGGCGACCTTGTTTTTGACGACCTTGATCTTGGTGCGGTTGCCGATGATCTTGCCGTCGGGCGTCTTGATCTGGTCCTTGCGGCGGATGTCGATGCGGATGGAGGAGAAAAACTTCAGCGCGCGTCCGCCGGAGGTGGTCTCGGGGCTGCCGAACATGACGCCGATCTTTTCGCGAATCTGATTCGTGAAAATACAGATGCACTTCGTCTTGCTGACGACGGCGGTGAGGCGGCGCATGGCCTGCGACATGAGGCGCGCCTGGCTGCCCATGGTCATGTCGCCCATCTGGCCGTCGAGCTCGGCCTTGGTGATGAGGGCGGCGACGGAATCGATGACGATGACGTCGATGGCGTTGGAGCGGATGAGCGTCTCGGTGATGTTGAGCGCGTCTTCGCCGGAATCGGGCTGGGAGACGAGGAGGTCGTCCAATTTCACGCCGACGACGCGGGCGTATTTCGGGTCGAGGGCGTGTTCGACGTCGATGAAGGCGGCGAGACCGCCGCGTTTCTGGGCCTCGGCGATGACGCTGAGACAGAAGGTGGTTTTACCGGAGGATTCGGGTCCGTAGATTTCGATGATGCGACCGCGGGGGAGGCCTTTGCCACCGAGGCAGAGGTCGATGGCGAGCGAGCCGGTGGAGACGGTCTCAACGGTCATCTTGTGGTTGTCGCCAAGGCGCATGATCGAGCCTTCGCCGAATTGTTTGGTGATGGCGCTGACGGCGAGTTCGACGTTCTTGCGGGCGGCGGGATCGACGGTAGTGACGGCGGGGGCGGCGGAGGTTTTGGCGGGAGCGGCTTTGGACATGATGATGGTGCGTTAGGGCTGAGGGACGTATGTTGTTGGGAAAAGAGGCCGGAGTGCTGATGCCGGCGAAAACTAAAACTGTTGGCAAAACGTGAAGCGGGGTTGCGCGGGGAAGCAAGCCCACCGTTAAGGCGCGCGGAGATTTTTCGCAGGGCAGGGGGGGAGGAGGCGTCAGTGGCCGCCTGTCGGGGAGGGTTTGAACGCCACGGCGAAATAGACGGCCCCGAGGATCAGCGCGAAGCTTACGGCGTAATTCCAGGTGAGCTTTTCCTTGAGCACAAACCAGGCGAAGACCACGAAGACGCCGAGTGTGATCACCTCTTGGATGACCTTGAGCTGGTAGCCGGTGTAAGCACCGCTCTGGTAGCCAATGCGGTTGGCCGGGACCATGAAGCAATACTCCAGGAAGGCGATGCCCCAGGATGCGAGAATAACGAAGATGATCGACCGCCCTTCGAAGAATTTGAGTTTCAACTGCCCATACCAGGCGATGGTCATGAAGATATTCGAGAGGGTGAGAAGAAGGATGGTTTTCATCTGTGAACGGTTAAAGGCGTCGACGGCAAGAGGGCGGGAGCGTGGCGGCTATGGGTCAAATCTCAAACGGCATCTTGGGGCAACGCGTGCTGTCGCGATGCGGTTGCATGCGCAGACCGGTCGCGCATTGGTCCGTAAAACGCCTTAAAAAACGAACCTTTCGCTTGAACGCCCCAAAGCTGTTCCTTTAAGTTGCACTGTTTTCCGTCTTAAGTTTGTTCAACGCATGAAAATAAAAGCCTATCTCAAACCGTCCTGTGGCTGGTCCAATGGTGTTCGCACGATCATGCGCAAATACAGCCTGCCCTTCGAGGACATCGACATCATCAACAACCGCGACAACTACGCGGAGATGGTGCGGAAGTCGGGCCAACCCCTCTCTCCCTGCGTCGAAATCGATGGCGTGATGCTGGCCGACATCTCCGGCGAAGAGGTTGAAAACTATCTCATCTCCAATGACTTGGTGAAAGCCAATACCAAGCCCGTCGACGCGCCGCTCAATGCCGGCTGTTCCGACGAGGAACACGCCAAAATGGCCACGAAAACGATCCGCTTTTTCTAAGGCGTGGCCGCCCGGTTCCGGATCACTTTTAAAGCGGCCTCGTGATGGAGGCCGCTTTTTTTGCCCCCGATAGCCGTCAGGAACCGAGCTAATACCCTCTTCGCGCCAAAACATTAATTTTTCCCCCTGCGGTTTTCCGCAGCTCAACTAGTCCGATTTTCTCGTGAATATTCCCTGTTCTTCCTCCCAGCCCTCCCTTGCCACCGCCGCCGTCCGTCCGGCCAAGCAGGGTCTTTACGATCCTTGGTTCGAGCATGATGCCTGTGGCGTCGGTTTCGTCGCCGACCTGAAAGGCCGCGCCACCCACGAGATCCTCCGCCAAGGCATCCAGATCCTTGAAAATCTCGACCACCGCGGCGCCGCCGGCAGCGAACCCAACACCGGTGACGGCGCCGGCATCCTGTTGCAGGTGCCTCACGCCTTCTGTGTCGAGGTCGCCAAAAAGGCCCGCATCACGCTCCCCGCCGTCGGCGCTTACGGCACCGGCCTCGTTTTCCTGCCGCGCAACGCTACGCACCGCCGCAAGCTCGAGGAGAAGTTCGCCCAGATCATCCAGAGCGAGGGCCAGACGTTCCTCGGCTGGCGCACCGTTCCCACCGACAACGCCTCCCTCGGCGAAACCGCCAAGGCCAGCGAGCCGTTCATCCGCCAGATTTTCATCGGTCGCGCCGCCGACCTGACCACCGAACTCGCCTTCGAGCGCAAGCTCTACGTCATCCGCAAGCGCGCCACCACCGAACTCCGCGAAGAAGGCTTCCTCGGCGCCGAGACCTGGTATCTGCCCAGTCTTTCGTCCCGCACGCTGGTATATAAGGGCATGCTGCTCACCACGCAGCTCGCCACGTATTTCCCGGACCTTCAGAACCCGCTCATGGCCACCGCCATCGCGCTGGTCCACTCGCGTTTCTCGACCAACACCTTCCCGAGCTGGGATCGCGCTCACCCCTACCGCTACGTCGCCCACAACGGCGAGATCAACACCCTCCGCGGCAACATCAACTGGATGCACGCCCGCCAGGCCCACTTCGTCTCAGACGCCTTCGGCGACGACATCCAGAAGATCCTTCCCGTCATCAATCCCAACGGCAGCGACTCGGCGATGTTCGACAACACGCTTGAGCTCCTCCACCTCGCCGGCCGCTCCCTGCCGCACGCGGTCATGATGATGATCCCCGAGCCCTGGTCCTACCACGGGACCATGGACGACGCCCGCCGCGCCTTCTACCAATACCACGCGTGCCTCATGGAGCCGTGGGACGGCCCCGCCGCCATGACGTTCACCGACGGCCACTGCATCGGCGCCGTCCTTGATCGCAACGGCCTTCGCCCCGCCCGCTATTACGTCACCAAGGCCGGTCTCGTCATCCTCGCCTCCGAGGCCGGCGTGCTCGACATCCCCGCCGCCGACGTCGTCGAAAAAGGCCGCCTCCAGCCCGGACGTATGTTTTTGGTCGATACCGTGCAGGGACGCATCGTCCCCGACGAGGAGATCAAGCGCCAGCTCGCCGCCGAGTTCCCCTACCGCGACTGGCTCGGCCAGCATCTCGTCCACCTCGCCGACCTGCCCGCCGCGCCCGACCTGCCCGTTCCCGGCCGCGACACGCTCCAGCAGCGCCAGCTCGCCTTCGGTTACACCCACGAGGACGAACGCGCCATCCTCACTCCCATGGCTCGCGACGGCGTCGAGGGCGTCGGCTCGATGGGCAACGACACGCCCCTCGCCGTCCTCTCCAACAAGCCGCGCCTGCTCTACGATTATTTCAAGCAGCTCTTCGCGCAGGTCACCAATCCCCCCATCGACTGCATCCGCGAGGAGATCATCACCTCCGCCGAGACGCGTCTTGGCTCCGAGGGCAACCTCCTCCATCCGGGCGCCGCTTCCTGCCGCCGCGTCGAGCTCGACTGGCCCATTCTCACCAACGAGGAGTTCGGCAAGATCCGCCGCATGCAGCTCCCCGGCCTCAAGGTCGACGTGTTGCCCGTCCTCTTCCGTGTCTCCCGCGGCGAAGAGGGGCTCGCCAAGGCCATGGAGGAGCTTTGCGCCCTCGCGCGCCGCCAGATCGAGGAGAACGAGGTCAACATCCTCATCCTTTCCGATCGCGGCGTCACCCGCGACCTCGCGCCGATCCCCGCGCTGCTCGCCGTCGCCGGCCTGCACCACTATCTCATCCGCGAAGGTCTCCGCACCCAGGTCAGCATCGTTCTCGAAACCGGCGAGGCCCGCCAGGTCCACCACTTCGCGCTGCTCATCGGCTATGGCGTCAGCGCCATCAACCCGTATCTCGCGTTCGAGACCATCGACGAGATGATCCACGAGGGGCTCCTGCCCGGCGTCGATCACAAGACCGCCTGCAAGAACCTCGTCAAGGCCGCGGCCAAGGGCGTCGTGAAGGTCATGTCCAAGATGGGCATTTCCTCCATCCAGAGCTACCGCGGTGCCCAGGTGTTCGAGGCCGTCGGCCTCCGTCAGGACGTCATCGACCACTACTTCACGTGGACGCCATCCCGCGTCGGCGGCATCGGTCTCGATGTCATCGCGCAGGAAGTGCTCATGCGCCACCGCGACGCCTTCGGCGACCGCAACGTCCACGACCACGCTCTCCCCGCCGGCGGACAGTTCAAGTGGCGCAGCGACGGCGAATACCACCTGTTCAACCCCGAGTCCATCCACGCCCTGCAGAAGTCCGTGCGCACCGGCGACTACAAGACCTTCAAGACTTACTCGGGCCTCGTTAACGACACTTCGAAGAACCTCTGCACGCTCCGCGGCATGCTCGATTTCAAGCCCTCGGACGCCATTCCGATCGAGGAGGTCGACTCCGTCGAAAAAATCCTCTCCCGCTTCAAGACTGGCGCGATGTCCTACGGCTCCATCTCGAAGGAGGCGCACGAGACGCTCGCCATCGCGATGAACCGCATCGGCGGCAAGTCCAACACCGGCGAAGGCGGCGAAGATCCCGAACGCTTCGCCCCGCTGCCCAACGGCGACTCGCGGAACTCCGCCATCAAGCAGGTCGCGTCCGGCCGCTTCGGCGTCACAAGCCACTACCTGGTCAACGCCCGCGAAATCCAGATCAAGATGGCGCAGGGCGCGAAGCCCGGCGAAGGCGGCCAGCTCCCCGGCACCAAGGTTTATCCGTGGGTCGCCAAGACCCGTCACACCACGGCCGGCGTCGGCCTCATTTCCCCGCCGCCGCACCATGACATCTATTCCATCGAGGATCTCGCCGAACTCATCCACGATCTGAAGAACGCCAACCGCCGCGCCCGCATCAGCGTGAAGCTCGTCGCCGAGGTCGGCGTCGGCACCATCGCCGCGGGCGTCGCCAAGGCCCACGCCGACGTCGTCCTCATCTCCGGACACGACGGCGGCACCGGCGCCTCCCCTCAGAATTCCATCTGGCACGCCGGCCTCCCGTGGGAACTCGGCCTCGCCGAGACCCACCAGACGCTCGTGCTGAACAACCTCCGCTCGCGCATCGCGGTCGAGACCGACGGCCAGCTCAAGACCGGCCGCGACGTCATCATGGCCGCGCTGCTCGGCGCCGAGGAATTCGGCTTCGCCACCGCGCCGCTCGTCGCCACCGGCTGCATCATGATGCGTGTTTGCCATCTGAATACGTGTCCGACCGGCGTCGCCACGCAGGACCCGCGCCTCCGCGAAAAATACACCGGCAAGCCCGAGCACGTCGTGAACTTCATGACGTTCATCGCGCAGGAGGTCCGCGAGATCATGGCGCAGCTCGGCTTCCGCACCATCGAGGAGATGATCGGCCGCACCGACCGCCTCGAGCCGCGCAAGGCCATCACCCACTGGAAGGCCAAGGGCATGGACTTCTCCAGCCTGCTCTACTCGCCCGACGCCGGCCCCGAGGTCGGCCGCTTCTGCCAGCAGGCGCAGGATCACGGGCTCGAAAAATCCCTCGATCTCACCAAGCTTCTCGAGCTTTGCGCCCCCGCCATCGAGCGCGGCGAGAAGGTCATCGCCGAGCTGCCCGTAAAGAACATACACCGCGTCGTCGGCACCATCACCGGCAGCGAGGTCACCCGCAAATACGGCGCCGCCGGCCTGCCCGAGGACACCATCGACATCCGCTTCACCGGTTCCGCCGGCCAGTCGTTCGGCGCGTTCATGCCGAAGGGCATGACCTTCCGCCTCGAAGGCGACGCCAACGATTACGTCGGCAAAGGTCTCTCCGGCGGCAAGATCATCGTGCGCGCGCCCGCCGCCTCCGGCTTCAAGCCTTCCGAAAACATCATCATCGGCAATGTCGCCCTCTACGGCGCGACCGCCGGCGAACTCTACGTCGGCGGCCGCGCCGGCGAGCGTTTCGGCGTGCGCAACTCCGGCGTCAGCGCCGTCGTCGAGGGCGTGGGCGACCACGGTCTCGAATACATGACGGGCGGCAAGGTCGTCGTGCTCGGTCCTACCGGACGCAACTTCGCCGCAGGCATGTCCGGTGGCGTCGCCTATGTTCTCGACGATGCCGACCAGCTCAAGGGCAACGTGAACCTTTCGATGGTCGCCCTCGAAACAATCGAGAGCGCCGCCGAGAAAGCCGAGTTGCGCGCCCTCGTCCAGCGCCAGGCCGACCACACCGGCAGCGCCCGCGCGAAGGAAGTGCTCGCCGCGTGGGACACGTTGTTGCCTAAGTTCGTCAAGGTCATGCCCAAGGATTACAAGCGCATGCTCGCCTGCATCGAGAAGGCGCAGTCCCAGGGTCTCACCGGCGACGAAGCCATCATGGCCGCCTTCGAGGAAAACGCCCGCGACACCTCCCGTGTCGGTGGCAACTAAGCCCGGTCCTTAAACTTAAAATTCCAACTTAAACTCTTCCGACCATGGGCAAACCCACCGGCTTCCTCGAATACCTCCGCGAAATCCCCGCCGACCGTCCGCCGCTCGAACGCGTGCGCGATTACCAGGAGTTCCACCTCCACATGGAGGAGAAAAAACTTCGCAACCAGGGCGCGCGCTGCATGGATTGCGGCGTTCCGTTCTGCCACACCGGCAAGCTCATCAGCGGCATGGCGTCCGGTTGCCCTGTCAACAACCTGATCCCCGAGTTCAACGACCTCGTATTCCGCGGACTCTGGCACGAGGCGCTCGACCGTCTGCACAAGACGAACAACTTCCCCGAGTTTACCGGCCGTGTGTGCCCCGCGCCGTGCGAAGGCTCCTGTGTGCTCGGCATCAACGCGCCGCCCGTCACGATCAAGAACATCGAGTATTCCATCATCGAGAAGGGCTGGGAAGAGGGTTGGGTCGTTCCGAATGCTCCCCGCAGCCGCACCGGCAAAAAAGTCGCCGTCATCGGCTCAGGTCCCGCCGGTCTCGCCGCCGCCGCTCAGCTCAATGCCTCCGGGCACACCGTCACCGTGTTCGAGCGCGCCGACCGTCCGGGCGGCCTTCTCATGTATGGCATTCCCAACATGAAGTTGGACAAACAGAAGGTCGTTCTCCGCCGCATCCGCCTCATGGAAGAAGAGGGGATCAAGTTTGTGTGCAACGCCAACATCGGCGTCACCCATGACGCCGCGCAGCTCCGCAAGGATTTTGATGCCATCGTCGTCTGCACCGGCGCCACCTTGCCTCGCGACCTGCCCATCGAGGGCCGCGCCCACGCCGGCGTGCACTTCGCGATGGAGTTCCTCACCGACAACACCAAGGCCGTCCTGGCCGGTGCCGCGCCGGCCATCTCAGCGAAAGACAAGGACGTGATCGTCATCGGCGGCGGCGACACCGGCACCGACTGCGTGGGCACCTCGCTCCGCCACGGCTGCAAGAGCGTCACCCAGATCGAGATTCTCCCGAAGCCTCCGCTCGAGCGCACGGCCGACAATCCCTGGCCCGAGTGGCCCAAGACCTACAAGATGGACTACGGCCAGGAAGAGGCCGCCGCCCGCTACGGCGCCGACCCGCGTGTCTATCTGACCACCGTCAAAAAGTTCAACGCCGCCGTCGCCGGTCGTGTCGAGTCGCTTGTCACCGTCGAGATCAAGTGGACGAAGAACGAGAAGGGCCAGTTCGTGCCCCAGGAGCAGCCCGGCACCGAAAAGACCCGCCCCGCGCAACTCGTGTTGCTCGCGATGGGTTTCCTCGGACCGGAGCAGCCGCTCGTCAAAGCCCTCTCGCTCGACACCGACGCGCGCAGCAACATCAAGGCCGACCACAACGTCCACACCACGAACCTGCCGGGCGTGTTCGCCGCCGGCGACTGTCGCCGCGGCCAAAGCCTGATCGTGTGGGCGATCAATGAAGGCCGCGCCGCCGCCCGCGAGTGCGACCGCTACCTGATGGGCGCGACCACGCTTCCCTAAAGTTCGGTGTAGGCCCGACCGCCGGTCGGGCTTGACCTCCTCCCCGCCGCCATGAAACGAATCGCCTCCATCCTCGTTTTTATGGCGGCGTGCGCAGTCCAGGCCGCCGAGGTTTTGCCGCTGGATCAAAGCTACCCGGCGAAACAATTCGCCCCCGCTTCGTCCGACGTGAAGGTCACCCTGCGGGTGCCGCCGTCGGCGATGATAGGCGATGACATTTTGGCGACGCTGGTGATCGAAAACACCGGCGCCTCCGCCTTGGAAATCACGCTTGGCGGCGATTATCGGACCACCGGCTATTCGCAGCGGATGAAGGTGCGCGCCTTGAACGAAGCGTCGGAACCGCTGCCGGAACTTTCCCGCGAATCCTACGGAGGCGGCGGTGGCGGACTCATGTCCACCAAGACGATCCAGCCCGGGCAAACCGAGGAAATAGCGTTCGGGTTGGAATACTACGTGAGCTTCACGAAGGCCGGTGTTTATCGCATCACCGCCGGGCACGATCTCGGTTGGAAAGTGAACGCGGCGCATCCGCATCCGTTCGGGCAGGCGACGATCACCGTGACCGAGCCGACGGAAACCCAGGCGGCCGCCTGGGTCGCGAAAATCTTCGACCGGATGTCGGCGCCGTCAACTCAGCAAGCTTCCTTTGAGAGGGAAATGAACCTGGAGAGACAGCTCTGCGTCCTGAGACATCCCGCCTACCTGCCGTCGTTGGTTGAACGCGCCAACGCCGGTTCCAAGGCCGCGGTTGCGGCCATCGGACATATCGCCAACACCGACGCGACGACTGCCCTGATCGCGCTTCTCGATCATCAGTCGCCCGAGGTGGTCATCGCCGCCGCCCGACAGATTTTTCGCCGTTTGCCCTCCCGTGACGATCCAGCCCGGTGCGCCTTGCAGGCCGGCTGGGGTTCTCCCTACCAGATTGATCCGCTGCTGCCCGCGTCTTGGAATTCGAGATTTGAACCGCCGCTTCGAGCGGCGGCGGCGAAGATGATCGGAAGCGACAATATCGAGACGGTCGAAATCGCCGCGAAAATCCTGCAGGCGAGGGGAGGCCCGGCCGACGCGCCGGCCGTTCTCGCCGCCTTGCAGAAATCGCTGGATGTCGCGCAACCGTCCCGCACCGGACCCCGTGCCAACACCTTGGATGCTCCCAGGCCGCAAAAGGCGCTCATCGAGATCTTGGACGCCCTGCGCGCCCAGGGTTGGCGGATAAAATACGGCGGGCGCACCGCGCAGTTGGTAGCGTGGTTCTGCCAGCTTGCCGATCCGGCCGTTCAGACATCCGTGGATGAACGCACGCGGCAGAGCATGATGACCTGGATCGAAAACGGCCCGCCCACGCTGCGCATCTGCGCCCTGCAGGCCATCCCGCAGCCGATGCCCGATGTTTACGAACCGCCGGTACTGCGCTCGCTCGACGCTCCCGACTGGGGCGTGCTCCGCGTGGCCTGTGAGACGGCCGGAAAATCAAAACGCCCGGCTTTCGCCCGTCCGCTGACACAGATCGTCGAGATGGCGAACGAGACTTTTCTGCAAAACGCCGCGCACGACGCTGCGGTTGCGTGCGGTGCGAAGATGGAACTCTGGCAGGCCTGGGCCACGGTTATTCCTTATCAAGATCGCACGGTGCGGGCTCTTAGCGCCCTGATTCTTGGGACCATTGAATTACCGCCTTCAAACGGCTACGGGAGTGGAGGTAACTTCACCCGAGATCAGTTTTTTGCGATCCGCGATGCATGGCGCGCCTTTTTGAGTCTCCATCAGGCGGATCTTTCCGCCGGCAAACGCATCGCGCTGACCGATCCGGAAACCATCGCCGGACTTACGGGCATGAAGTTACGTCCGGGCCAACCCGTCGTTGAAATCAGTTTCAGGGACGGCACCCGTTGGCCGCCCCGGCCAAAAAAATAGAACCCCGGCCTTCAAGGCCATTGGCGATCCATAGACGGACGGGTTTGTCCGCCCGTTTGCATGCTGCCGCTTGATAGGCGAAATTACGCTTGCGCACGGGTTCCGCCGACCAACTAATCACGAGAATTTTGCGCGCTCATCGTCCGTATAAGCGGCCCGATTCATGCATTACAACAGGTCGGTTTTCCGACCCCACATCACTTTCGTTTCCATGGCCAAGATCATACCGTCACCGCTCTATACACCTGAACAAGAACACGATGCCTGTGGCGTTGGGTTTATTGCCAAGCTGACCGGCGAACGTTCCTACGACGTTCTCAACCGTGCGCTCACAGCGCTCAAAGCCTTGGCCCACCGCGGTGCGATCGATGCCGATGCCGTGACCGGTGACGGCGCCGGCATCCTGACCCAGCTCCCCGTTGAGCTGTTTAAGGAGCATCTGGCCGCCAAAAAGAAGCCCCTTTTTCGAGATCAAGACCTCGGCGTCGGCATGATTTTCCTGCCGCGCGCCGACGAATACGCCCAGGCCCACGTCAAGAAGATCGTCGAGGCCGCCGTCAAGGCCGAGGGTCTCGCCTGGCTCGGCTGGCGCGATGTCCCCACCGACTCCACCTGCCTCGGCCGCAAGGCCCTCGAAACCCAGCCCCTGATCGTGCAGGCGCTTGTCGCCCGCAAGGAAGAGATCACCGACGACGAGTTCGAGCGTAAGCTTTTCCTCGCGCAGAACTCCGCCGAACGCCAGGCCATCGAGGCCAAGATCGAGGGCTTCTACGTGTGCTCGTTCTCCTCGCGCACCATCGTTTACAAGGGCCTCCTCACGCCTTCGCAGCTCCGCAAGTATTTCGTCGACCTCAAGTCGCCCCTCTTCACCACCGCGTTCGCGATCTTCCACCAGCGTTATTCGACCAACACGTTCCCCACGTGGCACCTTGCGCATCCGTTCCGGATGATGGCGCACAACGGCGAGATCAACACCATCCGCGGCAACCGCAACCTCATGCGCGCCCGCGAAAACTCCACCGCCCACGGCGTGTGGGGCGACCGGTTCGAGGATTTGAAGCCACTCGTGCAACCCGGCATGAGCGACTCGGCCACTTTCGACAACGCCCTCCAGCTCCTCACGCTCGGCGGACGCAACCCCCAGCACGCGGCCATGATGATGATGCCGCCCGCCTGGGAAAAGGACAAGAAGCTGCCCTCCGAAACCAAGGCCTTCTTCCGCTACCACGCCTGCATGATGGAGCCGTGGGACGGCCCCGCCGCCGTCGTGTTCACCGACGGCCGCACCATCGGCGCCGCGCTCGACCGCAACGGCCTGCGCCCCGCCCGCTACAAGATTTTTGACGACGGATACGTCATTCTCGCCTCCGAGGCCGGCCTCGTGCACGACTTTCCCGGCAAGGTGGTCGAGGCCGGCCGCCTCGGGCCCGGCCGCATGATCGCCCTCGATCTGGTGGACAACAAATTCTACCGCGACGAAGAGATCAAAGCCCGCTTCTCCGCCGATCCCCACTTCAAGCAGTGGTGCGAGGCCCACCTCGTCAACCTGCACAAGGTCGCCGCCGAGCCCACCTCTTCCGAAACCACTTCGCCGTCGCTCGCCGCGCAACTCGCGTTCGGCTACGACAACGACGAACTCGAACTCGTCCTCGCCCCGCTCGCCGAAGGCCTTGAGCCCACCGGCTCCATGGGTGACGACACCCCGCTCGCCGTCCTTTCCCGCCGTCCGCGCCTGCTGTATTCCTATTTCAAGCAGCTCTTCGCGCAGGTCACGAATCCCCCGATCGACTCCATCCGCGAAAAGGCGGTCATGTCGCTCACCATGTATCTCGGCGGACGCCTCGGCCTGTTCGAGGAATTCCCCGAGACCACCGGCTTCGTCGAACTCGACTCGCCCGTCCTCTTCGATCACGAAGTCGCCGCGCTCTTCGACGTTCCCTTCCTGAAGAACCGCGTCGCCCGCCTCAACGCCTACTTCGATCCGGCCGCCGGTGCCGCGTCCCTCGAGGCTTCCCTCAAGGATCTCGTCGCCCGCGCCCAGGCCGCCGTCGAGCAGAACAACGCCAAGGTCATCGTCATCTCCGACAAGGGTGCGACCGCCGACAAGGCCGCCATCCCGATGCTCCTCGCCGCCGGTGCCGTTCACCAGCAGCTCGTCCGCGCCGGCCTGCGTCTCAAGTGCGACCTCGTCGCCGAAAGCGGCGAAGCCCGCGACGTCCATCACCTCGCCTGTCTCCTCGGGTTCGGCGTCAACGCCGTCAACCCCTACCTCGCGCTCGAGCTCGTCTCCGACCTCGCCACCGCCGGCAAGACCGCCAAGCCCGTCTCCGCCGAACAGGCCCGCGTCAACTACAAGACCGCCATCGACGCCGGCCTCCTCAAGGTCATGGCCAAGATGGGCATCTCCACGCTCGCCAGCTACCGCGGCGCGCAGACGTTCGAGGCCCTCGGTATTTCCAAGAAGGTCATCGAGGAGTGCTTTACCCGCACCGCCTCGCCCATCGGCGGCATCGACTACGCCCAGATCGCCGAAGAGGCCTTGCGCCGTCACGCCCGCGCCTTCCCCGCCCCCGTAGCGGGGAGCGTGAGCGACCCGTCCGCCTCCGCTGGAGACCCGACGACCCCGTCGGGTCTGTCCCTCGGCAACGAGGGCTACTACCGCGTCAACAAGAAGGGCGAAGGCGAATACCACGGCTGGAACCCGAAGGTCGTCTCGTCGATGAACAAGTTCGTCCGCGCCGGCACCTTCGAAGGCTACCAGGAGTGGAAGATCAACGCCGACGAACACCAGCCCCTCGCCGTCAAAGACCTCCTCAAGATCCGTTTCGGCACCAAGCCCGCCGTCGCCCTCGAAGAGGTCGAGACCATCGAGGACATCCGCAAGCGTTTCACCACCGCCGGCATGTCCCTCGGCGCGCTCTCGCCCGAAATGCACGAAGCCCTCGCCATCGCGATGAATCGCATCGGCGGCAAGTCCAACTCCGGCGAAGGCGGCGAAGATCCCGACCGCTTCAACGTCCGCGCCAACGGAGACAACGCCAACTCCGCCATCAAGCAGGTCGCCTCCGGCCGCTTCGGCGTCACCGCCGCCTACCTCTCGTCCGCCAAGGAAATCGAGATCAAGATGGCCCAGGGCGCGAAGCCCGGCGAAGGCGGCCAGCTGCCCGGTGCCAAGGTCACCCCGCTCATCGCCCGCCTCCGCTACTCCGTGCCCGGCGTGATGCTCATCTCGCCGCCTCCGCACCACGACATCTACTCCATCGAAGACTTGGCCCAGCTGATTTTCGACCTGAAGGAGGTCAACCCGCGCGCCAAGGTCTGCGTGAAGCTCGTCTCGTCCTCCGGCGTCGGCACCGTCGCCGCCGGCGTGGCCAAGGCCTACGCCGACGTCATCCTCGTCTCCGGCCATGATGGCGGCACCGGCGCCTCGCCGCTCGCCTCCATCAAGAACGCCGGCTCCGCGTGGGAAATCGGCGTCGCCGAAGCCCATCAGGTGCTCATGATGAACCAGCTCCGCGGACGCGTCACGCTCCGCACCGACGGCGGCATGAAGACCGGCCGTGACATCATCATCGCCGCCCTGCTCGGTGCCGAGGAATTCAACTTCGGCACCGCCGCCCTCATCGCCGGCGGCTGCGCGATGTTCCGTGTCTGCCATCTCAACACCTGTCCCGTGGGTGTCGCCACCCAGCGCGAAGACCTCCGCGCCAAGTTCCGCGGCAAGCCCGAGAACATCATCAACTTCTTCAACGCCGTCGCCGAAGACGTCCGCCACTACCTGTCCAAGCTCGGCGCCCGCAACATCAACGAGATCATTGGCCGCGTGGACCTCCTTGAACAAATCGACGACCCGTCCAACCCGAAGACCAAGTTGGTCAACCTCGGCGGCCTCCTCCACAACCCCGATCCCACCGGCGAACTCGATCGCTACCACACCCGCGAGCGCAACGAGCGTTTCGGCGGAGAAGGTTCCCTCGACGAAGCCATCCTCCAGGAGGCGCGCGACGTCATCATCGGCGAGTCCAAGAGCCTCGTCCGCCGCTATAAGATCACCAACGTCAACCGCGACGTCGGCACGCAGCTCTCCGGCCAGATCGCCTACGTCCGCGGCGACGAAGGTCTGCCCTCCGGCACCTTCGACCTCACGTTCACCGGCTCGGCCGGCCAGTCCTTCGGCACGTTCCTCGTCAACGGCGTGCGCCTCACCCTCATCGGCGAGGCCAACGACTACGTCGGCAAAGGCATCAACGGCGGCGAGATCATCATCCGCCCCAAGCCCTCCGAGACGTTCCAGTGGCAGGCGCAGTCCATCCTGGGCAACACCTGTCTCTACGGCGCGACCGGCGGCACGCTCTTCGCGGCGGGCCGCGCGGGCGAACGCTTCGGTGTGCGCAACTCCGGCGCCACCGCCGTCGTCGAGGGCGTGGGCGACCACGGACTCGAATACATGACCGGCGGCCTCGTCGTCATCCTCGGCCCCACCGGCACCAACTTTGGCGCCGGCATGAGCGGCGGCCTCGCCTTCGTCTATGACGCGAAGGACGAGTTCGAAGGCCGCATCAACCCCGCGATGATCGGCCTCGAACGCCTCACCGTCTCGGACGAGATCGAAAGCCTGAAGAAGCTCATCCAAGCCCACTTCAAGCTCACCGCCAGTCCGCACGCGCAAGGTTTGGTGGAGAACTGGGAAAAGACCGTGGGCAAGTTCTGGAAAGTCATTCCGCATCCGCCCACTGCCGACCTGCCGAAGCCCGTTTACAGCTTCAACCCCGCCAAGGTCCCCGTCGCGGTCTGATCGATCGTCAACGCCACGTCTCCAACGCCGCGCCCCGCAACGGGCGCGGCGTTTTTGCGTCCGTGGTCGCAAAGGAGGTCGGACCTCCCGGTCCGACCCAATTGGACGTCCTCGAAAAAGATCATGACGGACCTGGAGGTCCGTCCTCCGCGCAGAAGCTTGCCCGAGACCTTCCACTCATTTCCAATGTCTTGCGTTCCGGTCTGCCACTCCGGTCCACGTAAAAAATAATAAGAAATGGAGAGTTGCCCCAAAGGATTCATCGGTGAGGTGCGTCTACCTGATAACCAAACGATGAATTTATCCGGGCAGACGGACGACGACGCGCAGTTGATTCAGGAAGCAAGCGCCGGGTCACCCCAAGCCTTCTCGGATCTGTTCAACCGCTACTATCCCATGATCCACGCCTTTGCCTACCGTCTCTCGCTTTGTCCGGCCGAGGCTTCGGACATCGCCCAGGACACGTTTATCCAGGCGGCCCGTTCGCTGGGCGGGTTTCGCCGGGAAGCCTCTTTCAAAAATTGGCTCTACGCCATTGCCGCCAACAAGAGTCGCGACCGGTTTCGTCAGCGTGTGCGCCGCGACCGCCTTTCGGCGGATTACGCCACACTGAATGCCTCCAGCCGGGCTGAGTCGGCCGAGGTCGGTCTGGTTCGCGAGGCCCTTGCCGGACTCACGCAAGACCTCCGCGAGGCGGTGGCGCTCGTTTACTACGAGGGCTTGAACCACGCCGAGGCCGCCCGCGTGCTCGGTTGTGCGGAGACGACCGTTTCCTGGCGGATTTTCCGCGCAAAACAAAAACTCAAACCCGTGCTGCAATCACGCATGGACGGAGGCCCCCATGAATGATGATCAGTTGAGGAAAGCCTTGGGCGCCTTGCGTCCGCCCATGCCCGGCGAGGTCGAGCGTGATCGCGCGCTTTATCAGGCGACGCTTGCGCTTGCGCAGCCTCGGAAAGCGCAGGAGTCGGAGCGCTCCTGGCTTCCGCGCGCGACCTGGGCGGTGCTTGGCTGTCTAGCCGTGACGCTTGTCGTCGGAGGGCTGGCGTTTCGCGACAAGCCCGTCGCGTCCGCCGAAGCTATCGCAACCGCGGGCGACGATCTCCATACGCTGTCGCAGGTCGCCCGGCTTTTCCCCGGCCAGGTGAACGCCGTGATCGAGCGCGATGGCGCCGTGCAACTCGACCTCGCGCATGATCAGGCGCCTGCCGCCGACGCGCAGCCGCTGGTCGTGCAGTTGGAAAGCGGCGGCGACCGTCTGCGCGTGTTGAGTTACAGCGGGCGCAGCATCACGCTTAAAGTGAAGGGCGCGACGCTGGTCTTCGAGGTCTTGGTGACGGGCGAGGGAACCGTCGTTTTGTCCGGGGATAATTTCGTGTGGAGCTCCGCACAGCCGGGTCTGCTGGCGGGTTATAAGGTGCAGGCCCATACGCTCGTCTCTTCGCTATGAAAACGACGACCATTTCGGCGTGGGGCATGATGGCGTTGACGCTCATTGGCTCCGCGGTGCTTTCGGCGCAGACGAACACGACGGATCACGCTGGCAAGGTCGTCGTGTTGGGGGCATCGGCTGGGCGAGATCAGACGCCTTATTTGTCGGCCATGAGTGAAGGCGAACTGACGGTCGAGGTATTGCTGCCAGCGTCCGTGGATCGGTCCAAGATCGTGGTAGCGATGCGGCAAGTCGCCGGCGGACTGACGTTACCGTTGGTCGACGTTACGCCTCTCGAAAAACTGCTTGTGGGGGCATCTCCCGATGAACACGGCATCACCTCGGTGCGCATCGCGATTCCGAAGCTGACGCGAAAGACCCTGGTGCTTGTGGGGTTCTCCCTGAAGGGCGAGACGTCGCCATCGCTGGGGCAGGCGAGGGTGGTCGTTTATCCGCCGCTGGATTGGGCTCCCTTGGCCCGGCACTTGAAGAAAGAGGGTCCGCAGTTGCTGGTCTTTGGCCGCGACACGGGGCTGCGTGAATTTTTGAAGGCTCGAGAAATCAAGTTTTCCGATCTGGGAAAAGACCTGCCTGAACGGCTTGAAAACGACACGCTCGCCGTCGGCTTTGCTTCAGTCCGTGCATGGGAGGAGGGCAAAAGCCGCTTCACCGCCGAGGGTGGACGCCTGTTGGTGTTCGTTGACGATCCGGTCTCTTTTCCTGGCGTGTATGTGACACCGCTGGGTGCCGGTGCGGTCACCAAAGTTACGCTGCCCGCGCTTTCGGCCCTCGAAGGCGATCCACGCAGCCAAAATCTTTTTTTCCAACTTATCGAACAGCAGCTCAATCCCGCGACCATCGCGAATCCTTAGAATCATCATGAGAACCACACTCGCCCTCCGAATCCTGTTCACGCTAGGCCTTGCCTATGCGGGGTGCGCCTTGTCCGCCGCCCGGGCGCAAACTACCGCAGAAGCCGCCACGCCTCTGCCGATGGCCGTCTTCGATTTTCAAACCACGGATCGTTCGCTCGAAAAAAAGGGCGCTGAAGTCGCTACGCTCCTGAACGCCCACCTCTCGGTTTCGCCCGACGTGTTTCTCGTCGAGCGTCAGGAGATCGACAAGATCCTCGGCGAGCAGGAGGCCGGTCTCTCTGGTTCGGTCAGCGCCGAGACGGCGGCCAAGGTTGGCGCACTTGTGGGCGCGAAGATACTGGTCACCGGCCGCGCCTTCGAATCCGGCGGCAAAGTTTACCTCGTCGCGAAAATCATGAGCACGGAGACCGGCCGTGTTTTTGGTGAGCTGACGACCGCCAAGGACTTTGACTCGATCAATCCGGCGACCGAGGTGCTCGCCGGAAAAATCGCCGAGCTCACGAAAAAACAAGCCGCCAACCTGGTGGCCAAAGTTGAAGCCCCCGGCGCGCGCATCGAACGCCTCAAGAAGATGGTGGCCGGCAAGACGCTGCCTCCGGTTTATGTTTCTGTTGCGGAGCAGCATCTGGCTCGCGCCGTGATCGATCCGGCGGTGCAGACGGAGATGATGGTCGTTCTGAAGGAAATTGGATTCACCGTGCTCACGGCGGATGAAGTGGCGGCCCACGAGGATGCGTTGGTGATTTCCGGCGAGGCGTTCAGCGAACTCGGCATGCGCCGTGGAAATCTAGTGTCGTGTCGTTCGCGGGTGGAGATCTCCGTGAAGCAGCCAGCGGCCAAGAAACTCATCTGCGTTGACCGCCAAATGGACGTGGCCATCGACATCGCCGAGCATATCGCGGCGAAAAAGGCGTTGGAAAACGCCGCCCTGAAGCTCCTCGACCGCATCGTGCCGAAACTTGTGCAATGAGTTTGTCGCAAAATGGCGGAAACACTTCCTTTTTCCGTTTTCTTCCGGGGCGTTGCGCCGGATCAGAGGTTCGTTTTCATGGCAGGCTCCTTCGTGCATTCGTTGGGTTGACGCTCGTCGCGGGCCTAACCGCTTCCACAGAGGCCGCGACCAATCCGTCTGGATTAGGAAAACCCGTCGGAGAGGTTTCGGAAATCGCGAGGGAGGTCCCCAGGGTGGCGTTGCTGGTAGATGAGCCCGATCTTGAAGCACTGTTGATCGCGGGGTTTTCCGGCGTGGAAACGCTGGGGCGCGCGGAGCTGCCGAAGGCGGTGGCGGAGCGGTTGCTGACGGGAGGAGGGAGCGGTGGCCTGATCGGGGCGCAAGCGGCGCTTGTGGTGGAGCGCAGCGGGGAGCGTGGCACCGTGCGGATTGTGGACTGCGCGTCGGGAGCCACGGTGGTGGCGCTGGAGTTTCCAAAGATGCCGGTGGAGGAAACGGCGCGTTGGATCGTGGCGCGGACGCCGCCCTTTCTTGGTGCGGCGGCCGACGCGGCGCGACCGCGAATCAGTCTGCCCGGGCTGAGGTTCGTGACGGACTCGGCGGAGAACCGGGTGACGGAGCGCGCGATCAATCTCATGCTGACGGCGCGGTTTCAGGCGAGCGGCGCGATGGTGCTGGAACGCTGGCGCATGGGAGATCTGGTGTTCGAGAAGTCTCTTGGCGGACACGATAGTCCGTTTTGGAGCGCAGCCCAAATAGTCGATGGAAGCGTGACGTCCGGGAACGGGCGATTGCTCGCCCGCGTGCGCATCCGCGATGCGGCGGGTGCGGAAACGATTGTTCAGGCGGAGGGCGAGACGGCGGGGAGTTTGGCCGAGATGGTTGTGGAGCGGGTGTTGGAGGGACGGGGGAAGACGGGTGTCGTCTCCAAGAAGGAAACGGAGGCGGATGTGTTTTTGGCTGAGGCGAAGTGGATGTTGACGCACGGCTTGCCGCGCGAGGCGTGGCAGGCGACGGAGTCGGCGATTGCGTTGGGAGTTGGTCAGCGAAGGGAGGCCGAAATGCTGCGGGTCAAGGCGGCGGCTATGTGTGCGTATCCGGATGATTTGAAGAACAGCGGATACGGGCAGGACGGCGGCTACCGTGTGCAGGCATTTAGGGCGGACAATCTAGCGGTGAGAGTTGCCGCAGCCACCGAAGCGGTGTTGCTGGCGGGAGATTACTGGAATGCTTATCCGCTAGAAAAAGCGCCGCAGCGCTGGGTAATCGAATATCCGGACAGTCTGGGCATCCGCACGCTGTATACCGGCTTGAGGGTGCTGCGCGGAGCACATGAGCTCGGCTGGGCGGAGGCCAATATGGATGCGGTGCGTGGTCTTCGTAACGCCATCCGGCGTAACGTGGCGCTCATGCAAGACGGTCCTTTGGGGAATCAGCGCACTACATTTTTGGTCTATCTTACCAACTACGCCGGTTATTGGAGCGAATCGCCGGCCGAGGCCGTGGACTTTTACCGCAGGGTGCTGGCTCCGGATTTTGATGCGGGTTTAAAAACGTGGCCGGAAGCGATTCGCGGGGAGTTGGCCTACAGCGATATGCCGCATCCGCCTTTTCTGGCCGGAACTGCGCCCAAGGCTGATTTTCCTTTCGGCTTCGGATCCTTGCGGGTGATCGCCCGTGATGGGGCTGCGGCCCGCGCGGCTTGGTCCGCCTTCTTGGACGAGTTGGCCCGTTCCCCGCATGTTTTGAATCGCGCGGATAGTCTGGCCCTGCGTTGGCAATCGACCGCCGACAAAAGTGCCCGGATCGCTCTCACGGTGCAGATGGTCGACTTCATGTCGGAGAACGTCGAGGCGTTGGCCGGTCCGCAGGGTTATGCAATTTTTTGCCAGTTCACCGAGCCGCTGAGGCATGCGGCTCGGTCGACGGATTTTGCGGTGGCTGAGAAAAAGCTGATCGATACATGGGGCGCGCTAATCAGGGCCGAGTCGGCCGTCTCGCCGAAGATATTTGGCTACACGTGGGCGTTATTTGAGAGCGGGAACGTCAACATCCAGGAAGTGCAGGGACGTGAATTACTCGCGGCGCTGGATGCCCGGCGCGCACGGCACTCGCTGTCTCCGGAGGAACTGTCCGGCATCGACTCTGCTTATTCGAGTGTTTGGAAGAAATTTCCCTCTCTCCGTCCGGTGGAATCCGCAGCGAACACTCTAGTGATTCAATCACTCTGGATTGCGGCCGAACACACGCCTTCCGGACTTCTCGGGCAAATCGGATTTAGCGCGGAGGCCGCAGTTTGGCAGGATGGGTATCTGTGGATTCTTGATCCATTTAGGGGGAGACTTTGGCAAATCGAGCCGCGCGATGGCAGCACGATCGTGCATTCGGCGGAAAACCGACCGAAGACGGATTTTGAATCTCAGCTGATCTGCTGGGGGAGGCGTTTTGCAATTACGGCGGAGCGCGGTGTGTGGGTTTTAGATGAGAGTCGGAAGGTGTGGGCGAAAATCGATCTGCCCGCCGCACGTTACCGGATTGGGGTTGCTCACGGGGATCTCTGGGCGGTTTCCGGAGAGGCCATCCGAACCGGAAATGTGAAACAAAGCGAAGGGAACGCGCTTTATCGGATAGCATCAGGGCTTGGCGCGGAATTGGTCGCGTCTTCGCGTCGGCGTCCGCCGGTGCATCCGCTGGATACGGCATTGGCGGGAGAGCCGTTCTCGGTGTCCGCCTCGGGCAAGGAAGGGGTGATGATCGGTGTTTACGGAGAGAATTGGACGTTTCTCGACAGTGAGAGAGAGACACAGCCGGAGCGGCTCAATGAGCGCTTCATCGGCAATGTGCAGGTCGCGAGCAGTCCGGAGTTGATCATTCGCTACAGGCACCAAGCTGGAGATAGAAACCGTCTTGTGCGCATCGAGCTCCTGGATGCTTCGGGTGGCGAGTTGTTGCTCACGCATCCATCGCTCGACCGCAGCGGGCCGGCGCGATTTGCCTATCCGAAGGAACTGGAGGAGCTGCCGGCGGGCTATTTTTCGGCGACGTGGAATAGGGAAGGCGTGGATATTTTGGCGTGGTCTTCGCGCGGCTCGCCCTGGGGAGCTTCTGAAGCGTGGCTTGTTCGCATCGATGAGGAGGGGTATGCGGTGAACCCGCTCCGTTTCGTCTGGCCTGTCGATGGCGATCAAAGGGCGCGTGCGGCCGGTCACGAAGCGAGGGTGTTTCGTTATCCGCATCCCGACGCAAAAGGGCTGATCGCCACGGATCAAGGGTTGGTGATCACGGGACGTGGAATGGCCGGCTTCTGGTTCGTTCCGAAGGAAGAACTCGACAGATGGAGGAAAGGCGGGGTGAACGACGCGGGAATCGAGACTCTAAAATCCCCTGCTCACTGAAGACATCATGATGCGCATCTTTTCAGGTTTGATTTTCCTGTTGGTTCTTAACGGTCTTGTTGCACAGGGAGCACCCGGTTCAGGCGTCAACATGGAGAATCTCGTAGCAAAATCCACCCGCGTGGCGCTGCTGGTGGATGAACCCGATCTTGAGGCGCTGTTGATCGCCGGGTTTTCGGGAGTGGAACTGTTGTCGCGCGCGGAGCTGCCGAAGGCGGTTGCGGAGCGGTTGCTGACGGGAGCAGGAAGCGGTGGCTTGATCGGGGCGCAAGAGGCGCTGGTCGTGGAGCGAGTGGCGGATCATGGCACGGTGCGGATTGTGGACTGCGCGTCGGGAGCGACGGTGGTGGCGCTGGAGTTTCCGAAGATGCCGGTGGAGGAAACGGCGCGCTGGATCGTGGCGAGGACGCAGCCGTTTTTCGGGGCGACCGCCGACGCGGCGCGACCGCGGATCAGTCTGCCCGGGCTGAGGTTCGTGACGGACTCGGCGGAGAACCGGGTGACGGAGCGGGCGATCAATCTGATGCTGACGGCGCGGTTGCAGGCGCGCGGCGCGGTGGTGCTGGAGCGATGGCGCATGGGGGATCTGGTGTTTGAGAAATCCATCAGCATGACCGAAAGCGCGTTTTGGAGCGCGGCCCAAATTGTTGATGGAAGCGTGTCGGTGGCGGGCGGAAAGTTGCAGGCGCGCGTGCGCATCCGAGATGCGGCGGGTGTGGAAACGATTGTGCAGGCGGAGGGCGGGACGGCAGAGAGTTTGGCCGATGAAGTTGCCACGCGGGTGCTGGCGGGCCGCGGAGCGGCGGCCGTCGGAGCAAAAAAAGAAACCGAAGCGGATGCGTTTTTGGCGGAGGCGCGGTGGATGTTGTCGCATGGACTGCCGCGCGAGGGATGGCAGGCGACGGAGTCGGCGCTGGCGTTGGGAGTCGGTCAGCGGCGGGCGGCCGAGAGTCTGCGGGTCCAAGCCGCGGCGATGTGTGCGTATCCGGATGACCTGCAGACCATCCTGATGAGGGATGGGCATTATAACGCGAAGGCGTTTGCGCCGTCGGAACTGCCTGTGCGGGTTGCGGCGGCCACCGAGGCGGTGTTGCTGGCAGGGGACTACTGGAATGCCTATAAAACGGAGACGCCTCCTGAACGGTGGAGTCTCGAATCCCCGGTGATATTGGGTGGTCAGTCGCTTTATACGGGACTGAGGGTTTTACGCACTGCTTGTGACGTGGGTTGGGCGAAGGCGAATGCGGATCAGATGAAGGCCCTCCGCGAGGCCATCCGATGCAATGTGGAGTTCCTTCGGAACGGCTCCTCCGGAAAACAGCGCCGTATCCTCTTAATCAACCTCGCCAACTATGCCGGCTATTGGAATGAAACGCCTGACGAGGCCATAGCCTTTTATCGTATGGTTTTGGACCCCGCTTTCGATGCGGGTTTGGCCTCATGGCCGGAAATGATCCGGGGTGAACTCTCCTTCGGTGCACATGGTGACGGAGCAATTCCGCGGCCTCCCCTTCTTGCCGGGACGGCCTCTCATAAAGATTTCCCCATGGGAGTGGGGGGATGGCGTGTGCCCAATCCCGATGAAGCATCCGCTCGTGCGGCTTGGGGGGAGTATATAGATGAGCTGAATCGTTCTCCTGACGTATTGAGTCAGGCTGACGGTCTCGCCCTGCGCTGGCAATCGACCGCCGATAAAAAAATCCGTCTCAAGCTCACCGAGCGGATCGCCGATTTTGTTTCCGAGCATAGCGATGCGCTGGCCGGTCCGCGTGGGGCCGCGATATTTTGCCAGTTGATCAAACCGCTGAGCGTGATCAGCGGCTCGAGAGACCTCGTCTCCGCCCAGCAAAAGATGGTCGGGATGTTTCTCGCGTTGATTCGCTCGGAATCAGCGGTTTCGCCAAGCATACTTTCGTATATTTTGGTGCTGTTCGAGCATGGCAATATCAACTGTCGTGAGGATCAGGGACGGGAAATACTCGCCGCCCTGGACGCCCGACGCGCTCAGCCTTCCACCGCCCGGCAGGAGTTTTCCATGATCGATTACGCCCGCTCACGTATTTGGGAAAAATTCCCCGTTCTTCGTCCTGTGACCAACACGGAGGACGCCCTGATGGTCCAATCGCTTTGGATTGCCGCCGAACACACGAATGATGAATCCCGCAAGTATAGACATGCCGGGTTTGCTGCGGAATCGGCGGTTTGGCGGAATGGTCGCTTATGGGTTCTTGATTGGCTAAATGGAGGCCTTTGGACAATCGATCCGCAGAGCGGGGCCACGGCCATTCGCTTTCCAGACAATTGGCCCCAGGAAACTTATAAGGACGGCAGATCTCATGTCGTCTTCGACGACTATCAGCTTGTTCCTTGGGGAAACCTATTTGCCGTCGCGGCTGAGGAAGGAGTTTGGGTTCTCGATGAGGGGGAAAAGCGGTGGAGCAAAATTGATATGCCGGTCGCGCGCTATCGGATCTGTGTGGCCCAAGGCGATCTCTGGGCCGTTTCCGGCGAACGCACCCTGGCGGGATATGTGAAAAAAACGGAAGGGAATGCTCTTTATCGAATATCACCGGGGCTCACCTGCCAATTGGTCGCCTCTTCACGCCGCCGCCCCCCCCTGCATCCGCTTGATACGGTTCTTTCCGGAGCGCCCTTCTCCGTATCTCCATCTCGGAATGGAGGTGTCATGATCGGCGCCAACAATGAGAATAGGACTTGGACATTTTTCGATAGCGGCACCGGAGCCTTGCTGAAACATCTCAATGAACAATTTTTAGGCAATATACTGGTCACCAGCAGTCCGGGACTGCTCATCCGGCGCAGATCCCCGGGGACTCGGAACAGCACATACCGCCCCAATCGCATTGAGCTGCTTGATGCCGAGACGGATGAACTCCTTCTCGTTCCTCCGGAATTAGACCAGTCCGGCCAGGCGCGTTTTCCATATCCTAAGGCGCTCGAGGATATGCTTGTATCCGACTGCGCGGCCGTATGGCGCAATGGGGAACTCGATATATTGGCGTGGCCCTCCCTGAGTTCGTCTTTGGGGGCTTCAGAGGCTTGGCTCGTTCGCATTAATGCCGAGGGTTGCACCGTGCATTGCATCCGCTTCGCATGGTCTGATGAAATGGACCAAAGAGTGCGGGCGACCGGGGAATACGCCGAAACTTTTCGCTATCCCAGGCCCAATGTAAAAGGCCTGATCGCCACCGACCAAGGGCTGGTCATCATTGGGGGAGGGATGCGCGGCTTCTGGTTTATTCCGAAGGCAGAACTGGATAAACGGCGGACTATCTCCGCCGTATCCAAGAAAATCGAGGAGAGTCAGTCCGCACCGAAACCGGAGCAATAGAACCTGAAAAATGATCGCATCGCCGTGGTTGGTGCAGACGTAACCTTTATTCCCGTTCACGGTGCCGGGCATGGTCTCAATGATGACTCGTGCCGGATTATCCGGCAGTGGATGGGAAAATTAACAAAAACGCGCGCTGATGCGCAGGTGAGGCAAGAACAACACCATGACAAGCGCCCGCAAGCGGCGAGAAAGAGGTTTTCTTTAAGTCGCCGCTCGGGTGCAGTGGTGGCCATGTTGTCCAAGCCCATTCCCGGTTCTTCCGGCGACGTGCTCACCTGCCTGCCGTCGCCTTACCTGCCGCACCCGGCCACAGGGCTCCTTTATTTTCCACGCTTCCTTGCCAAGTGCGCCTACGTGAAGGCCCACGGCGCGCTTCCCCCCAGCTACGCGAAGAACTACAAGCGCGGACTTGATCGCTTCCTCTCCATGCACCTCGGCATCGATCCCGCCGCCGTGGAGAAGATCGTTTTCGAATCGTCCTCCTCCGAGGAAATCGAGGCGAAGCTCAAAGCCCTCCTGCCCGCCGATGTCCGCGCCGCCAAGTGGAACCGCGAACTCGTCCAGAAGGGCATGACGCCCGCCGGTCGCGAGTTTTTGAAGGAGGCGCTCACCGCCATGGGCTGCGCCGACCGTGCCGAACAGATCATCAGCGTGCCCGACCTCATCGACTTCGACGAGGGCCGCATCGAGTAAATAACCTCGGGCAAGCACCGGAGCGTTTCCGGAAAATGTAGGAGCGGCTTTACGCCGCGATTCCGATCATCGCGAGCAAGTGGCGGACTGTCGCTTGCTCGCGAAACGCTCCCACGGTCGAACCATCGCGGCGTAAAGCCGCTTGTGTAAGCCCCAACGTGAACCGAGTTCTGATAAAACCGGAGGGGCGCGCGGAGCCCCCGGCGAAGCGCAGCGCGCCCCTGCCGGGGGGAGGATATGCGCAGCCTGT